>JBAVVD010000074.1:0-33208 GCA_049697115.1 Candidatus Aminicenantales bacterium
AAAACCGACCGTATCGCTCCTGTGCTCCTCCCCTCCTACACTCCGGAAGTCGTGCGCAAGCGCCAGCTCACCGCCCACTACGAAGGCACCCTGCGGTAAAAACTATTTCTTCATTTCCTTAAAAACAGATTTGTAATACAAGGTATTTTTTCTTGTATCTCCTGCATGTGCCTTCGCATTGCCAACCAATTGAGACGTGCGGACACATCCGCGGGCTCAAGCCATGCGGCAAGCCGCATTAAGCCGTCCTTGACATCTTTTCAAGTCGTCATTTATACTTCCCCACAGCGGGCGGAGGCGAAAATCGACACAAAGACTCACAATCGACCATCGCTCGCGAAAAGGAAATTCTTATCCTTTAAAAAAAGACGAATGAGTATTTTTGTCTCAGAGATAGCTGACAATGTCAAGATTTATGGCACGGGTTCTCTGGGCGGAAAAGGAATCGGACTCGCCAAGGTCAACGAGCTTTCTCTTCCCAAGGTCAGCAAACTGAGAACCCATATCCTCACCACCTCTTTCTTCGACCGTTTCCTCGAAAATAACCGAAGATTTGATAAAGAGGAACAAACCATCATCGCTTCGATTCTCAGAGAGATGGCAGAAGTTCCTCTGGGTATTCGTTCTTCTGCCACAAACGAAGGGGATCTCGCCGCTACGGGCGTAGGTCCTATTCACGCCGGAGAGAACGCTTCCTTTATGCTGCCTAATAATCACCCTGAGCCTGAGGTGCGGTTATCTCAAGCTATCCAGGCTGTTTATCACATTTTTTTTGATTTTCTTCAGAAGCAGCCGGCCTCGAGCCGGGAAAAAATGGGCATCGTTATCAACCCTATTCCGGGACTTTACGATGATACACTCGCAGGCCCGGTGTATTATCCTTACATTTCCGGAGTGGCCAATTCCTTTTTCCCTCATGCCTTGAAAAATCAGAACCACAGAGAAGGTTTTGCCCGGATTGCCTTCGGCCATGGCTATGCCACGGTTTTGGATGATTTTCCTGTTATCTCCATGGCCACCATCCGCAACCCTATTCCACTCCGCCTCTTGAGAATCGGAAACGGTCAGCAATATTTCTATGCTCTGGATATGACGAAAAACAGGGAACTCAGAGGCGAAGAACTAGAAACAATGAGGAAGCTTCACGTTCGGTTTGCGAACTATCATAAAATTAAGCTTTTGGGAATCCAGAACAACCTCATCACCATCGAAGAACTCATCCAGAACGACCATTTTGGGTTTAAGACGGGCCTTATAGATATCATGGAGGTCATTGCCTCTCGTGTCTCTTCCCACTTTCAGATTGAGTTTGTCTTCAACCTTGATTTTTCCAGGAAGGATAAGGGAGACGGAACTTTTCACATTGTCCAACTGACTCCGCTGCCCGAATTGAAGTTTGCCTCCATAAAGATTCCTCGGACTAAATACCACACGTATCTCGCGATCAACAATGCCCAGGGACACGGCATCAAAAGGAACATCAAGTTTGTCCTCGTCGTGTCTCCTTTTATTTATCAGAAAGAAATGCAGGCCGTTGTCAGGAAGGCGATTGCCCGGGCCAACCGGGAAATGATGGACCGGAAGGAGAAGTATATCTTGATCGTTCCTGGCCGCCTCGGGAGCAAAAACCTGGATTGGGGCATCTATGTTGACTATAAAGATGTGGACCAGGCAGCGGCAATTTTTGAGTACGGAGTAGATATCGCCGGACGATCAGAACCTTTGCCCGAAGAGGGGAATTTGACCGGAGGAATCTATGGCAGCCACTTTCTGTATATGATTCAAGGCGGCTTTGACGAGGACCAGAAAAAGCTGCAGACGAGGATGTACGGAACCCAGGGGACGCATTTTCTGACGAACCTGATGAGCACCAACATCATCTATGGTTATGTCACGCCGATGCAGGACACCTTTGACCCTTGGCTCTTTTCAAGACCCCACACCGATGACATTCTTTCTGTGTTAACGTTCCCCAATCCGGTCACGGTTTATGCGGATTGTCTCAATCAGCATTGCGAAGTCGTCCTGGAAAATGAATAGCCAGAGCCGGGACAGAGAAAATCTATTCATTCCCCGGATCATCAATCCGCTCCGGGTGAAGCAGGTGATCATTTTTGCTGCAGACGCTCAGGTCCGCAAAGCAAAGACAATTTTGGAAGAGAGTCTGCCCTGGCTCAGGACCGAAATCATCTATGACCCCCAGTCGGTGATGCATTACGCCTCTCCAGAAGCCACGGTCTTTCTTCTTGATGATACATCTCTGGCCTTTCTGGATGCCGAAAGAATCCGCATCCAGAACAAGAATGTCATCATGGTCCTTCTCTCTTACCAAGAGTTTATCCAATGTTCCCCTCCTCAAGCAGCCAAACAAAAGTATCCCTACACGGCTAAAGCTGACCTCGTCTTTGCTGTCAACCAAAATACATTCGCCCCGCAGAAAATCCTTGTTTCTGCCGTCCGGGCCGCAGAAGATTTGCTCAACATCGAGAAATACTCAAGAGCGCGGCGGTTTATTTTTCATGTTGTGGATGATGAGCCGCGCTGGTTTTCCCAGTTCCTCCCGGTTCTTTACGATATTGTCGGCCAGCGTGTGGATGTGAGGATCACCCGAACCTATGAAGAGAGTCTCCAGTTCCTTTTCGGCGTTGAAGAGGAATCTCAGGTCAGGAAAAAAAATTTTATCACACAGGGGCATGGTGATGATGTCGTCTGTCTGATCACAGATATTTTCTTTCCCAAAAAGAACAAACTCCAGAGTGATGCCGGCCGCGACCTGATCCGCCTGGTGAACAAATATTATCCCCGAATTCCTGTGATCATCGCTTCTAAAGCGGAAGAAGCTCGTGAATTCAGTGACCTCGGTTTCATCCTACCCAAAGGCGACCCCGGAAGTTTGCAAAAGCTTAAAGATTACATTCTCAATTTCACAGGGCTGGGAGATTTTCTTATCTATGACAAAGAAGGACAGGAATTGCATCGGGCCAAGGATATCTATGGAATTTGTCAGATCCTCACGGAGGCTGAGAAGGATACACGAAAGGGCCGGCAGCTCAGAGAAATTTTTGAAAGCTACGGAGAAAAGGACAAATTCTCCACATGGCTTTATATGCACAGCTACGCAGAGCTCGGGGACCGACTGCGTCCGAGGAGAAGCCAGGGCCAGCATTTCATCATTATGTTGAAGAGACATTTCCAGAGTGAAATAGCCCGGATAGAGCAGATACCGTTAGTTGTCGACGGGCAGAAGATCTTCAGTTTGTCTGACCTCCACGCGTCTATAAAAACTCTGGACCCGGATATCATTCAGCCTTATTCGGATAATGATATCATTTCGTCCTGGCTGGATCGAAAAGGATATTCTGAACTTGCTGAAGAGCTCCGCCCTATTCACGGTAGCGGCGCCAAGCTGAGCCAGACATTATTACAAATTATCGACAAGTGGATTAAGGTCTACGAAGAAAGAGTTCGAACCCTCTGAATATCAGAATAGACCTCTTTATTCCGCCCGTCATTTCTTCTGTCCTGCATGGATTATTGTGATTGTATTTGCTTTTTGTTTGGTTTTAGTTAAAATATTTTTACTCTGATGGAGGGGCAAATTATCTAATATGAGGATGTTGGAAAGAGGCCGAGCATGAGGACATTGGATGAGGCTCGCTCTGGCGTAAAGATTTTATGTGTCGAGGACGACCTCAACCTTCAAAAGAGCCTCGCTTTTATCCTCTGGAAAGAAGGATACCATGTTCTCTGTGCTCAGACCGGCAGGGAAGCCATAGATCTTGCCAGGAAAGAGAAACCGGATCTTATTCTCTTAGACCTTATTCTCCCCGGGATGGACGGCCTGAAAGTCTGCAGCATCTTAAAAAAGAACCCTGCGACAGCAGATGCTTTGATCATCATGGTGACAGCAAAGAAGCAGGTCGAAGATGTCGTCGCCGGTTTAAAGGAATACGCGGACGACTACATCACAAAGCCTTTTGAGCCGGAAATCCTGTTGGCCCGCATCCTGGCTCTATTGCGAAGGATGAAAAAGTCAAGAGAGAAGGAAAAAACGACGCTGGAAATAGGCAACTTGGTGATCAATCGATCAGCCTACGAGGTTCTCGTCAATGGGAAAAAAATCCATCTCTCCAAGACGGAATTCGAGATTCTCGCCTTGATGGCAGGGAAACCAAATCAGGTTTTCACTCGTTCGCTTATCCTTGACCATGTGCGTGAGGATGGCTATCCGATCACCGAGCGCGTTGTGGATTATCATATCACCGGACTACGAAAAAAGCTGGATAAAGCCAAGAAATGCATCCAAACTGTTCGCGGGGTCGGTTATAAGTTCGGAAATGAAGACAATTCTTGAGGGAGCCAGGAACCAGGCCCATTCCTCCCTGTTGTCACTTCGAATAATTTTCGTTATCATTTCTTCGTGATGCTTTGCTTCTTTGTCTCGGATCTCCATGGAGATGTACGTCGCTATCAGAATCTTTTTGCGGCCATTTCTCGAGAGAAGCCAGCGGTGGTGTTCATCGGTGGCGATTTTTTGCCCTTGACCTGGTTTGTGCATGAATCTTTTGATTTATTGCATCAGGATTTTATCAATGACTTTCTGGTGAAAAACCTCCTCGCTTTGCGCCAGGAGCTTCAAAGGTCTTTTCCTAAGGTCTTCCTGATCATGGGCAACGACGACTGTCGGTTTGAAGAAGCAGCGGTCCTGGATGCAACTGTCCAGGGCGTCTGGGAGTATATTCATAACCGAAAAGTTTTTTTCAGAGGTTTTCCTGTTTACGGGTATGCGTTTGTCCCGCCGACTCCTTTCCGGCTCAAGGACTGGGAGCGCTACGACGTCTCCCGTTACGTCGACCCTGGAACTCTTTCCCCGGAAGAAGGACTGCGCTCTGTCCAGGTTACCGAGCAGGAAAAAAAATATTCGAGCATCAAGAATGACCTTGAGCGGTTGACAGAAAATGAAGACCTGGCGAAAGCCATCTTTCTTTTCCATTCACCTCCTTACCAGACAAAGCTTGACATGTCTTCTTCGGGAGGAAAGATGATCGACTATGTTCCGCTTGACCGCCATCTCGGCAGTATCGCCATCCGCCGCTTCATTGAACTCCGACAGCCGCTCCTGACGCTTCATGGGCATGTTCATGAAGCGGCAAGGCTCTCTCATTCCTGGCGGGATCGCATCGGCCGGACCTGCTGTTTTTCAGCTGCTCATGATGGATCGGAGCTGGCCCTTATTCGCTTTGATCCCGAGGAACTCAACACCGCGACACGAGAGCTTATCTGATTGACCGGTTCAACGCGGCCGTCAGGCTTTTTCTTTGAGCGGCAGGGGTCTGGCAGCGTCTGTCGCTGAGCCGATCTTATCCGCATGGCCGGTCTTCCTGGCAATATCCTCATCGGTGATAAGATGAACATCGAGCAGCCCGCCGCTTTTGTATCCCGTCTTTTGGAAATTCATTTCGTCCAGGCAGAGGCTCCAGCCCTCCAGCCAGTGTATGAGTTCATGGCGCTGGGTCTTTGTCCCTTGGACATGAACCAGCAGGTCGATATCGCTTTGAGGCCCGGCCGTAGCATTCTTGGTGCTGCCGATCACATACATGGCTTTTACGCCAAAGTGCTTGGCGTCAAGCTGCGAAGCGATATGCTCGGCCATCTCGAGTCGCCAAGCCCAGTGGTTCTCTAATTTTTCCTTACCTGTTTCTTTCGGAGCAATCGGAGAGGGATGTCCAACCTCCGGATTGGTCAAAATGCCTACGGCTTCATCAAGGTCGGCGTTCATAAGAATGCGGAGCACCATTCCATCCGTGCTTTTAGAGATATTGATGACCCTGACGGTTTCTGCGATGTCAGCAAACTCTGGCAGGATATGCGGAAGAATATTGGCTGACTCTTTGAAAAACTTCTCCTGAAAAACGGCGCCCTTTTCATCTGGATAAAGAGGCAGGTAGCGAATTTCGGATTCCACAAGGTCCTGGAAAAAGTGGGTGCCGAACGAGAGATCAGGCAAATAATTCGCCTTCTTCCGGGCGATTTCGATGAGTGCCGCCGTGTTCGAGATGTCCGCGTAAGAGACTTTCACGCCGAGTTTGATGTCGCCCCGGCTTCCCCAGCGGCCGGGCCCCATGAGGATGAATCGGCGCCTTGGCAGAAGTTTATTCAGCTTTCCTACAGCGCGGCCGACCGCGAAAAGCTTCGCTTGGCTGGAAAGCTCATCGTAGCTTTGCGGGTCGACATAGACGACATGCGTGATGTCTGGCACGCGGCCGTTGGAGATAAAACGATTGGCCAAAAACAGGACTTTCTCCTTGGGCAGGTCCTTTGGAATATAAACGGGCTCGCAGCCTTCCATGTGGCTTTGAGTTCTACACTGGAGAAGATAAAAGTTCTTTCCATCAGAGGCGAATTCGATATCCACCGGTGACTGGAGCTTCTCTTCGAGAATACGCATGACTTCCCGGAGTTGCGGGATGAAGGACGTGCTTTCGATCAACCCGTCAAAGGTCACCACAAGGTCGTCCTTCTCGAAGTCGAGAGTTCTGCCCAACGGTTTCCGCAGCCATTGACCGTCATAGACAGAGACGATTTTATCTATGGCGGGGATTTGATGGCCGCATTTCCTGAGCAGGTCTTTGATCTCGATCGTTTCAAAGCTATTTGTTTGTAAATTGATGATGTCCACCTTTTTAGGCGCATAACGGACGATCTCGTCTGCAGTGATATTAACCCGGAGGCCGACCTGTCCGGGGGCAATCAAAACAGTATAATCGTCGCCGGTCCTGTCCACGGCCCTCGTTCCTAATCCCGGCACCAACCTGAGAAGACCATCATCGCGCTTGATCCTCGGTGACCAGCGGAGCTCGTTCCGGCTGAAGGCCACGCCGGCAAAAGAAGGCAGAAAGTAGTCTCCCATCCGCGTGCCCACGACCTCTTGGATCATGATGCCCATCTCTTCGGCGAAATCCAGAAGATTCCGCTCCGACCGGTAGCTGATAGGATCAGGCCCGTAGGTCGAGGCGTAGACTTCAGCGATGGCGTCTTTCAGGGCTTCGAGCCGTTCTTGCTTGCTGCCCTGATTGGCCAAAAACAAGCTCTTATATTTTCCAGAAAAGGAAGAGCCGATCCGGTCTTCAAGCAGGCTGGAACTGCGGACGATGATGGGCTGGTCTTTGAAGTCGTCGAGAACCATGGCGAGCCCCTGGACGATGGGCGTGGGGAACTGGGAATTCTTGAAGGTCTGGACGATATGAGGATATTCCAGACGGACCTGATTGATCTCTTTATATTTTTGCTCAACCACCTCATTGAGGTTATTGTAGGAGAGAAAGCTCAGCAGGCCATCCGAGGTGATGTACCATGTTTTCGGCACCTTGACCGTGCCAAAATGACTCAGAGAATCGGCTGATTTCTTGATGATATGCTTGGCAAGAAAAAGCCCTGTGCTCTTGCCCCCCAGCTTTCCCTGACTTTCTGAGGAAAAAATGATATGGTCCAAAATTTCATAGAAATCATCAATTTCGATGTGATCAATGGCGATATTGACGAATTCCGGCTGCTCGGAGAGGAAGCGTCGGATCAGGGATATAAGGACTCCGCGTCTGCTGGCGGCAGGAAGCGTGATGCCCTCTAAAGCAATATGGTGGTAGCGCTGGATGGCGTCCACAACTTGAGCCAGGGGGAGATTTCTGTTTGTCACCTGGACCAAAAAGCTCAGCTGGTCCTCTTGGATCCACTTCTGGATATTAGCCAGGATCTGCTCCGTAGTGAGATGCTTGGCCGCCAGGTTGAACGTTTCATCGCTGATTTTCTCACTGAAGGCAGGCAGGCTCACTTGGTAGGGGATATTGTCGTCTTCCGAATAGCGCTCGTTTCTTTTTTCCCCTGCCAGCGTTTTTTGGAGGAGCTTTTCTGCTTCCTGGATGCCGCTCCAGCTGAGAAAATTGAGCATGCGGCGGGAGATATTCAAGAAGAGGTCCTTGTTGGTTTGACGCAAAAAATTTAGGGCGACACGCCATTCTTCGGCTCGGTGAGTCGAGATGTCTCGGCGGGCCGTTTGATATTCCTGGTAAGCCTGCTTCATCCGGGAGTAGAGAATGTAATGCCCCAGCCGCTCGACGATCGTCCCCAGGAGCTTGGTCTCCTCTTTCAAAAACGGGCCATCATCAGCATGAGGCATCTCTTTTGTATAGTAAATGCTCAGCCTCCCGATTTTCTTGTCCTGGACTTTGATGTCAGCATACTGGACCCAGGGCGTCTCTTTGAAATTGGAAGATTGAGCAGAGTGCTCTTCGAGAGTGATCTTGGCAATGCAGATGTCTGGATACTGCCAGCCTGGCGGAATGGCCTCGATAATCCCTTTGCAGACATCAACCAAATGGGCTTCAGGCCTGTTGAGAAGCTCTTCGATTTTATACAGACAATTCAGTTCCTTAGCCCGTTCAGAGAGGAACCAGACCAACGTATCGGTATTCTTTGGTTTTTCAATCATGAGTGATCACTCCCCGGCCTTTCGTTCCGTCGACTTTTATTTTGAGTGGAGCCGGAAGTCGGACATGCCGTACGAATTCTGTTTCCTGATTAACCGGCTGCTCGAGCAACCAATCCCAGTCAATCTTGTATTGGTCCCAATGGCTTACGGAAATGTAGAGGACTTTGAAGCTGGTGATGTTATGGAAAAAGTGCGAGCCCTGGCTGAGCATGGAATGCGCTTCTGGGAGCGCAGACTCGACGATGACCTTTGCCCCGCAGATCTGGCCAAACCTGACCGGGATACCGGCCTGGGGGTCGGATGTCCCCCAACGTCCGAAACCAATCAGAAGATATGGCTGGCCTTGAGCAAGCAACCGATGATTGAACACTTCGAGCTCTGAGGCGATAGTCTCTGAATGATGGACGTTGAATTTCTCGGGTTTTGTGTAAATGATATCGCAGATGTTTTCGAGGATTCCATTTCCAAGCGCCGACTCAGAAGCGACGAGGACCCTTTCTCCGGATAAATCTGCCGGCGTTAGCTCGGCTTTTTCCTCTGAAATGACCATCGGCCTGATCTGCAGAAAGCCGAACCGGGCTGGAGCGCCTTTCTGTTCATCAAGTGTTACGGCAAATTCGATTTCTACCGCTCTTTCCAGTTCTTCGTTGCTTATCTTGAGAAGCGCCCGGAGCATCTCGTTGAGGGGAAGTAGGTCAAATTTCAATATCGGAGCAAAGTCAATAACGCGTGGCCCTTTTTCCGCGATCCCGTAAACGATTTTATCATCCTGAGCTCTATACGTGGAGGCGCTATAACGGAGGATGCCGTCTTCTTCAGCTTCCTCGAGGCTGAACTTCATCAGGTATTCTGTCTCTTTGATCGGATTGTACTCGGGAGGCGTGCCCATATTGACAGCCCAGAATTTATGCTGAGTCTGGTCCAAGAGGTCGCTCAGAGTGTTATATGGCGGGTTCGCCTGGGGGTAAGCCGGTGAATACGACCAGGCAATCCCATCGTCCACGATCGTCTTTCCCAGGCCGATGGCAAGGTCGACGACGCCTTCGGCAGGCCTGGCATGACCCAGGGGATAAAAATTATAGGAACGCGCCACACCCGAGATGTGAGGGTAGAAACGCTGTCTGTGTCGGACTCCGACAACTTCCTGGATGATAACGGCCATCTTCTCGTCTTCAGTTTTGTGGCGTGTTGCCTGGATATAGTTTTTCGCGTCTTTAAAGAAAGTTGATGCATAGACGAACTTGACCGCCTCCACCAGCTTCCTGAAACGCGTGTCTGGATCCAGATGGTTATTCGGGATCATTTTTGTGGCATAGACGCTGGCGAACGGCTCGAACATGGCGTCCTCCAGCAGGCTGGAAGACCGGATAGCCAGCGGCGTATGAACTTGGGCTATGAGCGCAAGCAGCTCGCCGACGAGCTGGGCCGGAAGCTCCGCCTTCTGGAAAGCTGTGGCGATTTGATCATCGCGGAAGTCAGAAAAAGCAACTTCCTGGAGGTTGTTCTGCTTCATGAAAAGGTCAAAGAATTCTGTCGTGATCACAGTCAGCGTCGGGATCGAGATTTCGATTTGGGGCTGAAACGAAGGCGCCAGCTTTTTCTCGAGAATGTTCTTTATCAGAGCCAGGCCGTGTGCTTTGCCTCCCAGTGAGCCGCGGCCGATGACCGTGAACCTTTCCTTTCCGGTGAAAAATCTGCGGTCGAAAGGCGTGATGCGGGAGGAAAGTGATTTTCTCCACGATTTAAGCATCGGGTTTTGTTGTGACGGAAGCCGCAGGGTCATCGATAGAATGATGGGGCGGGCAAATTAGATCCAACCTCGCTCCTTACAGGCCTGAGCCACCCTGGCCATAGAGATAGCGAAAGCCGCCTCCCTCATGGAAAGCTTTTTTTTCTTGGCGAACTCAAGAACAGAATTGAAAGCCGAAGTCATCTTGACATCCAGCTTGCCGAGAACTTCATCCTTTTCCCAGTAATAATTCATGTTGCTCTGGACATGCTCGAAGTAACTGCAGGTGACGCCTCCGGCGTTGGCAAGGACATCGGGAATGACGAAGATGCCCCGATCGGCAATGACCTTGTCGGCTTCGGCTGTGGTGGGGCCGTTGGCTCCCTCGGCGATAATCTTAACCCGCGGCTGAATCGTAGTCACATTTTCAGCCGTAATTTGATTCTCAACCGCGGCTGGAATCAGGATATCTGCTTCCTGGGCCAGCCAGGCTTCTCCAGGAAGAACATCATAGCCCATTTTCGAGGCTTTCTCTTTGTCGATGCCGCCGAAATGGTCTGTGATACTGGCAAGGAGTTCGAGGTCTATTCCTGATTCTTTTTTATATGAATAGGACGTTGCGTTTTTTTGGTCCCAGCAGGAAACGCAAATCACTTTTCCGCCAATCTGTTCCAAGAGCCGGCTGGCATGCTGGGCTACGTTCCCGAAGCCCTGGACGCTGGCGGTAGTGCTGTCGGGTTGGATGTTTAGTTCTTTCATCGTTTCACGTAGAGCAAACACGAGGCCGAACCCTGTCGCCTCGATCCTGCCGAGAGAGCCTCCCATTCCCACAGGCTTGCCGGTGATGAATCCAGGGATTTTCTCGCCCCGGATCGCTTCGTATTCGTCAAGCATCCAGAGCATGTGATGGGCGCCGGTCATGATGTCAGGAGCTGGGATATCGACTTGAGGTCCTAAATTCCTGGCGAGCTGCCGAACCCAGCTCCGGCAGAGCTGTTCCTGTTCTCTGAGGCTTAAGTAATGCGGGTCGCAGGCGACGCCGCCGCTGCTACCGCCCAGGGGGACATCCATGAGGGCACATTTCCAGGACATCCACATCGCCAGAGCACGGATCGTATCAATCGTCTCGTGGGGATGAAATCGGATTCCGCCCTTGCCAGGACCTCGGGCATCGTTATGGACAACCCTAAAACCTCTGAAAGTCTTGACGCTCCCATCATCCATGCGGAGAGGTATGAGAAATTGAAATTCTCTCATCGGATAACGAAGGAAATTGCGCACCGCCAGGTTCAGACCCAGCCATTCTGCTGTTTTGTCGAATTGGGCCTGAGCCATGGCAAACGTGTTGAAGGGCTTATCGTCCATCAGATTATTCCTTTCTTATTTCTACCTAAAAAATAACCCCCCCATTTTTAAAAGTCAAGGAAAGTTAAAGCACCGGAGAAAATCTTTTCAGCATGGTCTGGATTTGTTTTTTTGGCCACATTTTTTTTATTAAAATCCCAATAAAATCCAAATAAATCTATAACAATTCCGAGGTATAAAAAGAAGTGGAGATTTATCTAGTTTCATCTCCTAAGATTTTATAATAAAGGAGTTTTTATGGGCAATTATGTCAAGGATTTCATGGAAGAAATTAAGGCTAAAAATCCTGCACAGCCGGAATTCCATCAAGCTGTCTATGAGGTTGTGAACTCGGTCTCCTTGGTGCTTGACCGTCACCCTGAATACCGAAAAGCAAAAATCTTGGAACGGATCGCCGAGCCGGAGCGAGTCATCATGTTTCGCGTAACCTGGATGGATGACGCCGGCGAGACCCATGTCAACCGTGGCTACAGAATCCAGATGAACAGCGCCATCGGTCCCTACAAGGGCGGCCTGCGCTTTCATCCCACGGTCAACCTGGGAATTTTGAAATTCCTTGCTTTTGAGCAGGTGTTCAAGAATGCTTTGACGACACTGCCTATGGGCGGCGGAAAGGGCGGGTGCGATTTTGATCCTAAAGGAAAGAGCGACAACGAAGTCATGCGCCTCTGCCAGAGCTTCATGAACGAGCTCTTCCGGCACATCGGCCCTGACACCGATGTCCCGGCTGGCGACATCGGCGTCAGCGGACGCGAGATCGGCTTCCTTTACGGCCAGTACAGAAAATTGAGAAATGAAGTCACCGGTGTCCTGACAGGGAAGGGGCTCGACTGGGGAGGCTCGCTCATCCGGCCTGAAGCCACAGGCTACGGTGCCGTGTATTTTGCCGCGGAAATGCTGGCCACGAGGAAGCAGACTTTTGACGGCAAGACCTGTCTTGTTTCAGGAAGCGGGAATGTCGCTCAGTACACGGTGGAAAAAATTAACCAGCTCGGCGGCAAGATCATAACGCTCTCTGATTCCAACGGCTATATTTACGACCCCTCAGGCATCGATACAAAGAAATTAGATTTTGTCATGGACCTGAAGAACGTGCGCCGCGGCCGAATTAAAGAGTATGCTGATAAGTTCAAGGGCGTCACGTATACGCCGTTAACGCCCGATATGGACACCAATCCTCTCTGGAATCATAAGGCGGACTGTGCTTTTCCCAGCGCCACCCAGAACGAGATCAATGCCAAGGATGCGAAAAATCTGCTCAAGAACGGAGTGTATGTCGTCGCCGAGGGTGCGAACATGCCAACAACAGCTGAGGGCGTGGATGTCTTTCTCGGCGCCAAGATTCTCTTTGCCCCTGGGAAGGCGACCAACGCTGGCGGTGTCGCCACCTCTGGCCTTGAAATGTCCCAGAACAGCACGCGGATGAGCTGGTCGAGAGAAGAGGTCGATCAAAAGCTTCATCATATCATGAAGAGTATTCATAAGACTTGTGTTGAGGCAGCCGGGGCTTATGGGACTCCGGGCAACTATGTCAACGGCGCCAACATCGGAGGTTTCCTCAAGGTGGCCCGGGCGATGATGGAGCAGGGCTTAGTTTGAAAAACTCTTCATAGCTCCCTTTTTAACCAGAGAATGCGGAAGAACCTATGTGTTCTTCCGCACTCTCGACAATTTCAATATTTGATCAAAGCTAACGAAAATTTGTATATTCAAACTCAACCTCGCCCGACAAAGTGCTAATATTATTCAACAAAACAACGGAAGTTGACGTTTATCGTAGCGAAGCCTCCCCCGCCTCCCCCCGCCTCGCATCGCCTATCAGGAGCTTCTGATGGCCGCAGAGAGCGGCAGTGAATATTTTCAAGGAAACTCTTTAAAATCATGAGCGATGATTGCCTGGGAGGATTAAACTTCATATAATTCATTCGTGCGCCTCCTTAAAAACAGATTCTCCAACAGGAAATTAACTCGGAAGGGAAAATCCTTTCCAGGGTGCATCCCATCATCGTGTCATCCATCCCCTTCAAACTGGAACAAATAATGGAAAGACTTCCCCGGTTTCACAAATTCCATAGAATAGGGGCCCAACTGAGACACGGCCAAATCAAAGATTTGATGAAACTGGCATATGCAGCGACCCACCGGATCGTCCGGAACCAACAGAGTCAATTCCCTTTCATGCTCCTTTTCGAAGTCACCAATGATTGTATGCTGGATTGTGTGATGTGCCTGCGCTCCCAGCTCAAGGAGGAAGTCGGCTACATGTCTTTCGAGACATTCAGGAGAATCGTGGATGGATGCTCCAGACAGCATTCCTTAGGCCTCTTCATATTTAGCGGCATGGGAGAGCCCCTATTGCACCCTCAATGGTCAGAAATGTGTCGCTATGCAAAATTTAAAGGTATACCTGAAGTCCGACTCATCACCAACGGGCATCTTCTAACGGAAAAAAAGACCAGGGACATTTTGGATAATTCTCGTCTTGACCTCATCAGCTTTTCCCTGGATGCGTTCAGCCAGGAAACATATCAGGCCATCAAAAGGAGCCTGAAATTTGAATCGGTCCAGCAGAATATCATCAATTTTTTCAAGATGAGGAAAGAGAAGAAGAAGGTGAGGCCTTTTGTGAGTCTCCATATTCTCAAGATGAAAGAGACGATCTCCGAAATCAGCGGTTTTATCGAGAAATGGAGTCCGTATTTAGCCGCTGGAGACAACATTCTCATCAAGGATGTTCACACGTTTGCCGGCCAGATCGAAGGATCGAAGGTCCGGTATATAAGGGACAAAGACTTCCCTGCCGGCAGCTTTGGGAACTTCTCTATATCTCCTGGAATGGAGATGTCATGCCCTGTTGTATGGATGCCTGTAAAACCCTAAAAGTGGGAAGCGTGATAACTGCGACAATTGAAGAGTTGTGGAATAATTCTTCGATGGAGCGGATTCGGACCCTCCATCTTCAGGGGCAGTATGATGAGGAATCCACTCTGTGCCAAGTGCAGGAACTGGTGGTATTTGGGAAGAGCGCCAAAAGACGGAGGATGAAATCCATCATCCTTTTTTCTAATAGAGATGCGGGATTCCGGAATTCTTCCTGGGCGCAGAGGTATTAGCTTCACAGAAAATCTGAGGGAATGTTTTAAGGAATGATTCTTCGCTGGGTTGAATGAGGCAGATCCGCCGATAATCGGGATTCGCATAGTAATCCATTGTCTGTGGAGTAAATCCTTTCATAGAGAGAATGACGAGGCCGTCGAGTCCGCGAATGAAGTAATTCTTGAGAATAAGCCGGATTTCTTCAACGGAAAGCGGATGGTTCTGTTGAACGGGGAACATTCCTTTTAATTTAGCTTGGTGCAAGAAAATGAATGGATTATAAGACAGAAAACTCCGGACTTCCTGGCTGAGATGGCATATTTTCAATCCAAAGATCGTCTGAAAATGCCGGCTCTTTTCGACTTCCATTTTCCATTTTTTCTTATAATTCAGGAGTCCGTCTCTAAGGAATGATCGGCATTCACCGAAATCCATCCATCGATATCCATTATCTTTGGCCCAAAGACAGGATGAATAGTAAAGGGCCGACAATGCGCCTTGCTTAACGTATTCGAATTTGCCCTCTTTCACTCCCAAGACATGAGTTTTGGTTTTATCTTTATTGGGCACGATAATGATCCCGGAGACAAATTCGTTTCCCCTCTTCGCGAGGAGCAATCCTCCCTTTTCGAAAGAAAGCTTTGAGAGATGATAGCCGGTGAAAAAATTGATGATCTGAAATCGTTTCTTGATGTAAGGCAAATACATCCGCCTGTAGAAATAATTAAAGGTGTCCCGATCGTGCGTCATCTCATAAGAATAGTGGTATTTCCTGATTTTTCTCAGGTCATCTTTTAAACCCTTATATTGAGTTCGTTTCCAGATCTCCGGAATAGACAGGGAAAGGTCCAGTTTGAATGAGACCCATTCCGGGATGGAAAGGAATCCCTTTCGGGCCAGCGATTTCATGAAAAAAATGTCGCTGTTCGTGAAAATCATATCCGCCTGGAGGTTCTTTCGTCGCGAATAGGAATGTATCCTCCAGAAAAACACACTTCCCAGACGATTCTTGGATTTCACCTCAGAATACATCAGGTTTAATAGATAAAGGAGTTCTCTCCCCCCGCCAAAATACAGAATGGCCAGATCACTCTTGCTGTTCTTTTCTGTGCCCTGAGCCCAATAGACAGATAATCGAACCTGAGAAAAGATCATCCACAGTTTTCGGATGAAAAAAAAGAAACGTTCCAAACAAGGATAGATTTTCGATCTTACTTTTTTGGGTATTCGGCCATAAATAAAAGATAAAATTTCAATGAATCTGGAGGACAGCATATTTCAAGGTCGAGAGTTTTTTTCTGTAGCGCATTCAATCAAGTCATTAAGTTCAGAAACCACGTCGCGACGCTTGGTAAAACGATATCACCGGTCAATGATTCCAGTCAAGAAAAAGCATGAATCTGAAATGGCCGGCAAAGAAAGGATGTCGAACTGGCCGCTGGTCGAGTCCAGCGATCTCTCGTCGATTAGGCTTTTACGGCTGCCTCCCTTTGTGAGACAATTGATTCTCGCTCAACGGCCTCCCGGCATTTGAAGGCGAGTGCCGGCTGATCCTGCCGGACGAGTAAATCGGGATTTTTTAGGTTGACATACGGCCCCAAGAGGAGATTCCAATCTTGTATCGATTCATAAAATTGAAAAGGAGATGCGATTCAGATGAAGACGTCGGGCTACGCTCATCTTCGGTATTTGCGATTATCAGTCTCTTTATGCGCTCTACGTCAATCCGCTCGGGATCCAGGCCGATTCCAAGTTCGAAGGAGGCCAGGAGGATTATACGGTCGATGTCGTCTGGTTTTCCGCCGGCAGGATTGACGCCGAGGGTTACACGATTGAAGTTCAAATCCCGTTCAAGAGCATTCGCTACAGGGCCCGCGAGCCTGTCGAGATGGGCATCATCTTTGAGCGGAATATCAGCCGACTTTCTGAGGCCGGCACGTTCCCGCCGCTCGACCCCGCCCAGGGCTTAAATTTCCTGACGCAGACGCGGACACTCCACTTCACGGACATCAAGCATTACACGCTCCTTGAACTTCTCCCGGCCGTCACATACGGGAAAACGAGCCTGAACGATCAGGGAACGCTCGAACCGCAAAATGGGAAAAGCGATTTCAGTCTGACAGCGAAATACGGTCTGACCTCTCAGCTCGTCCTCGACGGGACGGTCAATCCCGACTTCAGCCAGGTCGAATCGGACGCCGGGGGCCGCTATCAGACCGAGGTCTTTCTCGGCCAGCGCTTCAATCGGAGCGGCTTTCGGTTCATCGGGACGAGCCAGATCACGAAGCAATTCTCTCTGGACGTGCAATATATTTATGGAGACAAAATCCGTTATATCGCCGCACCCCACCAGGGCCGCGGGAACGACGCGTCGCTCAGCATGATCTATCTTCCTTCCGATAATTTCCACTTCGAGTTTGCCCTAACCTATTCCGACTTCACCCGTTCGACCGACGGCGTGAAGGAATACGATTACACGATCCTTCGGAGTCTGAACACCTACCAGGTCAATAAGTATTTGTTCTTCCGGGCGATTGTCGAATACAACTCGTTCCGCAAGCAATTGATGACCGATCTCCTTGCGTCGTTCACGTACATTCCGGGAACGGTCATTCATATCGGCTACGGCTCGCTCTACAAAAAGCTCACGTGGCGCGACGGAATGTATGAGCCGTCCGACCGCTTCCTGGAAATGCGGCGAGGCTTCTTCTTCAAGGCATCCTATCTCTGGCGTCTGTAAATGATCCAGGAAGCGATGATCGTTATTTTCTCACAAATTTGAGGTTTTTGACGCGGCCGGTGTTGAGCGTGAAAAACGTCACATTTTTTTCGCCATCACGGTGAAACTTGATATCGAATAGGCCCCCCGAGAATGCGTCCGGCCGTGACAATCTCAAAGGATTTTTCGGCGCATTCTTGTGAACGAAATAGAGCTTTCCCTCTTTCACGGCAAGTGAAAAGGTCACACCCAATTCCTCACTGTAAAAATCACCCGCAAAATCCTCCAGCTGATATTGCCCTTCATAGTCATCGTAGACATCCGGATTGACGGAGACTTTCTGCGGCGGCTTCTCTTTCGGCTTTTCCACCTTCCATTGATCTGCAAGATAGATATCCGCCACTTTGTCGCACATACCGGAAGGATTGAACGAACTTAAATTCGAGAGGCAGATGACCGAAAAACGTTGTTCCGGAAATCGCAGAAGCTCGGCCCGATAGCCTCCCAAAGCGCCTCCGTGTCGAACGGTTTTGAGACCCTTATAGTCTCCGATCATCAGGGCAAAAGCATAATCGATTTCTTCGCCGTTGCTCAGATGGCCTCGAGTATGTATCTGATCGATGAGTTCCTTCCCCCCGACCTTGTGATGATAGAAGTTCTGGTCCCAAAGGAACAAATCCTCAACCGAAGTGAACAATCCACCCGAGCCGACGCAATCGAACGTGGACATAAACAGCCTGAACTTGCCTCCTTTGGCCGGGTAATATCCTGAGGCTCGATCCTTAATCGGCTCCGCGTAATCATCATGGAAATGGCTGTTTGTCATTCCCAACGGCTCGAAAATATTCTCATGGGCATATTCCCGCAATGTCTTTCCGGAGGTGCGCTTGATAATCTCCGCCAGCAGCAAGTAGCACGAATTGCTGTAGAGGAATTTCTCTCCGGGTGTGAAGTTCAATTCTTTCTGGCGTGTAATGAGCTCGAGCGCATCCGGCTGGTGATAGATGCCGATCATCTCATCCATCCTCTCCTCACTCATCCCGGCAATAATCCCGACGAGCTCAAGATAATCCCGAATCCCGCTGGTGTGGTGTATGAGATTGCGGATGGTGACAGGAGTGCCGTAATCGGGCATTTCGGGCACGTATTTCCGGATGTCATCATCCAGAGAGAGTTTTCCGTCGCGGGCGAGCAAAACGATGCACATGGCAACGAACTGCTTTGAGGTCGATCCAATATAGAAGACAGAGCTGGGAGTAATCGGTATGTTGTGCTCCAGGTTGGCCATTCCATAGCCCTTTTTATAAATGATTTTGCCGTCCTGGATGATGGCCAGGGCACAACCCGGTGAATCCTTCGTATCCCATGCCTTAAACAGGGCATCGACTTTCTCCGTATTTTGATCGGCGAAGGAGTTTGAAACAATACAGATGAGACCAAAAACGACAATAAACAAACTGAACTGAATTCTTTTTCTTTTCATTAATAGAGCCTCCTGATTGATTTCATTTGGAAAAGAATAAAAATATTCCTGCCGATGGATTCATGTGAAGGCATGAACATACAACAACCGAAGCAAATCCGTCAAATCACCCTCAAGCACGAACCGCTCCAATTCTTCCTGATGGAGGAAATCTTCTTTGAAAAAAGTGCTCCTGGTTTGAAAAATGAAGCGGGAGGAGATGGCGGCTACAATAACCGAGGTTGACCGAAACGCTTTCTTGGCATATAAAAATAGCCATGAGAATTTTCAATTTGAGACGGCTTGGCCAGTCCAACCTGATGGCCTCGCCCATCGGGCTCGGATGCTGGCAATTCAGCAAGGGAAGCGGCCTGGCCGGAAAATACTGGCCAGTCCTGACTGACGATGAAATTCAGAAAATTGTGGCTGTTTCTCTTGAAGGCGGCCTGAACTGGTTTGATACGGCTGAATCCTATGGGATGGGCCAGTCGGAAAAAGCCCTCTCCCAGGCGCTGAAAAGCCTGGGCCAGCGGCGGGAGGAAGTCATCATTGCCACCAAATGGCTTCCCCTGTTCAGAACATCAAGGTCCATCACAAAAACAATCGATGAACGTCTGAAAAATCTGGGCGGCACTCCCATTGACCTTCATCAAATCCACCATCCCTTTGCCTTCTCCTCAACCAAAGCCCAGATGAAGGCCATGGCCCGACTTGTCGAGAATCAGAAAATCCGGTTTATCGGGGTGAGCAATTTTTCAGCGGAAAAAATGAGGAAAGCCCATAAGGTTCTGGCTGAGTTCGGTCTGCCACTTGTCTCCAACCAGGTTCGATACAACCTCCTTAATAGAAAAATTGAAACCAACGGCATTCTGGATACAGCCAGAGAACTCGGGATTTCGATCATTGCCTATTCCCCTCTGGCCCAGGGGATTCTCTCCGGCAAATTCCATAAAGATCTGAATTTAATTAAACGGAGTTCGGGCTACAGAAAATACATGGGGATGTTTAAAGCCAAAGGCCTTGAAAAAAGCCGGCCTGTCATCCATGCCCTCAAAGAGCTGGCCCAAAAATATCAGGCGACGCCTTCCCAGATCGCCTTGAACTGGTTAATCCACTTCCAGGGAGATATTGTCGTTGCCATTCCAGGAGCAACAAAAGTCCATCAGGCCACGGAAAATGCCGGGGCGATGGCTTTCAGACTCACTCCCGACGATCTGGATTACCTGGATCAGATTTCCTCTCCATTTAGAATTTAGCAAAATTGTTAAAGGAGGACTTTATGGAATTATCAAAAATTAAAAATTCTTTAATAGCGCTCGGTTTGGCCGTTTTTCTGACAGCACTTTTTGCCATTCCGGCCGGCCGGGCCGACGTTAAGGACCGGAGTCTGCTCCTGCAGCTTCCCGCGCTGAACAAGACGCACATCGTGTTTCACTTCGGCGGAGATCTGTGGAGTGTGCCGCGGGTGGGAGGCGAGGCTGTTCGCCTGACGTCCGGTCCCGGCATTGAGACAAATCCTGTGTTCTCGCCGGACGGAAGCCGAATCGCTTTCAGCGGCGAGTACGACGGGAACGTGGACGTGTTCGTCATACCGGCCGCTGGGGGAATCCCTCAGAGGCTCACCTGGCATCCCTCAGTGGATATTGCCCTGGACTGGACCCCGGACGAGAAACGGATCCTTTTCGCCTCAGGCCGCACAGCCTATTCACGGTTCAGCGAGCTGTACACGGTCAGCCTGGACGGCGGCCTGCCGGAGAAACTTCTCCTCCCCATGGGGTATGAGGGCGCCTTCTCCCCGGACGGAAGCCGGATCGCCTACGTTCCGCTCCCGCGCGCCTTCACTGCCTGGAAACGCTACCGCGGCGGCCAGGCCACCCCTGTGTGGATCGCCAACCTCGCCGATTCTCGCATTGAAGTAGTGCCCCGCGACAACTCGAACGACTTCAATCCCATGTGGGCGGAAGGCAAGGTCTATTTTCTCTCTGACCGCGACGGCGCCGTGACACTCTACGCCTATGATCTAAAGTCGAAAAAGGTACGCCGGGTTATCGAAAATCGCGGCCTGGACATGAAATCGGCCGCCGTCGGGTCGGACGCCATTGTCTATGAGCAGTTCGGAAGCCTCAATCTCTATGACCTGAAGAGCGGGAAAACCTCGCGGGTTCCGGTCACGGTAAGGGGCGACTTCCCCGAAGTGCGGCCGAGGTTCGTCAATGTGGATCGCCTCATCGCCAACGCCGAAATTTCGCCCAATGCCGCACGGGCCGTGTTCGAAGCGCGCGGCGAAATCATCACTGTTCCCGCCGAGAAGGGCGATCCCCGTAACCTGACCACCTCGCCCGGCATTATGGAGAGGGACCCGGCCTGGTCACCCGATGGAAAGATGATCGCCTATTTCTCGGATGAGTTCGGCGAGTACATGCTGCACCTTCAGCCCCAGAGCGGGACGGGCGATACGGTCAAGATCACCCTTGAGGAGAAGCCCACTTTCTACTTCGCGCCGCGCTGGGCGCCCGATTCCATGAAAATCGCCTACATGGACTGCCACCTGGCTCTTTGGTACGTGGATGTCAAGGGGAAAAAACCAGTGCGCGTGGAGAAGGATAGATTCTGGGGTTTCGGAAATGTCCTTGGGCCATCCTGGTCGCCCGATTCCAAGTGGCTGGCCTACACCAAGCGCCTGCCGAACTACCTGAACAGCGTGTTCTTATATTCGATTGAGACTGGCAAGAGCCGCCCGGTGACCGACGGCATGAGCGACACCCGGAATCCGGTCTTTGATCCCGACGGGAAATACCTGTATTTCACAGCCAGCACGGATTCCGGCGCTTCACTCCAGCCGGATATCCATAGCATCGTGAAGCCTTCAACGCGGTCCATTTATCTCGCCGTTCTGGCCCAGGACGAGCCTTCACCGTTCGCTCCGGAGAGCGACGAGGAGAAGGGGACGGAAGAGAAGAAGGCGGATGAAAAAAAGGGGGCGGAAAACGCGGCGGGGAAACCTGGAGACAAACCGTCCGCTGGGCCGGGCTCCAAGCCCGCCGCCCCAGCCGTAAAGATTGACTTCGACGGCATTCTGCAACGCATCCTGGCCGTGCCCATGCCCGCCAGAAACTATGTGGACCTGCAGATCGCAAAGGCCGGAGTGCTCTTGGCCGTCGAGGCTGCGGCGCCTGTTCCCGGCATTCGCGGCGCACCCGGCAACACGGTCCACCGCTACGACCTCAAGGCCCGCCGCTCGGATATTGTGGCAAGCGGAGTGGGCGCCTTCATTATGGCCCACAACGGCGAAAAATACCTCTACAGCCAGCAGAACCGCTGGTCCATCGCTGCCTTGAGGCCTATGCCGCCGGCAGGAGCACCCCCTGCGCCTCCATCGCCTTCAGGAGGCGGACAGGCGCTGGCTACGGACAAAATCCGGGTCCGGATCGATCCCAAGGCCGAGTGGCATCAGATGTATCATGAGGCATGGAGGATCGAGCGCGAGTTCTTCTACGATCCCGAATGCCACGGCTTCGACATCGCTGCGGCGGAGGAGAGATATGAACCTTTCCTTGAGAATATCGTCTCAAGGCGCGATCTGAATTACCTATTCGCCGACATGCTGGGCGGAATCGAGGTCGGGCATCTGCGCGTGGGCGGCGGCGATATTCCAGCCGTCGAACGCGTGCCCAACGGCCTGCTCGGAGCGGATTACAAGATCGAGAACGGCCGGTACCGCTTCGCCCGCATCTACAACGGCGAGAACTGGAACCCGCAGCTCCAGGCGCCGCTCACCCAGCCTGGCGTCAATGTCCAGGCCGGCGAATACCTGCTGGCGGTCAACGGCCGAGAGCTTACCGGCACGGATAATGTTTACGCCTTCTTCGAGAACACCTCCGGCAAGAGCATAGTGATTAAGGTCGGGCCCAGCCCCGATGGGAAGGATGCGCGGGAAGTGACGGTCGTGCCCGTGACCAATGAGACCGGATTGCGCAACTTCGCCTGGATCGAGGACAACCGCCGCTACGTGGACAAAGTGACGGGCGGACGGGTGGCCTATGTGTACATGCCGGACACGGCTTTCGGCGGCTATATCTACTTCAACCGCTACTTCTTCGCCCAGGTGGGCAAGGAAGCGGCCATCATCGACGAGCGGTTCAACGCTGGCGGCATGCTAGCCACCGACATTGCCGAGATTTTGCAGCGCCGGCTGCTGAGTCTGGTCGGGACGCGCGACGGCGAGGACGAGGCCCAGCCGCAGGGGGCCATCTTCGGCCCGAAGGTAATGCTCATCAACGAGTTCGCCGGCTCGGGCGGGGACGCCATGCCCTGGTATTTCCGGGCAGCCGGAGTGGGCCCGCTGGTGGGGAAGAAGACGTGGGGCGGCCTGGTGGGCCGCGCTGTCGCACCGCGACTCATGGACGGTGGAATCGTGACGGCGCCGAGTTCTGGAGTGTGGAGCCCCAAGACGGGGTGGATTGCGGAGAACGTAGGCGTCGCGCCGGACTTCGAGGTCGAACACGACCCGTCACTGGTGAGAAAGGGCAAGGACCCCCAGCTGGACAAGGCCATCGAGCTCGTCATGGAGGCGCTGACTAAGAACCCAGTGCCGAAGCCCAAACGCCCGGCGTATCCGAAGCATTATTGAAAATATTTAAATCTCTTCCTTCTTGAGTTGGTGAGAAAGTAGATATCCGGATTTTAAAGTTATTTGTGGGGGCGAATACCCTTTTCTCTGGCGCTTTTAAATTCAATCTTGAATTCTGTCCCCTTCTTTCTCCGCAGCTCGATGGATCCATCCAATTGATTCACGGATTCCATTACGATTTGCAGGCCTAAACTCCGGGGATTACGAATGTCCACGTCCTGGGGAAGACCGACGCCCGTATCTTTGACAATCAAGGTGTATTTTCCATTCTTATCGACACTCATCATGACGCCGACTTCTCCCTTTCTGCGATTTGGAAACGCATGTCTCAAAGAATTGGAGACGAGTTCATTAATGATCAGTGCGCAGGGATTCGCTTTATTCATATCCAGATAGATATCTTTTGCTTGGATTTTAAATCGGACATTCCCTTCTGAGGATCCGTACATGGCAAATAAATGAGTCATTAATCCGGATAAATAATCGGAAAAAATGATCCGTGCCAGATCTTTGGAGTGATGCAGTTTCTCATAGACGAGAGCCAGGGTCCGGATACGGTTTTGACTCGCCTTGAACATCTCAATGGTTTTCTTGTCTTTGAAGGACTGGGACTGAAGCCTGAGCAGACTGGAAATAATCTGCATGTTGTTCTTCACGCGGTGATGGATCTCCTTAAGAAGTACCTCCTTCTCTCTCAGCGAAGCGCTCAGCTTCTCCTCTGCGATTTTACGCTCTGTGATGTCTATTTCTCTTCCCTGAATGCCAATTTGATTTCCCTTTTCGTCCAGCAGCGGCCCCCAGGAACCGGAACACCATTTCTCCTTTCCCCCTTTTGTGACAATGCGGAATTCTTCATTGGAGAAGGCTCCGCCCTGAAACAGCTCGTCCCACTTTTTCATCATCCTCTGTTGATCTTCCGGGTGAATGTAAAGGATGAAGTTTTGTTTATATAATTCTTTCGGTGAATATCCCGTCAGATTCTCGACCGCTGGATTGACATATTGGAGCCGGCGATTCATATCATAGATAAAGACAGCGTCTCTCATGTTCTCGGCAAGGAGTCTCAGATTGCGTTCGGATTCTGAGAACGCCTCCTGCTCCCTTTTGTGCTCACGGACATCGCGGATGTTGCACTGGATCACTTTCTTGTGATTGACAAAATAGGCTTGGCTGACAAATTCCACTTCAACTTTCTGTCCATCTTTCGTTTCCAGGGGAAAATCTTTATATTGGATATGCTCTTGATTTTTTAATTGTCTAAACTCGGCCGGACGGGCTTCCACATCTTTGAAGGAGCTTATTTCCCAGAGTTTCCTGCCCAACAACTCTTCATAAGAAAAGCCCAGTAAATTGACCAGGAACGGATTCACATCAATGATCTGTCCGGTATCGGCATCCAGAATCAAGAGGCCGTCCTTCGCCGATTCAAACAGCCGCCGATACATGGATTCAGAAAAGTAAATGGACTTCTCCAGCTTTTTACGTTCCGTGATATCCCATATGTAGGAATGCGTACCGATTATTTTTTTTCTTTCTTTCAATGCCATGGCATCCATTTCACAATAGACAATTGAGCCGTCCTTCCGGATCCCTTTGAATTCAGATCTCTCAGAAACATGTCCGCTCTGTTGAAGCGCATGATGAACATTCATGACACTCTCAATGTCATCCGGATGGACGATAGACGCCAGAGATTTTCCTTTCATCTCATCCGAGGAGTAGCCAAACATTGCCGCAAAGGTTTTGTTGAAGTAGATAAAACGGCCCTCGTTGTCACTGATGAGAATGGCGATCCGGGCTTTCTCGACCAGATCTCGATACCGTTCTTCGGTTTCCTGCAGAGACTTCTCCACTTGCCTCCGTTCGATGGAATAGCGGATGGCACGGAAAAGAAGCGCGCTGGTAATCTGCCCTTTGATTAAATAGTCCCGCGCTCCCTTCCGCATCGCTTCGATGGCCAAGTCCTGATCGTCCGAGCCGGTCATCACAATAACCGGTATTTCGACATTTCGCACCATGACCCTCAAGAGCGTTTTAATTCCCTGGCTGTCGGGAAGACCGAGATCCAGTAAAACCACATCATAGGGCCCTGCATCCAGACATCTCAATCCGGCATTGAGGGACTCCACATATTTCAAATAAATCGAATAATCCTTGTTCTCAGCCAGCATTTCACAAATAAACTGGGCATCTACCGGATTGTCCTCGATCAGTAAAACGCTGATTTTATTTTGACTCATTTGTGTTTTGAAGATTTGTTGTATCGGGAGCGTCTGTACAAAGAATATCCCGTTCCCCGCCTCCTTTACTCTGATTTTCTTATTTTTTATACTCGGCGGCGATTATTGGCTCCTTTAGGTCCGTGCAACTTCCGCCGACATTACAAATAAAACATATCACTCTGTACAAATCCCTGTCAACAACTTATAGAAAGTTCAGACGATCGTCCTCACCGTCATCACCCGGAACGGCTGCCGCCAGGTTCTAAGATTCCCCGCGATGTTTCTGATCAGCCGCCCACCTGTGACGAGAAGATATTATTATGACACAGGAAGCCCCAAGTTTTTTCCCTTGTAACCATTCCTATCAAAATGCGTATATATCAACAGAAGGAGAATCGCCGGAAATGCGAAATCCTTTAAGTTTTTGAATGAAAGAAAGGAGCCTGTTTATATGAGAGTTAGGATCGGACAAACATTTCTGCTGTCTTTGACTATGGCTTTAATGCTTCTTGTGGAAGCATCCTTCGGGATTCCACTTCAAAAGGAAAAATCGGAAGTTAAAATTAAAGCCATTATCGAGCACTGCCGTAAACCGCACGGAGAAGGCAAATATGAGGAAGTATTAAAGGTATTGACGGAAGCCATAAAAAAGTATCCGAAAAGCTTGGACCTGATTCAGTACAAACTGGAGATCCTTATATTATTGGGACTCCCAAAGGAAGCCATTGAAACCGCAATCGAATTGGATTATTTGGATGGGATGAAGTCAGCCAATAAAGCCCTTGATATTGCCAAATATTATTTGAGCATTAACGAAATTGAAAACACCCTCAAATGGATTTCCATAAGCGCCGATCGCGGTTTTCAGAATTATTTTGTGTTTGATAAATACGATTTTTACAAAACTCTACGTGGAGATAAACGTCTGGATGCATTGCTTGACCGGATGAAAGAAAATGTTGGGATTGGAAAACCAACCCAGCCATTTACACGGACAGATCTTGCCGGCCAAGTCATTTCCCCGGAAAAATATTTAGGAAAAGTGTTATTGATCGACTTCTGGGCAACTTGGTGTCTACCTTGCCTTGCAGAGATACCCATTCTTAAAAAACATTATACGGAATTTCATGGGAAAGGATTTGAAATTATCGGCATCAGTTTAGATCAGGACAAGGAAAAATTGGATAAATATTTATTGGAGAATAAAATTGAATGGCCTATCGTTTTTGGCGGCAAAGGCTGGCAGGATGAGACGAAAGAGATGTTCGGTGTCAAAAATATTCCCGCATCCTGGTTAATAGATAAAAAAGGCGTCGTCAGGTACTTCTGTTTGAAGGGAGTCGATCTGCGAAACGCCATTATCGAATTGATGAATGAATAAGCGCGTG
Source organism: Candidatus Aminicenantales bacterium (assembly GCA_049697115.1). Taxonomy (GTDB): domain Bacteria; phylum Acidobacteriota; class Aminicenantia; order Aminicenantales; family UBA4085; genus JBAVVD01. The sequence continues at coordinate 27,097 of JBAVVD010000074.1, forward strand.
CACGGCATAAAAATTGTTGAAATAATTTGATCTCATCCTTCAGGCTAAAAATCCTAAAAAATATTATTTGTGTCGAACTTGGATGAGTTCTTTATTTCTCCGGCTTCGGACGCTTTTTTGGACTCCTTCCGCGAGGTTCTCCAAAGGAGCCACCCGAATCCGCCCCAGTTGATTCCCAGCAGAATGACCATCCAGATGACTAGGTCCATGTCTATTCCTCCTCCTTCTCCGCCGGTCTGGTCCATTTCGAAAGGAAATTATTAGCCAGCACAAGCAGGATGATCATCAGTCCCCATTGAAAGATGATCGTCCCCACTGTCATGGCCTGGAACGGCTGCCACCAGGTCCCAGGATTCTCAACGATGTTTTTAACCAGCCACCAGCCTGTGACGACAAGAAAGACGACAGGCGATATGTATTTAATGATCAGGCTCCACCAGGGCCCCATCCGGATATCCGCGCTGGGATTGATGATTTCCGTCCGCATCTTTTCCGCTCCGTATTTCCAGACGGCAAAGATCACAAAAAATCCGCTTAAGAGCAGGGCCACGCCCCAGACCCAGTCCTGGTTGTCGTTGAAGGAGGGAAACACGGCCGAGGGAATTCCAAAGATAAAGCATCCGGCGGCGGTGATGAATGTGCTCTTTTTACGGGATAAACCGGCGTCCATAAAGGTCCTGGCGCCGAGCTCGACCATGGCGATCAGAGAAGAGACCGCGGCAAAGACCATGGCCAGAAAGAAAATGGGAGCGATAATGAATCCGCCCATCATTTTGGGGAATAGCTGCGCCAGGGAGATGAAGGTCAGGCCCGTATTGCTTCCTGTGACGGCGGCCCGAGCCGTTTCCAGATTGGGCGCCAGGGCGAACAATGTCGGAATTACGGCCAACCCGGCCAGGAGGGCTACGGTCTGGTCTCCAAAGCCTATGATCAGGCAGTTCTGGGAGATGTCCTCCTTCTTTCTGGTATAAATTGCATAGGTAAACAGAAGGCCCCAGGCGGCGCCCGTCGACCAGGCCGACTGAGTGAATGCCTGCAGCCAGGTTACCGGTTTCGCCAGCATTGCCCAGTCGGGCACAAATAGATATCTCAAGCCCTCCTTGGCCCCAGGCAGCGTAACGGCCCTCAAAGCGGCCACAATCAAAAACAGAAAAAGAGAAGGCACCAGAATCTTGGCCGCCTTTTCCACTCCTCCCCGGATTCCCTTATAGATGATGAATCCACAGATCCCGATGGAAATAAAATGAAATAAAAGGTTTTCCAGAGGTGAATGGAGGAATGAATTCCAGATCGCCGCCGTATCCGCTCCTTCTTTAAAAGCGCCCTGGAGGGCCAGGACGAAATATTTCACACACCAGCCGGTGACGACGGAATAATAGCAGGCAATACAAATGCAGACCACGACCATCCACCCGCCCATCCAGGTGTATTTCTTCCCAATGAATTCGCGGAAGCCGCCGATCGGTCCCATACGCGTGGTCCGGCCCATGGACATCTCGGCCATCAGAATCGGGGCGGACCATAAGAATAAGGCCGCTGTGTAGGCCAGGACAAAGGCCCCTCCGCCGAACTGGGCCGCCATCCGTGGAAACCGCCAGATATTCCCCGTGCCGACGGCCATGCCGATCGCCGCGCAAATGAATCCCCATCTGGAACCAAACTGCTCTCTCTGGGTCACTCAGATACCTCCTATCGTCGGATATTCAATTTTCCATGATTTCCGCAAATGGAGAAATTTCTGGAATCGGTCGAATAGTGATCCGGCCTAAATGACGGCACTCTGGAATGGATTTTCTTAGGGAGCTTGAGAGATTGAGAAAAAGACTTCTCCAAGAAGACATTCGGCGCCTGAACTGCATAAGGATGGAATTATATGGATAATCGCCCGGACAGGCAATACTTCAGCGAGGACGATTTTCTTTTTCTATTGACATGGATTTTCATCCAGCGATATATTCTGTATGGACGCCAAGGTCAATGATGCACAATATCGACCGGATCATCGCCAACATCCGGAAAGTCTTTATCGGTGACTTTGAAGTCGTCCGTCTTGTGCTCACCGCGCTCCTGGCCAGAGGGCATCTGTTGATTGAAGACGTTCCGGGCATCGGAAAAACCCTGCTCGGGATCGCCCTGGCCCGCTCGATTGACTCTTCCTTCCGCCGGATTCAGTTCACCAATGACCTGCTGCCTTCCGATATTCTCGGCCTCTCTGTCTTCAATCCGAGGGAGAACAGTTTCGAATTTCGATTCGGGCCGATTTTCAACCATATCATTCTCGCCGACGAGATCAACCGGACCACCCCCAAGACTCAGAGCGCTCTGCTGGAAGCCATGAATGACCTGCAGGTGACCGTGGACGGAAGCACCTATCCTCTTCCCGATCCCTTCATGATCATCGCCACTCAGAATCCGATCGAATACCACGGCACTTATCCCCTGCCCGAGGCGCAGCTCGACCGGTTTCTGCTGCGGTTGAAAATCGGGTATCCCCTGCCGGAAAATGAAAAGGAGATCATTCGCGGCAAAGACCTTTATCAGCAGGCCATGGCCCTTCAGCCTGTGCTGAAATCCGGCGAAGTCGTCGATCTGCAAGCTCAGGTCGATGCCGTTAAGGTCGATGACTCGCTTCTGGAATACGTCATCCGGATTGCCGGAGAAACGCGGCGCACGAAAAATATCAAGCTCGGCGTCAGTCCGCGCGGCGCCCTGCTCCTGCGGCGGGCCGCGCAGGCCTATGCCCTGACTCACGACCGGACGTATGTCGTTCCCGACGATATCAAAGCCATCGCCGTCCCTGTCCTGGCCCACCGGATTGTCATCGATTCCCAGAGCTACGGCCTGCTGCGCATTCAGGAATCCGATGCCATCATCGAAGAAATCGTCAAAAAGGTCGCTGTCCCCATTTAAACATTTAAAAAACATTTCATGCACTTGACCCGCTTTGGAAAAATTGTCCTTTTGGCAACAGTCCTCTCTCTGTTTGCGGCCGCAAGCAGCGGGAACAATCTACTCTACCTGATTTACAGCATGCTGACAGCGACCCTCGCCGTCTCTTATGTTCTGAACTGGATGAATTTATCCCGGTTCGCAGTCCAAGCAGTCCTGCCCGAACAGGTCTATCAGGGCCTGGAATTTCCTTTGTCGCTGATCCTCCGCAACAAAAAAAAGCTGCCCTCTTTCCAGATAACACTCCTGAGCGCCGGCGAAAGCCGGTTTCTCTCTGTGGTTCCCGGTGGTCAGAAGGCGGCAATCGAACTGCCGTATTCTTTTTCGCATCGCGGAAAGAACAAAATTTCCGACCTTCAGTTGGAAACACACTTTCCTTTCGGGCTTTTCCGGCGGAGGAAAGAAATCCCGGATCTGACAGGTTTGGCTTTCCCCAAAATTTTTGAAATCTACGGGCAGAAAATGTCGCCTGCAGTCAGTGAAGAGCAGGTGACTCTACCAAAACGGGGCGTCGGCGAAGAGTTTCACGGAATCAGAGAATACATGCCGGGCGAGGATTCGCGACTGATTAACTGGAAGCTGACGGCCAAGACGGGAAGGCCGCTGGTGAAAGAGTACGCCCAGCAGGTCGGCAATAAAATCACAATCACCGTGGACGGCACGCCGGCTCTTCCCACCGAACAGCGAATTTCGGAAGCTGCGTCTCTCTCTAAATATTTTATCGATTCCGGAGCCGAACTGCGGCTGGTCACCAATGAAGGCATGCTCGACTACGGAAAAGGACTGCTGCATCTCGATTGCGTCCTCAATAAACTGGCGCTTCTCGGGGAAGGCAAAGACATCAAAGTGACGGGAAATCCCTGGTTCCGTGAAAGTCCTCCGCTCAAATGGACGGCCAGTAAATATACGCTCTTTCTGGCCTATCTCACCACGGCCGCCGCCTGCCTCTCTTTATTTCTCATAGAGGAATTGAATCCGGTCATACTCTTTCCTCTGGGCCTGGCCCTGCCTCTGGGCTGGATCTTTGACGCCAGAAAGCTGTATCCACTGCCGAGAGTTCTGTGGGATATGACTTCAGGAATTTTTCTTTTCTTCTTCCTATTCGTGGACCTCAGAATCTCCGGCGTGCTGTTCGCCGTAGCCCATCTTCTGCTCTTCATCCTGCTCTCGCTTCTCTTCCAACCGAAAAACGAACGCCGCCTCAAACAGCTATTTTTGACGAATTTCCTGGTCTTCTTCCTGGTCTCAGGACAGGCCGTGAGTATCTCGTATTTTCTCTTCTTTGTCCTCTATTTTTATTTGGCCGCCCTCTGGCTGATCCTTTGGCAGGATCGGGATCCCCGGCCCGTCCGGAGTCTCCAGTTCCGGTTCCTGCGGTTCCTGGGGGCCGCAGTGGCGCTCAGCACGGTCCTGGCTGTCGTCGCCTTTGCCCTCACGCCGAGGATCTACAGTCCCCGCATGCAACAGCTCCTGGCCGTTTCGGGACTGAGCCGGTTGAGGAATGCGGCTTCCTTTTCCGGCCTGACCGAAAACGTGGAGCTTGGATATTTCGGAGACCTCAAGAAGAACTCGGCCCGCGTCATGCGCGTCCGGCCTTTCGGCCAGGGCCAAGACGTTGCGCCGCCGCCTTTTATCAGAATTCGGGCCGCCGCCTTTGATGCCTTTGACGGCCGGCGATGGAGAAGAACCGGAACGGAATTCCGCTACCGGTATCCGGATTGGAACCGGACATTGCCGACACGGAGCCATCGCGCCTGGTTGAGAAAAGTCAGGCAGATGGTCTATTTCCCCCATTATGACGCCCGGAAACCGACCGTAATCGAAGAATATTTCCTCAATCCGATGACAAGCTCTCTTGTCTTCGGCCAACAGGGCATGTCCGCCATTGAGACCGACGCACCTTCGGCTCATTTTGATTTCACGGATACCGTCCACTTTCCTTTCATCCACGCGGAGAGCACAAGATACAAAGTTTATTATCAACCGGAAGGCCCTCCACTGTTTCAAATGATTGAGAATTATGACCGGATTCTGAAAGAAAAATTTCTGAGCCTTCCAGCCACCGGGGAAAAATTCAGTCAACTGGCCATGACCGTCACTGCCCCTTATCCGGACCCTCTGGAAAAGGCCAGAAAGCTGGAGTCCTATTTTCATAATGAATTTTTCTACTCGCTTTCCGCGCCTTTCGGCCGGCAGAGTCTGGAAGAGTTTCTGTTCAGGAACCGCACCGGGAATTGTGAATTCTTCGCCACGGCCATGTGCCTTCTTTTGCGCTCCCTGGGGATTCCCGCCCGGCTGGACGTCGGCTTTCTCAGCGCCGACTGGAATGAATACGGCGGATTTTTTGACGTGCGCCAGAGCGACGCCCATGCCTGGGTCGAAGCTTTTATTCCGGAGCACGGATGGATGACCTTCGATCCGACGCCGTCCGAAAGTATTCCTCAGGGAGGAGCTTTCGCTCTATGGGGAAGAATATCGAGGTTTTTCAGCGCCCTAGAACTGCGCTGGTACCGCTATGTCGTCGGATATGACCTGTTCACGCAGAGAAATTTCCTTTATGTTTTCTTCAATCATTTCAAGCGCTATCTGGGAAAGACCCTGCTCTGGCTGGGCGGGCTTGCCGGAATCTGTCTGCTCCTGTATTTGATAAAGCCCTGGCGGCATAGGAGGTCCCGGACGGCCGCAACGCTGAAAAGCGGAAATTTTTATTACCTGATCCTGAACCGGCTGGAGAGAGCCGGATACCGGCGCGCGCTCTGGCAGACAGGTCAAGAATTCGCCGATGAAGCCGTCCGCCTCAATCCCGAACTGCAGCCCCTTGCGGCTCTAACGAATTATTATTATGTCGTCCGCTATGCCGGCCAGAGACTGACCGCCAAAGACCAAGAGGCCATCCGCCGGCTGATTGGGCGGATCCACGCTATTCTGCCCCCGGCCAGGAAATGGGCGGGCGTCCGAACGCGGCGTGGAAAATAATACTTTTCGATTATCAAGGCCCAATCCACTCGGATTTTAATATCAACGCACTAATTTAGGTGGTTCTCTTCCATTCTGTGTGGATTAGAGAGGAGATATCCGGAATGGCTGCGCTCCTCTTCAGGTTTTTCACGCCGTTCCCTCTCCGCTCCTGGAGGCGGCTGCGGAACTCGCATCATTGATTTTT
>JBAVVD010000075.1:0-6576 GCA_049697115.1 Candidatus Aminicenantales bacterium
TATCATAGATGCGTCCTCCTGGTTAAGGTCTCACCCAACGGGTGATGTTGTTTTTTCATCAAAAATAACCTTATACCAGGAGTCTTTATCCTTCAATAGATTTTTCTATCGGCATTCCTGGGTTTTATGTCTTTCAAGATGAGAAAGCGGACCTTGAAATTCACCCCCCAATTGATCCTAAGGGGTGATTGATTGGTTGAGGCGGATATGGCACGATGACACTCAATCGCAGCCTCAGACAAGAGATGTCACTATCCAAGGCAAGGCCGAGGTTGTGAAAAGGGAGAGGCGAAGAGGGTCCTCTCCCTCCCCTCCTTTAAAAATACTCTCTTGACTCAAAACTTTGAATCAAGGGAGTATTCCTTTATAATTTTAATCTCGAGTTTTTCAAGAGAGCTTGGACAGATGCCGGACATGGAAAATATCCCGAAGCTCAGAAAAGACATTGAACTTATTCCCACTCTCTTTCAGGGACAGAGGGCCCTTCTGATAAAGGACTTTCTGGGCCTAATACAAAAGCCGGTTGTGCTGGAAGGGGAGGCTTTGAATTTGCTAGCCTTGATCGATGGGAAGAGAAGCGTGCGGGAAATTCAAATCGAACTGATCCGTCAGAGAGGGGGAGTCTATATGAGCCAGGCCAGTGTGGAGGAGATGCTTTCTGAGCTGGATGCGGCCTATTTGCTCGAAAATGAGCGCTATCGTCAAGGCCGGACAGAAATTTTAAAGGAATATTCGAGTCTGAGGATAAGAAAGCCTTCTCATGCCGGATCCAGCTATCCCCTCTCCCAAAGAGAACTCACCGAATTCTTGAGTTCAATTCTTCACGGCGGGGAGGGAGGGGGATCCGGGTTCAATTCCGATCAGATTCTGGCATTAGTTTCTCCTCATATTGACCTGGAGACAGGAAAGCGCGTGTACGCCAAGGCCTATCAATCTCTTCGAAGAAAGGCGCCGAAAACGATTATTTTGATGGGGACCGGACACCACATTGAGGACGCCCGCTTTTCTCTGACAGAAAAGGATTTTGAAACGCCTTTGGGATTGGTGAGGACGGATAAAGTCCTGGTCCGGAGACTGAAGGAATCGGGAGGGAAGACGGTGGGCCTCTACGATATCGCTCACCGTCTGGAACATTCCCTGGAATTCCAGCTCATTTTTTGTCAGCATCTTTTTGGCTCGGAATTCGGGCTTGTCCCCATTCTATGTGGTTCTTTCGGCAATGAGCTCCCCCGGTTTTCGCGGCCTTTCGAGATTCCTGGAGTCGGCGATTTCCTTTCCGAGCTGAAGGAAATTATGGAAGACATGGGCCCGGGTGTTCTGGTTGTGGCGGGCGTGGATTTTTCCCACATCGGGCCAAAATTCGGGCACATATACCCGGCGGTTTCTCTTCTTTTAGAAACAAAGAAGCATGACCGGACGCTGATTGACGCCTGCCTGAGAAAGGACATTCAGGCTTTTTGGGCGGAGTCCAAAAGAGTCGGGGATGACTACAATGTCTGCGGCTTTTCCACTCTGGCCTGCCTGCTCGAAATCCTGCCCGAAGTCCAGGGTTTTCTTCTGGATTACGACATCTGGGAGGAAGAGGCGACGCAGTCCGCCGTCAGTTACGCCGCCCTGGCCTTCATCCCCAAATGAATGGAATGAGGTCGACTTCCTTATTTGACCGTGGCTGAATTTCGCAGTAAAGTGTTCTCCAAAGGAGGCATTATGAAGCATTGCGTATTAGCCTGTCTGGTCATTCTGGCCGTGCAGGGAGCTCTCTGGGCTCAGGCACAAGTTGATTTTGACCAATACTTTGTGGACAAGACCATGCGCATTGACTATTTTCACATCGGTCATGCCGCGCAGGAAACAGTCACTCTGGACCAGGTTTACATGCAGGGAATTTGGGCGGGGAGCAAGGAAAACCGGCTCGATCCTTTTGGCATCGGCCGCTACTCCATGAATATTTATGATGTCGAGTCCGGAAAGGTCATTTTTTCCAGGGGATTTGACAGCTATTTTGGCGAATACAAGACGACGGATGCCGCCCTTCGCGGCATCAGCCGCACGTATCACGAATCCGCCCTCATTCCGTTCCCCAGAAAAAAGATCCGATTTACGGTCGAGGTTCGTAACCGCGAAAATCTCCTTCAGCCTCTTTTCAGCCAGGAGATTGATCCGGCGGGAATCTCTGTCATCAAAGAGCCCCTGAGTTCGGACGTAAAGGTCTTTGAAGTCTTAAAGCAGGGCGATCCCCACGAAAAAGTGGATGTGGCCTTTATCGCGGAAGGCTATACCCTGAATGAAGAAGCAAAAGTCAAGGCCGACCTGAAGAGGTTCGCGAATGTCCTTTTAATGCAGGAGCCCTATAAAACCTATAAGGACAGGTTCAACATTTATGGGGTTTTCAAGCCTTCAGAGGGGAGCGGCTGTGATGAGCCGAGTCACGGCGTTTTCAAGAACACGGCCGTCAGTGCCACATTTGACTCTCTGGGTTCGGAACGCTATGTTCTGACTGAGGACAACAGGGCTATCCGGGACATTGGCGCCCATGTCCCCTACGACGCGCTGTACATCATGATCAATCACAAGCGGTATGGAGGGGGTGGAATCTACAACTCCTTCTGCACATTCACGACGGACAGTCAGTGGAATGAATATTTAGTCCTCCATGAATTCGGACATTCTTTTGCCGGGTTGGCGGATGAGTATTACACTTCCTCTGTCGCCTACAATGAATTTTATCCCAGAGGAATTGAGCCTCTGGAGTCGAACATCACGGCTCTTCTTGATCCGAAAAACTTGAAATGGAAAAATCTGGTCCCTCCGGACATCGAAATTCCTACTCTTTGGGAAAAGGAAGAGTATGACCAGAGGGATAATGCGTATCAGAAAATTCGTCAGGAGATTAACGAGAAAATAGCCCGCATGAAACGTGAAGGAGCCTCTCCGGCGGAGATCGCCAGGGTCGAAGAAGAATCGGAGCGTCTTTCCAGGGAGCATGCGCAGTGGGTGGACGACTTTTTGGCCAGGAGCAAATATCGGGGAAAGACCGGTGCATTTGAGGGAGCGGGCTATTCGGCCCAAGGGCTTTTCCGCCCGGCCGTGGACTGCATCATGTTTACCAAAGGGACCAAGCCGTACTGCAAGGTCTGCACAGAGGCCGTCATCCGCGTCATCAATTTCTATTCCAAATAACAAATTGAAAAAATATTTTTCCGGCCAATTCGATACGGAATATTTCGGGGAGAAAGTCAAAGAGCTTATCCAGCGCAGCAACAGCTCAGCCCTGCAGGTCATGAGTCTGGCTGCGGATTTTATGAAAGACAGGACGGAAAATGAAATTTATGAGGCCTGGCCGTTCCTCGAGCGTCTGGCGCTGGAGGAAGAAGCGGCGGAAGATTTCATCACGGCTTCCCTCGACAGCCTTGAAAGCCTCTTCGCCGGACGGGGTCCGTAAAAGTCATTGACCCTTCGTTTTGCGGAGAGCCAGAATGCGCTTCCCTTGAGTTTCGGATCCGCCCGGGGCGGAAGAGATCCGGGGGGATCAAATCAATTGGACAATTTTTTCGAGCCACTCCTGGTCAATTTTAGAAAAGGCATCGAATTCGCGACTGTCCACATCCAGGATGGCCCAGACGTTTCCTTTCTGATCGAAAAGAGGGATGACGATCTCCGAGTTGGTGCGGATATCGCAGGCGATGTACCCGGAAAATTTTAGAACGTCGGGCACGACAATCGTTTTCTTGTTGAGGATTCCCGCCCAACAAACGCCTTTCTTTTTTTCAAGCACCGGGCAGGCCAGCGGCCCCTGATAGGGGCCGACAGTGAGTTCCCCTTTGTCAAGCACATAAAATCCAGTCCAGAAGTAGAGGGGCATTTTATGGTGAAGGAGGGAGGCCACAGTGGCCATTCGGGAAAATTTATTTTTGGTCTTCGCCAGATATTCTTGGAGCTGATGAAAAATTCTTTTGTAGCTTCTGGACAAAATGTCTGCGGCGGCCATTGGTCCCTTCTTCAAGAAGCACCTCTCTTTATCTCAAATAAATGGAACCGAAAATTTAGCATTGATGCGGGCAATGCGTCAAGCCGATTGACTTTTCAACCACGTTTGATTATTTTCAATTCAGGACATGAAAAGATGTTCAGGAGGCCAGGATGAAAAAGAAAATTTTGAAAACAGGAGCCGTCTGGCTCTGCCTCTTCTTATGTGTGCTCCTGGCCAGGGCTGACCGAAGAAGTGACATCTACAGCCTGGCTCTGGAGCTTGAAAAGCTGGCCGGCGATCTGGCCCAGGAGAGCTTTGATCATTTTAAAGGATGGAACGGGACAATCTCCGACGAGGAGCAGGCGGTCCTTTTTAAATCCGAAGCCTTTGCCGCCGCGTGCCGTCTTTTCTTGAAATTCACGGAAGCAAGGTCGGACTATTTCCGTCAGGATTTTTTAAGGACCAATCTCTACAACGCCTTCACTTACCTGGCTGGCTCTTTCAGGGACCTGGAGAAGGAGATGAGAAGGGGGGGAGTGATGCCTTATATCCTTTCGAACTGCCGCAAGATACTCAACCGCATGGAATCGGAATTTTCCCGCTGGCCGGCCGCGGACAACCTGGCCTACCTCCACCAGAAATATGTCAAGGTCCGGAATGCCACTGTCTACATGATCGAACGAAAGGGAATTGGACGGTATATCCGGCATGCATTCAAGAATCTGGAAAGCATCTATCGTTTCAACTTTGACCTCAAAAGGGGCAAAGATCCGTGGACGTATCTGATTGAAGTATCCGATGAGACCCTGGAGAAAATACCTGAAGGGAAAATGATCGACCTTACTTTTGAAGGGTGCATGATCATTGAGCAGGGCAATCGTCCCAATCGACCGGTCTATCTCATCCGCAACGGGAAGAAACACGGGCTGACCCGGCCGGCCGTTGTCATGCGATTCGGCGGGTGGGGCAAGGTCTATGAAGTGCCCCAGGAAGTCATTCACAGCTACGCCGAAGGAGAGCCGATCGACTGAACAGCCTGAAGCGCTCCAGTCGGCTCAGGGACTTTTCGTCAGCGCCATAAGAAAATCCCGTTTTCCGCCCAGATTTTTTCCCGGTTGGATTGAGCCAAGTATTGACCCAAAGAAATTCCGTGTCCCACACGCCTTGTGGGAATCCGCTGCGTTCAACTGGAGAAAGAGTGCGGGCTGTTGTCAGCAAAAGGGGGGTTGATGATGGGAACCAAAAAGGTGGGGACTTTCTCCAGCCCGCTCAAAGAAAGCCAATATCATTATAACAGTAAAAAAACAAAAGTAAAGTAAAATTTTAAAATAATTTTATTTTTTTTCTGAGGAAATTTTGATATGGTTAGAAGAAAGGCAGAAACCGGATCGCGGTTGAAAGGAGGAGAGATGGAAGATAAGAAGATTGATATTAAAGTGGATGAACACACGGCCCTTGGACAATATTCCAACCTGGCAGCCATCCGGCATTCCAAGGAAGAATTTATTTTTGATTTCGCTTTTCTCTTTCCCGACGGACCCATGGGCAAACTTGTGGCTCGAATCATCCTCAGCCCCGCACATGTCAAACGGTTTCAGGAGGCTCTGGATTCAAACCTGAGACGATACGAAGAGAATTTCGGGTCTATCACTCCGGCTGAAGTCCCCCCATCTGTGGGCTTTGTTCATTGAGAGCCGTTGTCTGGAATACCGCCTTTTATGAAGGTGACCTAAATTTGCCAATAGAAAATGAAGAGGGAATTCGTCGGATGTCTCCGGTGTGTCCCATGTCCCGAATTCCCCTCTTTTCTCTGGCCAAAGAGCTATGCCGTCAGGTGAAACGTATCTTGACAATGTTCTCCTTTTTTTATATTACTGGAACGAGACTTCAGAAATCACACGCGGTGTTGTTCGTTAAGCCTCGTCAAGGAAACGATGCAGGATTTTGAATTCATATAAAATTTAATTGGAGGTTTAGAATGGCTTATCAATTTACTAATTCGAAAGGGGTCGCTTACTATCTTCATTCGCGAGAAGTTGAACTCAAGGGCGGCCGCAAGCAGAGAATATTCTACTTTGCCCGCGATATCAGACCTGAAGCTCTGGATGCCGTTCCGGCCGGTTATCAGGTTGTGGAAACTACCAAGACGGGCATGCCCATTCTCAAAAAGATATAAGAAATTCTGATATTCTATTTTTTCCCGTGGAGGAGGGCGCAGCCTTTTAAAGCCGGAGGGGAGGGAGTCTTTTCCACGCCGCATAATAAGTGAGACTACTCCCTGTGGGAGAAATCACCAGCGTGGGTGTTTTCGTTGGGACCATTGGTCTGGGCCGCAGCAGAGGAAGGGAAAAGCACCGTCTCTCTTTTCTGTTCCGGCGTTTCCGGCCGGAAAACCAGAGGAGCGGCCACCGCTGACAGAAGGAAGGAAAAATGGCATCCAAGGTTTCGGCCTTTTTGTTGTCTAATTTACCTCGACAACAACAGGTCGTCACGAAACTCTAACTCATTATATATGAATAAGTTACAAGGGATGGGTTTTCATTTTTCCTAACTTTCTTTAACTCATTTAATATCAATATAATACGTGGGCATTTTTGGTTCAAAAG
>JBAVVD010000076.1:0-38632 GCA_049697115.1 Candidatus Aminicenantales bacterium
GCGGTGAAGAAGGGCGTATGAAGGAGGAACGGGCACGGTTCCCTGACCTGAGGGAAGTCGGAAATACATTTCAACTTGCCAAAAACACAGAGAAAAACTAATATGAACATATTCAACGGATGCGCAAGCGACAGCAAAAACAAATGACGAAAGTGGCCGCCGCCATCATGGAAAAAGACGGCAAAGTCCTGATTGCCAAAAGAAAAAGAGGGGACCGGCAGGAAGGCCTCTGGGAGTTTCCCGGAGGAAAAATAGAGCGCGGTGAAACGCCGGAACACTGTCTCCAGAGAGAGCTGAGGGAAGAATTCGGGATCGAAATAAAAGTGGGTCAGATTTTTTGTGTTCACGCCCACCGCACTCCGGCACTATCCATCGAGCTCAACGCCTATGAAGTATCCCATCTGGAGGGAGAATTCAGACTCCGCGAGCACTCCGAGATTCAATGGGTATCTCCTCAGGAACTGGACGCGTATTCCTTTTCCGAACCGGACATCCCTGTTGTCCGGAAACTTAAACACTCTCTCTTGCATAAGGCCCGAACCCTGCCATGACGGAGAAAATTTGGGCCCAAAAATCAGACGGACCGGCCGTCATTCTCCAAAAGGGGAAAGACAAAGCGATAAAGAATCGCCACCATTGGATTTTTTCCGGAGCCGTGAAGTTCCTTCCGGAATTTGAAAACGGAAGCCTTTTACCTGTGATGAGCGCGGACGGAGAATTTCTGGGTACCGCCTACTTCAACCTTCGATGTTCGATCATCGGCCGAATGGTCAGTTTTGACAGTACCCCTCCTCTCGAAGCCCTCCAGAAAAACCTGGAAAAATCCATTGCCTTGCGCCGGAATTTTTTTGAAACAACGACCAATGCCTATCGCCTGGTCAACGGCGAAGGGGATCGTCTCCCTGGTTTGATTCTGGATCAATATAAGGACGTGCTGGTCCTCCAAATATCGACTCTGGGAATGGAAAAACTCAAGCCTTTTCTCACGGACTTCTTGATCCAAAAGCTCAATCCCCGGTGCCTCTATGAAAAGTCTTCCCTTCCATCGCGCCGGGAAGAAGGTCTGGACGACTTTGAAGGAGCGCTTTCCGGAGAGCCGCCGGAAACTGTGGAAATAGTCGAAAATGATGTCCGCTTTCTCGTGGATATTGTCCGCTCCCAAAAAACCGGATTTTTTCTTGACCAGCGAGAGATGCGGAAGCTTGTCCGCTCACTTGGAAAAAATAAAAAAGTTCTGGATTGTTTCTCCTATACCGGCGGATTTTCGGTCCAAGCCCTGAAGGGCGGCGCGGAGAGTGTGGATGCCGTGGATGCCTCTGAAAGGGCCATTGAGCTGGCCGAGAAAAACTGTTCCCTCAACGGTCTGGGAAGCCAAAACCATCATTTTTATGTGGCCGATGTCTTTGAATTCCTGCGCGGTCAAGCCCTTCCCTACGATCTGGTCATCCTGGACCCGCCGGCCTTTGCCAAAAAAAAGGCCGATGTCCCTCAGGCTTTTCGCGGTTACAGGGACATCCACCGCCTTGTCTTTCAGAAAATTCCGCCCGCGAGTCTGGTTTTGACTTTTTCCTGCTCCTATTTCTTCAATGAATCCCTTTTCCAGAAAGTGATTTTCCAGGCGGCACGGGACGCCTCGCGGAACGTCCGTATCCTTCAGAGACACCATCAGGCCTATGACCATCCAGTCAATATTTACCATCCTGAGGGAAATTATTTGAAAGGATTTCTCCTGTATGTGGAGTGACGTCAGAAAGGAGATTTGAAAATGGGGACAACCTATTCGTTCAGCCGCATGGAATGCTTCAAAAACTGCCGGCTGCAATACAGGTTTCAGTATCTGGATGGACTGCCCTCTGAAATAGAAACCATCGAGGCCTTTATGGGAAGCCGTGTCCATGAAGCTCTGAAAAAATTCTATGACTTTATCAAAAACCAGGTCGTACAGCCCAAAGAGTGGCTTCTGGCTGCCTACGAGGAACTCTGGCAGAAAAATTTTAATGAATCCGTCAAAGTCGTGAAAAGTGAATATTCTGCAGAAGACTACTATCACAAGGGAAAGAAATGCCTGAGTGATTACTATGAAGAATACCATCCTTTTGACCAGGCCAAAATCGTTAAAACCGAAGAGCCCATTTCTTTCCTCATCAAAGACCAGGAATTTGAGTATGCGTTCAAAGGGGTTCTGGACAGGCTCGACTGGAACGACCGTGAAAGAATGTTCGAAATCCATGACTACAAGACTTCGTCCACTCTGATCACACAGGAGGAAGCGGACAGAAACGTCCAACTGCCCCTTTACCAGCTGGCCCTTCAAAGCCGGTGGCCGGAAGCCAGAAAGGCCAGACTCGTCTGGCATTATCTTTTATTCAACAAGCAGATTGAGTCCTCGCGGACGGACGCAGAACTCGAAACCCTCCAGCAGGAGGCCATTGCCCGGATCAAAGAAATCGAGGCCTGCGCGGAATTCCCGCCGACAAAGAGTGCGCTCTGTGATTGGTGCGGCTACCAGGTAATTTGCCCCTTATGGAAACACCCCAAACAGATGGAAAAGCTGGAACTCAATGCGTACAGGGAAGATCCGGGAGTTGTTCTCGTCGCCAAGTATGCGAACTTGGAGAAACAGAAGCTCGAGCTGAAGGAAAAAATTCTTGAAATAGAACAGGAACAGGGCCAGATTGAGGAGGCCGCCATCGCTTTTGCCGAGAAAGAAAATCTCCGGGTGATTGATGGTCCGGACAACCAGCTGGTAGTGACCATCAAGGAGGAAGAAGCCGCGCCCACGAGAAGGGAGAACGAAGAAAAATGGCAAAAATTGAGAGATTTTCTCATCCATGAAAACCGGTTCATCGAGGTTTCGACCATCAACAACAATATGCTCAACAGCCGGATCAGAGCCTGGCCCGGAGACATCCGGGACAAAATCCGGAATTTTCTGGTCCAGAGGAAAATCCGAAAAGTCGACCTCAGAAAAAAATTCTGAGGAGGAGGAATATGAATTCCCACAAGGATATGGTCAAAATTTTCAAGACGGACGTCTTCATCAGCGCCGTACTCATCGCCAGCCTCTTCATCTATCTCCTCATCATAGAAATCGTTAAGGCCGGATTAAAGCCGTTCATGGGACTGGCTCCTTCTCAAGAAATTCAAACACTGCGGTATTTCTTTTATGCCTTGGCGATTCTGTTGGTCATTCTCAACAGAGTCTTGAACCAATTCCTGCTTAAAAAGTCTCCCCTGGATGACATGGAGAAGCGTGTTCAGAAATTGCATCGAGCCACTCTGATCTCAATGGCCCTGAGCGAAACACCGGTCCTCCTCGGATTGGTACTTTTTTTCCTCTGGGGCCTGTGGAAAGATTTTTATGCGCTTCTTATCGTCTCGTTGTTTCTGAACTTCATGTATTTCCCGCGGCGCAAAAACTGGGAGGACTATATCCAGAACCAATCCTTATCCTGTCGCCTGAATTGATTCCGGAGCAATTTTTTATGAGAGGCGTAAAGTGAAAATCCAGTTTCTGGGAGCCACCCGCCAGGTCACCGGCTCCTGCTATTATCTGGAGGCCTCCGGCCTGCGCATGCTTGTCGACTGCGGACTCTTTCAGGAAAGGCCTTATCTGGAGAGAAATTGGCTTCCTTTTCCGGTTCCTCCAGAGGAGATTGATGTCCTGCTCCTCACACACGCCCACCTGGATCATGCCGGACTGATTCCCAGGCTGGTTCAACAGGGTTTCTCTCAGAGAATACTGGCGACGGCCGCCTCCGTGGATCTGGCCCGGATTGTCCTTCTGGACTCCGCTCATATCCTCCAGGAAGATGCGGCCTTTAAGAAAAAAAGACACGAAAAAGAAGGACGCCGCGGTCCCTATCCCGAAGTTCCCCTGTACACAGTCAAGGATGCGGAGAGCACATTTCCCCTTTTCCAAGAAACCTCTTATGTCCGCTTCACCGCCCTCAATGACCGTCTCTCTGTCCGCTTTCACGACGCCGGTCATATCCTGGGCTCGGCCATGCTGGAAATTCTGGCCGAGGAAAATGGCTCCAGACGGCGGCTGATTTTTTCAGGAGATATCGGACAGTGGGATAAGCCTCTGGTCCGAGATCCGTCCCTCTTTGAAGAGGCCGACTATGTCATCATGGAATCCACTTACGGCGACCGTGACCATGAGGATTCAGGAACCGTGGAAAACCGGCTCTGCCAAATCATCAATGAAACAGTCAAAGCCGGAGGAAACATCGTCATCCCCGTCTTCGCTGTGGAAAGAGCCCAGGAGATGATGTTTTATCTGAGCCAATTGATCAGGGATAACCGTATTCCACAGATGGATGTCTTTTGTGACAGCCCGATGGCTCTGGAAGTCACAGAGATTTTCAAAGTCCATCCCGAATATATGGATCAAGAAACCCATGCGCTGTTTCAATCCGGAAGAGATCCCTTTGATTTCCCCGGATTGAGACTCATCCGGTCCCAGGAGGAATCGAAGGCCATCAACCGCATGCCAAGCTCCTGCATTATCATGGCCGGTTCCGGAATGTGCACGGGCGGCCGGATCAAGCATCATCTCATCCAGAATATCGAGCGCACGGAATCGACGATTCTATTCGTCGGCTACCAGGCCCGGCACACGCTGGGGAGGCAGATTCTGGAGCAAAATCCCGAGGTAAGAATCAACGGCCAGTTTTTCCAGGTCAAGGCCCGCATTGAGCAAATCCAGGGCTTCTCCGGTCATGCGGGCAGGAAAGACCTGCTCCGCTGGCTCGGGAATTTCCAGAAACCTCCCCGACATCTTTTTCTCACCCACGGGGAAGAGGACGTGACTCTCCATCTGAGCCAATTCCTCCAAAACCAGCAGAGAGGAGAGATCTCCGTTCCCGCCTATAAAGAAACCTTTGTCCTGAATTAGCCGTCGTGTTCTTTTATCCTGACCACAGGGACAGGGACGGACCACCCCTCGGACAATGCGCCTGTTTTTCCATCTCCTCCACATGAATGAAGTGAGTGGAATTCCATGATCCTATCGGACTGATTTTAGAGTCTTGGCAATGACCATTTAAATGTCCTATAATGCCCTAAAGGAGGTACAGGAAAACCATGAAATCAAAAAATTTTCTTGTCGCGGATATTCCCCGCCGCAAGTTCATTGAGCTGAGCCTCAAGGGTGGAGTGGCCCTGGCGGCAACCCCCGCCCTCCTGACTCAACTGCTTGCGGCACAAGATTTAAAACCCTCCCATGTGAAACTCAATTTGGATTCCTCTCTTCTCGAGAGAACGATCCGCAAGGCCCTGGAAAAAGGCGGAGAGTTTGCCGAAGTCTATGTTGAAAAAAGAATTTCTCGAAACATCCTGATGGAAGAGTCCAGGTTCAAAAGCGCCGTTTTCGGCATCAGCCAGGGAGCCGGGGTCCGGGTGATTTCCGGCGATAAGACCGGATACGCTTACACCGATGATATCACGGAGACGAACCTTCTCCGGGCAGCGGAAGTCGCCTCGGCCATTGCTAGCGGGAGCAAGAAATCAGAGCCTGTCAATATTCAACCCGCCCTTCGGAAATCATTTGTCACAGTAAAAATTTCTCTGGATGACGTCGCAGATGCCAAGCGGCTGGAGGTGATGAAAAGGGCCAATCAGGCCGCCCTGGACTATGATCCCCGCATTAAGCTGGTTTTCATTGACTATTCCGACGAAATCCGTGGCCGGACCATTGCCAACAGCGAAGGGATTCTCCTCAGTGACGAGCTTCCACTCTTATTTTTTATTGTCCAAACCCTGGGCGTTGGCAACAATACATCCCACATGGGCCGTGAAAGGCTCAGCCGCCATTCCGGTTTTGAAATGTTCGGCGAAGTCACTCCGGAGCAAGTCGCCCGCGCCTGCGCCCGCGAATCCATCGTCATGCTTGACGCCAGAGAAGCGCCGGCCGGAAAAATGGACGTGGTCATGCAAAACGGATGGGGAGGAGTCCTTGTCCATGAGGCTGTCGGGCACCCGCTCGAAGCCGACAATATCGCTAAAAAGATAGGTGCTTTTACAGGCAAGCTGGGACAAAAAGTGGCCAGTGACATCTTTACCATGGTGGATGACGGAACACTGCCGAATTTCAGGGGCACGATCAACTTTGACGATGAAGGAACCCAGACAAAGCGCAATGTCCTGATCAAAGACGGCGTGCTCGAAAAATACATGACGGACATCCTCTCCGCCAAGCAGTTGGATATGGAACGCACCGGAAACGGCCGCCGCGAAAGCTTCCGCTACATTCCCATCCCGCGTATGACGAACACATTTATTGAAAAGGGAAAGGATAAGCCTAAGGATATCCTGGCCTCCACCCAGAAAGGCCTCTATGTCCAGAGTTTGAGCGGCGGGAGCGTCAATCCCATCACCGGCATGTTCAACTTCACCTGCCGCGAAGCCTACCTGATTGAGGATGGCCGAAAGACCGCACCGGTCAAGGGAGCGACGTTGATCGGCAGCTGCATGGATATTATCTCCAACATCGATGCCGTCGGAGATGACCTGGATTTCGGACCTGGGATCTGTGGGAAAGGCCAGGCGGCGGAAGTGACCGCCGGCCAACCGACCGTCCGCATTCGGGGAATCAATGTCGGCGGGACAAAGGCCGTCCGATAAGGATCCAGAAAGGAGATCATCATGGATACCAAAGATTTGACCGAACAACTGGTTAAGCAATGCCTGAAAAAAGGCGCGGACGCGGCCGAAGTTTATCTCCAGACTGGGCGGAATTTGAGCGTTGAAGTCCGAAATGGGAATGTCGAGACCATTGAAGAGGCCTCTACTCACGGTGTGGGTTTTAGAATTTTTATCAAAGGACGGATGGCTTTTTCCAGTTGCAATGACTTTCAGGAAGCCTCCCTGGATAATGCCATTTCCCACGCTCTGGAATTCGCCCGGAGCATGACACCCGATGAAAACAACATTCTTCCTGATGACAAGGGCAGGACAGATGTGCACGGACTCTATGACCCCCAAATCGCCAAAATCCCCATTGAAACGAAAATTGAACAGGCCAAAAATCTGGAAAAACTGGCTATGAAAGATCCTCGAATCACAAAAAGCGCCGGCGCCAGTTATGGAGAAGCGGAGGGTGAAACATTTATCAGTAACTCCAATGGCCTCAGCAAGAGTTATCAAGCCTCCGGATGTTCTTTGGGAGTCTCGGTGGTGGCTGAAAAGGATGAGCAGAAGTCTTCCGGAGGCGAATTCTGCACCCGGAGATTTTACGCGGACTTGAAAACTCCTGAAGAAATCGCCGAGAAGGCCGCCCGAGAGGCCTATGGGATGCTCGATTACAGGATGGTCAAAACGCAGAGGGCGGCGGTCATTTTCGATCCGGATGTGGCGTATGCTCTCTTAGGCGGCATAATCGGGGCCCTCAATGGAGAGCGTGTCCTTCAGGGCGCCAGCTTTCTGGCCAGAAAGTTGGGGCAGAAAATCGCTTCGGACTTCGTGACGATTTTTGACGACGGCACCCGGCCCAAAGGAATGGCCAGCGCCCCCTTTGACGGAGAGGGCGTATCCACTCAAAACAGAGTCATCATCGATAAAGGCGTCCTTAAAGGCTTTCTGTACAATACGATTGTAGCCAGAAGGGCCGGAGTCCAGAGCACGGGAAACGCGTCGCGAGGAGGATTCACTAGTCTGCCCGCAATTGGACCGCACAATTTTTATTTAGCCGCTGGAGAAGCCACGCCTGAGGAAATCATCAAGGCGACGAAAGTCGGGCTTCTTCTGAAGGAAGTGACCGGCTACGGAATCAATCCGGTGAACGGCAATTTCAGCGGGGGAGCGGGCGGTTTTTGGATTGAAGACGGCACGATTGCCTTTCCGGTAAAGGGATTGACCGTGGCCGGGACAGCCGATGAGATACTGAATGGAATCGAGATGGTGGGAAATGATCTGGACCTGAATAAGACTGTCACTTCGCCCACGTTCCGCGTCAGGGAACTGCAGATCGGCGGCGAATAAAAAAGAGCGGCCGGTTCTCATTTGAGAGCCGTGCCCTCTCTGAAAACTTCGATTTCATAAATGGACCAGTAGAAGACCGGATCTTCTCCCGTGTTGGTAATCCGGATAAATCTGGCCTCTTGGGCTGTGAAGAAGACATCCAGAGCAAAATCTTTCGGCTGAAGAAAAACACGAAAAGGAAGGAGTGTGACTTTCTCCTCCGCAACCTTCCACCAATGCGATCCGTCTCTGGAAAGTTCGACAAAATACCCTCTGGGAAAGTCTAAAAAACTCTTCCCTATTTTAAGCGAAAAGCCGTTAACGGCCGTGAGACGGCCGAGGTCTATTTCAAAATAAATTCCTTTTTTCTGAGGCCCGCACTCCCAGCGGGTGAGCAAAGAATCATCCATGGCCAGAGGAGCGAGATCCGTGTTGACATTGGAATGCACGTTCCAGCCGACGTTCGGCAGCTTCGGAAACTGAGAGGAAAGTATGGGTGCTTCGGAAGGTTCGGATTCCGGCGTCAGTTCAAACACATAATCCTCATCCGACATGTGGACGAGACGAAGCTCGCCTTCTTTCATGTTGGACAATTCCTCTCTGGCTTTCCGGAGTTCAGGCTGCCGGAACGCATCTTGATGGAAAATCATATACCGGATGCCGAGCTTCTTCAGATCCCGGATGTTCTGTTCCATCGGCAGCTCCAGCCAGCGACGGCATAGTTCATTGTATAAAGGCGGGAAATAGCCGCTGAACCCATTGACCAGATTTTTCCAGTGATAGATGGAATAATAAACCCGGAAACATTCCAGGCTTCCGACCCGCTTTCCGGGATGGGGAAGCGGAATCTCAATCACAGCGAAAGCTTCTCCCTTTTTTGAGGCCAGCCATTGGTAGACTTCGGGGATCTGTTTTTTGACCGGAATGGAATATAAGGGGATCGGCGCTGAAAAATACTCCGCGAGGATTAACAGAGGAATCACAACGGAAATCAGCCTTCTTTTGAATAAAGACAGACGGGGCAAACACTCTTTGAGGCCGAATGCCGCGAAAAGGGAGAGAGAAAACATGACAAAAATATGAAACCGGCTGGCCACTCGAATCCCATCAAATCCCGGAACATAGTGATAAAGCAAATAATAAGGGCCATTCGGTCCCAAAGTGAATAAAAAAGCCAAAACGAATATTCCCAGGTAGAATCCAAAGACGAGCTTTCCGTCTCTCTCCACTGGGAGGGTTTTCTTCACGAGGAAAACTCTCTGAACCACTGCACGTCCGATCAAGAAGACCATTGCAAAAACCAGGGGATTCGTCAGGCCATGCGCACTGAATTTGCCCAGCCCCTTAATGGTTATTTGGAAACCGCCGCTGAAATAAATAAAGAGGCTCAGAATGAGACAAAAGGCAAAAAGCCCGCTCAGGAGTCTGTACACATAAAGAAAACTCTTCTTTTTTGGAGTATACGTTTTTTTTCGGAATCTCCGGATATAGAAAATTATCCCGGCCAGGGCCAGCAAAAAGGCGGCGATTCCGGGAAAAAGCTCGCCTTCACTGATTAAAAAAGGAGCTGTGATTCGGCCATAAATCCTGTTGAGGGGAGAGGTGGCCAGAAAGCTTGTGACCCGGGCATAAGCCCCGATCTCCCGTGAAAATCCCATTTCGTTCCGGACTTTGATGTATTGGAAATAAAATGGAACCGCGAGGAGAAACACGATCAGGAAACCCCCTGCCAGCTTGGCCAAAAAACGGATATCCGTGAATTTCTTTTTAGCGATCCCAAAGACAAGAACAAATAACCCGCCAAATAGGATCAGGTATAGGGCATAATAGCCGTTGGCCAAAACCTGGAGAATAAAAAAAAGCGAAAACAGCAGAACATCTTGGAAGCGGTGGCTTGTAAAGAATTTATGAAGGAAAAGAAAGACCAGAGGGATTCCTCCGGCGGCCAAAACCTGGATCTGAAAAAGATGCGCAAACATAAAAGGGGAAAACGCATAGATCAGCCCCGCCACAATCGCGGCCAATGTATCTTTGGTCAAATACCGGGCAAGGAAAAACATTCCCAGCCCTGAAGTGATAAAGGACAGCAAAAGAATTATGTTATAGGCCAAGATCGGATTTTTTGAGATCACCCACACGGGAAGGGCGGCTAGCGTTTGGGTGATCAGGAATTCCGAATAGGCGAGAGTTCTTTTATGAGGATAAAAAATATTGGCGTCATAATAATTGGAAAAGTCCAAATGACTGATTTTGTGGATATTCCAGGAGATGATCCAGCAATTTAAAAGAGGATCTCCCAGGTCGCGCATTCCGGAGCCTAAATTCAAAACAATAGGATAGGTGAGGACAAGGGTCAGCCCCGCAAAGAGACTGAAGACCAAAAAATTCCTATATACGCTTTTCATCTCTGGACTCCACGCAACGGCGGAAACTTAAACAGGGCGGACATTCGGATTCCCACCGGGATTTCTATAATATTCGGGATGCCACAACATCTCCCAGCCCCACAAATAGAGGAATATTCGTGTGCCCATTATTGTTGGCCGCGCGCTTGTACTCGACTCGCGTTCCCCACCTGGAAATGGTCAGTTTCGTATAGCCCGACGGCCCCCAAAAGTCCGTCTTCTCTGAGACGGCATGAGGCTCCGTCCAGAAACGTCCGAAACTTCCATAATATTTCTTCCACAATTCCCCTTTATACCAACCCAGTTCGCCGCGGTGTTTGGTCGATCCTGCACAGATTCCGAACATTCTTTTCTGTCCGCTGCCGAACTCAGCCGATATTTCCTTTACGTGGAAAATATGGTCGTGCCCATAAAAATTTGCCCGCACACCATTTTTCATCATGACCTCGGTCAGCTCCACCTGCTCCACTCGATGAGGATTCGGACACATCCCTTGATGATCTTCATAAGTGAATAAGGGGCCTCTTCCATAGCAGTAATCGAACATCTGCTCGTCCGAGCCCCGTGGCCATCCGCCAATCACATTATGGAAAAAAACAAACTTCCAGTTCGTCTCATAGGGAAGAATTTTTTTAAACCATTCCTTTTGGTCGCTGCCGAGCGTCCATTCTTCCGGCCGTTTGGGCCATTCCCTGCGGATAGAACCATCGCTGTCCAGAACCACAAAAAGAGGGACGCCCTGTTCTGAAGATCGATCTCCCCAGAAAAGAGGATAATAATTTTCGCTTGAACTGCCTCCCTCGGCGGCTCCCGGCTGTTTAAAATATTTTCTTCTGTATGTGCCGGCCGGAATCCGGGCCGAGTCGAAGCCTATTTCCCCGTCATGGTTTCCCAAGACCAGATATATGGGAATACTGGGCGTCAGGGCCGAAAGCATCCTTCTCTCCCTCAGCCAGAGAATTCGGGAAATATCGTCATAATCCCTGGACGTTAAATCCGTGTCCTTCAAACCCAGGCCTTTCCATTTATATCCGGCGCCTATGCCTGTCGTGTCCCCCATAAGGATGATCAGGTCGGGTGTTTCATTTTTTAAAATGGTACTAATGGCTGACGCCAGGCAGAAGCCGCTCATCATCTTGCCTGGATCCGTGGATTCGTCCGGAACATAATGGCGATTTTGTCTCAACTCCTGCAGAAAAAAATTCACGTAGTCTCCGCTCAATCGCATCTCTATAAGCGCCGGGTCGTTGACGATTCTCTGCACCATGTCTCCATCATCAAAGGTATGGTCATCGCTGATCAGCAAGACATCCATCCGGCCGCTTTCCTGAAAAGCCACTGGCGTTCTGACCCGCCGCTCCGGAGTGGCCATCCATTTTCCTTTACTGTTGGCCCTGTATTCCAGACGATAGAATAACTCGGGTCCGGACAAAACTCCAGAGACCGGAATATTCAGGCTGTCTTTGACTCCGGAATAGGAGAGGGGAGGGCTTCCGGATATTGAGTTCTTATCTTCAGAGCGGAACAGCTTGATATCCAGGCTTTGACCGGCCCTGGGGATGACATTCACAAAGGCCTTCTGATCGCTCAGGAAGGCGATGCGTTCTGAAGCCTCGAACGCTTCCGAATCATAAGGAAAAGGATATTCTCCCGAAAGGGATTTTCGGGATGTACAGTTGAGAGAAGAGAACAGCGACGCACCCGCCAGCGAGGCCAGTACACCTGTGCCTGCTCCTTTGAAAAAGTCCCGTCGTTTCAACTTGGATACCATAAATCTTCTCCCTTCTCACTGTTAAGACAAAAGTCTCATGGTGAGAGAATCATTCGGAAACGAGAATCATTTTATCATGTTCTCCTTTAAAAATCCTACAGTCCGGCCTCCTTCATAGCCATGGTTCATTCAAAAAAGCGCTGTGTTTGGCATTCTTTTTTCCAGCGGCCGGCCGCAGAGTCTATCCGCCGTTCATAGAAAAATACTTAAGCGATAGCTGTTTTTTTACGAAATGTATTTTATAATGAAAATTCTAAAATTTGCAAAGTGGCGAGAACTCTGCAGTCAGGCATGTGGAATTCACTCTCAGCCATTGGCTTTTATCAAGAACAGACTCATGGATACGGAGGACAAACAATGAAGAGGAATCTTAAAAGTCTGGGGCTGCTTTCTGTCAGCCTGTCTTTCTTCTGCCTTTTTTTCCCCGGCCGCATGTGCGCGCAGAGCGCGGATCAGGTCGGCAAACTCTTTGAAAAATTCGAATGGAGAGCCATTGGACCGGCGGTCATGGGCGGCCGGACAGTGGACATCGAAGCTGTAGAAAAGAAGCCTTGGATTATTTATGCCGCCATCGGGCCGAGCGGAGTCTGGAAGTCGGAAAACAACGGCACCACCTGGAATCCTGTCTTCCACAAAGAAACCACCGTATCCGTGGGAGATATTGCGATCTCTCCCTCCAACGCGGATATTGTCTGGGTCGGGACAGGAGAAGCCACGTGCCGGAACAGCGTAACGATCGGAAACGGAGTCTATAAATCCATGGATGGCGGAAAAACCTGGGCCCATATGAGACTTGACGAAACGCGCCATATCAGCCGCATCATCATCAACCGCCATGATCCGAACACGGTCTATGTCGCCGCTATGGGGCACCTCTGGGGTCCAAATCCGGAGCGCGGCGTCTACAAGACAATGGACGGCGGAATCACATGGAAAAAAATACTCTTCATCAACACGGACACTGGAATCGCTGACCTGGCCATGGACTTTGCGGACGACCGGATTCTCTATGCCGCCGCCTATGAACACCGCCGTCTCCCTTATCATTTTTCCAGCGGAGGTCCAGGAAGCGGGTTGTACAAGACATCCGATGGCGGAGAAACCTGGAGGCGGCTGAATAAGGACTTGCCCGGGGGAATCCTGGGGAGGATTGGAATCGACGTATCACGGAGCCATCCGGATGTCGTTTATGCTTTGATTGAATGTTCGGAAGGAGGAATCTGGCGCTCAGAGAATCAGGGGGAGACCTGGAAAAGAATGTGCAGTGTCGAGACCTTCAAGCGAGTGAACAACCGTCCCTTTTATTACAGTCAGATTCGCATCGACCCCACGGATGACACAAAAATATATGTCTTTTCCACGGCATTTCATATTTCCGACGACATGGGACAGAAGTTCAAGAGCGTTCAGACCGGAATCCATCCCGACCACCACGCCCTCTGGATTAATCCTGAAAATCCCCTTCATCTCATCGAGGGAAATGACGGAGGCATTGACATCTCCTATGACGGCGGGAAAACCTGGCAGAACATCCAGCACATGGAGTTGGCCGAAGTCTACCAGGTCGGATATGACATGAAAGATCCCTATTCTGTCTACTGCGGCCTTCAGGATAACGGGGCATGGGGAGGCCCGAGTGCGACGTATGATCCGGTGGGAATCACCAATGATGACTGGTATCCGGTGATCGGCGGAGACGGATTTTATGTCCAGGTGGCCCCGGATGACCCCCACACGGTCTATGCCAATTATCAGATGAACGGGCTTTCCCGCTTTAACCTGAGAATTCGCAGAGTCAAATCCGTCAAGCCCTTCAGCGCCCTCAAAGAACCGCCCTTCCGGTTCAATTGGAACTCGCCGATTCATATTTCTGCCCATGATTCAAAGGTCATTTACTGCGGAGGAAATTATCTATTCCGGACGTCGGATCGAGGTCATTCCTGGGCGATCATCAGTCCCGATCTTTCCACAAACGACCCGGAGAAGCAGAAAGATTCTGGGGGGCCCATCTCCACGGAAAATTCCGGCGCGGAAGTTCACTGCACAATCACGACCATTTCTGAATCTCCGGTAAAAAAAGGTGTGATTTGGTGTGGAACGGATGACGGGAATGTCCAGATCACATTCGACGGCGGTGCCACCTGGACAAACGTCGTCCGCAACATCAAGGACGTGCCTCCGTACACCTGGTGTTCGCGCCTCGAGGCTTCGCATTTTGAGGCCGGGACAGCCTACGCCGCCTTTGACGGACACCGCACAAATGATTATTCGCCCTATGTCTTCAAAACTACAGATTTCGGGAAGACCTGGGAATCCATTAAAGAAAACCTCCCTGAGTTGGGTTGGGTCCATGTCATCCGCGAAGACCTGATCAACAAAAACTTGCTCTTTGCCGGCACGGAATTCGGGATTTTTGCCACACTGGACGGAGGAAACACCTGGTTTTCCCTAAAAAACAACCTTCCCACTGTGGCCGTCCATGACATCGCCATCCATCCCCGTGAAAACGACCTGATGATCGGGACGCACGGCAGGGGAGTATGGATTCTGGACAACATCCATTTTCTTCAGGAAATGTCGCCCGAAATTTTAAATAAGGAAATGCATCTCTTCCACATTCGCCCGACTGTTGAATTTTTTCAGGGCTCCACTCATGAGCCCTACAGCAAGCCGGTCTATGCGGCAAAAAATCCACCTTACGGAATGATGCTCACCGTCTATTTCAGGACCGAGCCGAAGGAAAAGCCAAAAATCTCGATCTTCAATTCCGTTGGGGCTCTCAGCTATCAGATCGAACTTCGGAAAAAAGAAGGATTGCTCAGGGAATACTGGAATCTGCAGACCGCCCCGGAGACAGAAGAAGGAAAGAAGGTGAGCGCGGGCGGTTATTTTGGCGGAACATTTTTGCCGCTTGTGCCGCCGGGTGAATTTACGATCGAGGTCTCTGCCGATCAGCAAAAAGTGAGAGAGACCGCTGTCGTCAAGCCCGACCCGCGCATAGAGTTCAAGGATGAGGAAAGGGCGGCGCAGAATGAAGCCCTGGCCCGCATTCTTCGGATCTCCAAAGCAATGGGAATGGCCGTCACATCCACAAGAAACATCGGCCGGCAGATTGATCAACTGGACAAGGAGCTGAAGCCGAAAGAGAAAATTCCTGAACCGGTACGTCGGGCGGTCGACGCATTCAAGAAAAAGCAGCGTGTCTTGGAAGAAGAAATTGTCCCCAAAGAGATGGGCTCCTTAAGGTCACGGGAGATGGCACTCCGGGGCGGTCCACTGATGCAGCAAATTGTATCTCTGGGGGCATCCATCGCGGGATATCCCTCTTCTCCAACCGAGACCGAGCGGTTGCGCCTCAGAGAGCTGGAAGAAATCGTTGAAGGCCACATTCAACGCTTGAACAAATTTATCCGGCAGGATATCCATGTCCTCAATGAAATTTTAAAACAGAATAATCTTCCCACCGTCAAGGCATTGGAAGAAGTCCTCCTCTGATCATTGGACATGGCGTTTTCGGGGAGACAGTGTCTTCCGAATTATTTCTTCTTCAAGTCCGAACAGAGAATCACCACGTCCTTCAGTTTCTCAAAAGGAAAGAGTGTCCCGCATCATGAAAGATGGCGTAGATCGCACAGCGAATGGAATCCGTGAGGAAGACATCGCCTGAACGGGTGAGCGTCAGGTCATTGAGCAGATGACCGGCTCCTCTGTCGCCAAACTCATGTTTTTTGATCAGTGTTCCCGTTTTGAGATTGCACTTGAACACGGCTGACCAGCCGATTTCTTCGGGAGCAATTTTCACCCAGGGCTGAGAAACCAGAGTGGCGACCCAGAGAATTCTGCGTTCCGGGCCATGCGGGTGGCGCAGGCGCAGCATTGGCCCCATACGCCCCCACCAAAAGGGGAGGATCCCACGGGTAAAAATGGGATGGGTAAAGCGAGGACGGAGGGGCCGTCGCTGCAATAGGAACGTTGTTCTTGACGATATGACAAAATGAAATCCCATCTGTTTTAAGTCTCACTTCATCAGACTTATTTCTAATGCCCTTTTGTGGGAAAATATATTCTATTTCGATGAACGGATTATACGCTCTATAAGCGGTCGAGACCGATCTCTTTATATGGCGCGCAGGCCTCGCCCAAACGGTCAGAAGCATCGGAGGGTTTGGAACTTGGGCTCTAGATTTTGATTAACTTTTGCATTTGAGTTCAGTATAATCTTCCTGAAAGGAGATTCAATCGAATGAAACGCATTCTCACTTTTCTCTTCGCTATGCTTGCATTCGCTTCGCTGATCGCTACCGCTGAAATCAATCTTGACGTCAAGGAACACCGGCTCTCCAACGGAATGAAAATCCTGGTCATTCCGAAGTCGGGTGTTCCGCGCGTTGTCTGCCACATCTATTATAAAGTCGGTTCGATCAACGAGCGTCCGGGCATCACTGGTATCGCCCACGTCCATGAGCACATGATGTTCAAAGGCACTCGAATCATGGGCGTTACGGACTTTGAAAAGGATTTCGAGATCGACCAGAAGATCGTCGAAATTATGGACAAAATCTACCGGGAAAAATACTGGAAAGCCGATGGCGGCGACGCGGAGAAGCTGGCCCAGTGGCAGAAGGAATACGAGGAGTTGGCCAAGGCCGAGAAACAATATATCGTCAAGGATGACCTCTGGCAAACCTACATGAAAAACGGCGGTACGGGCCTCAACGCTTCGACCTCGGAAGAAGTGACTGGCTATTACGTGACTCTTCCCTCGTACAAAGTCGAGCTCCAGATGCTGCTCGAATCCGACCGGATGATGAACACCTGTTTCCGCGAGTTCTATTCCGAAAAGGATGTCGTCATGGAAGAGCGACGCTTGAGCGAAAACAGGCCCGGTTTTTTATTCAGCGAACAGGTCAACGCGGCCTTTTTCGCCGCTTCTCCCTACCACTGGCGCGTTATCGGCTGGATGGATGACCTGCGCAAGTTCACAAAAGCCGACCTGATTGAATTCCATAACCGCTATTACGTCCCGAATAATGCAGTCGCTATCTATGCCGGAAACATCGATCCCGACCGCATTATTGCCATGGCTGAAAAATACTTCGGCCGTATTCCGAGAGGACCGGAAAATGAACCCATAAGAACTTATGAACCCCCGCCGTACAGCGAAAAACGAATGTATGGAGAGGGCCCTGCACCCACCAGTCTCCAAATGATGTTCCATACTCCAATGGATGGTCATCCGGACGTGGCGCCTCTCTCTGTCCTGGCGGATGTGCTCGGAGCCGGAGGAATCGGCTTTCGAAGAGGTGGCAGGGGCGGGGGGACCGGACGACTCTACAAAATTCTAGTCAAAGAAAAAGAAATGGCTGTCAATGCGTCCGCCTCCCACCGAGCGCAGTGGTATGTCGGCTCCTTCCAGTTCAACGCCATACCGCGCATCGACAAAGGCGTTCAGCCTGAGAATCTTGAGAAAGAAATCTGGGCCGAGATCGAAAAGATCAAGAAGGACGGTGTCACTCCCGAAGAGATCCAGAAGGCTAAAAACCGCAGTGAGGCCATGTTCTTCCGAGGCATGCAGATGTCGATGTTTATGGCCATGATGATCGGACGGGCCGAACTCAACCGCGGCTGGAAGGCGATCCTGACCGATCTCGATTCAATGAAAAAAGTGACAAATGATGATATCCAGCGCGTGGCGGCAAAATATTTCGTCAAGGATAACAGCCTCACCGCTATTTACAAAAGGAAAATGGGCCGGTAAGGAAAGAGGACGACAATGAAGAAAATAATTTCAATGATCTTAGCCATCGGTTTCCTGTGCCTGGCGTCAGGATTGAGCCAAGTCGAGAAGCCCTCCGATCTGAAATACCCTCTGCTCAAATATGAGCCTCCCGATCCCAAGGCGTTCCGCATGCAGTTGGCCAACGGCCTCCGAGGATACATTCAGGAAGACCATAGCCTTCCGCTGATCAACATCTCCGCGCTGGTCAATTTCGGCGATCTTTATGTTCCAAAGGATAAAACGGGCTTTGGCTCTATCATGAGCGATACGCTGATCAAAGGGGGGACCAAAACCAGGGAAGGGAGCGCCATCGAAGAGAGGATTGACTTTCTCGGCGGTTCTCTCTCATTCAATGTCAGCGACCGAATATCAACCCTGTCGCTTTCTGTCCTGAGCAAAGACCTCGACGAAGGGCTGGACATCTTTTTCGATGTCCTGATGAATCCGGAATTTAGAGAAGATGCCCTGAAGCTCAGCAAAGCCCGGCTCATCGAACAGCTCAGGCAGATCAATGATCAACCCAGCGGCATTCTCTCCCGGGAATATGCTCGCCTTCTTTACGGCGATCATCCTCTAGCCTGGCAGGCGACACGAAAAACATATGAAGGGATTATGGGCGCCGATCTCAAAGCCGTCCATAGCCAGTATTTCTTTCCTAAAAATATCATTTTGGCGGCGGCTGGCGATTTCAACAAGAATGCCCTGAAAAATAAAATCAACAAGATCATCGCCGGTTGGAAAAATAAGAGTCTGACCATTCCATCTCTATCCAAGCAATTCCCGAAGGTCGAACCGGGCGTCTATTTCATCCAGAAGGCGATCAATCAGGGTTACATCAGCCTCGGTCACCTGGGTATCGAGGATACCAATCCCGACCACTTCGCTGTCCAGGTGATGAATTTCATCCTTGGCGGCGGAAGCTTTTCCTCCCGGATCACGATGAAAGTCCGTTCGGATGAAGGCCTCTCCTATAATCAGGGCAGCCGGTTCACTTACATATGGGGATTTCCCGGAACATTTTCCGGATATGTCCAGACCAAGTCTTCCACGGTCGGCTATGCGATCTCGCTGATTCTTAATGAGTTCGAGCGGATCCGCAAAGAGCCCGTCTCGGATGATGAGATGGAAACTGCAATCAATTATTACCTGGAGAGCTTCTCTGACAACTTCCAGTCCCTCCAGGCCACCATGTCCAATTTTGCGATCCTTGATATGACCGGAAAACCATTGGATTATTACAAAACGTACAGAGACAAGATCAGTGCTGTAACGAAAGCCAGAGTTCAGGAAGTCGCGAGAAAGTACATCCATCCAGACAAGGTCGCCATTTTGATCGTCGGCGATTGGGAGCCGTGCAATAAAGGCGGGGACAAGTGGCTCGGGCTGCTTGAAAAACTTGGAAAAGTTCATAAAATCGCTTTGCGCGATCCGATGACAGGGGAAGAGCTGAAGTAAGACCCTAACCGGCACATCCAGGTGGAGTTATTAGCTTAATCCAGAAGACCGGCTGTCTGGACGTCCGCCCATGCCTTTTTCATGGCGGAGGCGGACCTTGAAAAAGCAAAACATCCCTGTCTTCCTGTGCTGACAATGTTTGTGAAACCCTTGAGGAATTCCCGCAGGATCACCAGATGCTTTTCAAATCCGAGAACAAATTTGGGATACGCCTCGGCCGCCCGGAAGACGTGCGCTTCTTGAATCTCTGGCTTCTGCAGAAGCCCTTCTGCCTCCATGTCGTGGATGACTCTATCCATAATCAGCGAAGGATTGTGCCAGATTTCATCCGAGGCATCACAGGTCATTTCGGCCTGAAGGACAGTTCAGTCCTCCGGCTGAACTTTCAGGCCAAGATGCTTCGGCTCTGAAATCCGGCGAAAAATCCGGCCGTGAAAGCCGTGGCCGTAGACATTCCCCCCAGCGACTAGCGAGGCGGCCAGGCCACCGACCACGCCTTGTTTTTCCAGAAGAACAACTTCATGACCGAGCCGTGCACAGCGCCAACCGGCATAAAGCCCTGCCGGGCCGGCGCCAATGATGACAATTTTCAGAGGAACTTCTCCTATATGATTTTCGTTGCCATCGGATGTTCTCTCCCTATAATTTTCTGTCCGGCAGTTTGGAAATGCCGTATCTTCCGGCGTCGGTCCGCATGATTCGCTCAAGCTCCTGGCAGGCATCACTATCCAACAGGTTCGGAGGATTCTTCTGGAGACGTTTTTCGACTTCCTCTGAAGCCCGCTCAGCCATGGACTTTTTGCCCAGCGAAACCCAGGCGTCATAGGTGTCGCGATCTATCAGAGTCGGGAATGTGTGTTCCTGCCTGTACCATTTCCGCGTGTGAGGCATGGTCAGAAACTGGGTATCTGGCGCAAGGCCTTCAAAGAGGTCCTGGGCCAGAGGCTCATCCCTCAGGGATATCCCGCTGATGAGCCTGTAGGCCATGCCGCAGATTTCATCGTCAATTAAAAGCTTCTCCAGGCTTTGCGCGCTTTCAAAATCCGTCATTCCGGCCCCGGAAACAACATTAATCCCGGCCAGCGCGGCCAGAACAGCCCCGATTCCTGACTCCAGGCCCGCCTGAGAGTCATTGATCTTGGCATCGCTCAGGCCCATATAGGCGTGGGTGGGAAGGTTGAGGTATTTCCCGATCTGGGCATAGGCGGCATCAATCATCATCGTCTCGATGGCGCCCATGGGAGTTGTTCCCTTTCTCATGTCAAAGCTAGAGGGGGATCCGCCGAAAATGACCGGCGTGCCTTTTGCCGCCAGCTGACATATCACAAGCCCGGAGAGATTCTCCGCCACATGCTGAACCAGAGTTCCAGCGATGGTCACCGGAGAAGTCGCACCCGTCATACCCATGGAAATAATTTCGGAAGGAACTCCAGCTCTGGCGCAATCGATCAGGCTCTGAGCCGTCAGGTGACTCCACTTCAAGGGAGGGGAGGGGCAGGCGTCAAAAATAGCCAGGGGTTTTTCCCTGAGATGGCGCTCTCCGCCTCTGACCGCAACAAGTATCTCTGACATCGGCTTAAATCCTTCGACACGAAAGGTTCCTGTCACCATGGGCTTGGCGCAGAATTGAAGGCCGAGAAAAAGACGGTAGCTGTCGGCAATCATATCAGGCACATCGCCGCTGATAAGCCCGGTGCTCTGAAAATGGATGTGCTCAAGGCTGTCTGTCAGGCGGGCGAATCTTACGAGGTCTCGGGTTACGGGCTTCTGCTCGGATTGGGTTTTGTGGTCGAGAATCGTCACGGCTGCCGAGCCGGGATTGAAATGGACTTCATTCGCTCCGATAAAAAATTCTTTTTCTCCGGAACGGTCATACATCTTCAGGCTGGAAGGAGCCGATGCGAGAGTATCCTGGACCAGCTTCTCCGAGATGAAAACTCTCTGCGCGGCCCTGTCCGTCTTCACTCCGGCCGCTTCCAGAAGGGTCAGGGCTTCCTGGTTTTCGATAAAGACACCCTGTTTTTCCAGGATCCAAAAGGACTCCTTGATGATTTTGTCAATCAATTCCCTGCTTAAGAGTTCTAATCTGGGCCTCAGCGTTTGTATTCTCTTCATGTCTTTCACGGTTATCTGTTTCCTTTCGGAGCCTTCTTGTTCTGTCCTTGAACAAGCCTCCGGGCCAGATGGACGGCGGCCACGGCGTTCTCCGCATAGCCGTCCGCACCGATATCCTCAGCCCATTTCTCTGTGACGGGGGCGCCGCCGACCAGAACCATGAACTGTTTTCTCAAATTCTTTTCTCTGAGCATCTCGATGACCCTCCGCTGCCCGAGCATGGTTGTTGTCAGGAGCGCGGAAAGACAGATGAAGTCCGCTTTTTTTTCAAGGGCTTTCTCCCCAAACTGCTCCAAAGGGACATCCGCTCCTAAGTCCGTTACCTCGAAACCGTTGGCGGACAGCATGGAAGCCACCAAATTCTTGCCGATATCGTGGATATCTCCAGCCACTGTCCCGATAATGACTCTTCCTGTGGACGGCGTCTTGATCCTGGCTTTCTCCAGCTCAGGCTGAAGGACAGCCATGGCCGCTTTCATGCATTCGGCGCTGGTGATGAGCTCGGGCAGAAAATACTCGCCTTTTTCCCAGAGGTCTCCGACTTTCTGAATGCCGGGGACAAAGCCTCTCTCTACGGCCTCCAAAAGGTTCCGTTTTTTCTCTACCGCTTCCCGGGCCAGAGACTCTGCATCTTCTTTGTTTCCTTCGATAATGGATTGTTCCATTCTTTTCCAGAGATCTTCAGGCTCCATGCGTCCTCCTTAAGGTCTTTGACTTCACTGGTTTTTCTTCCAGGGCTTTCCTGACAGACGGAAAAAGGCGGATATCCGTATGAGGTAAAAACAATGCCCCTGTGAATTCGTTCATATAATCAGGAGTTGTATTCAACTCAATATAGGTCATTTTTTCCAAAATTTCTCCCGCCAGAAGCCTGTTTTTCTCGGAAATGAGATTGAGGCAGGCGCCGAGCAGGGAGCTGTTTCCAAGATAATGAAACCGGCGCCGGTCAATATCCGGCAAAAGGCCGATACGGACGGCATTTTCGATGTTTAAAGATTGGCCGAAACCGCCGGCCAGGAATACCGCATCGAGATGGCCGAAGGAAAGGCCGGCATTTTTCAAGAGAAGAGAACATGCCGAAAAGACGGCACCCTTGGTGAAGATCAGATTGGCGATTTCTTTCTCGGTGATGAACAGATCCCTGCCCCAATGGGTTTTCTGTCCCTCCTCGACGAGAAACGCCGGACCTCTTTCTGTCTCCACCCATCTTTTGGAGGCCCTGTTCATGTTAAATTTTCCGCTGCGGTCAATATACCCATGGAGGAAAAGCTCGGAGAGCAAATCCACCAGGCCGGAACCGCAGAGCCCCTTCGGCCTCTGCCCGTGGATCACGGAATATTCCAGTGCGCCATCGGCCCGGATCTGCACGCGCTCTATGGAACCGGAGGAGGCCGGCCGTCCGCACCGGATGCCGCCGCCTTCAAAGGCAGGGCCGGCCGAACAGGCACAGGCCATGAGCCAGGCGCTGTTGCCGAGAACAACCTCTCCATTGGTCCCGGCGTCGATGAACAGGGAAATCTTTTCTGAATCCCTGAGCATGGGAGTGCAGAGCAGGCCTGCAGTGATGTCCCCGCCGACATAGCTCCCTACAGAAGGTGCAAAATAAATCCTCGCTTCGGGATGTATTTTCAGCCCCAGCTCACGCGCCGGATAAACAGGCACCTCATTCAGCGTCGGCACATAGGGCTCCCGGCGGATATTTTCCGGCTCAAGGCCGAAGAACAGATGGGCCATAGTCGTATTCCCGGCGAGGGAAGCAAAGTAGATATCCGACGGCGAAATCCGTGACGATTCCACTGCCTTTGCGATGAGATGATTGACCGTGCTCAGGGCCAATTCACGCAGTTCCTTAAGACGGACGGGCGTGTGGGCATAGTTGATCCTGGCGATGACATCCTCTCCGCACAGAGCCTGCTGATTCAGACCGGAGACAGTTTCCAGAATTCTTCCATCCTCGAGATTGACCAGGCTCAAAGCGACGCTGGTCGTTCCCAGATCGCAGGCCATTCCATAAACGGCCATCCGGCCGCTGGCTTTGATGTCAATGACTATTCTCCGGTCTCCAGAACAGAAAACAACGGCGGCCATTCGGCCCTCGTTCTGCCGGACTGTCCGTGCCAATTTTTTCAGGACCGCATATTCATACTCCAGTTTCTTTGTCCCGAGTTTTCTCTGGAGCTCGCGGTCAAGCCTGCGCAAGTCGCTCTGATGGTTCTCCAGAGAAGGCGGAGGAACCTGAACGGCGATGCATCTCACCGCCGGCTGGACTTCATACACACCAGAAAGGGTGTCCCTGTTTTTTTCGAAAAAACTGGAGGCGGCCGTGGCCGGAATCGAGACCTGCTCGAATTCCGGCAGCTTCACCGTGAGGTCATCCTCGACAGGTGTTCGACAGGCCAGAGCATAGCCCTTCTGTATAAGATCCTCGGTGAGGGCAGCGGACTTCCGGCCTGAAAAATGGCCTTTGACCACCTGAATCAGACAGTTGCCGCAGGTGCCTTTTCCTCCGCAGGAGGTCTGAAGCGGCAGCCGGGCTTTTTTTGCGGCCTCCAGCAGGGGAATGCCCTCCGCGACTTTCACCGTCAGGTCAAATGGCAAAAACCGGACCTGATGACTTTCTGATTTTTTCATCTTCTCCATCCGGTTTTGACTCCGGTCATTGAATTCATACGGTCTTCCCTGACATTCATCATTCAGGTAATATGGACATTTTTAACAAATGAAGCAATATCCGACGCCTCCTGGGGCCCGACAATGACCTCCCATCCAGGAAGATTCTCCTCCAGCTCTCCGCTGATTTGAGAGACGAAACCGGGGATGACGATCTTTCTTGTCCTCACGTGCTCTTCCAGCTGGATATCCTTAATAAATTTGGCGATTTTTTCGCCCCCGAATTTACCGGCTGCCCAGGCCGTAAGCACCGACTGCCCTTCCGTATCCGCGACCACAAGATGGGCGGATATCCCTGAATTCTCTATCTCCCCGGAGACCATGAAATAGGTCAAAGAGAAATTGGTGGTCACAAACACGGCGGAATCCGGTGTCGGCTCTCCGATAGGGTAGACCTTAGCATCCACCTGAATGGGCTTCTGGGGATCGGTGTAAATATTCTGACGGAGCGTCAACAGGCTGTAGAGGAGGGCTCTGTCATACACTGGAAGCACGACCACCGAGGCGTATTTACTGATGAGAAGTGCGGCATCGGCCAGGAGACAAGCTTCATTCTCCCTCTCTTCACTCTGCAGAAAGGCGAGAAGGGGATAGCCGAAAGGCTTGAATCTCTTCTTCAGGGCGCTGCGCCTTAAAATCGTATTGTTCTGCAGGCGTTTCCCGAGACCTGAAGCCTCCAGATTGAGAAGGAGGTTGAAAAATCCTGCACTCCTGGCTTTATCGGCCTGAGCCGCCAGGTCCTCAAATGTGGACGATGCCAGAATCAGGCTTGCGTCGCAGGCTCTGGCCAGATCCATGTCCCTCTCTCTGATTTCCCTGCGCAGAAAAATGGAGGGATGATCATTCCGCAGTCGGTTCAGTCCTTCCTCCAGTGTATCTTCGTCGGCGCAGTCGAGGATGACTCCTTTGGATGAATTTTGCCGGACACAGTCAACGGCTTGGATAAAATCGTCCTTCTTCCTTGAATCATGCGTCAAAAAAAATAATTCTATTTTCAGCGTCTCGCCCGCTCGGACAACTGTATGGTCTTCTATTTCCCTGATGAGAGAAAGAATTTTCTCGGGATTCAGTGAGCTTCGCAGCTGGAGCGCTATTCCTGTCTGATGGAAAAAGGTTTTTTCGTGCCGGAACATGACTGTTTCATTCCCTACTTCCAGAGCCGGTGTCCCGCCAATCCGGACCAGCCGGATGGGCGGCTCGCTGGCGGCGCCCAATCTTTCCTTGGCTTCTTCGGAGGCGTGCGGGCATTCGCTGAGCTCCGCTTTCTTCTGGGCCAATTTCATGGCAAAGGCCATGCAGGTCGGCACTCCACAGTCTCCGCAGTTCGTTTTCGGCAGAAGTTTGAAAATATCAAGTCCGGAAAGAGCCATGGTCATTCTCCTGAGCGGAACTCAAACATCTTGGAAATTTTTGCTTTTACCACCTCCACAGCTTTGGGATGATAGAGAATCAGCAGGTCCGCTCCGGCCGCCAGATAGCTCATGGCCGTTGTCAGCTCCCAAAACAGGCCGCGCTTTTTCTCATCCCCCCACTCCGGGTAGTCCCTGGACAAAGCAAAGCTTTCTTTGACACGCGCGCATTCATAACCCGGATTGACCAGAATCGGGCAGGCCAGCATCGGATCTCCGGCGAGGCCTTCATTGCGGATTCGCTCCATGATGGAGAAGGTATATTCCAGTCCGTAGCCGAGCGCACTGGTCAGCGGATCCATAACGATTTTTTCTGAAGGAAAATTCATGTCTTTGAGGAGGATATTCAGCTGCTTGGCCAGGTTGACGTCGATCGGCGACTGAGCGACAAGACAGTGCCTGTAAACAATGCAGGAAGCGGCGATGGTCTTGTAGTTGTCCTTTTCCACATAATTAATCAGGCAGTTTTCACCGGCTGCGGCCTCGCACACTTTTTTCATGACTTCATTATTTTTTCCAAAATGACTGTGTCCGGTGATAATGATGGGAACATCCACGCTCCGGAGGACCGCCCGGACGACCTCGGCGGCCTCCTCAGCGCTTTTATTTCCTTTTTCCGGATGGGTCCCCTCCAGACGCACGCTGATGAGCTCGGCGCCGAATTCCCTGACGCACTTTTCAGCCATTTCTGCAGGATGGTTGATGACGTCGGCAAAATAGTCGAGTAAGGCGTCCGATAATTTTGCCGGTGCCTGATCGAAAACCTCCATGGCCACGCGAGGACAATGGGGAATTCTCCCCTCAAAAAAATGATAGGGGAGAACCGTGCTTCCTCCGACAGTCACGGTAAAAGCCCGGCTACCTCCTTCCTTGGAGGTCGCGCCGATGGTGACTTCCGTGATTCTGCCCGGGTTTGTTTCCTTGGGAATTTCAAAGGACATTCTGATCAACGTCTCCTTTATTTGATAGGAAATGCAATTGGCATTATGACATTTTTCTAGGTCACTCCCATCGCTTCGGTGATCCAGACGCCATTAAAAATAATGCGTTCACATTAGTAATTTTTCGATGAGTTGCCCTACGGCTTTATAGGCCGATGAATTCATCACTCTCTCCCAGAGCGTTTGCCCTTCCCTGTCGCTCCTGAGCAGAATTTCATCCTCAGGAATACAGCCCAGGAGCTCTATCCCTTCCGCGTCGACGGCCGCGCGGATAATTTGAGGAAGCGGATGTGTCACTCTATTTAAGAGAAGATACTTATTCTCGATTCTTGTATCCAGCTCCTTGACAAGCCGGCTGATTTTTCCGGCTGTCCGAATCCCTCTCACCGTCGGGTCGGAAATCATGAGCAGAGTATCCATGCGGCCGGCCGTCCTTCGGCTCAAGTGCTCCATGCCGGCCTGATTGTCAATCACAACGAAGTCATAGCGGCGGCTCAGAGTATCCAGGATGTCGCGCAGCAGATTGTTCGCGTAACAGTAGCAGCCGGGCCCTTCCGGCCGCCCCATGGCCAGCAGGTCAAAATCCGGACATTCTGTGAGGCTGGAAAGGATTTTGTATTCCAAGTACTGCTGTTTGGACATTCCGCCCGGAAGCTCAGCGGCCAGAGCCTTCATCTCTTCCCGGATGGAGCCGACCGTTTCTTTGAGATTCACACCGAGCACTTCATGCAGGCAGACGTTGGAATCGGCATCCACGGCCAGGATGGATTTTGATCGGTGCTCGCTCAGCCAGCGGATGATCAGGGCGGAAACGGTCGTCTTTCCCGTACCTCCTTTCCCTGAGACGGCTATGGTTTTTCCCATTTTAATGATTCCGACCGGCTCTTTTTGTTGGGGCGCCGGCGTTTTCATATTTATCATTCTTGACCGCCCTAAATCCAGTCTCTCTCGAGGACCGGAAAAAATTTTAAAAAAGAGGCGGCATGGTGAGTGCCGGATGATTTTTTCCTCTGAGGAACTTCAAAACCTCCTCTTCAGTCACAGCCACAGTTTCATCCGCGATCATCTCCACAAAGTTTTCGACCCCCGCATGTTCTCCGAGCCTGCGGAGCACGGGCTCCATGAATTCCTTGAGGGCCCTGTCCATCCAGACAATGCGCCGTACGCCGCCTTCAGCGCTAATGAACTTCGGGCTTCCGATGTAGTGCTTGCTGTGGCCGACAAATCCCGGCGTCTGAACGCCCCCGCCCACGGTTCCGGCCAGAGTCGAAAATTTCATCCCGCAGGGGGTCATTCCCGTATAGTTCCGGTAGACCGTCATGACTCCGTTCGTCGATGGCAGGACACAGGAGATGCATTCAAAACAGCCGCAGGAAGTCATGGGAAATTCGATCAAGCTGTACGCGTTGAAGATCTCCAGCGTTTTATGGGAATAAAGGTAGACAAACTCATTGATTCGCTGCCATTGGCCCTTGACGGGATCAATCACCCGGCCCTTGATTACCGGCTGATTGGGGCCGGTGGGATTAATCTTGTAGGCCGCCTTTCCGTCCAGCCAGTTATAGGCTCCGCAAAGTCCGGAGCGCTCGGGCGTGATGATGCAGACATGGTTGGGAGCGAACGACTGGCAGAGCGTACAGGAATAGAAAGTGTCCACGGACTCGTCGGTCATATCCGCCAGGCGGGCGTCGCGCTGACTGTACACCTGCCGGGCGAGTGCCGCGAGCTCCTGGACTTCCTTGTCCCTCGTATATATTTGAATCTGGACCTTGTCCACAATCTTTCCGTATTCTCCGTGGAATTTCGCATGGAGGATGTCTCCGAAATGTTTGAATTTAAATCCTTTGCTTTTTGCTTCCTGACTTATCCGGACCCAGTTGATGTCCCGTTGACCCATATGAAAAACGCCGTTGGCGCCGTTGATGAAATGATGAATCTGACGCTCGAGAATCGGCTCAAAATCAACCTGCATCTCTCGACCGGCCACATCAACCCAAATGCCAAGAGGTATCTGGCTCCCTTTCGGAAGAGCATCTATTTCAGGCCCGATGACTTCAATCTTTCCGTCCTCGACCTCATCCAGGCTTCTGGTGGTCAAATATTCAAATCCAGGCTTCTCCTGGCCGGCCAGCTCAACGGCCATCTCTTCCTTACGGATTCTTTCTCCTTCGAAGGCCGGGCCAAAAGGAACGGGAATGGGGACCTTGGTTACGGTAACCTTTAGGCCTCTGACCTCAATCGCCTTGGCCACGATCTTTTCCGGAGCCACCGGCGAGACCACATGCTCGTAGGTACAGATGCCTGTAGGCAGAATCTGGTCAATGTCGGTCTCGGAAATTGTCGGAAAACCGAAGTTGATGGCGCCGGCCGCCTGGGCGTGCTTCTCATCGTCAACCGTCCCGAAAGCCAGGATGAAGGCGAAGACCCTGTTCTTGTTGTAGCGTAAAACTCTCTGGAAGTCTCCAGGCTGTATGCCGCCGAACGATAGGGCCACCCGGGTCGCAAAACCCAAAGAGTGAACACAGGCGGTGACGTCGGCCCCATATGGAACAAGCCGTGTCTCCCATCCCATCTGGACTCTTTCTTCTTCAAGCTGGCGGGCCATGGACCTTCCCTCTGTCTCTGCCGCCATGAAGACATACAGGTTTTTCTCCTGGAGCTCCCGTGCAATTTTGACGGCCGTCTCGTTTGTCGGGCAACAACCGACACAGGCGGCAAAGCCTGGGGCGGTGCCGTCCACAAACTCTATTCCTCGCTCCCTGAGGATGACGTCATTGGCGGCTCCAAGCCAGAGGTATCCGTCCTTGGGGCTTGACTCAGGAAGATAGGGGAGGGGACTCTGCGTGTATTTGAGAGCTTCAATGATTTCATCGGCAAAAAGCGCCGCCATTCCGGCATCGAGCGCAGGCCCGAGATAAGGAGTCCATAACTTTTCCGGGGGAAGCGGCGGGAGCAGCTTTTGAGCCTCCTTGAGAAGGTCGAGAAGCTGTTCTAGTGTCTGAATTTTCATGCCAAGGATTCCATAGGAAATGGGCAGATAATATCCGGTATTGGGAAATTCCACCGGCGTTTTCGGACCTTTCTCCTCAAGGGCCATCCGGAGTTCCTTTTCCGCCCGCCGGACGAGCTTCCAGGCTCCACGAATGGCTCGGGAGGCAATCCGCTTGGACATGACTTCTTTTAAACCTCCAGTCCTCTTCGCATTTCCATATCAAAAAGCACCCGCTCTTTGGCACGGCTGATGCCCAGCTTTTCCCGCTTTTTGTTGATGTGGTCGATGATAAGCGCCGCCATCTTTCCAGGTTCCGGCTCAACGCCCCACTTTCCGCCGAAAATGGCCTCGAATTCCTCATAAATATGGCGGGCGAATCTCTCGCTCCCCTCCACCGGAAGCCCAACGCCAAAGATGGTGTAAACGCCGCTGGCCACAAAATACTGGCCGATAGCGATCGCCTTTTCACTCATCCACTCTGGCGCTGCACCGGCTACTGGAAGCTCACTGATGTCCTGGCCGAGGCCGCCGATTCTTACCATCTCTGAAAGGGCAATGAGAATGCGGCTGTTATCCACACAGGAACCCGAGTGGAGCACTGGAGGCATGCCCACAGCGCGGCAGACTTCGGCCAGCCCTTTCCCGGCGTATTTTTCGGCCGACTCAGGGACAAGGAATCCGGCTTTCCCGCAGGCGATGGCCGAACATCCGGTCTGGACAACCAGGACATCGTTGGCGATGAGCTCTTCGACCAACTGGACATGGACCCTGTCATGAATGACCTTTGGATTTGAGCAGCCGACCACGGCCGCCACACCCCTGATCCGGCCGTTAATGACATTGTCGTTGAGGGGAACATAAGAGCTTCGGAACGTTCCGCCGAGCATATAGAGGATGGCTTCATGGCTGAAGCCCGCAATGATATCCATTTTTTCCTTCGGGATCGCGACTTTCTTTCTGTGGGGAAAGCGCGAAATGGCCTCGCGGACGATCTCCTTCGCCGTTTGGAACGCGTTTGTTTCGCGAAGCTCAAGATGTTTGGCCCCCTCGATTTTTCCTTTGGGAGATGTGGTGATGAGCCGCGTATGGAAACAGCGGCTGATTTCGGGAAGAGAGGGCATGATGCATTGGACATCGACCACCATAGCCTCCACTGCTCCGGTGGCCAAGGCCAGCTCCTGCTGAAGGACATTGCCGGCAATGGGCAGGCCGTGCCGAAGGAGAATCTCATTGGCCGTACAGCAAATTCCGACGAGATTGATTCCGCTGGCGCCTGCGGACTTAGCCATCTCCATCAATTCCTTGTCTTGGACGGCCAGGACAAGCATCTCAGAAAGCACCGGCTCATGCCCGTGGACCACGATATTGATATCTGTCTCGGACAGGACTCCCAGGTTCACTTGGCCGCGAAGAGGGGAGGGCGTACCGAACAGAATATCTTGGAGCTCGGTGGCGATCATGGACCCGCCCCAGCCGTCGGCCAGGGCCGTCCGCGCTCCCTGGAGCATAATATTCCGGAAATCCTGGTCAACTCCCATATTGGTCCGGTGGAGCATCTCCACAATTTCCCTATCGATTCCTCTGGGCATGACTTGAAGGTTACGCCACACAGCCTGGCGGGTTTCAGGCGCCCGTTGGATGAAAGTCAGCGGACCTTCCTGCTTCCCAAAATCTTCAAGGGCACGCCGTGCGAGGTCAAAGGCAATCTCTTCCTTGGACTTACGCTCCACGGCCACGCCGAACACTCTGGCCACTTTCTCGAGTTTGGCCGCATCACGAATGGCGTATCCGGAATCTGGATTCTGGGAGGCCAGAAGGAGTGTTTTGGCCACTTCGCGTCCGTGGTCGGAATGGGCGGAAGCGCCGGCGGCAATCATCCGGGCGAAATTCCGAGCCACGATCACTTCGGCCGTCGCTCCACAGACACCCCGTTGCGGGCTTTTGCCGCGCGGATTGATCCGGCAGGGACCCATGAAACAGGTGCGGCAACAAACTCCCT
Source organism: Candidatus Aminicenantales bacterium (assembly GCA_049697115.1). Lineage (GTDB taxonomy): Bacteria > Acidobacteriota > Aminicenantia > Aminicenantales > UBA4085 > JBAVVD01. The sequence goes on from JBAVVD010000076.1 coordinate 31,499, forward strand.
TTTCCCCGAACCCGCAGCGCGGCTGTTGCTGCTCAGAGCGTTCCCAGACTGTCTCTATTCCTGTCCGGTCGATCCTGGACAACAATTCATTCACAGAACGGTCGATGCTTTTTGGATTCATCTTTTCGGTCCGGTCAATCTTTGATGCCAATCTCTCTCTGTCCTACGGATGCAGAATTTGACTGACTCTGGACAAGATTGAAAATACTCTATCCGAACGCTCTTCGCTGATTGATCCTGTTCCGCAACTAGGCGTCAGTAGGCACCTTTCCCAGAGAGTATTTTTATTCATTCCCTTACCCGCCAGGTTGTCAATGTATTTTTTAAGGCGTGACACCAGAGATTCGGCTGTTTCCTGGAGAATTTTTTCTGAGGTCGGGACAATTCCCCAGGCCAAAATGCCTCCACATTCCAGGAAGCCGGTGATTTTCTCCGGATAATAGGCGATCGTTTCGCTAAATCCATAGGCATCAAAACTGATGATGTCAACGCCGGCGTCCACCAGGATCGTCCAGTCGGTGTTACCGCAGCAGTGAATCCCGGCCAGGGCGTTTTCTTTATGGACAGCCCCAATGACGGCCTGGAGCTGTTCGATGACTTCCTCTCTCCGGAGCGTAACAAAGGTCGAAGATCCAAATGCGGACAGAATGGGCTCGTCGATAAAGCAGATCTGGGGCCGCTCCAAGAAACGGAATTTCCGGATGAGCCAGCGGGCTTTCATTTCCATTCCCTTAACGAGGATATCACGGAACACGTCATTGTAATAGATGGCCCGTTTTGTCTCGTCCACACGGCCCAATCCGGTCGTCACCGGACCGGTCAGGTGGCTTTTGAAATAGAGGATGGAGGAACGATCGGTCCGCGCCAAATGATTCTCCATGGCATAGATACCTCGGCTGAATGCCGGGGATATCTTGAAAAAATCCATGTTTTCGGCCATGTAGTTTTCATAGAATCTTTCAAGGGCAGCCGTCAGGTCGCGACTGATGTCAAAAAACATCCGCTTCTTTTCTTCATCCAGAACGACCGCCGGAAGTCCCTCGCTGTATTGGATTTCCATCTCTTCCCGAAAGTCGGTCTGTGGCAACTGCGGCCAGAGCGGAATCTCAGGAAGGCAGTCCAGGATCATCCGGCAGGCGGCGTCTGCGTCCTTATTCGGAAAGCTGCCGATGGCCGTGGCCAGGCAGCAGGGATTGAACACCATGTACGGCCTCCTTTCTGTGTATCACCGTGACCGATTAACGGCTGCTGATGAAACCGACACTTCCTGAATTCTGTCGAAGAAGAAGGCCTATTATATCAATTTTGAAGATTTTTGGAGCTAAAAATTTCAAGTCAAAATTCAGTTTTTGGAAACGAGAGAGAGATAAATGGACCTGATTTCGGCCTCGAGGCTCTCATTGAGGGCGTCTGATAAAGGCGTTTGCTGCTGGTCGGATCGGCGTATGCCGTCATGATAAGAAAGCATTCCCAGAATCGGTTGGTTAGAAAATTGGGCGATGATCCAGTCCCCCTGCTTTTCCCCCTGGATTTTATTGCCGATGATGCCGAATGAGTGAATGCCGATGTCTTCCGCCAGTCTCAGAATGGTCTTGGCCGTGGTCACGCTCCGCGATCCTGGCTCCACCATAATCAACATTTGATCAATCGCCCTGGCCGTGGCCCTTCCGAGGTGCTCGATACCGGCCTCCATATCCACGATAACCACTTCTCCACGGTTAAGGATGACCTCGGAGAGGAGGCTGCGGAGGAGGATGTTCTCCGGGCAGGCACATCCACCTCCCCCCTTAGAAATTCCTCCCATGACCATCAGCTTGATTCCCCGATATTCAAAACAGAACTTTTCCGGGAGGTCGGCCACCTTCGGATTCATCCGGAAAAGCTGGCCGAAGCGCCGGGGATCGGCTCCTGTCCGTTCCTTAATCAGCTCCCTCTGGCTGGAGATGGGAATTATGGAATTCCGGAGCTCCTCAGGAACACCGATCGCCGAAGCCAGGTGAGCATCCGGGTCGGCATCGACAGCCAGAACCTGGAAACCATCATTAGAGAAAAAATGAGCCAGAAGAGCGGCAATGGTTGTTTTGCCTGTTCCTCCTTTTCCTGTGACCGCCAACTTCATGCGTCCTCGTCAAGGCCACGCTTTGAATTCCAGAGAACGTATAAAGGTCTGCTGAAATTGAGGGGAAGCCGCCAGCGAAAAATGTTTGATTCGGCGGACCAGACGTCGGCATCTCTCTCTTTCCTCTTTTGATACCAGCAACGCCTTGGCTCCGGCCAAAGAAGCATTCCCGATCAAACGGATTTTTTTCTCCCCAACGCGGGGAAGCAGACCGATTTTCATGCTGTTTTGAATATTGAGATAATTCCCGAAAGCTCCGGCAATCCAGATGCGATCCAGCCGGCCCGGCCGGAGACGTTTCTTGTCCAGGAGCATCTGAATTCCTGTCTTTACCGCAGCTACGGCCAGCTGCATCTCGCGGACATCCTTTTGGCTGATAAAGATCTTCCGGGCAACAGGAAGTCTGTTTGTCTTGGCACGGATTTTTCCCTTGGAAGAGAGAAGGCCCTTTTCCATGAAGACGGCCATGAGGTCAATCAATCCGGTGCCGCAGATGCCTTTTGCCGGCTGGTCTCCGACCGTCATGGTCTTGAGTGTCTTCCCGTATTCCGCTTTATAGATGGCTCCAGGAAAAGCCGGCATTCCGCAGGATATATTCATCCCTTCGAAGGCGGGTCCGGCAGCCGTGGATAAGGCCATGAATTCCTTCCCCTTTTTCAGCACAATCTCTCCGTTGGTCCCCAGGTCCACAAACAGATCATTCCCTTGGAAATCCTCCAGAGCCGAAGCCGCAAGTCCTGCCGCAATATCGCCGCCGATAAAACTTTTAATATTTGGAACGATATAGACTTTCGCCCGTCTGTTGACCATGAAACCCAAATCCGATGCGGGAAGGGGAGGGAGTTCGGAGAAGACGGCCTGATAAGGGGAAACAGCTAGAGTGGAGGGGGAGAGTCCGAGAAGAAGATGATTCATAGCTGTGTTTCCCGCCACGACAATTTCATATACGAAATCCGGCCGAATCCTGTTGTCATGGAGAAGTTTTTGGATCATCCGGTTCAGCGAATCCAGCACGGACCTTTTCAATTCCTCAATTTTTTTAGCGTCTTGAAACGCGGCTGTGATCCGGGAGAGAACATCGGCTCCGTATTTGACTTGGCTGTTCATGGCCGTGGATACATCTACGGTCTCTCCATTATTGAGGTTGACAAGTTCCATTGCCAATGTGGTTGTGCCCACATCGATGGCTATGCCGAAATTCTGATCCACCGACCTGGAGGACTCAAAGGAAAGGCATTCTTCATCGTTGTAGATGACGGCGGTCGTTTGCCTGCCCTTCTTTTCGATAAGTCCAATCAATTCCTTGAGCGCCTCCAAAGAAAGGAAAAGCCGAGTTTTTTGAAACTGATTCAGGATCAGGTTAAGGACGGATAGGGGAGAATTCACTGGCGGTTTTGTGATTGGGAGTAGATACTTTTTGACCGGAGGGTTGACAGCCACAGAGCGCCTTATCCCAGTGGTTAAAATGGGCATGGATTTGAATCGTGCGTCTTCCGGAATTTTGATTGTCAAAGGGCCCTGTATCTGAAAAAGACAAGAGAGTCTACAGTCGCGTGGTAATTTTCTGTTCTCCATGAATATTTTTTCTTTTTCGTTTGGAGGAGGCCGATGTCCATTTATCACTTTAACGAAACATTTTCCACACATTCCTCTTTTGCCGCATAAAAGATTCAGGTTGATACCCGCTTTTTGTATTGTGTCAGCTAATATTTCTCCTTTTTTGGCCTTTACGGATTTTTTATTTGGCCATATTCTTATGGGATATGCCATATTTAAGCCTCATTTTCGTCTTTTATTAATTTTTCTTTTTCATATTGTCAAATTATTAGATCTTCCAATTCATATTTATTATTTGACTCATAAATTATCTCTATCTTATTGATAATTCATCAATTAGACGCTTTTCGAACTATTTCTTTGATTTTCAAATTATATTTCATTCTATCTTATAGTGCAAATCTCATTTTTTCTCTATTACTTCTTATCTTTATCCTTTTTTAATCCAGCCTCGCATTCCTTTTGCTTTTTTTAGCGTATTTTATTCCTCTTCCTTTTGAATTTGTACTTTTTTGTTTTCTTTCTCGATATATCCTATATTATCTATTGTTATTGTATTATATATTATGCGATATTTATTTTATTTATTTTCACTGGACTTTTTAAATCCTTCGTAATTATCCAAATATCTGGTCTTTTGAATGCATTATTTTATTTCACTTTTTCTTAACCATTTCTTTATTTTCATTCGCTTATTCTTATTATCAACTCGATATTTTTAATATTATTATAAATAAATATCTCATATTATTACGGCCTTTGGATGTTCGTATTTCTTCTAAAATTGTTCAATCCCAATTCTCTTAACACACACTGTTTGTTCAAGGATAGCTAATTATCAAGAAATGAATTTGTATTATTACGTACATTTATGAACATATTTTATGGGATCGTATTATTATTTCCTTTTTCTTGAATTCTTTTTTATATCAAATATTAGCACTCGTATTTTCGTTATACCGCAATATCGAATTATAATAAATAACATTGCCTGCGCTTCCTTTAAATAAAGATCACCATACTTCATCGCTTTTTGCACGGGTAGAGAATTCTTATATTTATTATCATTATTATTATTGTTATTATTGATATTGGTAGAATTATAACTCTATACAGTATGTCGGCCGGCCGACATATTATTTTCTTGAATTTATTTTTGATTTTATATATTTTACTATCTGATATAATAAAGGAGAATGAATTCTTGATTATTTCTATTGCCAATCAAAAAGGAGGAGTAGGGAAGACCACGACTGCTCTGAATGTCTCTGCCGCTCTGGCCATTATGGGGAAAAAAACGCTTTTGATTGATACGGATCCTCAGTCACATAGCACAAAGTCTTGTGTCTCTAATCCCGAAAATATTACTAAGTCTCTCTATGATGTCATGATGAATCCATATGAAAAAATAAGCGACACAATTGTTAAAGCGACGATTCCTGGAATGGATATCGCTGTCTCCAAAATATCAATGGCTAAATTGGAGCCTTCTCTCCTGGGAGAAATAGATGGACATTTCAGACTAAAAGAGGTCATTGAGCCCATACGTAGAATGTACGAATTTATATTGATAGATACACCTCCGACTCTTGGCTTAATCACACTGAACGCTCTGGTCGCTTCGACACATATTCTTATTCCGATCCAGTCTTCCTATCTCTGTCTTGAAGGTACGGATGATCTTATAGAAACCATTGATAAGGTCCGACGCGTAGCCAATCCGAATCTCCAAATAATCGGAGTTTTGATCACTCTTCATGACAGCCGGACCAATATTTCTAAGGATGTTGTCAACCGAATAAAAAAAGTCTTCGGCCAAAAAGTTTTCAAGACAGTTATTTCGAAAAGCGTAAAACTTGAAGAAAGCCCGGCGTATAAAGAATCTATTTTTACATATGCGGCCAATTCAATCGGGGCCATACAATATAAAAATATTGCAGAGGAGATATTAAGGCGTGCAAAAAACTAAAAGGTCAGGACTGCCAAATTCTTTAACTATGCGTCATGACACCCATTTTGTCGATTTTATCTCAAAAAAGAGCCTCGCTCCGCTTGTCCGCATGATCTCCTTAGATAGGATAGCACCGAATCCAAATCAGCCAAGAAGCGAGCTTGGAAATCTTCAGGAACTGATGTCTTCGATCAAATCCAAAGGCGTTTTAGAGCCGATCATAGTGAGGCCTCGTGAAAATAGATATGAAATCATTGCCGGTGAACGGCGTTTTGTGGCTTCTAAAAATGTAGGCTTGAAAGAAATTCCCTGTATCGAAATGGATGTTGATGACAGCGAGGCTATGGAAATATCCCTCGTTGAAAACCTTCAGAGAAAAGATCTAAGCGCTTTCGAAGAAGCGGATGGATTGAAAGCACTTATTGATGTTTTTGATTATAGTCACGCCCAAATATCCGAAAAGATTGGCAAAGCTCGTTCGACAATCACAGAAATCATAAACATCAGTAAAATACCTCCGAAGATCCGGACATTATGTTTGGAGCATAATATTGATAAAAATAGAAGCTTGCTTATTGAAATCTCAAAACTCAAGTCTGAAGATGAAATGAATCTCCTGATATCGAAAATAAAAGAGAGAGGACTCAAAAGAAAAGATACCAGAGAATTGACGAAAATGTTCAAGGAAAAAGATTCCAAAATTAAAAAGAAAAAACATTTTGTTTTTAATTTCAAGCCTAAGGAAAAAAACTACCGTATCCGAATTGAATTTAAAAAAGAAGATGTTTCTGGGCAGGAAATAATAAAGATTCTAGAGGAACTTATAGAAAAAATAAAGAAAAGCCAGCCCTCCTGAATAAATAAAGCCATTTTCTTGTGAATCCGAATAAAACCTTTAAAATCTGTATGATAAAAATTAATGTTAGTTGACATAATAACCCTTATGCGACGCAATATTAATTTTTTCTATTACGTTTCATAAATATAAAAATATACAATAGATTTCTATTCTCATCTTATATGTTTAGTGAATTAAGATGCACCCCTAATGTATTGCGTCATAAATATCTTGACATATAAGATTTTTGTGTATAAGCTACTGCTTGATGAGCAGAACAGCCCCAAAAATCATCTTGTCTCATGAGGAAAAGAGCGTTTTGGAAACGTGGTCGCGTGGACGAAGCCTTCCGTCTCGGCTTGTCCAGCGCGCCCAAATCATTCTGAGATCGGCCGCCGGTGTGTTCAGTCAGGACATCGCCCGCGAATTGCGGACCTCGCGTCCCACCGTGCAGTTGTGGCGACAACGTTTTTTGGCTCTCCGCTTGCCCGGCTTGGAAAAAGACGCCCCTCGACCGGGGCGCATTCCGAAAATCTCGCAGAGGAAAATTAACGCCGTGGTCGAAGCGACTCTTCATACCAAACCTCCGAACGCGACACATTGGAGTACACGGACGATGGCCAAGGCCCAAAAGCTGAGTGAAACGACCATCCGGAGGATCTGGAAGAA
>JBAVVD010000077.1:0-11536 GCA_049697115.1 Candidatus Aminicenantales bacterium
TTCTTCCAGATCCTCCGGATGGTCGTTTCACTCAGCTTTTGGGCCTTGGCCATCGTCCGTGTACTCCAATGTGTCGCGTTCGGAGGTTTGGTATGAAGAGTCGCTTCGACCACGGCGTTAATTTTCCGCTGCGAGATTTTCGGAATGCGACCTGGCCGAGGGGCGTCTTTTTCCAAGCCGGGCAAGCGGAGAGCCAAAAAACGTTGTCGCCACAACTGCACGGTGGGACGCGAGGTCCGCAATTCGCGGGCGATGTCCTGACTGAATATACCGGCGGCCGATCTCAAAATGATTTGGGCGCGCTGGACAAGCCGAGACGGAAGGCTTCGGCCACGCGACCACGTTTCCAAAACGCTCTTTTCCTCAGGAGATAAGATGATTTTTGGGGCTGTTCTGCTCATCAAGCAGTAGCTTATACCCAAAAACCTTATATGTCAAGATATTTATGACGCATTACACTAGTGTAGTGCGTCTAACGCTTCTTTACATTTGGAGATTTTCGATAAAATCATATGTATCAAGATATTTATGACGCATTACACTAGCGAAAAGTAGCCCTCAAAGTGGTATGAAAAATGGGGGGCATATCCCGGGACATTCAAGATTCTATCAGAGGCAGAAAAAGAAAAACTGATTAGGCGCGTTTCTGATTTTCCTTCGCAGCTTCGGGTGGGGCCGTATCTTATTCTTCCTGTCGATATTCCTATTGTTCTGAAATACGCTCATTAAATAATGCAAAAATTTCTTCGGTCTGGGCAAGGCTTCTTTCGCCGATGACAATCAGAACGAAATTTTTTATTCGAGAGACAAAAATCCGCCGGCCCTTGACGTCCTTGGCCTGAAAAAGGCTGGGCGAAACAGAAGAAGCGTTTTCGTATCTCTCGCTCGCCAGAAAAGCGTCCCTGGCCTCATCGAATATTCTTTGGGATTCCTCATCACTCTCATGCTTGATGATGTAGATACTGAATCCGGATTGATAATCTCCTTGGACTCCCTCCCTCAGAGCGAAGACATCCGGCCTGAAAAATGGATAGCTGTTGTAGAGACCGAGGTTTCCCCGAAAATACTTGATGCTGTCCGGCCGCAGGCGAGCCTCCGGAAGATATCCGACGAGAGAAGGCCTTACGCCTTGGGTCTCAATTTTTGCCTCAACAGCCCGGGCAATAACCTTCAGCCCTCTGTGTATCTCCTCATCCGGGTCAAGTCCAGTCAAGGTCACCAGAAAATTTCCCTTCCAGAAATTCAGATAATAATCCGAAAGCCGCGCCTCACCGCCTATCGATAATTCCTGACCGCCCGGATGTGCCTTGAAGGTGAAAATTCCGTAAGCGCTCTCCGCATTAGACATCTCGAATATCTCGAGAGAAATGGATTTTCCCGTTCGGCTTCGGAAATCCTGAACGAGGACCTGCTGGAAACCGTATTCGTGGTAAATCTCGGCGCCGCCGTCAATGTACAGGAATAAATCATCTCCCCTGTATTCCTGAGGCCGGCCGTTTCTTTTCCATCCCTCTGTCTCATTCTCCATCGGCAGAAGCTTCTGAAGCTCGGACTCAGAAGGCAGGATTTTTTCCGGGTTCTCAACAATCTTCGGATCCAGAGAGAACGAACAAAAAACAACAAAGGATAATAGCCCTGCACCAATAGTCTTTATCTTTATGTTGTGACCTCTTTTATTCTCACTCTCTTGAGATCGATTTCGCCCAGTTTGTGCTCATAGGCTTTGCGGATCATAAAGATGTCCCTGGCTTCGAGTCCCCAGAGCGTGGTGCAGTAGGCATCGATGGCCACTCTGTCCTTTCCGGCGATGACCTTCTGAGGTTTGATGAGCTCTCCCGGCCCCATCGGCCCGTTGGTGGTGATGAATTCCGTGGCGTCAACGATGCAGAGCGTCGGTCGGACGACGGTGTTCAGGTCAGCGATGCACTGGTCCAGATATTCGATCGAGCTGACATTGGTTTTCCAGTCGTCATGGTGGAAAGAGCGGTTTGAAACGCGGAAGTTCAAGCCCATCAGGTTTTTCATCGTTCCGGTGAATTTATTTCCGGCATGGTCTTTGGTCACCGGCATATTGATGAAGACATCATTGGCGAAGAACGCCTCCATGATTTTCGCTTCCCGGAGGGCTTTACCCTTCGGTATGGCGAAAGGCCTGAACAGAGACTCATCGTTCATATCGACCAGCCTCAGGTTTGCGCCTTCTTCTGCCACGATCCGGCCCAGGCCCGTATCTTCCCAGTGCTTCTGGGTCAGCCAGCTCAGGCAGTTGACTTCTGCGGCTTCTGCGTTTTTACACATTCTGATCACGGCCCGAACGATTTCCGGCTTGGTGTATGTCCCCGGATGGCGGCTCTGGACATTGGCCAGAATGGACACTCTGGAATTTTTTGGCACAAACTTCTCCATTCCGCCGAGAAGCTTCACCGCCTCGACGGTGTTCTTAAAATAGTCGCCTCCGGAGACAACGGCCATATCCACTTTTTCTTGGGCCAGGGCCGGGGGAGGGCCGCCGAGGAAGTGATGAAGGCTTCCTCCGGCCGCCGCCGAGATTCCGAGTTTAAAACTTTCCTCGAAAAATTCCCTGCGGGCCATTTTTTTCGCCATAAAGTCACTCCTTATTTGAATTTAACGGGGAGTATTCTCTCACAACTTGAACGGAGGATTCAAGGGATGTCAGAAGAGCCGGCCAGGAAACTAATGTGAATGCAATAATTTTTGTTGCGTGTTGATAACAGTAAGGATATGGATGGCTTGAGGACGGACGGCGTCACATCGTGGCGGGCTCCATTCTCTTTTTTTTATTTGGGACATGAAGAATATTTGACTTATTATTTCCCGGAGGGGATAATGACATCGACAAAACGATGAAGGAAGAGGGAGGAATTCTTTGCTCAAAGAAGAAATAATCAAGAAATTTCCGGACTTGCCTCAGAAAGAGAAGATAATAGGCGATTACATAATCAAGAACAGCCGTTCGATATTCACGCATTCTGTTGTTGAACTGGCAGAAAATACGGGAACAAGTCCTGCCACTGTGGTGAGGTTCGCCAGGCATATCGGGTACTCGGGTTTCCACCAGCTCAGGGCTCAGATGATTAATGAAGTGAAGGAAGAGCTGATGCCGGAGGAACGTTTTGAGCTCCTCACTTATGATGAGAATAAAGTTTCCATTTGTATGAAAGTCGCCGAACAGGAAGTGCAGAATATCAATCAAACTCTCAATGGAATCGATAAGGAAAAATACGAGGTATTTGTTGACTTTTTAAGGAAGGGCCGCTGCATTCACATGATTGGCATCGGGATCAGTTCTTTACTCGCCCGGCTATCCGCTTATCTTCTCAATCAGGCCGGCGCGACGACTCATTTTTGCGCCAGGGATGAGATTTCTTTTATTGAAAGATTGATCAATATGAAGAAGAGCGATGTCGTTCTCGGGTTTTCGTTTCCTCCGTATTCCATGGAGACGATTAAGACGATAAAGTTCTGTTTTGAGAGAGGCCTGAAATGCCTCGCCATTACTGACCAGATGTCGGCGCCCATTGTCCGATGGGCTCACCACTGTCTGTTCGTCCAGACGAAGAATTTAATGTTCACGAATTCGATCTCTGCCGTTTCCATGATCATCAATGCTATGGCCACAGAGCTTGCGCTACTCAACAAGAGAAAATTGTTGGACAAGATTGATCTGATCAACAGGATGTCGAAAGAAGAATATTTTACATTAAATAAAAATGAGCTTGACAAAAAGATCAAGAATTATGTATTTTTAAGAAACGAAAGAAAAATTTCATCTTGATTAGCAATGAAAAAATGCGTTGCATGAAGGGAAAGTAGCAATTGCTGAATGTAGAGAAAGAAAGCAACGAAATTCAATAAAATGGATAATCCAATTTTTTGGAGAAGGCAGGTCAAGTTTTTGAATATGGCAATATTTATCTTATTGATAATAAACTAGTTAGGTTTCTTGAAAATTGGCACAAATCTGGATTAAGAATATTTAGTGCTGTGTTTTTAAATACTTAATACAAAGAAAGTGATGCGAAAAAATTGGGAAGAAAAAAAATCGTCCCCGGCAAGACAAAGCATGGGAAAAACTTTATAAATGAAGAGGCCCTTTTTGGATAAAAAGAAATTCGGCGTGGCAGTTTTTGGCTTTCTGGTTCTGCTTATTCTTTTCTTTGCTTTTGGCAAGCATATTCGAACACAGAACCAGAAAAAGAAGTTGCGACTGCTGAATGTGATTTTAATCACGATCGACACCTTGCGCTCCGACCGTCTGAGCTGTTATTCCGACACATACGCGCAAACTCCAAATCTCGACCTCCTAGCCCAGGAAGGGGTGGTCTTCGAATCATGCATTTCCCAAACGCCGCTGACCCTGCCGGCTCACACTACCATTTTATCGGGGACCTATCCCCTCTATCATCAGGTTCGGGATAATGGAGGCTTTGTCGTTCCCCAAAAGCTCACCCTGCTCAGCGAGATACTGAGCCAGCATGATTATGCCACTTCGGCTTTCGTTGCCGCCTATGTTTTACATTCCAAATGGGGATTGAACAGGGGGTTTGATATTTATTCGGACACGTTCAAGGATGAGTCCGGAGATAGAGTCATTTCCCTGGTTGAAATTCAAAAGAGGGCGAACGAAGTATTGCAGGATGCATCGGCCTGGCTGGTCCAAAAAAAGGATTCTAAATTCTTTTGCTGGATTCATCTGTATGATCCCCATGCCCCTTATGATCCGCCTTCGCCTTTTAAAGAGAAATATACGGATCGACCATATGAAGGTGAAGTCGCTTACACGGATGAAGAGTTGGGCAAATTTTTTGCCTTTTTAAAAAAAGAGGGCTTATGGAACAATACTCTCATCGTAGTGACCGGCGATCATGGGGAAAGTCTGTGGGAGCATGAGGAAGAAACGCACGGTTTTTTTGTCTACGACTCGGCCGTCTGGGTGCCGCTAGTGATCAAGGCTCCCGTCGTTTTTCCTGTAAAGAGAATTAAAAATGTCGTTGAGCATGTGGATGTGGCGCCGACGATTCTTGAAATACTGGACATTCCGGCTCCTGAATCCATGCAGGGAAAATCGCTGCTGAGCCTGATGTGGGCGAAGGAAAAGAACTGGCCCGATACGGCTTACACGGAGACGTATTATCCCCGTTTACACTTCGGGTGGTCGGAGCTTTCGGCTATGTACCATCAAAACTGGAAATTCATTATGGCTCCCAACGAGGAATTTTATGACCTGTCAAAGGATAAGGCGGAAAAAGAGAACCTGGTCCGGTCCGGCGACGGCCAAATGAACAAAATGAAGGTCCTGTTGCAAAAATTAATCACGGAAAAATCCAGGCAGGCGCTGAGTCAGGAAGCCAATCAAAAACTGGACCGGGAATCCATAAAAAAGCTGGCGGCCCTTGGCTATATCTCCTCATTTTCCGACGTCGACCAGAAAAAGGACATGGCCGATCCCAAGGATAAAATCAAAGTGCACAACGATTTGAATGATGCCAAGCAGCTCTACCTGGAGAAAAAATACGACACAGCCGTCGATGTCGTAAAAAAAATACTGGCCCAGGATCCCCATATCATTGACGCCCATATGTTTCTGGGAAATCTGTACTTCAGCCAGAACCGGTTTCAGGAAGCCTGCAGCAGTTTCCAGGAAGTTTTACAGCGGAAACCGGATTACAATTTTGCCATGATCAATGTTCTCAATTGCCTGATCAATACCGGAGAATTGGATAAGGCTGTATCCGAATGCCAAAAATATCTTCAGATTTTCCCCAGGGACACCATATTCCTTTTTACCCTGGGAGACATTTATTTTTTAAAAAAAGAGTATGACCAGGCCTTGAGTTATTTGTTTTCCGCCTTGAAAATTGATGCCAGTTATACTGAGGCACTTAATAAGATCGGAGAGATCTACTCGGTGAAACACGATTACCTGAAAGCCGAAGAATACCTGAAGAAGGCGCTGGAAATAAATCCTGAAATGGGCAAGGCTCTTTTCAGCCTGGCTCTGGTTGAAGAAGCCCTGGGTAATTCAGCAGAGGCAATTGCCTGTTATAAAAAAGAACTGGAATTTGAGCCCCAGAATTTCAAATCCGCTTTTAACCTGGCCGAATTGCTGGCCAAGGCCGAAAAATGGGAAGAAGCTCTTCTGTATTATAAAAAAGCCATCAGCGCCAATCCTTCTTTCCATATTCCCTATTTCATGATCGCCAAATACTATCTTGATAAAAAGGAAAATCTGGAAGAAGCCATCAAGCTGTGCGAGCAGGGAATAGCCTTTGTCTCTCAAGATAAATATACGGCCCTGGGCTACTATATTCTTTCAGATATCTATTCCTATCTTGGAGATAAAAACAAATCCGATTTTTACTATATCAAAGGAAAGTCTGTTTTACATTGATTGCCAAAAATTTATGGAAAATCAACATCTGCATGAGCGCCCTATAAGGAGGGGCAAGTTCACGGAAAAAGCCCTGTTTGATTGTCGCGTGAGTGAAAAAGGTGTTTTAATGAACACCAAATCTAATATAAATATAAGGAGGTTTTAATGCGAAAGTTTCTCACGGTACTCTGTGTCTTTGCCTTTGCAGCTCTTTTTCTTTGTGGTATGGCTTTTGCTCAATCCAAGGAAAACGGTGCGATCGAAGGCAAAGTCACTTTCGACGACCAGCCCATGCCTGGTGTCGAAGTCACGCTCTCCTCTGCCCAACTGATCGGCGGAATCCAGTCAGTCATTACTACCAGCGCCGGGAAATTCCGTTTTGTCGCTCTGCCGCCCGGTAGTTATGACCTGGAAGCTAAGCTCCAGGGCTTCAGCACTGCCCGAAAAGAGGGAATCCGCCTGTCTGTCAGCACAACCCTGACCGTTGATTTTGTCCTCGAAGTCGGGAAAATTGAAGAAACGGTTGTGGTCAGAGGGGTTTTGCCCATGGTGGACGTGAAGGATTCCCAGACCGCTGTGACCACCCTCACAAAAGAGCTCATTCAGAATATTCCCAACAACCAGTTCTCCTCCAATATCGTCAACCTGGCTCCTGGCGTCAGCGGGGATTCGGCCTTCGGCGCTTCGGATAACGGCGTCCAGTACCAGATCGACGGCGTGGATGTCTCTGACCCGGAACTCCATACGGCTTATGTCTTCCTGGATTATGGAGTGGTGGAGGAATCCAAAATCATGGGGATCGGTGCTCCGGCCGAATATGACGGCTTTACCGGCATCGTCTTTAACATCGTTACAAAGAGCGGCGGCAACAATTTTTCTGGAATGTTTGATTCCTGGCTGCAGCTCAAAAAATGGAACAGCTCCAACACCGACGATCCGTATCTGACTCCAGCCTTTGCCGCCTATTACAACGTTCATTTTGACATGGGCGGGCCTATAGTCAAGGATAAATTGTGGTTTTTCGGCGGCGCCCAGTACTACCGCAGCGAAACCACGGCCACCGGCTTCCCTTATGCCACCGCTTATGACCAACCCCGGTTTTTCTTAAAACTGACATGGCAGGCCAGTAAGGCCGACAGGGTGAATCTTTCTCTGGAACAAGATTGGTACCAGGGCAAATACCGGCAGGCTTCCAAGTATAGGACTCCGGATGCCACCAGGGATCAGGACTCTCCTGAGTTCTATTTCAATTTCGGCTTACTGCACGTATTCTCCGAGAAGACCTTCTTTGAAGCCAAATTTGCCGGTTTTATCTCCAAGTACTTGCTTATGCCCCATATGGGCTATGATCTTCCCGGACATTATGACTATAACACCTTGATGTATACGGTCAACTACTCCACTTATTACCACGCCTACCGTAACCGATACTCATTCAATGCCTCGCTGAGCCACCATGCCGAAGATTTCATCAAGGGCTCGCATGATTTCAAGTTCGGAATTGACGGTGAAATCAATCCCACTCGGACCGAGTATGGCTACCCCGGCAATATCCGGTATTACGACCGCGACGGCCAACCCTACAGGGCCGCCCAATATGAAGGCTACAGCACCAAAGCCACCAATTACCGGATGTCCGCTTACATCATGGATAGCTGGGCCCTGAGCGATAAGATTAAAATTAACCCCGGCATCCGCTTTAATTACTACCGCGGCAATCTGGATGCCGTCGGCACCGTTTTCAAGCCCCAGATCGGTATTGCTCCTCGCATCGGCATCACCTACGATATTTTCGGCGACCATTCCACGGCTCTGAAATTCCACTACGGCAAATACTACGACAACATCATCACTTACCTCTATACGGCGCTGGCTCCCAAACCCGACTATATCGCCCTGGGTTATGACAGCACGGCTGGAACGTGGTATGAAAGGTACACCATTCCCTGGGAAAATCTTTATTCAATCGATGATACCATCAGAATGCCCTACATGCATCAGTTCACCGTGGGCCTGGAAAGAGAGGTCACCCGCGATCTGTCTGTGGCCGTCAATTATATTTACCGTACCAACAAGGATATGATCGACCGCGTCAACCTGACCGGCGGATTCGAGGCCATGCAGTACTACGACGAGTTTTCCGGCAAAACCATAACCGTTTACAACCAGATCAACCCCGGCGAAGATAAATATATTATCACCAATATCAAGAAAGGCAAGTATCCCATTATTCCCTTTGAACCCAGCCGCAAGTATTCGGGAGTCGAGTTCGTTATCAACAAGCGGTTTTCCAACAACTGGCAGGTCCTGGCCTCCTATGTCTATGGCAAAGCCACGGGCAACAACGACAACTATTACGGCGCGTCGAACAATTCCAGCTTGGGTGTTTCCGATATGTTTACTGACCCAAACTATCAGATCAATGCCGAAGGCCGCCTGTCCTTTGACCCCACTCACATGCTCAAGATCCAGGGTTCGATCATCCTGCCCTTCGACATCAACGTCGCTTCTTATTTCTTATACATCAGCGGCAATCCCTGGACGCCGCAGATTGTGGCCCCCCTGGACCAGGCCGACATTTATGTCAACGCTGAACCGCTGGGTTCCAGAAGGCTGCCGGCTCAGACCCGCCTGGATTTGAGGGTGGAAAAAATCCTCAGATTCGGACAGAATATGAGAGTTGGCGTCACGGTCGAGGTTTTCAATATTTTCAATGCGGGAACGACTACCTGGGTGACAACGGAATACAGTAGTGACTTTGGACTAACCGGCGGAATCGTGCGGCCGCGAGCTTTCCGCACTGGATTGCGCTTTTTCTTCTGATTTCCAAGCTCAAACTGAAAAAAAGGGGGACTTCGGTCCCCCTTTTTTTTGGCTGGTGCCGGTGTGTATATTTGTGTGATATAATAAAAAAGTGAAAAAATTTCTTTTATTTGTCATCCTGCTTCTCATCTTTGCCTCCGCTTTGAAGATACCCGCTTTTCCATTGGCCCGGAAAGATAGTCCTGCCGCTAAAGAAAAGGCCGCTCCATTGGCGGACTCCTGGAAAAAGTGGCTGGATGAAGTGAAACCGATCATGACGGCCCTGGAATTGTCCACTTTCAAGCAGCTCGAAACCGAGGAGGATAGAAAAAGATTTCAAGATATGTTCTGGAAGGCCAGGGACCCCAATGCGCAGAAACCCGAGAGTGAAAATGAATATAAAAGAGAGTTTTACTGGCGCCTGAAGTATGCCAAAACGAATTTCAACGGCGGCAATACGGACCGAGGGAAGATATATGTGATTATGGGCAAGCCGTTTGAAATCAAAGATTTTTCTGGTTACCAAAACCTGGTTGACTGCCAGATGTGGATTTACCAGAATGAAAATCGTCCCGGTTTTTTGCCTTTCATAAACATCATTTTTTTTCGACCGCGCAACATGGGCGACTATCAGCTTTTTTATCCCGGCATTCATACAGCCAGAGATTTATTGGATCCCAATACTTATTCCACCATGATCTCGTCTATCGAAGCCTATCAGTATGTCGAAACCAGTTCGAGTGAACTGGCCCAGGCGTCGTTATCCGTCATACCGGGTGAAGTGGATCCCTATTCGGGAACAGGTCTCAGTTCCTCCAATTTTGCTTTCAGCAAAATCTTTTCTTTGCCCGAAAGAGAGATGCGCAGTGGTTATCTGATCAATTTTAAAATGCCTCAGGGATTTGTCAATGTCAGCGTCTCAACCCAAAGGATCATGGGCTATGGAAGCATAGCGGTCAGCGTGAATAGAGACATTACTTTTCTCAATTTTGCGCTCATGCCGCAATGGCTGGAGATGATTGCCGGCGCGAACAATTTGTATAAGGCTGATATCAGGCTCTACATCCGAATCGAAGATGCGCATAAGAACGTCGTCTATCAGGATGAAAGGAAAATCGATCTCAAACTTACTGCCGCCAAAAAAAAGGAAATCGACGATAGAAAAATCATTTTTCATGATTTTATTCCAATAATTCCCGGGGATTTCCTGGCCCAGGTCACCTTTATGAACAAAGACACCGAAGAATTTTTTTCCCATGAAGAAAAAATTTCTATACCGGAAAAAATCCTGCCTGTCCTGACCGGATTTAAGGCTAATGAAATTAAGAGCGATGGATTTATCTCATTTTCCATGGACAGACACCTGCTGTTCAGTGATCCCCGTTCCGTCTTCAACCAGAACGATTCACTCGAAGGTATAGTGATGACCGATTCTTTGCCGGAAATAACCCTCAACAGCCTGAATGAAAAAAACAATAGCCTCAAAGTTGAAAATATAAGCAAGCTGGAAAATGGATACAAATTCAGCCAGCCATTAACGGAACTGGCGGCCGGGAAATATCTCCTGTCGGTTCAAACGGCAGGCGGCCGTTCTTTTTCCCAGATTATTCAACTGGAATCTTCCTCTTACAATATTCCTAAACCCATGGCTTTTGAAAAAACCGAGCCGGCTTCCGCCAGGAATAACTATCTATTTATTCTGGCCCAGGAATATCTGAACTGCGGACAGGTCAGCAAAGCCCTTGAATTTCTGAGCCGGCTTCCCGAATCTCTGCTGAATTCCACGACCTTGCCTGTGATCGGCCGGGCGCACTATCTCAACCAGGACTATGCCCAGGCCATTGCGGTGCTCGAAAAAGAACAGGTAGAAAAGAACTATGTCGTTTTGATTATGTTGGCCAATTCGGCTATCGAGCTGAAACAGTTTCAAAAAGCGGTCAATTACCTGGAAAGAGTCCGCAAGTATAACGATTCCGCTGAAATCAATTATTTGCTGGCCGCAACATATCTGAGCCTCGGCGATAAAGATAAAGCGAAGATATACTATGACCGTATCAAACAATTGGTTAATAAAGAATAATAGTTCTCAAGAATAAAAATGGCAGACAAAGCCTGCCGGAGCGAAAAGAGAGAGAGAATATGTGTTTTAAAACAGGAATAAGAACTTTTTTGATACTGGCTTTATTGCAGTATTTCCAGTTGCCGGTTTTTCCCCAAGTTCTGGGAGCTATAAAAGGGCATGTACTGGATAAAGAGGCCAGCAAACCCATTGCTGAGGCCAAAGTGATCATCGTCTCAGCCAAAATCCAGTCCATCAAATATGAGATCGTTACTGATAAA
>JBAVVD010000078.1:0-2114 GCA_049697115.1 Candidatus Aminicenantales bacterium
GGCCTGAGCGGCGCAGCCCTGAAGGCGTTCAATTCAACATCTTATGCATCCAAGACCATCGCTGCAGACCGCAACCAGAAGAGCTTCAAGCTTTCTTTTGAGCAGTTCATGGCCAAGCGCGGCGGCAATACCATCATTGCCAAGGGCAAGGGCATCAAGAAAGCCAACGCGGCGCTCTTTGCCTCACTGGAAAAGCGCTACGGCGTTCCTGCCGGACCGCTGATTGCGATCTGGGGCATGGAAACCGGGTTTGGCGCTTATCTGGGCAACCAGAACACGCTTTCGGCTGTTGCAACGCTGGCCTATGACTGCCGCCGTTCGGCCTATTTCACTGAACAGCTGAATGCCGCACTGAAGCTTGTGCAGAACGGCACGATTTCTGGTTCGTCCATTGGCGCGATGCACGGCGAAATCGGCCAGACCCAGTTCCTGCCGCTCAACGTGTTGCGCTACGGCGCTGACGGCGACGGCAATGGCCGCATCGACATGGTCCGCTCCAAGGCAGACGCTCTTGCTTCCACCGCCAAGTTCCTGGCCGGCCATGGCTGGTCGCGCGGCGGCGGCTACCAGCCGGGTGAAGGAAATTACGGCGCGATCCAGGGCTGGAACGCAGCTGGCGTCTACCAGAAAGCCATTGCCAAGATCGGCGCGGCGATTGATGGCGGCTAAGTCTTCGCGCCAATTTGACGATTGGGGCCGGCATTGGCCGGCCTTTTTCATTTACGGAAACTCGGCGCAGCTGTCGGCGACTGTCTCCTGCTCGGATGATTTGATCTGTCCGCCCTCGAAGGCGAAGACTTCGCGCGTCAGGCTCTCATTGTCGGGGAATTTGTAACAGACAATGGCTGTCATCAGCCCGCCTTCGTCTTTTTCGATGCCGTGGCGGATGGCGGAGCCCTTCATCGCGTCCGCCCATTCATCAAGACTGGCGACAAACTCGGCTTTGCTTTGTTCGATATCCAGATCGCCAAGTGTGATTTTAGCATTCTCGGCCAAGAGGCCGGTGATGGCTGTGCGATCGACTGCGCCAAGCGCGGTATACCAGCGGTCGAGCACGGCTTTCTCCGCGTCGCCAGCAAGGGCGATACCCGACCAAAAAAGACCGAAACATGACAGGATCAAACGAGCGCGCACGGGCATTCCTTTCAGGGACGGACGAAATCGCCGGTTTCCGGGTTCATCACCCACAATTCGCCAGTGGAAATATCAAACCAAGCGCCATGTAGCGAGAGGCGACCTTTGCTTTCCAGAATGTTCACACACGGGAATGTCCGCAGGTTCTGCAGCGCAAAGCGGATTGAAACGCGCTCCATTGCCCGCTGACGCTCGCTGGCCGTCAACAGCGTGTTCGCAGCGATCAAGTCTGCGGCCGGCTGGACGAGTTTCATCCAATTGCCAATGAAATCGCCGGGCGAAAGTGGTTCAAAGTCCTGGTTGAGCGAGGCGGCAATGCCGCCACAGCGGCCGTGGCCGAGCACGACAATGCTGGTCACTTTCAGGCTCTGGACGGCAAACTCCAACGCTGCCGAGGTGCCATGATACTCGCCGTCCGGTTTGTACGGCGGCACAAGATTGGCGACATTGCGCACGACAAACAATTCGCCCGGACCGCAATCGAATATGGTTTCGGGCGCGGCGCGGGAATCGCAACAAGCGATAACCATGGTTTTTGGCTTCTGGCCGGTCTCGGCCAGTGTGCGGTAGCGGCTAAGGTCATGGGCATAGCGGCCATTGATAAAGGCGCGGTAGCCGTCGAGAAGGCGTTCAGGGAAATGGACCATAACCTTTCGATTAGCGGCAAAATCCGGTCAGATCAATTGCTGCAGCCGCATCATCCGGAAATCAGATTCCGCAGCTTGCACCTCATAAGCGAGCGCTGTTTCGCAAGCGCCGCCCCAATGCGATATCCGGACTTTGCCATTGGCCTCCTCTTGCCGGCGAAGCCTTGCGATGATTGAATTTGCCGCGTCTTCTGTTCCGTCGAAGTTCCTGTTGTCGCACGCGGGCGCGGGTGGCCTGACTGGCCGGTGCCAGACTGGACGCACAGGCGCACTGACCAGCCGGACCTGAGCTGACAACAAGCGTTCAGATTTCCGCCAGGAACGCTTCTGACC
>JBAVVD010000079.1:0-9343 GCA_049697115.1 Candidatus Aminicenantales bacterium
TTCACGTTGCTAAGAATAGGACATATTCATGTTGCCTTGACATTAAAATCAAAATAATGTTGACAAAATATAAATGAAGAAATAGAATGCGCACATGTTTTTATGAATAGATGCATTTCAAGATTTCTTGATGGGATGCATACTATCCACAATGACCACCACCACGGCGGTTTAATCCGCCGTATATCTCTTTTTCCCCAAAAAACCTTTTTAAGTCAATAAAGTCTGCGCTGTATTCTCAATGTGGACAGCGATGCGACTGTTTGTCGAACTGGATGTCGAATGGGAGGATCTTATGAAAGAAGTGCTTGTAATCGGAGCCGCAGGGCAAGTCGGATCAGAGTTGACCATGGTTCTGCGACACAGATATGGATGTGATCATGTTGTGGCCGGCTGGCATGTCACTCCCTTGAGTCATGAATTGCGTGTTTCCGGCCCTTATGAGATGGTGGATTGCTTGAATGAACATCTGCTGGCCCGCGTCATCAAGGAGCATAAAATCCAGACAGTATATCATCTGGCCGCCATCCTTTCCGCGGCTGCGGAGGACGACCCTAGGAAAGCCTGGGATGTGAATATCCGGGGTGTCTTGAATGTGCTGGAAGTCGCCAGGGAGTTCCAATGTTCGGTTTTTATCCCCAGCTCAATCGGGGCTTTCGGCCCGACCACCCCCAAAGACCGGACTCCCCAGAATACCGTGCAACGTCCGGATACGATTTACGGAGTGTCAAAAGTTTCCGGTGAACTCCTGGGTGATTTCTACTTCAGAAAATACAGAGTGGATGTCCGAGGTCTTCGGTATCCGGGGCTAGTCTCCACCGTCACTTTACCGGGCGGAGGCACGACGAATTATGCCGTGGAAATCTTCTACAAAGCCCTTTTAGAAGGAAAATTTACCTGTTATCTGAGACCGGATACTTATCTGGACATGATGTATATGCCGGATGCAATTCGGGCAGCGATAGAACTCATGAAAAGCAACCCGGAAAAGCTCAAGCACAGGAACTCTTACAATGTCACGGCCATGAGTTTTTGTCCGGAGGAGGTTGCCGCTGAGATCCGGAGGTTCCTCCCGGATTTTGTCATGGACTATGATGTGAACCCGGTTAAACAGTCCATCGCGGATTCCTGGCCAAACAGTATAGATGACAGTGTGGCCAGAGAGGAATGGGGCTGGAGCCCTCGATTCGATCTCCAGAGTATGACAAAAGATATGCTAGAGGTTCTCTCGAAGAGATTTGGCCTGTGGGAGAAGATCTTCAGTCATAGAAACTTTGACAAGTATGAATAAAGTTAGCGGAATTCCAGCGTCCTATCGGTAATTTCATGAGTCCGACCTCGCATTGACAATCCATACTTGAATGTTATAATTACTCAGTTTATGTCTATCTTCAAGAAAAAAAAGAAAAACCTAGCCTGCGTCATCGGTCTGGACGGGGTTCCATACAGCCTTCTCCTCGACCTGGCCCAGAAGGGCATTATGTCCGCCACGGCGAGACTGATTGATTCCGAGCACCTCCATAAAATGAAAGCCAGCCTGCCCGAAATCTCCGCTGTGAGCTGGACCGACTTCATGACCGGCACCAATGCCGGCACCCACGGCATTTTCGGTTTTACGGACTTTAAACCCGATTCCTACGAAATCCGTTTCCCCAACTTTCTGGACTTGAAAAAGGAGACCTTCTGGGATTTACTCAACGCGCGCGGTAAAAAATGCATCATCATCAACCAGCCCGCGACCTATCCGGCCCGTAAAATCAACGGCGTCCTCATTTCCGGATTTGTGGCCATTGAAATAACCAAGGCCGTATATCCGCTCTCTCTGGCCGCTCCCCTCGAACAGATGGGCTATCAGATAGACATCGACACAATCCGATCGCGTGAAAACCCCAATTTTCTCTGGCAGGAACTGATCAAGACTCTCTCGGGAAGACAGAAAGCCCTCAACTACTTCTGGGAGGAAGAATGGGATTATTTTGAATTCGTTATTACCGGCACGGACCGACTGCATCACTTCTTGTGGAATGCGTATAAAGACAAGAACCATCCCCATCATCAAAATTTTCTTGAGTATTACCGTCAGATCGACCGGCTCATCAATAAAATCTTCACGGCTTTCCGCAAGATAGCGGACAGCGAAGAAAACATTTTTATTCTTTCCGACCACGGTTTCACTGGAATTGAGCAGGAAGTCTACCTCAACGCCTGGCTGGAAAAAGAAAAATATTTAAAATTCACAAGTTCCTCCCCTAAAGGACTGGAAGACATATCCCCAAAATCGCTGGCCTTTGCCCTTGATCCCAACCGCATCTATCTCAACCTGAAAAGACGATTCCCGAAGGGATGTGTCAGAGCCTCTGAACAGAAAGCCCTTAAAGAAGAAATCCAGCATAAGCTGGAAAAGCTGGAATACCAGGGAAAGAAAGTCGTCCGGAAAGTCTTTCCGGCCAAAGATATATATTCAGGTTCCCTGCTTTCGGAGGGTCCAGACCTCCTCGTTCTGTCTGAACCTGGCTTCGACATGAAAGGTTCGGTGAAGAAAAAAGATGTTTTTGGACGGACCAGCCTCCAGGGCATGCACACCTGGGACGACGCCTTTTTTCTGGCAAAGAATAAATATGGAGAAAACCTGGCCATCTCAGACCTGGCACAAATCATCTTGAATTTGTTTTGACTCATGAAGAAACAGAACAATCCAGCATCCATTTATCGATCCACATATTTAAATCCATGAGAGCCAAAACCTCAGAATACCAATGGTTGAAGTCCGCCGCTGTTTTTTTTTCGCTGCTTTTCCTGGCCCTTCCCCTGAGGGCCTATATCGGCCCGGGAGCCGGTTTCGCCTTTCTCTCTTCATTCCTTGTCCTTTTTCTCACATTCTTTCTGGCTATTTTTTCTTTTCTTTCCTGGCCCTTCCGGCTGCTCTTCCGGCTGATTCGTGGAAAAAAGGCCTATAAAAAGAGCAAAGTCAAGAGGGTTGTTATTCTCGGCCTGGACGGTCTCGCACCGGAGCTTACGGAAAAATACATGGCCAAAGGGAAGCTCCCCCATTTTTCGCGCCTCATGAATCAAGGGACCTATGTCCGGCTGCAAACGACAACTCCAGCCATTTCTCCTGTTGCCTGGTCTTCATTTATGACCGGCTCGAATCCTTCTAAACACAACATCTTTGATTTTCTCAGCCGCGACCCCAGAACTTACCTTCCGGACCTCTCCTCTGCCCGAATCGGAAAGCCAAAAAGAGTTCTCTCTCTCGGGAAGTACAACATTCCCTTCTCCAAACCGGAAATCAGAGGAATGAGAAAGAGCATTCCTTTCTGGAAAATCCTGGGCGATCATGGAATCTTCAGCACCATCCTGAGAGTCCCCATCACGTTCCCTCCCGAAAAATTCAGAGGCCACCTTCTGTCCGGCATGTGTGCACCTGACCTCAAAGGAAGCCAGGGGACGTTCTCCTTCTATACAACAAATGAAGATAAAATAAAAAGACGCGAAGGGGGAATCAACATTCCTGTGAAGATTCACGGGAACGGAATCGAAACCACCATTTCTGGGCCGGAAAATTCCCTGCTTAAAAAAACTGAAGAAATCCGGCTTCCCATGAAAATCATTCTCGACAGGGAAAAAGAGGAAGCCCGCGTGGAGGTCTCGGGACAGAAATTCAAGCTCAAGAAAGAGACTTTTTCGCCTTGGATCAGGCTCACCTTTCGTCCCGGACTGGGAATGAAGATAAAAGCCATTTGCCGGTTTTTCATCTCTCAGATGCAGCCCCATTTTGAGATGTACATGACACCGTTAAACATCGACCCAGAAAAGCCCGCCCTTCCCCTCACGCATCCTTTTGTTTATTCCGTCTACCTGGCAAAACTCCTGGGCAGTTTCATCACTCTTGGAGAAGCCAATGACACCTGGGCCCTCAACGAAGGAGCGCTCCCGGAGCAGGCCTTTTTAGAACTGACCTACGCCAACCACAAAGAATGGGAAGCCATGCTTTTCAACGCCCTGGGTAAAACCAAAAAAGGAATTGTCGTTTGTGTTTTTGAGACAACCGACAGTATCCAGCACATGTTCTGGCGCTATCTGGACAAAACCCATCCGGCGTTCCGGACCGGCCCGGCCCAAATGAGCGCTAAAGTCATCGATGATCTCTATCAGAAAATGGATAGCCTTGTTGGAAAAGTATGGGAGAAACTGGACCCACAGAGCCTTCTGATGGTCATGTCCGACCACGGCTTTCAATCATTCCGCCGGGGAGTCAACCTCAACTCCTGGCTCCATGAGAATGGCTACCTGGCGCTCAAAGCCGGCAACAGGACGAGCGAAGAATGGTACAGAGATGTCGACTGGGAAAAGACAAAGGCCTATGCCCTCGGGCTGGGAGGTCTTTACATCAACCAGAAAGGTAGAGAGGCCAGAGGAGCTGTCCGCCCGGGAGAAGAGACAAACGTTTTGAAGGCTGAGCTCGCCGGCAAGCTCCACGGCCTTAAAGACGAATCCACGGGGAATGTCGCCATCAACTGTGTCTTTGACCGCGACCGAATCTATCAGGGCCCTTACACGGAGAATGCCCCTGACCTCATTGTCGGCTACAACAGCGGCTATCGCGCTTCATGGGATTCTGTGACCGGAAAGGTTACGGAGTCCGTTTTTGAAGATAACAACAAATCCTGGAGCGGCGACCACTGCATCGACCCGGCCTGTGTTCCGGGCGTCTTTTTCTGCAGCCAAAAGATAAAAACCGGAACACCGTCCATCATGGACATCGCGCCCACCGTCCTCGATCTCTTCGGCATCCCGATTCCTTCTTATATGGACGGACATCCCTTGACCGAGGGACAGCCGTCCGGCACCGCCCGCGGAGAACAGAAATAATGGACCGCAGAGATTTTATCAAATATGGGCTCGGAGCAGCCTCGCTTCTCGCTCTGGGGACACGCGACACATTCGTCACCCGCGTTTATGGAAAAAAAGAAACCTCAAAAAAGATGCTTATCCTCGGGCTCGACGGAGTGGATCCTCATCTTGTGAACGTCTGGATGGGACAGGGAAAACTCCCCGCTTTCCGGCGCCTGGCCGCCCAGGGCGGATTTCGCAGGCTTGAAACCAGCATCCCCCCACAGAGCCCGGTCGCCTGGTCGAACTTCATCGCCGGCACAAATCCCGGCGGTCACGCCATTTTTGATTTCATTCACCGCGACCCGAAAACCTACTTCCCTGTCTTCTCCGGAACAGCCACATCGGAAGCCTCCAGCACCATCCGTCTGGGAAACCTCGTCCTTCCCCTCAAAGGGGGGAAGGTCGAGAATCTGCGCCGGGGAAAGGCCTTCTGGCAAATTTTAGAGGAGTACGATATTCCCGCCACGATTTTTAAAATCCCGGCCAATTACCCTCCGGTACCCACAACACAGAGAACCCTCTCCGGGATGGGAACGCCGGACCTGCTCGGATACTATGGCTATTTCCGGTATTACACAACCGAATCCAAGGAAATTAAGGAGGACATCGGAGGCGGCGAGGTCCATCAAGTTTATGTCATCGGAAATCGTGTGGATGCCAGGATTCCCGGCCCAGTGAATACGTATAAAAAAGACAGACCGGCCACAGAGATTGAATTCAGAGTCTATATCGATCCCCAATATCCTGTGGTCAAAATCACCATTCAGGGCCAGGAATTTATCCTCAGAGAACGGGAATGGAGCGGATGGAAAAGAATTCGCTTCAACCTGATCCCCACGCAGAGCGTGAGCGGCATCTGCATGTTTTTCCTCAAGGAAGTCCGGCCCCACTTCAAACTCTATGTCTCTCCGATCAACATTGATCCGGCCGATGCCGCCCTTCCTATTTCCACTCCAGATTCCTATGCCGAGTCATTGGAAAAACGATTCGGCCCATTTTTCACCAGAGGCTTTCCGGCCGACACCAATGCCCTGGACAATGATGTCCTGGACGAAGGCGAGTTCCTGGCCCAGGACGATTTTGTGCTTCAAGAAAACCGGGCCATGTTGGACTATGAGCTGGACCGATTTGAGTCTGGCCTTCTCTTTTATTACTTCATGAATACGGACCAGCGCCAGCACATGTTCTGGCGTCTGTTCGATGAGCAGCATCCCGCTCACGATCCCCTTCTCTCCTCCCGATACGGAAAAGCCGTCGAGAACATCTATATCGAAGCGGACCGGATTCTGGACCGTGTCCTGAATAAAATTGACAGGGACACGGTCCTCATCGTCATGTCGGATCACGGCTTCAACTCGTTCCGCTGGAGCTTTAACCTCAACACCTGGCTTAAAGAAAACGGCTACCACACGCTGATCCATCCATGGAAACAGGAACATACTTCCTTATTCGAAAATACGGATTGGTCACGGACAAAAGCCTACGGCTTGGGTTTGAACGGCCTCTACATCAACGAAAAAGGGAGAGAGACGGAGGGCCGTGTTGCCCCCGGAGCGGAAAAAGAGAATCTCATCCGGGAGATTGCCCGCAAACTGGAAGAGTATGTCGATCCCAAGACTGGTGAAAGAGTCATCCGCAGAGCTTTCGTCGCCAGGGATGTTTATACCGGCCCGTATGTCCAGGAGGCTCCGGACATCATCCTCGGATTTAACCGCGGTTACCGGATTTCCTTTAAATCACCACTCGGAAAATTTCCAAAGGATATCATTGAAGCCAACACCGCTAAATGGAGCGGCGACCATATGGGAGCCCCGGAAATCATTCCGGGAATACTTGTGGCGAATCGGAAAATCAAACCCGACTTTCCGGCCCTCTATGACGTCACAGCCACAATTCTCGATGTCTTCCAGATAGAGAAGCCGAAGGCGATGATCGGCAGAACCATATTTTAGTGGAGGCGACACATGGGCAAAGAAAAAATCAAACTGGATAAAAGCCTGATGGAGAAAGTCAAAAAATACGCGGCCCTGGCCGGGTATTCCTCTCCAGAAGAATTCATCACCCATTGCCTGGAGAAAGAGATGTCCAAGCTCGAAGAGGCCGATTCCGAGGAAGACATCAAGAAAAAACTCAAAGGATTGGGGTACATCTCATAAACAGTTCCATCGGAAGATCCGGACAATGGACGACATCCGAGGAGTTCAATGACGAACGGATGGATTGCAGACGATCGATGAGCTTTAAAGGAATTCGGCGATGGCAGGAATAGTAAATACTCTCTTCGGCAAGATATTGGAATGGATTTTCTTTCCATTCCGGAACCTCAGCCCTTGGTTCAATATGGTCTTCATCTCTTTTCTGACCGGGCTCCTCATGCTGTTCGTTTTCCGTGCCACCTCGAATCAGGAGGGTATCCGCAGGACGAAAAATAAAATCAAAGCCCACCTCCTTGAGATGCGCCTCTATAAAGACAGCCTGAGCCTGACCTTCAAGGCCATGGGAAACATCCTGTTTCACAACTTGAAGTACATCGGTCATTCCGTCAGACCCCTGCTGGTTATGATCGGACCCATCCTGTTGATTCTGCTTCAACTGAACCTCTGGTTCGGCTATCAATCCATCCGTGAAGGCGATCCGGTTCTCCTCAAAGTCAAACTGAAGGAAGAGATCAATCCTCTGGAGATACCTTTCGTTCTCGAGTCTCTATCCGGCATGACCGTGGAAACGCCGCCCCTCCGCATTCCCGAAGAAAGGGAGATCGACTGGAGGCTGCGCGCCAAAGAAAAGGGCGTCCATCTCCTGACGCTCCATTGGAACGGCCGGACGGTCACCCAAAAAATATATGTCGCCCAGAACCGACTGACAAGGATTTCTCCGATCAAGGTCCAAAAAGGCTTTTTCCGTGAAGTGCTGAATCCGGGGGAAACACCCCTCCCTAAAGATGCCCCGCTCGAACGCATGGAAGTCGCCTACCCCGGCCAGTCGATGAATCTTTTCGGCGGACATGTTCACTGGCTCATCGCATTCTTTGTCCTGTCGATCGTCTTCGGATTTACATTTAAGGGAATATTCAAAGTCGAAATTTAAAGAAAGGAATTGGCCATGAAAATCGAAATCTTCAAAATGGAACGGATGCAGTCCACATGGGAAAACGTCGTTGACTATAATCTCTCCGAAAGCGGCGTTCATCCTCTTTCCATCGAAGAACTTGTATCCGCCGAAGAGCGGACGGATATCCTGAAGGTCGGGCTGGGCTACAGCCAGACCAACGGCACGCTGGAGCTCCGGAAAGAAATTGCCAGGCTCTATCCGGGAATCCGCACGGAGCAGATCCTGGCCACAGCCGGTTCATCGGAAGCCAATTTTCTATTGATATGGAGCCTTATTGATCCTGGAGATGAAGTCATTTTCGAGGTTCCAAATTACATGCAAATGTGGGGCCTCCTTCATGCGTTCGGCGCCAAAGTGAAGCCGCTCTATCTGCGGGAAAGCCTGAACTGGGAGCCGGATCTGGATGAACTGAAAAAGCAGGTGTCCAAAAAGACCAAATTGATTATCGTCACAAATCCCAACAATCCCACCGGCGCCGTGCTGAGCAGCGAAGCTATGGAGGCCGTCATCCATCAGGCCAGAGAGGTTGGCGCCTGGATTCTGGCTGATGAGGTTTACCAGGGCGCGGAAAGAATCGGCCCGAGAACTTCCAGCTTCTGGGGAAAATACGACAAGCTCATTGTCGTCAACGGACTGTCCAAGGCGTATGGCCTTCCCGGCCTGAGAATCGGCTGGATTGTCGGCCCCGAGGATTTCATTAAAAAGACATGGGCCTACCACGACTACACGACCATTTCTCCCAGTATCCTCAGCGACCGACTGGCGCGCATCGCCCTTTCCTCCTCGGTCAGGGAAAAAATTCTGGAACGGACACGCCGGATTCTAAACGCCAACTTTCCAATTCTGGAGGCCTGGCTGAACACACAGGATGGTCTCTTCAGTTATGTCCCGCCTCAAGCCGGTGCCATCGTATTTGTCCGCTACAACATGAAAGTGAACTCCACAGCGCTGGTCGACAGACTCATTCGGGAAAAAAACGTCCTTCTTGTTCCGGGCGACCATTTTGAGATGGACCATTACCTCCGCTTCGGGTATGGGGAAAAGGAGAAATATTTGCTGGATGCACTGGCCCGCGTCGCAGAGGCTTTTCAGGCATTCCGTCAACAATGAAAGTGAAAGTCTTCAGCGAGCCTGAAATCCGCAGGGTGCTGAGCTATCCCGAGGCCATCGCCGCCGTAGAAAAAAGTTTTGCCGATTATGCCGCATGAAAAGCGGTCCTCCCCGGAGTGATCAACCTCGATACAGAGCAGTTCCAGGGAAGTGTTGGCTATGGCGGACCGGATCTATTGCGACTCAATCCCCCAGTGTTCTCTGCTAGGCGAAGTCCATCATGCCC
>JBAVVD010000080.1:0-2339 GCA_049697115.1 Candidatus Aminicenantales bacterium
CTATTATCGTGAGCGCACCGATCGTTATCGAAACAAAACCTGTTGAAGTCGCGCCGATTGCGATTGAACCAGCGGTTGTTGCCGTTGCGCCTATCACGATTGAGCCCGTACTGGAAACAGTTGCGCCAGAGATTTTACCGCAAGTCACCTACGATGTTGTTCCTATCGTTGCGCAACAAGAAAATATCGATTTGGTCCCTGTTTCGATTGAACCAGTCCTTGCGCCTATTACTATTGAGACCGCCGTTGAAGAATTTGCATTGATACCGTTGGTCGTCGATGCGGCTCACGCTGAGCCTTCAATCATCCCTATTCCGGAGCCAATTTTAGTTGTTGATGTTGCTGAGACGATTGCGCCGAACGTTGTCGCAGAAGTCAAAGTTGAAACTGCCATTGTTGAACAAGTAGCCGAAACTTATGCTTTTCCGCTGCTGCCGGAACCTGTCATTGCGCAGCCTGTATCCGTAGATCCAGAACTTGATGTGGCAACAGGGGCCACTAAAGAATTTGACAACAACTTCACTTACCTTCCCGAAGCAGGGAAAGAGGAAAAATCAGCTGACCTTGCTGCCATTGATGAAGCTGTAAAACAAGGTGTGGCTGAGCGCGTTATT
Organism: Candidatus Aminicenantales bacterium; assembly: GCA_049697115.1. Lineage (GTDB taxonomy): Bacteria > Acidobacteriota > Aminicenantia > Aminicenantales > UBA4085 > JBAVVD01. The sequence goes on from JBAVVD010000080.1 coordinate 615, forward strand.
CAGCTTGAGCTTGAAAACATTTGGCGTCTGTTGCTGGCCAAGCCAACTAGCGATGATCGTTTGACTTACTTGCGTGAAGCAAAAGAAATCCACGCTGACGATGAAGAGTGGAACAAGCCTGAACCAGAACATGATTTGTCGCGGATCGAACCTGCCGAGATTTCAGAAGTTTCACCTGGAATGCTTGATATTGATCCCGTATCGGACTCCGCAATTGAGCGTTCGCTTGCTGACAATCTGCCCGTTGTTGAAGGGCAAGATTTAACAGAGTTGACGCGCTCGCTTTTGGACATGATGGCAGCCGGCAATGCTTCGGGCCTTCCTCAGGAACGTGCGCTTGCCGCTGATACACTGTTACGTTTGGTTCCACGCTTGGAAATGAAACCCTTGTTGATGTTGGCGCAACGCCTTTCAATGATGGATAGCCCGCCACATCTATTGGTGTCGCGTCTTATTCGCGATCCGCGCGTTGAAATAGCTGGTCCGTTGTTGGAAGATTGTCCGCACATTGGTGACAAAGAACTCGAACAAGTTGTGCAAGAAGGTGAACCTGACAAGCTACGTTTGATTGCCCGCCGCCGGAGATTGTCGCGCGCAATTGGCGAAGCGCTCATTAAATCAGGCGATCCTTCAGTCGTTCTCACCTTGGTTCGTAATATGGAAGCCGAAATTTCTCACGATGGTTTTCAATCACTGTTGGTCCTGTGCGAAAATCATGAAGAGTTGCTCGCACCGCTGGCCACACGCCAAGATTTGACAGCGCCATTTGCATTTCAAATGTTCTGGTTGGCACCGGCCCAGCTGCGTCGCTTCATTCTTTCACGCTTCCTCACGGATTCAGAAACACTGACCAAAATTCTAAAAATAACGATGGCCGCAAACAGCGAAGACGATAGTGAACCAGAGCCACTGAACCAACATACGCTGTTGGAAGCGCTGGAGCGCGCTGCACGAGGCCAAATCGAAATTGCTGCAGAAGAATTGTCGGGCGTCATGCAGTTGAGCGTGGCCACAGTCGCTAAGATTCTGAGTGATTTGCAAGGTGATGCACTCGTAGTGATGTTGAAAGCCGCAGTCTATCCGCGCAGTTCGATGCTTGGATTGTTGAAACGCATGCAAAGTGCTGACTTGCCGTTGATCTCGCGTGAGCGCGATTTGACTGAGCTGCAATCAATGTTCGAAACCTTGTCGTTCAACAAGGCGCGCATTCTCCTCACCTATTGGGATTGGGCCCAAAGCAAGACCGGCCCTTACGCCGCTCATCATTAAATTTTCGAATAAACGAAAAATTAATCTCCAAGACTCTTGCGGATCACGAATCGGCGATTCATAAAGAGGTCGACTCGGTCCTTGTGATCGTGGCAGCGAAGTGGGGCGGGACGGCAAGTGGACGGCAAATCGAGCGCGCAGGCGTTTCGGGCACAATTGGTAGTGCCCGAACAACGCCAGATGTATGACTACTGGCATGAATTGGCTGGTGAAACAGCTATACCTTGTCGGGCAGATTTCAACCCGGCAAAATTGCCGCGATTGTTGCCAGGCATTAGCTTGATTGATGTCAAGGGTGACATTGAAAGCTGTAGTGTGCGACTTGCGGGCACGCGCTTGCGTGAAATCTATGACCGTGAAGTGACAGGTATGTTGGTGGGAGAAATGCCGCCCGCAAACAAACGTGACTATTGGCTCGCCGCCTATCACCGCACGATTAATGACGCGTTGCCCACC
>JBAVVD010000081.1:0-10393 GCA_049697115.1 Candidatus Aminicenantales bacterium
CAGAGAAGTAACTGATTTGAGGAAAGCGACGCCCCAGGTTAAAGCGATCGTCATGGTGAAGAGGAGGAAAGAGAAATACATTCCGCCGGCTCATCACCCCTGGCGGAGATATAATCCTGCGCTCCATTACAACAGCTATCTGGAGAGGATCTAAAAGAATGAGAAAACCGGACATTTTCACGTTGCTAAGAATAGGACATATTCATGTTGCCTTGACAGACGGCTTGTTTTTCTTGACTTTACGCATTTATTCTATTATAAATTTTATCTGTTCATATTAAAGGACATGATGAGTAAGGAGGCTATGATGTTACGAAAAGGGACCCATCGTTTTCTCGTGATTCTGCTGGCGGTGGTCATCGTCTTTGCTCTGACTAGCTGCGGAAAGCTCAAAATCAGCAATCTCAAAGCGAATTATTATTTCACTAAGGCCAACAAGCTCTTTGAAGATGGAAAATTCACCGAGGCGATAAAAAAATATGAGCTGGCCTTAGAAAATAACCCGAAGCTTGTGGAAGCCTATAGATTCTTGGGAGAAAGCTATAAGAGCCGTTACAAACCTGCCGTGGATACCGAAGAGAACAAAATGAGAGCGGCCAAGGCTCTGGAAGCTTTAAACAAAGCCTTCGAGATTGATCCGATAAACAAGGAGATTATATATTCTTTGGGCGACATGTACGACAGGATGAGGGATTTTGACCAGGCGGAGAAGATGTATTTAAAAATTCTCGACCTTGAGCCCGGCAACATGGATAATTATTATGTCGTGGCTGAGTTCTATAAACGCTATACCGGAGAAAGGCCGGAGCTCAAAGACAAGGCCGAGTCAATGTATTTAAGAAGGATTGAGACCGACCCCGAAAATCCACAGGGATACGCCTATATCGTCAATTATTATGACAATCTGCCCACTTCCGAACACCAGGGAAAATTCGATAAATCCGTGTCTTTTCATTATAAACGCCTGGAGCTGGAGCCGGACAATGCGCTCATTTATTATGCGATTGGAGTCAACCGCTTCTCGAAGGCGTATCAGCTTCAGAACGTTCTTTCGCGAGAGGAAAAGATCGCCTGTTCCTCTGAGAGCGAAAAAATGCTGAAGAAGGCCATTGAATTGGACCCGAATTACCCCGATTCCTACGCCTACATGAAGATCCTGTATCTCAATGTCAACTCCAAGATCTATCCCGAAAGAGAAGCGCGGCTTACGGAAGAAGCCAACCGCTTCGGCGAGAAATTTGAGGAGGCCAGAAAGAGGCAGCTCGACCGCCTGAAACTTCAGAAAGAGCTTGAGAAAACGACCGGATAATATCGACCGCATTTTTCTTATAAAAACTCAAAATTTCAATCTCCTTTTTTTAAATTAAGGCGTATGTTTTTTCCCCTGAAGGATGAAAATCCAACATCGCGTTTTCCAATCATCACAGTCGTTTTAATCACTCTGAACAGCCTGATTTTCCTCGGTCAACTGTTTTCTCCCCATGGACTCGCCGTTTCCATCTACAAAATGGGGGCCATTCCCTTTGAGATCACTCATTGGCAGTCCCCCCCGGATTTCCCGATTTCCCGCATCTCTCCTCTCCTGTCCCTTGTCGTTTCTCTTTTTCTTCACGGGGGCTTTCTGCATCTTGCCGGCAACATGCTTTTTCTCTGGATTTTCGGTAATAACGTGGAGGATTATCTTGGGCCCATCCGGTTTATTCTTTATTATTTTGTCTGCGGCCTGGGAGCCAGCTTGATACATGTCCTCTTCAATCCAAATTCCATGGTCCCGATGGTCGGAGCCAGCGGGGCCATCGCCGGAATTCTGGGAGCCTATTTCCTTCTCTATCCAGGGGCTAAGGTTCTGACCCTCGTCTTTCTTTTCTTTTTCATCCGCGTCATTCCCATACCCGCTGCTTTTTTCCTCGGACTCTGGTTTATCGCCCAGATTCTCAATGTGGGCCTGGGCGGAGGGGTGGCCTGGTTTGCCCATATCGGAGGATTTCTGATCGGCATGGGCCTCATCAGGATTTATGCCCAAAGAAGGAGAAAAGGATGAAGGAAACGGATCTTTTCTCGCGGGGGAAAATCCGCGGGATTCTGAGTCGCCGGCTCCGGGCTCAGGGCGCAGTTGACAACTTCTTCAATATTTAGTATTTTATGGCATCGTTAAAGTTTATTAACTGACTGATAGCAGTACAATTTTTAACGTCTAGGATTTTACAGATGAAGACTTTTGTCCCAAAAAAGGATGCTGTAGAGAAAAAATGGTGGCTGATCAATGCCGAAGGAAAAATTCTGGGAAGATTGGCCTCGGAAGTGGCGATATTGCTCCGCGGTAAAAATAAACCCCAGTTTACGCCTTTTCTCGATACGGGGGATTTTGTCATTGTCATCAATGCGGGAAAGGTCCGCGTCACCGGCCGCAAGCTCGAAAGAAAAGAGTATTTTTCCCATTCGGGGTATCCGGGGGGATTGAAGACAGAGGTTCTCGGGGACCTCATGGCGAAGAAGCCGGAAGAGGTGATTAAAAGGGCCGTATGGGGAATGATTCCCAAGAACAAGCTGGGCCGGGCTGTCTATAGAAAGCTCAAGGTCTATCGTGGACCCCAGCATCCTCACCAGGCGCAAAATCCACAAGATTATGTATTTGAGGAGGGAAGTTGAGCTTAATTCAGTACTACGGAACAGGAAAAAGAAAAACATCCATCGCGAGAGTGTATCTTCGCTCAGGAAAGGGCGAGATCACTCTCTTTGTGAATAAGAGGGCACGTCCCTTCACAGATTATTTTCGGCTGGAGTCCTACAGATATACGATCAAGCAGCCCATGCTTCTGACCGAAACAGAAAATAAGTTCGACATTTTTATGCGTGTGGATGGAGGCGGAATGAGAGGTCAGGCGGAAGCGATCCGTTTGGGAATCGCCCGCGCGCTGATGGAATTCAATAGAGAATTAAGATCGACGCTTAAAGCCGCCGGCTTATTAACCAGAGATGCCCGGATTAAGGAAAGAAAGAAATATGGATTGTTAGGCGCACGCAAAGCCCCTCAATACCATAAACGATAAGGGGAGGAATTCACTTGGTATCCGTAACAATGAAGGAGCTTTTAGAAGCCGGAGTTCATTTTGGCCACCAGACTAAACGGTGGAATCCCAAGATGAAAGAGTTCATCTATGGTCAGAGGAACGGTATTTACATCATCGACCTGCAGAAGACGATCAAAATTTTCAAGGAGGCTCTCCAGTTCATCAAAGAGGTGGCCGAAAGTGGAAAAGAGATCCTCTTTATCGGGACCAAAAAACAGGCCCAGGACATCATTAAAGAGGCGGCCACGAAGTGTGAATCCTGCTACGTCAATCAACGGTGGCTGGGCGGACTGCTGACGAATTTCAAAGTCATCCGCGGCAGTATCGATAAACTGATCGAGCTGGAAGAAATGAGAGAAGACGGACGCTGGGACCTGCTGTCGAAGAAAGAACAGTCCAAACTGGAGAAGGTGTACCGAAAGCTTTCGAAAAACCTCGGCGGAATTAAAACTTTAATGGGAGCCCCCGGAGTCCTCTTTGTGATCGACTCATCCAAAGAGGAGATTGCCATTTTGGAAGCTCAGAAAATAAACATTCCTATTGTGGCGGTTGTGGATACCAACGGCGATCCTGAGAACATCAGTTTCCCTATTCCTGGAAATGATGATGCCGTAAGGGCCATCGATCTGTTCACCTCCAAAGTGGCGGAAGCCATTATCGAAGGAAAGAAAAGCCGGATAGAAAAAAGCCTCCAGGAGGAAAAGAAAGAGGCTGAAATCCTTCCCCCCGGGGAGGATGTTCCCCCGTCTGAATCTTCAGGTGGAGAGTGAGGAACCGCCGAATCGGCTTGATTCCTTAAGGAGGTTTTCATATAAAGGAGTCCATGATGGAAGTCACTACCGAAATGGTCAAAGAGCTGCGCGAAAGAACGGGAATCGGCATGATGGAATGCAAGCGGGCTCTCGAAGCGAGCGGAGGGGATCAGGAAAAAGCCATCGAATTCCTGAGAAAGAAAGGCCATGCACGGGCCAAGGAGAAAATGCACCGGGAAACTGCAGAAGGCATCGTTGGTTCTTATATTCATCTCAACGGGAAGATCGGCGTCCTCGTTGAGATCAACTGTGAATCAGACTTTGTGGCGCGCAATGCCGATTTCAAAGAGCTGGTCAAGAACGTGGCCATGCATATCGCGGCCGCCAATCCCAAATATGTTTCTGCTGACCAGGTCCCGGCCTCTGAATTGGAAAAAGAGAAGGACATCATCCGCGAGCAATTCAAGGATTCCAAAAAGCCTCCGGAGATTGTTGAAAAAATCATCCAGGGGAAATTAACCAAGTTTTATGAAGAGGTCTGCCTGCTGGACCAATTCTACATCAGAGACGACAAGATTCGCATCAAGGATCTCCTTTCATCCTCAGTTGCGAAATTTGGCGAGAACATTAAAATCAGCCGATTTGCCCGGTTTGAACTGGGCAAATCATAGCGTTTACAAATGTCGCCATTGAAGCCGGCTTATGAAAGAGTTCTTCTTAAACTTTCGGGGGAATCCCTTTTAGGGAAGCTGCCTCACGGCATCGATTTCAAGACTACGCAGTCCATTGCCCAGGAGATCAAGGAAATCCATGGCCTCGGCGTCCAGGTGGCGATTATGATTGGAGGAGGAAATATCTTCCGTGGGATTCAGGGCACGGAAGAAGGAATGGACCGCGTCTCTGCGGATCAGATGGGACTCCTGGCCACGATCATCAACGGGATTGCCCTTCAGGACGCCTTGGAGAGAGAGGGGGTTTTCACCCGGCATGTGTCCGCTCTGGAGATCAAGGCCGTTGCCGAGCCTTTTGTCCGAAGAAGGATCCTGCGGCACCTGGAAAAAGGAAGGATTGTGATTTTTAGCGCCGGTATCGGCAGCCCTTATTTCACTACGGACACAGCGGCTGCCCTGAGGGCTTTGGAGATCAGAGCTCAGATCATCCTGAAAGCGACAAAAGTGGACGGTGTCTACACCGCGGACCCTCTCAAGGACAAAAAGGCCAGGAAATTCAGGACCATTGGCTATTTGGAGGTCATCAAACGGGGGCTGAAGGTAATGGACACGACGGCCATTTCGCTCTGCAAGGACAATGACCTGCCCATCCTTGTTTTCAACCTGAAGAAAAGAGGTAACATCAAAAGGGCTGTTCTGGGGGAGGAGATCGGAACCAGAGTCTTTTAAAATATTTTGCCAAAACAATCCATCGAAGAGGGATAAAAATGGTCAAAGATGTTTTGAGAGACCTTGAAAAAAAGATGAAGACCTCATTGGAGCATTTTCGCAAAGACCTCAGCAAACTGAGAACAGGGCGGGCCAACCTCAATGTTTTTGAAGACATAAAAGTCGAGTATTACGGGTCCGCTACTCCGATCAATCAGGTGGCCACATTAGGGATTCCAGATGTCAGCTTGATATCGGTCCAGCCGTGGGACCCAACACTTCTTGAAGCGATCGATAAAGCCATTCGGGCCGCTGATTTGGGGCTGAACCCGATTAGTGACGGGAAGGTTCTCAAGATTCCCGTCCCTCCCCTGGATGAAGAGAGACGGAGGGAAATCGTCAAGCACATAAAGAAGATGCTGGAAGACGAGAAGACCGCCTTGCGCAACATGCGCAGAGAAAGCAAGGAATTCATAGAGGAATTGGAAAAAGAAAAAGAAGTTACCGAGGACGATAAATTTCAGGGTTTGGAGAAACTTCAGGAAATTATCGACGAGTATTCAAAGAAGATCGAAGAAATCGCTGCGGCCAAAGAAAAAGAAATCATGCAACTGTAAACCGCAGGAACGCTCATTCAGTCGGCGCAGCGGAAAAACGAAATTCAAAACAAGGGGGATGAGTTACTTCACTTCACTCTTTCTATAGAAAATTATCAATTAAGGAAAAGGGGGCCAACATGAAAATGATTACTCTAATAATCCTTTTAGTCATTATTTCTTTAGCATCAAATATGTTGTATTCACAGAGCTCTTACGTGGATATTGTCTATTTAAAAAATGGAAGAATCATAAGAGAAACTATAATAGAATTGGTTCCAAATGAAAAAATTGCAATTCGTATGAGTGACGGAAGCATTTTTGTTTTTAAAATGGAAGAAATTATTAAAATTGAGAAATCTGAGATGAAGACACAACCTCAAAATAACCTGGCGAGCAGCTTTCATAATCCTTACAAAACACACAAATTAACTTCTGGTTTAGGACTTGGATTTACTTGGCTTGCTACTCTCATTGGCTCCGCTGCAATGGGAGATGATTTCATGGAGACAACGATAATTCCAGTCGTAGGTCCCTATATCACATTTATAAGAATCGAAAGTGATCCCTACGCTATTTATCTGCCTTGAGGTAAAGCATGATTGATAACATCTGGGATCGCTCAAACCGCGTTTCTAATTTATTTGGGATGGTCATTATCAAACGAACGTTCTTATAATAAGAAATTTAAAATCTCACCTTCAGGAAATTCGCTTGGCATAACAATGACTTATTGCTTTTGACAACAATTCAGTAGAACCCCATGGTAAGAGCCGTGGGTATCTACGTTATTGAATATATTAAAAAAGTTTGAAGATGAAAGATAAAATATCTCATCGTTTCTTGGACGAGGCAGGCGATCCAACATTCTTTAAAAAAGGACGTATTCTGGCAATTGGAGAACCTGGAATTTCTCTGGCCTTCTCACTTGGGATGGTCAAATTCAACTGTGATTTGCATACAACGCGGGCTGGAATCCAGCGTCTAGAGGATGAGATAACAAAAGACGAATACCTCAATCGCATCAATAGCGTCGCAAAGAAGATATCTAAAGGCGGTTTTTATTTCCACGCCACAGATGATCCCCCGGAGGTCCGTGAGCGCATGTTCCGGTTTATCCGGGAAGTGGATTGCTCTATTGAAATGGTCGTAGCGCGTAAAAAATCCGTTTTATTCGCTAAGAAACATCATAGTCAACATTCAGAGTTCTACGCGGATCTATTGTCTCACTTGATAAAAAATAAATTGAAACTGGGAGAACGATTAGTGCTCAATATTGCCGACCGGGGAGCTTCAACGAAAAATATAAATCTCTCATCGGCACTCGAGAAGGCATACGAACGCTTTAAAAAACGATGGAACATTCAGGATATTCGGTCAACGGTAGTGTTCAATATACAAACCTCGCGCACCGAACCGCTTCTCTGTGTGGCCGATTACCTTTGTTGGTCAATCCAACGCGTCTTTGAGCGTGGTGAAATGAGGCATTACGAGTTTATCCGAGATAAGGTTAGTCTTGTTGTTGATCTCTATGATACCGAGAAATATAAAGGCGGAAAAAATTTTTACACACAAAAGAATCCCCTAACCGTCAAAAATAAATTAAGCCCGCCTTTGCCCTAAGGAGGTTACCCTCCGACGACATGGAGTCGGATTTCAGGCAACGCAGGCTACATAAAATATAAGATCAATTTTCATAAAAGTCAATCCCGACTTTCGCCATTAGCTCTTGAAACTTGTCATAATTGAATCATTATAAGCAACTTATGGACTCCTCAGTTGTACTACCTAACAGCCTATATTTTTAGCTTTAATGCTGTTATAAGCTTCTATTCGGTGCTGCCCAGACGGCAGATTTTTCGAACAGGTTGGGCGGCGCAGGGATAAAAACAGATCGCCAACCGAATGCCTCGAAGGATTTGCATGGCCCGGTCCAGAGAAAGATCCAGACCGGCGCTTTTTAGCTTCATCTGAAGAAGCGACAGATAAAGGAGCGCCATGACACAGGTCAAGCCATGGACGCGGATTTTGGAGTCGGTCCAGTGATACATCGGCAGCCAGCGGATAAACGCCGGGTCTTGGTCCAGCGGAAGGCGGTTTCGATCTTGTAGCGGTCCCGGTAGGCCCGGACGATCTCTTTCATGATCTTCTCTTTGAACAGGCGAGGAGGTCCGGCTGATTTCCGGCGCTATTGAGCTTCCCTGCGCCTTTTTAGCCCTCGCCAGGTAATTTTTAGCCCAACCTTGACTTCCATCCGCATCATATTTTATCATCCTTGACGATGGGGGGAGGTAAAATTGGCGCAGGAACGCTCATTCAGCCGGCGCAGCAGAAAAAGAAATTATTATCCTTTAAAGAAGGACCAGGGCGGGCTTATAGTCGAAGCGATCCCCGGCGAGCAGCGGCCGCTTGAGGCTGAGGCTGATATTCAGCGGGTGATGGAAAGCATAGAGCGGAAGGGATGAGCCCACGTGCGTGGGGAAGGGAATGCCAAAAAATGGCAAGAATAGGCAGGGATGACTCTGCGTGCGCGGCCAGGGCGAACAGGCTGCGCGGTGCTCGACCATTGCTTATCGGCCCAGAGATAATGGATTCTAGGACTTTTAGGTGGCTTGTTAGAGGCCAATAACTTGAACGCTTGCAGCCGGAGCAAAGCTAGCAAGATAAGGCAGGCCGGAGATGAGCGCAATTTGGACTGCTGCAACGCCGCACTGCTTTTCAGGGCGGCATCGTGATGCCGCACTCTAAAACAGAAAGCCTTTGAGTGTCATTCATGCAGTGGAGGAGTTGATTTCCTTGACTGCGTGAAGGATCTAATCTATATTGCAGAAAAGAGGAGGGGTACCATGAAACTCAGAATTTCAATATTATCGTTTGGGATTAGACGGTTGCTGCTCTTGGCCTGCGGGTTTGCCCTTTTAGCCTCAGCGCTGCCGGCACAAGAGAAAAACCTCATTGTTGACTTGGGCGGCGGGGCAAAGATGGAATTCGTCCTCATCCCCGCCGGGTCGTTCCTGATGGGATCTAATGAGGGACGTCCCGAGGAGAGACCGACACATAAAGTGAAAATCACCAAGCCTTTCTACATGGGAAAATACGAGGTCACTCAGGAACAATGGCAGGTGCTCATGGGCGAAGATTCGAGCACATTCGAGCGGCCGAAGAATCCTGTTTCAATAAGTTGGGATGACTGCATAAACTTCCTCTCCAAGCTTCAAGCTAAAGTGAGTGGGATGAAAGCAAGTCTGCCCACCGAAGCGCAGTGGGAATACGCCTGCCGTGCGGGAGGCAAGGGCAAATACCACTACGGCAACGACGAAGCCGAGCTAGGCTTTTACGCATGGTTTTATGCAAATTCCGAAGATACCATGCATCCCGCCGGGGAGAAGAAACCGAACGCCTGGGGGCTTTATGACATGTATGGCAACCTATGGGAGTGGTGCGCGGATTGGTATGGGGAAAGTTATTATAACTATAGCCCTAAACAAGACCCTAAAGGGCCAGACTTAGGGGAGTTCCGTGTGATGCGCGGAGGCTCGTTTGGTAATAAAGCTGACGTTTGCCGTTCAGCCACTCGCGCCTTCCACTATCCGACGCAACGCATCTGTGGGTTTCGTGCGGTCCTGGAAATTCAATAACACTTTGCCTTTTGATCTTTTGCTCTTAGCCTGTCGGCGTGCTGGAATCAAAGGGCTGCGGTTCCATGACCTAAGGCTCACGTTTGCCAGCCGGCTAGTCGAAAGAGGAACCGACATTATCACAATCAAAGAGCTGCTCGAGCACAGCTCTGTGAAGGTTACAGAGCGCTTTCCTAACTCGCAGGACTGGGAGAAGCTAAGCAACTTATGGACTCCTCAGTTAAAAATTCATTGAAATTCTTTCGAAATCCTATAAAAAAGAACCTATAATCAAAGAGATTTTATATTGCATCTATGCGATTCTCTACTCAAACATCTACCGAACAAAATATGCAGAATTCCTGAAAATGGATTTTCCGCGAGTTCCTTTCACAAAGGACTATAAGCTCTTCTGCAGGATGGCTGAACTGGGGAAAAAACTGGTTGACTTGCATTTGCTCAAATCTCCAGAGCTTGAGCCACCCATTGCCAGATTTCAGGGTAAAGGCGGGAACAAGGTAGAAAAGCCAAGGTATGAAAAAAAACGCTTGTACATAAATAATGACCAGTATTTTGAAGGCGTAAAACCGGATATTTGGGAATATCAAATCGGCGGCTACCAGGTCTGTGAGAAATGGCTCAAGGACCGAAAAAACAGGACCCTCTCCCTCGAAGACATCAGGCATTACTGCAGGATTGTGACCTCTCTCTCAAAAACATCGGAAATCCAGAGAGAAATCGACAGGCTTTTTCCCAGGATCGAACAATCGACAATTGACTTAAGCCCGGCCAAGATCAAGGAATGAAGACATGGAAGGTAATAAAGAAATTCCCGCGATAGTATCAGGTCGACCCAAAATTGCCATTAGGAAATTACCAACAGGGATAAAACCTCATTGAGGGTATAGAAAGCGGTTGTGCAGCATGCTTTTCGACAAAAAGGTACAGCCCGATTTTCACTCTTGACCCACAGTTCAA
>JBAVVD010000082.1:0-3195 GCA_049697115.1 Candidatus Aminicenantales bacterium
AAAAATCCTCCATTTTTCCATTCCAATCCATGCGTTGGCCGGGCAAGATCTTTTTGAAATGGAGATTCTTTCTTTTAATTTCTCTATAAAACGGAAGAAAGAGCTTCACATCCACGCCGAGTGTGGATAAAAATTTGGGCAGGGCACCCGCCACATCGGCAAGACCTCCGGTCTTGGCAAACGGTGTGGCCTCTGAAGCCAGAAATGCCACTTTCATTGAGGGTTATATTACCACAAAAATTCACATCTTTCATTGAATCCCAATTTGGCGCCCGAGTCGCCATCTATTCTTCATTAAATATTCGGCACGCCCGATCCACCCAAAGGCGATAAAACATGTCAAAATGGCCGCTGAACTCAGAGGATGAATAGTCCATCGAAATTCCTCTATTTCCCTGATGAGGTCCATTTTATCCAGAACCCCAGAATGGGCGAGCTCTGGTGGAAGATTGTTCTGGATTGGCTGGAAACAGACTTAAAAAGAGGCAATTTTTGGACACCTGTCCTCAAATCTGCACAAAACTGGATTTTCCTTATGGAGAAAATTGCCTGATTCTCTCTGGCACGAAGTTTGCTGTATAATAAATGGGTTGATATATATGAGGGGAGAAATTTAATGAAATTAACGCTGAAACGATTTCTCTGCGTGTTTCTTTTTTCAGCCCTGGTAATGTCTTCTGTTCAGGCTGAGGCCAAATTCAATGAAGTCACCCGGCTGGCCGCTCTGGCCAAAGTCTGGGGATTTTTGAAGTATTACCACAATAAGGTCGCAGAAGGCAAAATCAACTGGGATCAGGTTTTGGCCGAATGCATTCCTCGGGTAAAACAGGCGAATGACAAAGATGCCTTCAATCATGAGATTCTGATGATGATCCGTGCCGCGGGTTCTCAAGAGCAAATCCAGTCTGAGACAATTGATAACGACGAAGTGGATTTTTCATGGATGGATGATGCCAGCCTTTTTTACCCGCTCACTTCTGCGCTCCTGAAGTATATCCGCGAGAACCACAAGCCCGCAGATAACTACTATGTTCAAAAACAAAGCGGAGCGGGCAACACGGTTTATACTAACGAAAAACACATTGTGCATTATCCGTCTGTTGAATACAGACTTCTGGCGCTTTTCCGCTACTGGAACATCATTTACTATTTTTTCCCCTACAAGGATGTCATGGATCAGGATTGGAGCCAGGTATTGGATGAATTCATCCCTAAAGTAATGGCTCCAGAGGGATTGTCGCAGGATTACCATTTGGCTATTCGCGAGATGACGGCCCGCATCAATGATGGTCATTCATTCACCTATAGCAACGCGCTAAGTGGATTTTGGGGGACTAATTATCCGCCTTTTCAAGCCCGCTGGATTGAAGAAAAAACGGTAGTGGTGAAAACGTATCCTGTATTGCTCCAGGGGGCAGATCTTCAGGTGGGCGATATCATCACTCATGTGAACGGTCAATCCGTTGAGGTTCTCCGCCAGGAAAGGCGAAAGTATGTCCAAGCCTCCAATGAATCCGTTTTGCAGTACAATCTCTGCAGTTATCTATTCCGCAGCAATCGTACGGAAATCGTTTTAAGACTTGATCGAGGCAGCTCTCAAGCAGAGGCAAAAATTCCCTGTTATACTTGGAGTGTCGTGAATGACGAAGAAACCAGAAGCCTTCCCAACGTGTCTTATTCTATCCTTCCCGGCAATATCGGATATGTTCATATGGGACTTTTACAATATAATGACGTGGCGAATGCCATGAATCTGCTGCAAAATACTCGGGCCATTGTTTTCGATATTCGCAATTACCCAAACTCGACTCTTTATCTCTTGAGTGAATATCTAAACCCACAGCCAACCGATTTCTATTGTGCTAAGAAACCGGATCTCTCCTACCCGGGGCGGTTTTATTTTACCGTGGGTACCAAGGCCGGGCCATCCGCTGATAATCCCGATTATTATAAAGGGAGAGTGGTCATTCTTGTCAATGAAATGACAATCAGTCACGCCGAATTCACAACTATGGCGCTCGAAACCGCTCCCGCAGCCACGGTCATCGGCAGCCAGACGGCCGGCGCCGACGGCAATGTCTCCAGTGTGATTCTTCCCGGCAATATCACGACTTCCTTTTCAGGCATCGGCATTTTTTACCCAGACCGGCGCCCCACCCAGCGCATCGGCATTGTCCCCGATATCGTAGTCAGGCCGACCGTGGCCGGGATTTGCGCCGGCCGGGACGAAGAGCTGGAACGAGCGCTCGAATTCATCGAAACTGGCAAATAGGAGAGCATGATGAAAAGAGGGCTTGTTTTTATTATGAGCTTTGTTTTTTGTCTGTCTGGAATTTTGGCTTCCGCCGACCTGGCGTTTAAAGCGGGCTTGAACCAGAGCAAACTCATGAGTGGGCCAAAACGTCACTGGGCCACTGGCTTTTCATTAGGGATTGCTGTTTCTTTCAAGCAATCTGGTAATTTTTATATACAGCCCGAATGTTTTTTTGTCCGAAAGGGAGATGGAATCGGTTTCCCCGAGGTTATTCCTGGGATGAAGTCAAAGATTGTCCTCGATTACCTGGAGACGTCGTTGTTATTCAAGAGGTACTTCCTCAATAAAGGAAAAATCCGGATGGCTGGCCTGGGCGGCGGGTATGTGGCCTTCAATATCCAGGCCAAATGCCAAAGCGAATATCTTGGTCAGGTTTTTACCGAGAGCTTAAAAGATGATGTCAAAAAAAAGGATTATGGATTGGTTCTTGGCGTCAATCTGGAAGCCTCCATCGGCAGGAAGAAACTTATTCTGGATATCCGCTACAACCTAGGGATATCAAAAATCAACAGTTTTATCAGTTATGATAACTGGAAGAATCGTTGCCTGTCCATGATGCTGGGGATTGGGCTTTAGCGTTTCCAAGCTATATGCTCGGAAAGAAATCTTATGCCTCAGAGGATGCTTGAATAAAAATGATGATGTCAGAATACTTTAAAAGAAGGACCAAAAATTGCCAATAGAACGCTCGAATTCGCCTAACTTCATTTAGGCGCGCGTGATAGAAGAGCACAAGCATAACTCGATGGGAGGAAAAAATCCTCCATTTTTCCATTCCAATCCATGCGTTGGCCGGGCAAGATCTTTTTGAAATGGAGATTCTTTCTTTTAATTTCTCTATAAAACGGAAGAAAGAGCTTCACATCCACGCCGAGTGTGGA
>JBAVVD010000083.1:0-48349 GCA_049697115.1 Candidatus Aminicenantales bacterium
CCAAACAGGTTTTTGAATGGCCTCAAAATTTTCACTCGTAAGGAATTCCCACCATCTTTTTTGAGAAATCCAGTATTCTATTTTGCGCTTGCCCTTTGGACGTGTCAAGACTAAGCCTGAGTTGGCAAGGTCTTGAAGCGAATTCCAGACGGCCATGGCATTGAGTCCTATCGCTTTGGCTATCTCGGCAGGATGGCCGGCCTCATGGGTCAAAAGATAGAGAATACATTCCGAGCGTGAGCCGATGCCGAACAAAGACCTGAGCAGAAAGCGGATATTGCTCCTTCTTGCAACAGACACCGGTTTTGACATTTTCCGCAAAGAAAATTGTTCTCTCAAAAACCCATATTCATGAAATATTTTGGATTCTTCCCTAGGTTTTGGGCCTGGACTTCCTTGCTTATTTTTAAAAAGTATTTCGTTGTGTACGATTTCATTGCGTAAACCCTTTAATAGGGCAAGAGCACTCCATTTGCGCTGGAAACTGCCCGGTTCATTTGATAAACATGCAGCGACTGCACTGACCAGGCGCTGTGAACTTTCATCCTTCTTTCTCACGATGCTCCGCAGGCGTTGGATATCCATCCATTTTCCATTGACAGCCAGCCAATCGAGAATTTCGTCAAAGAGCCGGGGCTCATAACGCGCCATTTCCAGGGAAAAAACGAGAAGCGCTTCCGGGTCCATAGCCCAGATATCCTCAGTGCGGGCGCTGCCAGCAACTCCCAGGGCAGACCACTGCCGCCAGAGAAAATCGAGAATATTCTCCAGATAAAATTCTTTATAATTTAGCTGCGACATCTGCAAAACCTATTCTTGTTAGAAAATCTTTAAGGAGGAATCTGTAGCCATCGGACGGGTCGTGGGTTATGCTCCATCGGGAGGCTTCCTCAATTTCTTTAGCCGTGGGCTTTAAGGCTAATAAATCATCATAATGCTTCCCTCCGGATTGGTCTGCGGCAGCATGGAGCTTGAAAAAAATCTGGTCATAGCGGCCGAGAAAATGAATGATAAGATGCTGCCCGTATTTTTTTGTTACAACTCTTTCCATCAGTCCTTGAGGCAGCCCGAAATCCATAACCGAAGCTGGACCGGTATTGAGCCAGTTTTCAGGCAGGTTAAAGTCTTTGGCGACTCTTTTTGCCGCCTCTGTCAGGACCGGCATTAATTTGTCGGCTTTTATGAGCGATGGAGTCCCATCTTGCTTTCTTTCGATATAAGCAATAATATCCAAATCTTTTGTTGTTCGCCTGATGAAGCCTAAGACGTTCAGGGCAGCGCCTCCGCATACGACTAATTCAACGATGCCGGCTTTTAGAGTTTCGAGCTGTTCGGCAAGGGCCGCAAGCACCTTTTCGACTTCTGATTTCCCTTCAAACACGGCTAAACCTTAAAGTTTAATTCTCGTAAATACTGGAACACTTTCTCCTCAATTTCACTGTATTCTTTTTTAAGCTCTTTCAACTCATCAAGGGTTTTTTGAATGTCAATTTTTTCCTCTTCTTCCGAGCTGTCAATGTAACGAGAAATATTCAGGTTGTATTCGTTTTCCTGAATTTCATTGAGAGGAACCGGCCGGCAGTATTTCTGGATTGCTGCAAATTCCTTAAAAGATGAGGCGATTTTTTTTATGTCTTCTTTGCACAATTTATTCTGTTTTTTGCCTTCTTGATAATCATCGGCACCGTTGAGGAAAAACACTTTGCCTTTTCTTTCCCTTGTTTTATTCCTGTTTATAATGAATAAGCAGGCAGGTATGCCCGTGCCGTAAAAAAGCTTCGAAGGGAGGCCGATCACAGCTTCGAGGAGGTCTTCTTCAACTATTCCCCTTCGGATTCTGCCCTCGGCACCTCCTCTGAATAAAGCGCCATGGGGTAAAACGACGCCGGCTCTTCCTGTGGGATTCATAATGGCAATCATATGCTGGACAAATGCGTAATCGGCATAGCCTTTGGGAGGCAGGCCGAACCGGAATCTTTTAAAGGGATCATTCTGGGCGGACTCGTAACCCCAGTTTTTGAGTGAAAAAGGTGGATTGGCGATGACGATGTCGAATGGCATGAGGCGGCCTTGAATGAGCAATTGCGGATCGCGCAAGGTGTCGCATCTTCTAATCTGCGCGCTTGGCAAACCATGGAGCAGTAGATTCATCTTACAAATGGCCCAGGTGCCGACATTTATTTCCTGGCCAAAAAGAGAAATGTTTCTGGGATTTTGTTTTTTTTCTTTCAAGTGGTAAACGGATTGAATGAGCATACCCCCTGAGCCGCAGGCCGGGTCGCAGATTCTCATACCCTCGCCAGGGGCAAGAATCTCGACAAGAAGCTCGACGACTTCCTTTGGGGTGTAGAATTCGCCGCCTTTCTTGCCCGCGCTTGAGGCGAACTGGGCGATGAGATATTCGTAAGCGTCGCCCAGAATGTCCGGCTTCTCCAGGTCTTCGTTGCGCAGCCTGATTTTTGAAAAATGACTGATGAGTTGAGAAAGGATGTGATCCGGAAGCCTGTCTTTATCGTTGAAGTCAACAACTGAGAGGACTCCTTCCAGACTTTCCGGATTATCTTCTTCCAGAGCGTCGTTGGCTTTATTGATGGCTTCTCCAATATTTTGTGTCAGGGATTTAAGGTTGCTCCAGTGAGCTTTTTCAGGGACTAAAAAAGTGTGATAGTCGCGATCTTCGTAAGCGACTTTCCTGTCTCCGGTTTCTTTGAGTATTTTTTCAGCTTCTTCATCGAACACATCGGAAATCCGCTTTAGAAAAAGAAATCCGAAAATATAGTTCTTGTAGTCGGCAGCATCAATATGTCCTCTCAAAATATCGGCAGATTTCCAAAGATGTGATTTTAAGATTTCGAGATTAACCTTTTCCATGGTTGACTCCTGGATTCAATAAAGTCAATTTATGAATTCCACATTAATTTAGATAAAATTTATTAAATTGTCAAGATAATTTTAATTTAATAGTTTAACTATATATTTAACATGGTTAATCTATAATTAGATGAATATTATTGCACTATAAATATATAACTGACATGATTGTATTTATAGAATAATATAGAATAAGGAATGAGGAACTTATTTTTCGACCAAGGAATGATAAAAAATATCCCCTTTGATTCTTTTTTCTTCTGAAAGAAAGAAGCAAAGGAGACGTCTCTGTTTGTGATTTGGCTTCCAGAGCCGATTGCCGAAAAGGGAAGACCCGGAAACTAGCCCTTCAGTATCTTGTTAACTTCGTCTTTATCTACGTCCAGGACATAGGGAATGCCGCTGATATCGGAGGCCTCCCTGGTCAGGGCGGCGATGTCGTCTCTGGTGATATAGCCGAGTGCGAATTTGCGGTTTCCGGCCATGAGCTGCCGCAGGCCCTGGCTGAGCCTCTTGAAATAGGTGTACAGGCCGATGGCGCCGGTCGGAATCTCGCTGAATTTTTTGCCGAACTTTTTCTTGAGTTCCGGGCCGGAGACAAAAATTTCTTCCACCGAATTGCCGAAGCGTTCGACATAAACGGGAACCTGGCTTTCCTCAATGCGCTTGCCGATGGTCTTTCCGACCATGGCGGCCGCCATTGGGCCCCTGGCCATTCCCACGGCCTTGACATAGGGAGCGCCGAGCGCCAGAGCTTTAAAGATCTGGTCTTCAAAAGTGATGCCGCCGCCCGAGATGATGTTCGGGAGGTATTCGCCGTTCTTGGCCAGCCTGTGGGCGTATTGATAGGTCAGGGCCCAGATTTCGACGCTCGGGATCCCCCATTCGTTCATCATCCTCCAGGGACTCATGCCTGTTCCTCCGCCGGCCCCGTCGACCGTCAGGACGTCAATCTTGGCTTTAGAGGCAAACTTAACGGCTCGGGCCAGGTCGGCGGGCCTGTAGGCGCCTGTTTTCAGGAAAACGTACTTGGCCCCGGCACGCCTCAGCTCTTCGACCCTCTTGAGGAAGCTCTCTTCCTCGACCATGCCCAGCCGCGAATGTCTTTCAAATTCTTTAAAACTGCCTTTCTCAAAAGCCTGGATGATGTTGGGATCTTCCGGGTCAGGAAGGACGATATAGCCTCTTTTTCTCAGTTCCTGGGCTTTTTTGAGGCTCTTGATCTTGACTTCTCCTCCGATGTCCTTGGCGCCCTGTCCCCATTTGAGCTCAGCCGTTTCCACACCCAATTTATTGATGACGTATTCCTGAACGCCCAGCCGGGTGTCTTCGACATTGGCCTGGACGGCGACCGTTCCGTAGCCGTCTTCCTGCCAGTCCTTGAAGAGTTGGACGCGCATTTCCATATCCGGGGAGCGGACGATTCTGCCGTTCTTGATTTCCGATTCGTCATCCATTCCACAGACGTTTTCACCGACCGTGAGAATAGTTCCGGAAATGGCGGATCCGATAGCCAATCCCGGCCAGTTCTGCTTGGCCACGTTTGTGGAACCCATGCCGGAAATCACAAAGGGAACCTTGAGTTTGATCCCTTTATCACGTCCGATCTGGGTTTCAATGGTTACCTTTTCAAAGGTCGCTTTATCGCTTTTGGCTTCAACTCCATAGGCCCCGACAGCGGTTCCCATAATGCTGAAATGGGAAAGATCGTAAGGATATTCCTTCTCAGAAGCTGCGGTGATGATACCAAAGGGCTGTGGATAGAGAACTTCAGCTCCGCGGTAGGCTGATTTTCCGATCTCACACATGCCGATACAGCCGTCGACACATGTGACACACATTCCGCTGAAAGGGCTGATGGAGCCTTCGGTCCTGTTTTTTGTTAATGTGGCAGCACTTCGATTGAGTCTCGTATAGGCCATGATAATTACCTCCTAAATATCATCGGTTGAAAATAAGAGAAAGCAATTTATGATGAATATTCATTGCTTGCCTTTTTCCCTGACGCAGGTCCCGCAGCGGCCGGCATCATACATCCAGCACTGCAAGTCATCGTAATGGTCCAGACATGTGGGGTCCATGGTCAGACAGGCGTTGCACAGGGCCGTTTCGGCCTGAGGGCCCTGGCAGCGGAGCTGGCAGACCGGGCAGATATACATGCACCCGCCGCAGAGCCGGCATTCTTCGGAGCGGGCATCAAAGGGCGTGGATATTTTCTTTTTGTACCCGCGGTTCTGGAATCCGATAGCCCGGCCGTCCATCTGTTCGCGGCACATGCGGACACAGAGCCCGCAGTAAATGCATTCTTCGTTCCGGATTTTAAAGCGAACCTGAGTGACGCCGAATTTGGAAGCCATATCCTGTATTTTCTTCGAATAGGGAGCGATCGAGAGCATCAGCTCGATCATCATCCGCCTGACCTCGATGACGCGCCTCGTATCCGTCCGGACGGTAATCCCTTCCTGGACAGGATAAGTGCAGGAAGAGACAAGGCGGGCTTTCGGACCTTCGCCGACTTCGACAAGGCAGAGGCGGCATCCTCCGAAAACGCTCAACCCTTCGTTGTAACAGAGTGTTGGAATTTCAAGTCCATAAAACCGGGCTGTGTCGAGGAGTGTCCAGCCTTTCTCTGCCTTCACTTCTAATCCATTCAATAGGAATTGAATCATGATTTTTCCCTCATGGCATTTTTTCCATCTTCGGTTTCCAGGTCGCACCTCAGACAGCGCCTGGCTTCTTTCCTGGCAAGTTTTTCCGACAGAGACCCTTCCACGTCTTTGAAGTTTTTGCGTCTTTGGGATACGGTCAAATGCGGTATTTTTGGCCTCTTGGCCTTCGCCACTTCATCTTCCGTGAGCGCGACAGCCGGGACGTAGACGGAAGGCCTTCTCAGCGTGTATTCTATCGTTTGAGGTTTTCCTTCGATATATTTCTCAATCATTTCCGCAGCCGTTTTTCCGGCGGCCATCGCTGCGACAACCGTGTTCGGACCGGTGACGACATCACCACCGGCAAAGACGCCTTCCCGTGTGGTCTTGAATGTTTCAGGATCCACCCCAATGGTTTCTCCTCTGGCCGTGTTTATGCCGTCATTTCCGGAAAGGTAAGAGATGTTCGGCCGTTCGCCGATGGCCAGGATGAGCGTGTCAAGCCGGACAGTGAATTCAGATCCTTTTATGGGGACAGGCTTCCTCCGGCCGCTCGCATCCGGTTCGCCGAGCTTCATCCGGATGCATTCCACTCCGGCGATTTTTCCGTTTTTGGACAGGATCTTCACCGGAGCCACAAGGAACTGGATGTTCACTCCTTCTTCGATGGCCGCATCCACCTCTTCAGGGAAGGCGGGCATTTCTCTCTTTGTTCTGCGGTAGAGAATGGTGACCTTCTGGCAATTTTTATCCCTGAGCGCAACGCGGGCGGCGTCAATGGCAGAATTTCCTCCGCCGATAACTCCTACTCTCTTTCCCACGGGGACATTTTCGCCGAGGTTGACAGCTTTCAAATATTCCAGAGACTGAAGGACGCACTCGGCATTTTCGCCCGGAATCCCCAGGCTCATGGATTTCCAGGAACCTGTGGCTATGAATACGGCTTTATAGCCGTCGTTGAAGAGGTCATCAATGGAGAAGTCTTTTCCCAGAGTTGTTTTTGTCTTGATTGTGACCCCCAATTTTTGGATGTATTCGATATCCTGGTTCACCAGGCGTTTGGGCAACCGGTGTTCGGGAATTCCGCCGGCCAGCATTCCTCCGGCCATAGGTAAGGATTCAAAGATTGTGGGTCGAAATCCCTTTTGACTGAGATAATATCCGGCGGTTAAACCCGCTGGTCCGGATCCGATGAGGGCCACTTTTGCGCGATCCTGACGCGGAGGGGTGATTCTGGGCTTGATTTTATGATCCTTGGCCCAGTTGATGATGAATCTTTTCAGGGCCCGAATGGCAATCGGCTCTCCGGCTTCAGCGGCTCGGCAGACCTTTTCACACGGGTGGTGGCAAACCCTGCCGCAGATTGAGGGCAGGGGATTATCTTTCATGATCACGTCAAATGCTTCACGGAACATCCCTTGAGCGATGAGGGCAATATAGGTCGAGGCTTCCTGGCTGATGGGGCAGACGGTATGGCAGGGAGAGGAGACAATTTCCTTACAGACAAGGGCCGGGCATTTTTTATTTTTGATATGAGCTTCATATTCGTCCCGGAAGTACTTGAGTGTCGAGAGGACAGGATTTGCAGCCGTCTGGCCCAGGCCGCACAGCGAAGCGTTCTTGACGGCTAACGCGAGTTCCTCCAGAAGCTGGAGGTCTCCTTCTTTTCCTTTCCCATCGGTGATATCTTTTACGATTTCCCACATTCTCTGAGTACCCTCACGGCAGGAAAGACATTTTCCGCATGATTCGTCCCGGAGAAAGTTGAGAAAATATTTAGAGACATCCACCATGCACGTGGTTTCATCCAGGATGATCATGCCGCCAGAGCCCATGATCGAGCCCGCCTGTGCCAGGCTCTGGTAATCAATCGGGAGATCGAGCATTTCTTTTGGGAGGCAGCCTCCCGAGGGGCCGCCGGTCTGGACGGCTTTAAATGTTTTCCCGCCGGGTATGCCGCCTCCGATGTCGTAAATAATCTCTTTGAGGCGTATTCCCATCGGGACTTCAACGAGGCCAGTATTGTTAATTTTACCAACGAGGGAGAAGATCTTTGTTCCCTTGCTTTCCGCCGTGCCGATTTTGGCAAACCAGTCTCCGCCTTTCTGAATGATGATCGGGACATTCCCCCAGGTTTCGACGTTATTGATGTTGGTCGGTTTTCCCCAGAGTCCTTTTTCTGCAGGAAAAGGAGGCCGCTGCCTGGGCTCTCCGACCTTTCCTTCAATGGACGCGATCAAGGCCGTTTCTTCGCCGCAGACAAATGCGCCGGCACCTTTGGCGATGTGAATGTCGAAATCAAAACCGGTATCAAGAATGTTCTGGCCCAAGAGCTCTGTTTTCTTAAGTTGCTCAATGGCCAGGCTGATATGCTTGACGGCCAGAGGATATTCATCGCGGACATAGACATAGCCTTCCTTGGCGCCGATGGCGTAGGCGCCGATCATCATTCCTTCGAGAACGCGATGCGGATTTCCTTCAAGAAGGCTGCGGTCCATATAGGCGCCCGGATCTCCTTCATCGGCATTGCATATGATGTATTTGGTGTCCCCCTCAACTTTTCGGGCCAGCTCCCATTTGGAACCTGTGGGGAATCCCGCCCCTCCTCTGCCCCTGAGTCCTGACTTTTTGACTTCATTAATGACCTGCTCGGGGGACATACCGCTCAAGACCTTAATCAGAGAGCCGTATCCACCGATGGAAAAGTAATCATTCATGTCCGTCGGGTCAATCAGAGCATTGTCGCCCAGCACAAGCCTTTTTTGCTTTTTATAGAAGGGAATGTCTTTTTCATGAGAGACTTTTTCGCCGCTGCCCGGATCAATATAAAGAAGATGATCCAGGACTTTATTCTTGAGAATCGTCTGATAGAGAATATCTTTGGCATTATCAGGGCTGACTTTCTGGTAAAAAATATCACGGGGATAGATGATGATATTTGGCTCGGCTTCGCAAAATCCATGACAGCCTGTGACTTTGAGTTTGACCTTTTTTTCGAGCTTTTCTTTTCGGATGATTGTTTTCAAGGAATGGATGACCTTTTGTGACCCCCGCGCTTGGCCGCAGGTTCCAGAGGAGATGGTCAGGACCGGTCTTTTCTCGGATTTCCTTTCTTGGATTTGTTCGTGGATAACATTTTTAAGCTCTTTGATGGACGTGAATTTCTTTATTCTGTTCATTTTTTCACTCTTTTCTTTCGATACTTCTGAAGTATGGAATCGACTTTGCGGGCGGTCGTCTGGGCATAATAATTCCCGTCCACAACGATAACGGGTCCAATGGCGCAACATCCCAGGCAGGCCACTGTCTCAAGAGTGAACCGGCCGTCGTTTGTCGTATCTCCGGCTTTGATCGTCAGCTTTTTCTCGAATTCTTCCAGGACTTTGGGCCCTCCTCGGACATGACAGGCCGTCCCCGAACAGACTGTGACCAGGTGCTGGCCTCTGGGCTTGAGGCTGAAGGCGCGGTAAAATGTGGCCACGCTGATCACATCGATCAAGGGAATGCCCAAAGATTGGGACACCATGTGAAGCGCTTCTTTGGGGAGATAGTTATATTCTGTTTGAATATCTTGAAGAATCGCTATGAGTGCAGTTTTTTTCTTTTTATGTTTTATGATGAATGAGTTCACATGGTTAACGGCTTCCACGGTATTTCCTCCAGATAAAGGTTTTTCTTAAATGAAATTGACTCCGATCAAAAGACAGGTTATTGGTGGATAAATTTTTAGAAAAGGGATCAATCAGAGTAAAGTTGAAGGATAGAATGTATAACTCCTCTTCTTAACCTAAAAATATAAAAATAAATAAAAAATCAATAATCCAAGTCATTTTTATAGCAGATAAATTTTATGCTTGTCAAGATGATTTCCGCTCTTTTGAGATTCCCCAGACGGAGCAAAGGAAAAGGCTCAGCGGCCCGAGCTTTGAGTTCCGGAGGGAGCTTTTTTGGGGGAAGTTCTGAATAATGAGAGACCGTCAAACCAAACCGTGTGAAATTTTTACCTTCCCTCTTTGTCTCAGCCCTAAGAATGAAGCGAAGCGGAGAAGCGGCCTCTTAAAGCACCTGTCCGGCCTTTCTCAGGCTAGAGAAAAGGAAGATAGCGTTTGACCTCGTATTCGCTGACCTGTTTATCGAATTCTCTGGAGACATTTTTATTGTAATCTTTGATTTCACAATTTTTATTGGCGATGAATTTGAAAAATATGTGATCACCGAGACTCTCACGGACAAGCGCGCTTTTTTCCATGAGTTTGACGGAATCTTCCAGGTTCCGGGGCAGAGTCTGGATCTTGAGTTTCTTCTGCCGCGAGTTGGTCATTTTGTAGATATTTTTCTCCACGGGTTCGGGCGGCGGATAACCTTCTTGAACGCCCCTCAAGCCTGCGGAGAGCATGAGCGCAAAGGCTAAATAGAGGTTGCATGCCGGGTCTGGGGAGCGGAGCTCTATCCGAGTGGCATTTTCTTTGCCCGGCAGGTATTCCGGCACACGGATGTACGCTGATCTGTTTCTCTGGCCCCAGGCGATATACACAGGAGCTTCATAGCCCTCGATCAGGCGCTTGTAGGAATTGATCCACTGGCTGAAGATGGCGGAGATTTCTCGGGCATGGATGATCAATCCGGCCATATAGGAACGGGCGGTCTGGGAGAGATGGTGTTTATGCTCCCGGTCATAAAAGAGATTTTTTCCTTTTCTCCAGAGCGACTGATGAACGTGCATGCCGCTTCCATTTTGACCGTTGATGGGCTTGGGCATGAACGTGGAATAGAGGTTGTGCATGCGGGCCACTTTTTTAACCGTGTATCGAAAAATCATCCCGATGTCGGCCATTTCCAGAGCGCTGCGGAACTGAAGGTCGATTTCATGCTGCCCGTGAGCGACTTCATGGTGGTCGTATTCGGATTCGATCCCCATTTTTTTGAGCAGGAGCTGGATTTCCTTACGAATTTCGCCGTGCTGCCCGGCAAAAAAGTAGCCGCCTTCATCCAGAGGGTCCGGCGCTCTGTTGTTCGGGAAAATAAAGAATTCAAGCTCAGGACCGACCTTAAAATCATCAATCTGAAACTTCTCATGGGCTTTTTGGAGGGCTTTTTTCAATACATAGCGCGAATCCCCCTCATAGGGAGTTCCTTCCGGAGTGAGAATATCTCCGAACATGATCCCTTCCCGCCAGTTTGTTTCTTCAGAGAATCCTCGGTATACCCAGGGAAGGACTCTGAAGGTTGTGGGATCTGGTTTAATGGTCAGGTCGCTCTCTTCTATCCGGACAAATCCTTCCACCGAGGACCCGTCGAATCCTTTGCCGTTGCGAAAGGCCTCTTCCAGCTCCGAGCTGGGTAAACTGAAATCCATGGGCCTGCCCAGGATATCGGGGAAGAGCACTCGCACAAACTCGATTTTCCGCGAAGGGTCATGGACGGATTTCAATACTTCTTCTTCATCCTGAAATCGGAAATTTTTATGCGGATCTTTCTGGATAGCCGACATCGATTATTCTCCTTTGTGTTTGTGGCTGTTGGAATGAAAGGCCGGTGCGATCGCCCCGGACATGAGCGGATGGGATCCGACGCTTGCCGGGGGGAGCCGTTCGTGCCTCTTTTTTTAATTTGTCCATTTTGGGGTCAGCAACGTCTTTAACATTTGTAGCTAATAATTATATCAATTTAGTTAATTTGTCAATATATTAATTAAATTAATTGTCAATTATATTATAATTTGTCAAATATTGAAACAAATAAGAGATCCCCAAATTGGCCGATCGGTGATTCTGGGGGTCAAGAGTTTTCTTGACAGGTTGCCAGAATATGACATAATACGATCTGGTATAGAGGAGAATAAGATGCCCAAAAAAATTTATGAATCCATTGGCCATCATTATATCGTTGAGGCATCGGGGTGTGACCCGAAGATCATCGGCAGCGTGGAGAAGGTCCAGCAGATTCTGGTCAGAGCGGCTGAGATTGCCGGTGCCAAAGTATGGGCAATCGCTTTCAGCAAATTTCCGCCCAAAGGTGTAAGCGGAGTCGTCGTGATTTCCGAATCTCATATCTCAATTCACACCTGGCCGGAAAAAGGCTACGGCGCCCTTGATATCTATACCTGCGGAAACAACATCGATCCTGAAAAAGCCGTGGTTTTCGCCGTCGAAGCATTTGGAGCCTCAAGCTCCCATATTACGGAGATCACACGAGGGATTGATGAAGGAGATTCAATTTTTTTCCACAGCTTTGTCACCTGGGAAGAGGATTTTAAAAAAGAACTGAAAAGAGAAAAAAAATAAAAATTGTAAATACGATTTACATTTTGTAAATATTTTTTTCCTTCCAGTTTACTGAAAAGGCCGCCTTTGACGTTTTTCACCATTCTTTTCCTTCGACTCTGGCTTTGGCACAAAAAATGCAATTTGGATGGAGCGTGCGGAAATGAGGATGTTTCTCAAACCTCGCTTTTGTTATAATAAAACAGTGAAAGGGAAGGCTGTCTGTATCGTCTTTTGTTTTCTCCTGAGTTTTTTCTCATTCGTTTTTCTGTGTAATGGGAATGAACGGCCGGCCAGTGACCTTATCGCTCAGCTCCAGAGTTCATTCGTCGCTAAAGATATTCCCTCTTACCTGAGCGCGTTTTCTCCGGAAATCAGAAGCAAAGAAGAGAGTTTGGCTTTATCTTACTGGAATGTTTGGAAGATGGAGACGATCTCCTTCCAGAAAGAGCAGGAAACAGCCCTTCAACAGGAAAAACAGGACTATTTCCTTCAGGTTCTTTATGAAAATGCCTATTCCGCCACTATGGAAATGTGGAGACTTCAGATCGAGAAGGTCGGGGATCTTTGGCAGATTCGCGAAAAAGAGGTGACCGGAATTATCAGTAACCTGTACAAAATCAAGATCCCCTCCGTCCACGTCGAACGTGTAAGCTCCATCGAAATTGAACATGCCGATATTAAACTCACTTTCAAGGATGCCCTTCTCTTTTATGACAATATTCCTAACCTGGAGATTGCCTTGATCGTCCTGGGTGAAGGTCACCTCTTTTATTCTCCTTCCCATCCCGTGGAAAAGCATCAACTGGAATTGATTTATAAGAAAGATGCGCTTGTGGATCGCCTGGACTACGCCTATCTCCGGTTTTCGAACGCTTTTTTTCAGAGCCATATTCAAATTAAGAAGTACTCGAAGGGAGAGGGCGAACCTGTTTCTGCAGCCGACCTGAGAAAAACCTCCGTGCTGTTTGAGCAGCACTATCCCCAATCATTTACGATGGAGAATTCATTCACGGACGAACTTTTTTCATTCTTACCTCAGGGGGACCAGGCTGTTTTTGAGTTTAACGGCAAAAAATATGGCGGACTCACCTATATTTATTCGCCATTTGATGAAGAAGAGGTCAATCTGTTCTCCCGCCGCCGCAATCATATCATCAATCTCTATTCTCCCCAGAAAGAAAAGGAGGAGATCCGATTTATCATTTCTTTCAGCCAAGAATTCTTGGTGAAGTACTGTGATCTGGAAGTCGATTTCAAGCCGGGAGAGTCCTATCTTTCGGTAAAGGCCAGAGTGGAAATATCCTCCCGTGTGGACTTCCTGACAAGCCTGAAATTGAATTTCAATCCGGCCCTGGACATTCTCCGCATTTATGATCAAGACGGACACGAACTGTTTTTCACCATGGACAATCTGAGAAAGATTCTCTATGTCTATTTTCTTCGCCCCCTTTCCAAAAACCAGAATTATTCCATTGAGATTTTTTACAGAGGGATTCTGAAGCCGTCTCCGCTCACTGCGGATGTCCTTCAAGGAGCCTTTTTTGGGGGACGCGGGGATAAGACCCGGATGGTTTTTGAAAGCCATCTCTTCAGCCATTCGGCCTATTGGTACCCTTCCAGTACGACTGAGAACTATTTTCAGGCTCGCTTGAAGGTCATTATTCCTCCGGAATTTAACTGCATCTCCAATGGTGAGCTGGTGGAGCAGGGAAAACTGGATGAGATCCGGCGGGTAACGGCTCTGGAGAAGATGGGGAGCTCCTTTTTTATTTTCGAAACAAAATATCCAGTGAAATATCTGGCCTTTCTTGTCGGTCGATTGAATAAGCAGAAAGAGGTTGTATCGGATTTGCCGGTGAGGCTGTATATGTCCCCGGATATTTTGGGTTCAAGAATATGGATTCTTGAGGAAGCCCAGCAGATACTTCAGTTCTATGAAAACCGGTTTGGCCCATTCCCTTATGAAAAGCTGGATGTTGTGATCAGGAGTTGGAACACCGGCGGCGGACACAGTCCGGCCTCTTTTATTGTGATTAATGAATTGCCCCAGAGGACGGAGAACGGCATTTTCCTTAATCCGGACAGCCCGGTGAACCTCACCCGGTGGAGGGAATATTTTATCGCCCATGAAATTGCTCACCAGTGGTGGGGGCAGACCGTCACCTGGAGAAGCTACCACGACATCTGGCTCAGTGAAGGGCTGGCTCAATTTTCCACTATTTTATACCTCAAAGAAAAATTTGGCGATAAGGCCTACGAGAAAGTTCTCAAGAGATTCTCCCGCTGGGCGAAAAAAAAGTCCAAATATGGTCCGATTTCTCTGGGATCCCGTCTGAGTTATCTGAATTTTGAAGCCTTTCAGGCATTGATTTACGATAAAACCGCCCTCATCCTGAACATGCTTCAGGAAATCATCGGGAAAGAAGCCTTTTTCAAAGGAATGAGAGATTTTTTCGACACGTATAAATATCACTCTGCCAGCACTCGAGATTTTCTCAGAATTATGGAGAAAAATTCGGGACAAGACTTGAAGGCCTTTTTCAAAGGGTGGTTCAATTCCCACTCTCTTCCGGAAGTGAAGATCACCCATTCTCTCCTTAAAGAGAAGGACGGATATGTTCTCAAATTTCACCTCACCCAGATCAATGACGTGTTTGTTTTTCCGCTCTCTCTCCAGTGGATGGAGACAGGAACAGAAGTCAGGCACACGGTCGTCGTCAAGAAAAAGGATGAGGAATTTGAGTTTCACATCAATGAAAAGCCCGCCAAAATTCGCATCAATCCGGATCAGGTGGTCCCCGGTCGGTTCTATTAAAAGCGGCTAATCCTGAAGAGTGTTCGGGTCGATTTTCAAACGCTTGATCATTTCATTCAATGTCGTCGGCTTGACTCCCAGGAGTTTTGAAGCGTTCTTTTGGACGCCTCTGGCCTTTTTAAGCGTTTTGAGAATCAACGTTCTTTGGAAGGCGCAAGTTTGCTCCTTGAGGTTCATCCCCTCGCCGGTGAAATCCAAAAGGATTTTTCCCTCCTGTCCGGAAGAGGGGGGAAATTCCGGCAGGTCCTCATTGGTGATGACTCTGGATTTGGAAAAGACGACGATCCGCTCAATGAGGTTTTCCAGCTCTCTGACGTTGCCGGGCCAGGAATATTGATCCAGTGCCTCAAGGACGTCTTCCGTCACACCTTCAATTTCTTTGTTGTTTTCTTTGGCGTAGAGGTCGACAAAGTGCTTGACCAATAGGGGAATGTCTTCTTTTCGCTCCCGCAGTGGAGGGAGCTCGATTTTGATGACGTTCAGTCGGTAAAAAAGGTCTTTCCGGAAGAGACGCTGCTGGATGAGGTCTTCCAGGTCTGCATTAGTGGCGGCGATCAGTCGGACATCGACTTTGATGGTTTTTGTCCCTCCCAGCCGCATGAATTCCCTGCCCTGCATGACACGGAGAAGCTTGGCCTGGGTTTCGGGATTAAGGGAGGAAATTTCATCAAAAAAAATCGTCCCTTTATCGGCGGCCTCAAAGAGACCTTGCTTGTCGCTTGTGGCTCCCGTGAAGGCGCCTTTTACGTGGCCAAAGAGATGGCTTTCCAGAAGGTCGGGGGGAAGGGATCCGCTGTTGACGATGATAAAGGGGAAATCGGCGCGGTTGGAGTTTTGATGAATGGCCCGAGCCGCCAGTTCTTTCCCTGTTCCACTTTCTCCCTGGATCAATATGGTGCTCCGGGTGGGGGCGGCGACCTTGATGAGCTCGAACACTTTTTCCATCGAAGGCCCTTTACCGAGGATATTATGAAAGCTGAACTTTCTCTTGAGTTCGTCCTTGAGACGAATGTTTTCTTCTTTGAGTTTCTTGTGCTCCAGGGCTCTCTTGATGGTCAGCAGCAGTTCATCATGCTTGAAGGGTTTCTGGATGTAGTCAAAGGCGCCGATCTTCATCGCTTCAATGGCCGACTCCAAAGAGGCATAGGCGGTGATGATGATGATGAGAGCGGCGGGATGGATCGTTTTAATCGCTTTCAGGACTCCCATCCCGTCCATCCCCGGCATCAAGAGGTCAAGAAGAGTCAGATCAAAAGTCCGGGACGCATATTTGGGAAGAGCTTCTTCTCCCGAAAGAGAGAGTTCCACTTCATACCCTTCCGAAGCGAGAAGCTGGCCCAGAACATCATGGATTATGGGCTCGTCGTCAATAATGTGGACAATGCTTTGTGTGTTCATTTGGTCGTTTCCACTTTTTTGAGACTCGTTGGCGGATGAGATTTTTGATTCATCCTCCGGAGGTCCAAATTCACAGGAATGGCGATTATGAAACAGGAGCCTTTGCCCATTTCGCTTTCCACATTGATTCGGCCTTCGTGTTCTTTGACAATAGCATAGCTGATGGAGAGGCCGAGTCCGGTTCCTTTTCCGATTCCCTTTGTGGTGAAAAAGGGATCGAAAATGTGGAGCAGATGCTGCTCCTTGATCCCCGTTCCTGTGTCGGCAATACGGATCACGGCTTCGGAGTCGGATTCCTGCAGGTCGATTCGTAAGGTTCCTCCATCAGGCATGGCATCGATGGCGTTGAGAATGATGTTGATGAAGACCTGTTGGAGCCGTTCTCCCTGAGCCCAGATCGGTTTAACCGGATTGAGGTTCAATTCCATTCGGATGTTGATTGCTTTCAGTTTGTAGTCAATCAGAGAGATGATCTCCTGAAGGTTCTCATTGAGATTCACCCGGTGAAAGGAAAAGTCGGAAGGATTCCGGGCAAAATTGAGTAGGTTGTTGATGATTCTGGAAACCCGTTCCGTCTGAGTCTCAATTTTTTCAAGAATTTGGGCGAAATGAGTGTCGGTAATTTTTTTCTGGAGCATCTGGACGTAGCTGGAGATTCCCGTCAGGGGAGTGTTAATTTCGTGGGCAACGCCGGCGGAGAGAAGTCCGATGGAGGCCAGTTTCTCGGATGTCATGAGCTGCTGCTGGAGTTGAATTTTTTCCGTGATATCCTCAAAAACAATGATCGTCCCGTAAGGATTAAGGTGGTTATCGAGAAGCGGAGTTTTGGCCACATCGAAAATTCTTTTTTCGCCGGAGGGCAGTTCCAGCGGGATTTCGCTCAAGAGATGATAATCCTGCTGAGTATCCGAGGGAAAAAGGGAAGAGAAGTCTTCCGGTCCCAGAACATCAATTAAATTCAGCCCGAGCACATTGAACTTCTTTTTAGCAAAGGCCTCTTCCAGGACCCTGTTCCAGCCGATGATTCTTCCTTTCTGGTCCAGAACGGCGACGCCGACAGTCAGGCTCTCAATGATATTTTCGCTATAATCTTTAAGCCGTTCCAGTTCCATCGTCCGAATGCTGGCCTGGCTGTAAAGGTAGGCGTTTTCCAGCGCGAGGGCCACAGGGGAAGAGATGGTCGTCAGGAGTTCCCAATCCTCGCTGGTGAAAAAGGAGGAGTCGATTTTGTTGCTCATGGCCAGGCAGCCGATCAGCTTGGCCTCGACCTTGAGGGGCAGGAAATGGTTGAAGCTAAGGGCGGAGAGGTTTTCGAATTTTTTATGGAATTCTTTCTTATCTCCCAGCGAATACAGGGAAAGAGAATCTTTTTCTTGGAGGCTTTGATAGAGCTGAGGATCAAAAAGAATTTTGGCCGGAAGAGAAGAGGATTCTCCCTTATAGCTCAGAATCGAAAAGGCGTTGGTTTCATTTTCAAGAGGAAGGAGAAGGGCGATGTTCTGGAGAGAGAGCGCGTTGGCAATGAGTTCGAGAAGTGATTGGGAGAGATTCTGGAGGTTTCGTTCGCGGCTGAGCTCTTTACTGATGGACAGAAGGGTTCTTCGGTATTTGTAGCTTTTTTTATAAAAAACCCTGTCAAAGAGAGTTTGAAAGAGTTTCCTCAGCGGAGAGAAGAGCGTGGCACTGAGGGTGATGGCCAGAATTCCCAATATAAAGGCATTCATACGGTATTCGGAAAAGATTTTTGTTTGGGAGCTGACGATGAAGTACATGCAGGCGATGACGAAGTAGGAAAAAACGAAAGTGGCTGATTTTTTGAGGATCACCTCCAGGTCCATGAGCTTGTACCTGGAAATGGAATAGGCAAAGGTGAGGGGGATGAACGCCTGGAGGAGAATGGTGAGTTCGGCCACCTGGGAGGGGGCCTGGCCCAGAATGAATGGAATGACATAAAAGAGAGTGAAGGGAATCACTCCAAAGCTGAGCCCATAGACAATCACCTGGAGTTGTTTCTTAACGAGAAGGCTGGGAAATTTCAAATAGCTGTGGAGAATCGTCGCCAGGGTGGCGAGGGTGAAGACGGCGAAATGGAGCAGGTCCAATTTTCCCGTCATTCCGTAGATGCTGAGGATAAGGGCGTTGTCCAAATTTTTAAAATAGGGGAGGTGAAAGCCGATTTTGACCAGGAGAAGAACGAACCCGGGAAAGTAGAACAAGAACACACGGGAAGGCCGGACCTTGAGAAACTTTTTGTGTTTGGGAAAAATCAGAAAGAAATGAAGGAGCAGCGGAGGGAATCCAAGAAAAGCAATCTTGTCCAACCAGTAAAAAACACTGTCTAAAAAATCGAGTTCTCCGGTGAACGAAAACGTGTAGAAAGAATAAAGGAACAAAGAAAGAAAATAGAAAAAAGTATGAGGAATCGAGAAGGGCTTTTTGGTGTTGAAAAATACAATCAGGCAGATGATGAGAGTGATCAGCCCGATCAGAGCCAGATAAAAATAGATGAGATTTGCGCCTTTTTGGATGAGAGACATGGAAGGGTACATGAGTTCGCCTTGGCGGTTAATCTCATAGATGATTTTTTGACCGGAACTTCTGGCGATCCAAAGGTTTTTAATGAGGTCGATTTTATTTGTGATCAGGGTTTTTTCTTTGGGCAGGCTGTGATGGATGGAATAGAGGATGTCTCCTTTTTTGATTCCAGCTAAATAAGCCGGACCGTTGATATCGACTTTGATGGCCGTTAAGCCACTGGGCCTCTTTTCCCAGACGACGCCGTCAGAGGGCTCCTTCCAAGTGATTTTGTTATAGATATTCAGACTTCCCAAGACAAGGAGCAACAGCACGGGCAGAAGGAATAAATAACCTTTTTTATTCATATCCATCAGCCGTTGGAGGACAATTCTTGTTGAGAGAATTCCCTAATAAAAATCCAAAAAATTGAATCCCGGAAATAAAAAATATATGCAAGTTTGACCTAGTCCAAAATATGTCTGCCTCCGGCCCGGAGAGCCCAAATCAGGTTGGGCTGTTTGAGCCATTTTTTCAAAGTTTTATCTTCTTTAAGCCCCAGAGGCTTTGTGTTTCTGGATAGGTAAGTACTTATATAATCATCCTTAGATCTCTGTGCGAGGAGGGTTTCCTGAGGTTCTGCACTTCGGGAGGGAAAGGCGAGAAGGAGCATGATCCCCATCCCAAAAAGAAAAATAATCCTCTGGCTCTTCCTCATTTTCACTGGTATAAAAATAAATCTTCCTTTTATTTTTGTCAACTTTTTCCTTCCATCCCAAAATTACCAGTTCTGGGTTCCATCCCGAGTATTTGAGGGAATTGGCGCTTATTTGACAAAAGGGAGTCAATGGCCTAATATTGAGACTAATCTCAGTATTTTTATTGAGTTATTTAGAGTCAAAGGTTTGGAGAGAAAGCAACAATGCCCCATTTTCTCTGCCGTGTGGCAACTGAGGACGGACATATTCTCTCCCACTCTTTTTTTGCCTCTTCCCAGGAGGAATGCCGGAAACATTTCGAATCCGAAGGATTCTGTGTTCTCTCAGTGAAGAAAGAATGGAAAGGAATCAGAGCGTTTTCCTTTTTGTCGGAAAGGAAGATCAGAGACAGAGATTTCATTATGTTCAACCAGGAATTCATTGCCCTCGTCAAGTCCGGCTATCCTGTTCTCAAGAGCCTTGAGATCATCTCGGGCCGCATCAAGCATCCAGCTCTCAAGGAAATCTTGATGAAAGTGGAAAAAGACATCCGTCAGGGGAAATCACTCTCTGAAGCCTTTGCTCCCTATGAAACGAAGTTGTCCAAAATCTATACGGCATCCTTGATGGCGGGAGAACAGAGCGGAAACCTGCCCGGAACACTGGGTCGTTTTATCCAGTACGCTCGAGTGATTTCCCAGGCCAAGTCCAGGATAAAGTCCGCGCTGATTTACCCGACGCTTCTCCTTTTTTTTTCTTTTTCCCTCTTGATCATTCTGATCAACTTTATCCTTCCCCGTTTCGTGGATTTCTATGCCAATTATGAAGCCCAAATGCCGTTGATTACGACCGGGCTCATAACTCTGGCCACCTTTGTGAGGAGCCATTTGATTTTTATTGCGGCCTTGATATTTGCATTGTTCTGTCTTTACTTCTGGATGAAAAAGAAAGAACGAACGCTGGTCCTTCTCGATAAATACAAGCTTAAAATTCCTTATGCCCGCGGCATCTGGATAGAGTCCGCCATTTCCCTTTTTTGCCGGAGCCTCAGTCTTCTTCTGGAAGCGGGAATCTCTCTGGTCCCCGCCCTTAATGTTTCTTCCCAGGCGATTCCCAATAAATTTCTTACGGCGAAAACGAATCCTTTGCCGGAATCCATAAAGAACGGGGAGAGCCTTTCGGAAGCGCTGACCCGGACGGAATTTTTCTCCTCTCTGGCTTTGGATATGGTCCGAATTGGGGAAACTTCGGCCAATTTGGGGGGAATGCTTCAAGAGATTGCCGATGTCTATGATGCACGCATCCAGGCGAAGGTCGACACGTTCGTTTCTCTGATTGAGCCTGTCCTGATTATTGGTATGGGCCTGATTGT
This sequence comes from Candidatus Aminicenantales bacterium, assembly GCA_049697115.1. Lineage (GTDB taxonomy): Bacteria > Acidobacteriota > Aminicenantia > Aminicenantales > UBA4085 > JBAVVD01. The sequence goes on from JBAVVD010000083.1 coordinate 20,583, forward strand.
GGCGTTCATACTCCTTTCGGTCTATTTGCCAATTTTTAACATTGTAAGGATTGCTCGATAAAATGGATAAACGCGAGTCACAGAAGATTCTTCTTTCTGAGGAAAACGAAACCAAAAAACTGGCCGAGAGATACCATGTTTCTTATATCGACCTCTCCACCTGTTCTTTCCGCAAAGAGCTCATTCAGGCGTTTCCTCCGGAGTTTCTCCACCGCTCGAATTTCATCCCGTTGGAAGAGAATGAACATTTCATCAAAATTGCCATCGCGGATCCCTCCAATATCGCCACGATTGATGCCATAGAGTCTTTTCGAGGTAAAAAAGTCCAGGTTTTTGCCGCATCCCAGCGGGCCATTCATGAGGCGCTGCGCAAGAGTGAGACGGCCCTCCAGGTCCTGAAAGATGCCACCGAGGGTTTTATCATGCAGGTCGTCGAGAAAGAAGGCGGTGAGGAAGAAGAAGTCATTTCCATTGAGAAGCTGGCGGACCAGGACGGATCCATCATCAAACTGGTCAACACCATTATTTTTACGGCCGTCCAGAAAAGAGCCAGTGATATCCATATCGAGTCCAAAGAAGAAGGCGTCACCATCAAATACCGCATTGACGGGATTCTGGGCGAGGCCATGGAGCCCATTGACAAGAAATTCCAGTCGCCGATCATTTCACGGGTCAAAGTGATGTCGGATCTGGACATCGCCGAACGGAGAATTCCCCAGGACGGCCGGTTCCGTCTGAAGATCAAAGACAAGACGATTGATTTTCGAGTTTCCATCATGCCCAGTATATACGGGGAAGATGCCGTGATCCGCATTCTGGACAAGGAAATGATTACCGAAGCCATCTCCGAGCTCAAAATTGAGCTTCTCGGTTTTTCGGACGAGGTGATTAAAAAATTCCGGAGATATATCACTCAACCCTACGGCATGGTTTTGGTCACGGGCCCGACAGGGAGCGGAAAGACAACGACGCTGTATACGGCCCTGACAGAAATCAAATCCCCGGAGGATAAAATCATCACTATTGAAGATCCTGTGGAGTATCAAATCGACGGCATCACCCAGATTCCGGTCAATGAGAAGAAAGGGCTGACTTTTGCCAGAGGTCTGCGGTCGATCCTGAGGCATGACCCGGACAAAATCATGGTCGGTGAAATCCGGGATCCGGAGACCGCCCAAATCGCCATCCAATCGGCCCTCACCGGCCACCTCGTTTTTACAACCGTCCATGCCAATAATACCTTTGATGTCATTGGCCGTTTCCTGCATATGCAGGTCGATCCGTACAGCTTCATTTCCGCTTTGAATTGCATTCTGGCCCAGAGATTGGTCAGGATTCTGTGCCCCAGGTGCAAAACGGCCACTCATTATGAGGCGCCGACACTGCTCGAGTCAGGACTCAATCCGGAGATCTATAAAAAACAGACCTTTTTCGAAGCCCGCGGATGTCCGGAATGCCACCTCACGGGTTATCAGGGAAGGACAGCCATCGCTGAACTGCTGGAGCTTTCCGATGAGATCCGAGAAATGATCCTGGTGAGAAAGCCTCTTTCGGAGGCCAAGAAGAAAGCGAGAGACGAAGGAATGATTTTTTTGAGGGAAGTCGGGACGGAGAAAGTTCTCAAGGGAATCACCAGCCTCAAAGAGTTAAACAAGGTGACTTTTGTCGAATAATTTTGTCAAATAAGAGGATGGCCGCTATTATCCATCAACTGAAAAAGTACTGGACGGAGCCGGTCTTTCCTCCGGCCGCTTTTTTGCTCTCCCGGCATTATATTGGAGGCGTTCATTTCTCTCTCAGAGAAAAGAAGGTCCGACATCATTTCCTTTTCCCACTGAAGCCGGGGATTCTGGAGCCTTCCTTTGATAAGAAAAATATATGGAATCCTACTGCTCTGGAAAGTCAAATTCAGGAGGGAATTCATCAACTTCATTTCTTGGGAAAATCCGTTGGCCTCCTCATTCCGGAGTCCTGTCTGAAGATTTTTATTTTATCTTTCGATGTTCTTCCTTCGGCACCGAAGGAGAGAGAGGAGTTCATTCTCTGGCGGCTGAAAAGGCTCATTCCATTTAAAGCCACTGACGTGAAGGTCTCCTTTGATGTCCTTCAATCGAAAAACGGTGTGAGGGTCATCATTGCCCTGGCCCATGAGAGTATCGTTCGAGAGTATGAAAATTTTTTCGCCACCTTCGGCTTCAGAATGGGCGTCCTCAGCATCCCGGCTCTTGCCCTTGTGAATGGCGTCAACCTCGGGGAAGAGAAGGATGTAATGATCGTCAATTTGGAGGAAGATTCCGTGAGCCTAATTGTGGTCCTCGACTCTGAAATCTCCCTCTATCGCTTCAAAACGCTCAGCGGCAATTCCTTCAGCCCCTTGTCGGCGGAGGAAAAAATGGCCCATACACTGGCCGAGATTGAGAACACGGTCCGTTTTGTCGAGGACAAGGAAAAGAAGAAATTGAATACCCTTTGGGTCCGCTTGGCCTTTTTGGATCAGAAGAGAGAGCTTTTTTCTCTCTGGCAGGAGCGGCTCTCTCTTCCCTTTCGCCTGATTCAGCCTTCTCCGGCCGTGGATTTGAGTTCAAGGGATAAACAGATTCTGATGCCCTTGATCGGACAGGTGGGGTGACACTGATGAGGAAGTTCAATTTAAACCTGGCGAGCGAACCTCTGCGCAATCGCCGGTTTTTTCGCCTCCTTTTCTGGAGTCTGGCCGCGGCCGTTCTCTGCCTTTCTGTGGCATCGGTTGTTTTTTACTTGAGCGAAAGGGCCCGTCTTGCAGGAGCCCAGAAGGATCTGGCGGATGTCCACCGGACGATCCGAATCACTCAGAAAGAGCGGGAAGAATTCGCTGTCCGGACTCAGGAAATTTCACAGAAGTATGCCGAGAGCGTCGACTTCTTTAACGCCGTTATTGTCAAGAAATGTTTTTCCTGGGTGGAATTTTTTACGCTCCTCGAGAACGCCCTGCCCGCGTCGAGCTATATTGTCTCGCTTTCTCCCCTTCAGTTGACCGAGAGTAAAATGGAGTGGAGGATGAAGGTTGTCTCCCCCCATTTGCAGGGACTCCTGGAGCTCGTCCACAACCTCCAGGTCTCCCAATTTAAAAACATTACGGTGAAGAACGAAGCCAGAGATGCGGACGCACAGCTCCTTGCCGAAATCACTTTAGCCTATGAGAGAACTCTTTAATCGATTGAATGACCGAGAGAAAAGAATCGTCCTCTGGCTCTCTGTTTTACTCGGGGCCGTCCTTATCGCCTTTTCTTGGCTTTCTCTCAAAGAGAGAGGTGTCTATTCCCGCCGAGTGAATAATATTCAGGCTGGACGAAAGGACTGCGAGCGGCTCCGTCTCTTGACGGATACGGAAGCGCGCATATGGTCCAGCTGGGAAGCGACGCGGAAGGACCTGGAAGAGACCAAGGCGAAATATCTGTATGGCGGGGACAAAGGAATTCAGGATCTGCGGCTGGATCTGCAGCAGCTCTTTCAGGAAACGGGGGTCCGTTCTCCCCAGGTCGCCTATGAGTATTTTGACTTTCCGAAAGAACGGGTCCGGAGAGTCCACGTGAGCTTCTCTTTTTCGGGGTCCTATTTTTTGTTAAAGAGGTTTCTCCATGCCGTTGAACAATTCCCGAAATTTGTCTTTGTGGAAAGGATCGACTTTTTGGATGTGAACTCACTGTCGGGGCGGATTGAGCTGAAAATCATCCTGGCAGGTTACTATGAACGCTGAGAGAAATTTTTTCTGCATGGCTCTTCTGATGGCGACCTTGAGCCTGGCCCTCAGCTTTCTCTATGGAGAGCGGACTCCGAAAAAAGAGTCCGTCCGGAGCCGCGGAGATTCTCTCCTTCTTAAAGAGCGGCTTCAAGATAACAGGCGGGAGTATGTCCCGCCGAAGAGGGATATTTTCTCGGCCTGGCGTTCCCAGGGAGCCGCCGCGATTCCTCCGGCTGCGGATGAGGAGTCTGAATCTTCGGCGTCTCCGGCACAGAATGTTTCCACGGCAAATTTTAATGTCCAGTATATCGGCTATATCCGGACTCCGCAAAAATTTCTGGGTTTGATTCTCTTCGAAGGGCAGGCCCTGACCGTGACCGAAGGGGAGTTCATCGGGGAAGGAATCAAGGTCCTCAGAGTTACGGCCGAGGAAATAGAAATTCAGGGGCCAGATTCCAAAGTCCAGAGGTTCGGCCTGGAAGGAGACAAAAAATGAAAAAAATCACGCTGCTGGCTCTATTCGCCATGGGGATGTGGGGCTGTGTGATGATCAGCCAGAGCTACAGGCTCGGGACTCAAGCCGAAATGAATCAGAATTGGGATGAAGCCATTCAATTCTATGAAAAGGCCGCCCTGGAAAATCCGAAGGATCCTGTGTACCGCATTGCTCTTGACCGGGTCAAAATCAAGACCAGCCTCTATTACGTTCGGGAAGCCAGACAGCTTGCCGCCCAGGGAAAAAAGGAAGAAGCCAAAGCCGCCTATGCCAGGGCTCTTTCTTATAATCCGAGAGATATGGCGATTGCCATGGAGGCCAAGGCCCTGGCCGAAGCACCGGAAAAAGAGCCGGAACCGGCCATTGAAAAAATTGAGTTTCCGATTGCCCTCCAGGCCAAAGAGGAGAGCCTGGATTTGAAGTTTCCTTCGCCGACGAGCCTGAGGGCGATTTTTGAAACTCTGGGGAAGGCCGCCGGGATCAACGTCATATTTGATGAGAATTTCCGTGATATCCTGTTTGCCATTGACCTGACGAACAAAAGTTTCAAACAGGCCATGCGCTCCCTCTGTCTGGCGAGTAAAAATTTCTACAGGATTGTGGATGAGAAGACGGTCATTGTCGTCCCGGACCAGCCGCTGAAGAGAATGCAGTACGAAGTGAACGTCATAAAGACTTTTTATCTCTCCAATGTCAATGCCCAGGACATGTTGAGCGCCCTCTCCCAGATGCTCCGCACCCAGGTGCGGGCGCCCAACATCATTTTTGATAAAAATCTGAATTCCATCACGATTAAGGATACGCCCCAAAATATTGAATTGGTCGGTAAGCTGCTCAAAATCTGGGATAAGCCCAAAGGCGAGGTCATCATTGATCTGGAAATCATGGAAGTTTCCCGGGTCAAGCTTAGGCAACTGGGCCTGGACTTTGACCAGAATGTCCTCGGTTTCAGATACGGTGGGACGGAAGGGACAAATGAGACCAGCTGGTTTAACCTCAAAGATATAGATTTTTCCAAGGCCAGCAATTTCAGCCTCAGCTTACCCATTTCCTTCATCCAATTTTTAGAAAAGGATGCGGATACGAAAATCATCGCACAGCCGCGGCTCCGTGGAGTCGCCGATGAGCCCATCCGACATCTTGTCGGACAGAAGGTCCCCATTCCCAGGGCCACATTTTCGCCGATTGCGGCTGGAGGAGTCAGCCAACAGCCCATCGTCAGTTATGATTTACAGGATGTGGGGATGGAGGTCATGATTACCCCGAGGGTTCATTTTGAGAAGGAGATCACTCTGACCCTGGAAATCAAAGTCACATCCATCGGCGGCACAGGCATAGCGGACATTCCGATCCTTAACACACGGGAGGTTAAGAACGTCATCCGATTAAAAGATGGCGAGACGAACCTCCTGGCCGGTCTGCTCAGGAATGAGGAGAGAAAATCCTTGAAAGGGATCCCGGGCCTCAAAGATATTCCGCTGATCGGCCGGCTTTTTTCGGCGGAGGATACAACGATCGAGCAGACCGATGTCATTCTGATGATCACGCCTTACATTATTCGCACAATCCCGCTCACTCCCGAAGACCTTAAACCCCTCTGGGTGGATATGGAAGAGGTCTCCGCTGCGGAGAGGCCGGGGCTGGCGGCTTTTGAAGAAGATGTTCTTGGCCGGGAACTGGATGCGGAGGCGGCCCGGAGAGCCTTGGAGAGGAGAAGAGCGGTCGAAGCCGAAAACCAGATCTTTATTAACCCGGTGAACTTTGAGGCGCCTCAAGGCCGCGAATTCCGCGTCAGCGTCAATATCCGCTGCAACCAGGATATTGGAAACCTGTCCCTCAATTTGAATTTTGACGCCAATCGGCTGACATTGAAAGATGTGGTTGAGGGAGGGTTTATCCGGCAGTTGAGAGAGGCGGTGCCTTTCTTCAAAAATATCGATAACACCGCCGGCGTCTGCACGATCGGTTTTTCCAGCCCGGAGCCTGGCCGCGGCTTAAAGGGGGGAGGAAATTTAGCCACCTTGCTCTTTGAAGCCAAAAGCCAGGGGGAGAGCAAAGTGTCTATTGCCGCGCTGACGGCGATATCTTCCGTTGGGCAGGTGATCCATTTTCAGACATCGGAATCCCGCATTATCATCCGCTGAAGAAACCTCCTCATATCCTGGGAACAGATGGATTCTGAATAAATATTTCCGGATTGTCTCGAGCCTCGGTGTTTCATGAATAATCCAGGTGAGGGAAATAGGATTTATATCCTGACGGGCAAAGTCCACTCCGGAAAAACGACTTTTGTGAAAAAGACGGTTAAGGAATTGAAAGAGAAAGGGATTGCCGTTGAGGGTTTCCTGAGCGAGAGAATGACCGGGGATGAAAAGGGTCAGGGCTATGATTTAATCGACCTCAGCCGGGAAAAACCGGTGCCTTTCATCCGCACTTCGGGACAGCCGGAATGGCCGCAGATCGGCCCCTATTTCTTTGATCCACGGGGACTGGCTGAGGCTCAAAAAATAATCCGCGGGAGCCGCAGGGCAGACCTTCTGGTCGTGGATGAGGTGGGGCCGCTTGAGCTGGGGGGGAGAGGTCTCTGGCCGGCTTTAGAGGGCGAGCTTTTCCGGCCGTCAAAGAAAATACTGCTGGTTATCAGGGAGAGTCTCCTCAAGGATTTTCTCAGTATTCTCAATCAGAGCGAGGTCAAAATATTCAAGAGAACTGACGGGCGAATGATTCCCTGCCTGCTGGATGAGCTTCATAGGCGTGGACATTGAGGTCATATTTTTAATTCCCCTGAAAGAGCGGGGCCGGCGTTTTGCCGCTTTCCGGATTTTATGTCGCCGGGATCAGGGCAATCAGTCCTGCGGCCGTATAATCACCTTCAGAGATTCTTGGTCTTCAATGACCAGCCGGAAACCTTTGGCCGTGTCTTTCAAAGGGAGTCTGTGGGTTACCAGATCGTCCACTGTGACGGCTCTCCCTTCAATGAGTTTGATGGCTTCGACGATATCCGGCGGTCCGCAATAATAGGAAGTGAGGATCCGGACTTCTTTTGTCCAGAGATCATTGAGAGGGATCAAGACCTCCTTGTCCGGGCCAGGAACAGCAAAAAAGACGATGACACCCCCCCTATCCACGCACTTCCACGCCTGTTCGATCGCCGAAAGGGCGGACGTGCACAGGAAGACGGCGTCCGCTTTTCTGCCGCTGTCCTCCACCGATCGCTCCGGAATATTTTCTTGAGCGTGATAGGAAAAATCCACGCCGATCCTCCTGGCGAATTCCAATCTTTGGAGGTTGAGGTCTGAGACTCCGATCCGGCATTTCTTATGTTTGGCCAGCTGGATATGGAGCAGGCCGGATAGACCGCTTCCAAACACCATAACTGTCTGTCCCCGCTTCACGTTAGCAAGATTCTGAGCTCGGATGACACAGGCCAGAGGCTCGATAAAAGTGCTCTGGTCATACGAAATATTTTTTGGCAGAAGGTAGGTTCCGTTCTTGACCAGGGGCTCGGGAATCAGAATGTATTCCGCAAAGCCGCCCGGCATTCTGTCTTTCACATTGGAGCAGGCCGGATAATGTCCGTTGTGACAGTAGGAACACCGCAGACACGGCACTTTTGGCGCAACGAATACCCTGTCCCCGGGCTTGTAATCCTTTACTGAGGCTCCCACTTCGACCACTTCTCCTCCGATTTCGTGCCCCTGGACAAGTGGAGCCCTGGGCATCCTGTACCACTCGACGACATCACTTCCGCAAATTCCACACGCGATCACCTTGACCAGTATCTCTTCAGGACCCGGCCTGGGCATGGGACGTTCTTCCAGTCGAATATCTCTGTTGTTATACCAGACCGAGACTTTCAAATGGAGAGCCTGTTACCGGTTTTTGAATGTGTGGTAGAGGTCAAGCGCCCTTTCCGGCGTCTCATTTTCGTGGACGACTGCGCGGACGGCTTGAATCATGGCCGCCGGCGAATCGGATTGAAAAATATTGCGTCCCATATCGACGCCGCTTGCGCCCTTCTGGACCGCCTTGTAGGCCATGGTCAGCGCTTCCAATTCGGGAATTTTTTTGCCTCCGGCCATCACAATCGGCACTGGACAAGAAGTGGTGACGGTCTCGAAGTCCTTTTCGACATAATAGGTTTTGATGAAATGGACGCCAAGCTCGGCACAAATCCTTGTGGCCAGCCTGAAGTATTGGGCGTCATGGTTCATGTCCTTTCCGACGGCGGTCACGGCCATGGTGGGGATTCCGTACCGCGTGCCCAGGTCCACCAGTTGTGTCATGTGGCTGATCGATTCCTTTTCATGTTCTCCGCCGATAAAAACCTGAACTGCCATGGCACAGACATTGAGACGCAGGGCGTCTTCAATATCCACGGTGATCTCTTCGTTGGAAAGCTCTTTGAGTATGCTGGCTCCTCCGGATACTCTAAGCACAATTGGTTTCAGGATCGAGGGAGGAACGATGCTTCTGAGAATGCCCCTGGTCAGCATCAGGCTGTCGGCATAAGGCGCCAGAGGCAGGATATGGACATCAATGCGTTCCAATCCAGAGGTCGGGCCTTGAAAGTATCCATGGTCAATGGCCAGCATGACCGTCCGTCCGTCCTCTGGATTAAAGATGCGCGCCAGCCTGTTTTTCATCCCCCAATCCTGAGAGCCGGATCCTTTGAGAAAAAAGGCCTCTGTCTTTTGAGGAATGTCGAAATAATACTTCTTTGCCTCTTTCGTTTCATCCACATCAGGCATGTTTGACCTCTCTCACATTTTGGCGGTGCTGACAGCAACTCAGCTTTTTGCGCCTTAGAGTATAGGGAAATCCGAACGGTTCTGTCAAATTATGATATTCTGGATATTCTTGTCTTTGGAGGAGTGATTTAGTATGCTTAAGTCCCGTCTGAGATCTGCGGCATTTATAACTGGGAAGCCGGTGCACGCTTCAAGAATGATATTCTGCCGGAGCGTTTCAGCCGGTCAGGTCACAATGAAGTCATCGAAAAGGAAAGAGAACCGGGATATCCTCCGCCTTTTTCAGTCCGTCGGCCGGGCTTCCCTGCGCGTCGATATTCAGGGCAGCCACAGTGGAAATATGGCCGTCAAGTTCACAGACGAGTCCGGACGGGATCAGGTTGTGGTGACGGCGACCGGCTCACAGAAAGGCGAACTTGAGTCTGAACAGATTTGTTTTTTATCCGCCCGAAAGACCGATTACGGCGACACCAAGGCCTCATCCGAGACGGAAATTCACGCCCGGATTCTCACTCTCAGAGGGATCCGCGCGTCTTTCCATGCGCATACTAAAGACCTCACTGTCGCGACTCTGGACGATGCGAAAAAACCCGGTCGGCCTGTGCCTTTTATCCCCATCGATCCGCTCGGTTATTACTCTCTGGGCGGGGCGATCCCTGTGGACTGGATGGCACTGCCGAGCGGCTCTGCGGAGAGGGCAAAGGTCATCTATGAACGCCTGTCTCAATATCCGGCGATGGTCCTCCAGGCCCATGGGACGTTTACCAGAGGAAGGACGCTTAAAGAGGCCTTTTTTCTGGCCTGCCTGGCCAACAATTCCGGGGCTATCGTGAGGCTTTCCACAAAGCTCAGAGTGGATGTGGAAAGCCTGAGGAGGAAAATTCGGACCGCCCCGGACTCCTGCTTTCAGTTCCCGCCGCCCGCTTACACGATTGAGGACGATGAAATCTGCGAGTTTCCCGAGGAAGAGGAAATCCAGAAAGAAATCGTTAAAACCGGAGCTCGGATTTTTGAGTCCCGCCTTTCTCCATTTCACTCAGGATCCATCTCTGTCCGCAGCGTCAATGCCATGCTCTATGCGCCAAAGGCTTCGATGCCGCGAGAAATCGGCGGCCCGCTGCTCAGAGTTCCGCTCCCTCCTGGAAAATTGGATTATCCGGAACTTGCCCTCCATAAAAAGCTCTATGCCGAGAGCCGTTTCCAGACGATTATCCATTGCTATATTCCGGAAGCCGAGGCGCAGGCCCAATTTGTCTATCCGGGAGAGAATGCGCCTACAGACCGGATCATTCCCATCGACGCCGAGGGAAGCGTCCTCTACCCGGCCATTCCTGTCGCGCCCCCGAATGTGGACGTGGAGTCATTGATAAAGCTCCTTCATGACTATAAAGTCGTGGTTGTCCGCGGCGGCGGGATCTGGGCGGCGGGACGTCAGTCTCTCTCCGAAGTCCTTCATCATTCCTCCGCGGTGCGGGAAATCTGTCTCTACCGCATCGGCGCTTTTGAGCAGGGCCTGGACTTGAGAAGAATGGAACTCGGAAAAGCGAAGAGTGGGTAGAGATGCGGGCGGTTTTCATTTATTTTTTTGCTCGATTTGGTATAAGATAAATAAAATGCAGAGAGGAAGAAACTGTCAGGCCACCTGAGAAATAACGAAAGCCTGGAAATTTATGGGAGGAAAAACCGATGAAATTCGAAAAGCTTTATAAAAAAGCGATTGAGATCGGAATAAAGAACGACCTGCGGGGGCCGGAAGAAATGACCAAAATTCTGGAGGAAGAGAAAGAACAGTTCAAAGACCTCAAGGAGGAAGAGAAGAAGTATTATGACCGCGACAAGCTGTTCAATCCTTTTTCCGACACGAGGATTTTGAACGGAGATTTGAATTTAGAGGTCCAGAAGGTCATGGTCGGCATTGACATCGAAGTCAGCGAGATTCTTCTCGCCCACTGGCTCAACAAAGACGCCGGAGAAAAGATCGACCTTGTGCTCTCGCATCATCCTCTGGGATCGGCTCTGGCCCAGTTGTATGAGGTTATGAAGCTCCAGTCCAAACTGCTGGCCAAATACGGGGTCACGATCAGCGTGGCGGAGCAGCTTATGGAGAAGAGGATCAGTGAAGTCGAGCGCCGGCTCATGCCGATCAATCATACCCGGGAAATCGATGCGGCGAGGATTCTGGGGATTCCACTCATGTGCTGCCATACGCCCGCGGACAACTGCGTCACACATTTTCTTCAGCATAAACTGGAAAAGGAAAAGCCTCCCAAGTTGAAAGATTTATTGAAAATCATTAAAGGTATTCCGGAATATGATAAATCGGCCAGGCTCCAGGTTCCGCCCAAGATCGTCAGCGGCTCGGAAAACAATTCCTGCGGCCGGATCTATGTCGATATGACCGGCGGAACCGAGGGCTCCAAGGAAATTTTTGAAAAGGTGGCTGCCGGAGGCATCAGCACACTTGTCTGCATGCATCTGAGCGAGGACCATCTGGCCAACGCCAAAAAGGCGAACCTGAATGCCGTTATTGCCGGCCACATCAGCAGCGATGTTCTGGGCCTCAATCTTCTGCTGGATGAAATTGAGAAAGCGGAAACGCTGAATTTTGTCAGCGTTTCCGGCTTCGAACGGATCCGCCGCTAGTCTGGACCGGTATTTTTTGCGAAATTGACTTATCCGGAGTGTTGGGCTAAAATCTTACCCACTTCTGGCGGCGTAGCTCAGTCGGTTAGAGCATGCGGCTCATATCCGCAGAGTCGGGGGTTCGAATCCCTCCGCCGCCATTTCCTCAAGGTTCGAAAAGGTTTACAACATTGAATTTCCAAAGACGGGAGTTTCCTGATAAAATTTGTGGCTGATGGTTCTCAAGAAATTCAAAGAGACTCTGGTCCGCTATCCGCTTCTCCAGCCCGGAGACAAAATTCTTGTGGCGTGCTCCGGCGGCGCGGACTCGACGGCTTTGCTGAATCTGCTCCTCCAGGTCCGCGCGGAAATCGCCCTCGAACTATCCGTAGCCCACTTCAACCACCGGCTCCGCCGGAACGCGGAGAGGGATGAGCGGTTTGTCAAAGATCTCGCCCGAAAACTGGGGCTTCCTCTTTTCGTCAAAAGAAAAAATGTCAGGGCTTATGCCCGGAGATTCAAGTTGAATCTTGAGGAAGCGGGAAGAACGCTCCGGTATGAATTTCTCAAAGAGACCGCCGTGAAGATCGGCGCCACCAAAATTGCCACAGGCCACACGATGACCGACCAGGCCGAAACCTTTCTCATGCGTCTTCTCCGCGGAAGCGGTCCCCGCGGGCTGAGCGGGATTTACCCGGTTTATGAAGGTCTGATTATCCGGCCCCTCCTTGAAATCGAGAGGGAAGAGCTGGAATCGTATCTTCAAATAAAAGGCCTGACCTTCCGCCAGGACGAAAGCAATCTCGACAGGCGCTTTCTGCGAAACAAGATCCGTTTGGACCTCTTGCCCTACCTTAAAAAAAATTATGATCCAGGGATTGTTTCCCGATTGGGCCGGCTGGCATCGATACTGCAGGAAGAAGATCGTTTTCTTGAGGACGTCTCCAGGGAACGATCTCAATCTTTACTCCAGCGCAGGGGCAATCAAGTCTTTCTGAACGTCGGCGCGCTGGACCTCCTTCCCAGGGCGCTGGCCCGGCGCTCCATCCGGAGCTTCATTGCTGAGTTGAAAGGGGACCTGAGAGGGATTTCTTTTAAAGATATTGAGTCCATACTCAAGCTGAATGAAGGAAAAGAACTGTCCCTGAAAAAGGACCTCCGGTTGAGGAGGGAGCGTGGCTTTATTTTTCTTAAAGAAACGACCCGCCGGAAGATTCCGTATGAATATGTCTGGGACGGGAAAGCCCCTTTGGAAATCAGGGAATTGGGACTGCGGTTCAGCGGGAAAACAGTGCGGAAGAAAGGCCTCTGGCCGTTTGACGACCGGATTCGGTGCTTGTGTGAGCGGCACACAATTGCTTTTCCGTTAACTGTCCGGAGCCGCAGGGAAGGGGACCGTTACCAGCCGCTCGGCTCGCCCGGCCGGAAAAAACTGAAAGAGATCATGAGGGCCAAAGGCATTCCGGCATCAGAGAGGGAGAGGCATCCGGTTTTTCTCTCTAAAGGCCGGATTGTCTGGGTCCTTGGACTCCCGGTTTCAGAAAAATTTAAAGTACCCCCTCAGACAGATTCGGCCTTTTGTATTGAAAAACTATAGATAATTATCCTTCCAGACTTCAAAAACCAGAAGTGTCCAGAGCTGGTGGCTGTAATTTTCTTTTCCCTGAAGATGGGCATCGATCATGGCTTTAATGGGAGCAAAATTAAAGAGGCCGTGCTCACGGATTCGTCTTTCATGGAGATAGTCGAGCATGAAATCTTTGAGCTCTGTCCGCAGCCAGTGTTTGACAGGGATGCTGAAGCCTTCCTTGCTGCGGTAGATATTCTCTTTGGGAAGGAGGCGCTCCATAGTTTTTTTGAAAATCCATTTTGTGGTCAGGCCGTGAAGCTTGAGTTTGCCGGCCATCCGGAATGCGAACTCGATGAGTTTGTGATCGAGGAGCGGCTCACGGGCCTCAAGGGATGTGGCCATGCTCATCCGGTCCACCTTGGCCATGATGTCGTCGACAAGATAGGTCTTTAAGTCCAGATAAAGCTCTGCGTTGACCGGGTCAAAATCGCCGAGCCGGAGGAAGAGGGAAACGAAGGGCTCGGTCTGGCGGATGTCCAGGCTCTGACCCAGCCTTTCGAGCAGTCCTTCGGTGTACAGCGTTTTCTTTGCTTCTTCACTGAGAAACATCATCCACCGGAGGTGGCGGAGATCGGAAGGATGCGCAAATCCCTGGGAAAACCTTCGGAGCTTATTCCAGACGCCTTTTTTCTCTGCTGAAGGCGGAAGCTTTTGCACGATCCGGCCGATGACTCCGGCCAGGCCGGAGACTCCGGGCACGCCGGCGATCTTCTGGGCCTGGTAGTGTTCATAGCCGGCAAAGATTTCATCCCCTCCGTCCCCGGAGAGAATGACTTTCACATGGGAGCGGGCCATTTGTGACACCAGATAGGTGGGGAAAATGGAAAAATCGCCGAACGGCTCGTCCAGGTGCCGGATGAGCTTCTCCGTAAGCTCCAGGGCCTGCGGTTCGAGAATGAATTCCTCGTGATCGGTATCGAATTTTTCAGCCACGCGGCGGGCATAGGCCAATTCGTTATAGGACGACTCTTTGAATCCGATGGAAAAGGTCTTGAGCGGGGACGCTCCGAGCTCCCGCATCAGCCCGACGATAGTGGAGGAGTCAATTCCTCCGCTCAGGAAGGCGCCCAGCGGCACGTCGCTGATCAGCCGCAGCTTTACGGACTCTTTGAGGAGCGAGTAGAGCTCGTCCATCAGAGAGCGGAGCGAATGTCTGTTCAAGTTTTCCAGTGGCCGGGCTTCCGGTTCGATCTCCCAGTACGGCTGGACATGAATTTTTCCCTGTTTATAGACGAGAAAATGTCCGGCCGGCAGCTTGAAGATATTCTTGAAAATCGAATAGGGGGCCGGAATATATTCCAGTGTCAAAAACAAATTCAGGGCTTTTGGCTCGAGGGAGCGGTCGACCTGAGGATGGGCCAGGATGGCCTTAAGTTCCGAGCCGAAGACAAGGGTCCCGTCGCTGAGGAGAGTGTAGTACAGCGGCTTGACACCGACCCGGTCTCGGACAAGGAGCAGCCGATCTTTTTTTCGATCCCAGAGGGCAAAGGCGAACATGCCCCTGAGATGCCGGACAAAATCCTCTCCCCACTCTTCGTAAGCGTGAACGATGACTTCTGTATCCGATCTCGTTTTGAATGAATGGCCGCGGGCGAGAAGCTCTTCTCTCAGGACGGGAAAGTTATACACTTCTCCGTTCTGGGCGACCCAGATGGACCCGTCCTCATTGGATAGAGGTTGGTGCCCTCCTTCCAGGTCGATGATGCTCAGGCGACGCACGCCAAGTCCCACATCTCGATCGATGAAGAGGCCTTCATCGTCCGGTCCGCGGTGGACAATCGTCCGGCACATACGGGAGAGAAGAGAGGACGAAATGGGCGTTCCCTCAGAGGTCCGGACCGCGCCGCAGATGCCGCACATTATTCTCTCGGAAGGAGCTCCAGTTCGAAAAAGACGCCCAGGTATCTTCTCTCAAGGCTGTCTCCGCTTTCGAAATAGGGAGTGGATCCCTTGGCGGCCTTGACTTTGATTTTGTAGAGGTGGATCTCTTTGACCTGAAAGCCGTTTCCGACAGGAAAGCGCAGAGTCCCTTTTTGTTTGAGGCCGAGGGTTATTTTTTGAACCTTTCCCTCTATTTTGACCGTGATTTCATTCGACAGCCGGGGATTGTTGGTGAGATGAATGACGATTTCTCTGACAGGGAAATAGGTCTTAAGGATCATTTCCGCAGTCCGGTTTCCCAGGGTCCACGTGCCCTCCGGCTCTTGACGGCGGTAGAAATTGTCATCCAGGAAGTGCATATAGCCAATATAAGGAGGCGTACCGAAGGGAATCCGGAAACCATAGGGATTTGTGTTTGTGGGAATATTATTTATCAAGGTCATTTCCACGGGAAGAAGTTTGAAGGGATTTCTTTTGGCATGAGTGGCCGGATGGGCAGAAGATTGAAGGGGCGTGATGAGAATCTGAGAGATGAACACTGAGGCCATGCCCCAGGAAAGAGCGATATTTTTAATTTTGATCTTCCTTTCCGGCAGAAACAGAAAGAGGGGATAGATGTTAAGAAAATACCGGTTGGCCAGTGAACCGCCGCCGCCGCCATAATTGTCCGGCATGAGCACGATATAGATGAGAATTTCCGCGGCCAGGGCGGAGAACACCAGCCACCGTTCAAAGCTTTTTTTGCCGAGAAAGAAAAGAATCAGAAAGAGCAGGGCCGGGAAAAAGTACCAGGCAATGCCCGTGAACCGGCCGAAGAAATAATAGAAACTGTTGGTAAAGATGAAATGAAAGGGCAAAAGGAATCTGCCAAAATATCCTTCTGTGGACATCCGGACGCCCGGGATGGAATCAAAGGTCATGTCTTCTTTTTGAAAGGGAAACTCGAAATAAAAGCTCTTGCGCTCCCCTCCCTGATAGTTCCAGTCCCAGTCAGAAGTCAGGAGGTAATTGGTGACTAAAAGGAGTCCGAGACTCAGGACGAAGAAGAAAACCAGCAGCAGAGTTTTTGAAAATTTTCTTCGGACCAGACTCCACAGGACGAGGGGGCCCAGGAGGATCACATTGGGCGGTTTGGAAATGACGGCAATCCCTGCAAGGAAGGCAGCCAGATAATCTGTTTTTTCCGAAAGGAGGAAACGGCGGAGTCTGCCCGGTTTTTCCTCCCCGATCCAGACTTCCGATTCTCTTGCAGTGTGTTTATAGAGCCAGAGAAAGTAGATGGTAAAAACCAGGAAGAGGTTAAAAAAATCGGGCGAGATCCAGAGAAAGTAGATGCCGGCCACGGAGGCAAAGAGAAATGTCAGAAGGTGAAGGAGAGAGAACACAGGCCGGTTCGAGAGAGAGAAATAGAAAAATCCCATGACCAGGAGCAGGAAAAGAAGCAGGGCATGAAAGACAAAAAAGCCGTTAGTGCCGAAAATTCTGACAAAAGGAGCGGCGAAAAGGGAATAAGCGAAGGATTTGGCATAAAAAATCCTGTTGCTTTTCCCTTTTTTAAGGAAAATACCGTTTGGCCCGGCGGGAAAATCCTGGTAGTAGCGGACAAGGTCCTTTTTCGTGTATTCCAGGTCACCGTCACAGGCGATGCTCTGGGCCATGGCATAATAGACCGCCTGGTCGGCGAAAAGAAATCCCCTGACATGAACAGGGAGATTAAGGAACAGGGAAAAACCCAGAAAAAAAAGAGAGATCAACAGGAGCCCTGTGAGAACGGTTCTTTTTTCCTTCACCATTTCTTAAACGAATACCATATTTTCAGGGCAAAATTCAATACGAAGAATATTATAAGGGGGAGGAGGGGAGATAAAAGCCACCCCTGGATTCACCCTTAAAGGGGATTGACTGACTTGGACACAACATCTAAATTTAACAGAGGAAAAGGAAGTATTATCCCAAATAGGAAGGACTGTTATGGTTGAAAAGAGTCAGGATGATGGATTCTCCTTGATCGAAATCCTGGTTGCCATTGTTATTCTGGCCACTGTGCTCATGACCCTGGTGACGGTTTTTGTATACGGATTTAATGTCATTTCCCGGACCAGGCAGGTCGCCCTGGCCACTCAAATTGCCCAGGAGGAGGTCGAGATTATCCGCAATATGCCTTTTGACGATATTTTAAATTTGGGAACGACATTCACCAATGATAAGATTTCCCGGCTGCACAACGGCCAGGGGGCTCTGGCTCTTGAAAACAGCGAAGGGAATGACATCAAGAAACTGACGGTGAGCATTACCTGGGCCTACCGTGGACAGACCCAGAGAAAGGACGTCGTCACTTTGATCACCAGGGAAGGAATCAATAAAAAGTAATTCCAATGATGAAAATTTGCAGAATCTTCAGGAAATACTCACAGGGCCGCAAGGCCTCCAGAGGGTTGACTCTCATCGAAGTGCTTATTGCCACAGTTGTGATGTCCATCCTCATGGCTGCGCTTCTCACTCTGTACAGCGAGGGACAAAAATATTTTATCAATGAAAATACCCAGGCTGACGTCCTTCAGGAAAGCCGCTATCCCCTGGAGTGGCTGGCCAGGGATATCAAAGGGTCCACTTCTGTAGTGTCCAGTTGGGGGAGCTATTCCACTTCCGAAAATACGCTTGTCCTTCAGGTTCCCTCTGTGGACGGCAGCGGCCTGATTATCGATGTGGAAGCGGAATTTGATTACATCATTTATCGCACAAGCACGGGCCGGCTTCAGAGGATTGTCGATGCCAATGATGGGGTGAGCTCCCGGACGGACAGGTCCCGATTTCTGGCGGAAAACGTCACTTCTCTGAGCCTGACTTACTACGATGCGACGGATACCCAGTTGAGTTCAGGTTATGAAGCGGCGGCGAGCGTTAAGATGGCCCTTGCGATCAGTGAGAAGGGATTGGGACGGACGTTTCAGGAGACTTTGAATTCCAAGGTCAAGCTGAGAAACAAGGCTTGATATAAGGCATAGAATGAACAACTGTGAATCAGAGAGAATGCCATGAAAGAAGTGTAAAGCTTGAACCGGGAAGGAGAAGCCCATGGTTAAAAAAATCAAATCTTTTTTTAAGCACAGCAAAAATGAGCGCGGTGCCATCTTGGTCGTCTCTCTCCTGGTGGTCGTCTTTATGCTCATTCTGGCTCTTCCCCTTTTGTTCAGACTCACCACCCAGTTCCGGACCACAGAAAAATCCTATAAATCTTTGGCCGCCCTCAACCTGGCCGAGGCCGGCGTGGAGAGGGCCATCTGGGAATTGAATTACGGCGATATTTCCTCCTGGACCGGCAACAGCTCTCTCCGGAGCAACACGATTTCTTCCATTCAATCCGCCGGCGGAATTTCCGTCGGCAGCATCACGATCCATGTGTATGATCCTGAGGGGAACAGCCCGATTGTCGAATCGACGGGAAACGTTCCTTTTGTCGGCGCCATGACGGTGGACAAGACCGTCCGGGTAGTTCTGGAGGGGCAGACTTCAAACTCCCTCTTCGACTACGGCATTTTCGGTGATGAAGGCGTTGAGTTGAGAGGCAATGCCTTTATCGACAGCTATGATTCGAGGGATGGCGCCTATGGCGGGTCGAACGTCGGTCAAAACGGTCATACGGGGACAAATGCGACTGCGGTCGGCTGCATCTCATTACGAAATAATTCCAAGATTTTCGGTAATGCGCTGGCCGGGCCGGGAGCCGATCCTGACAGCGTCATATTGATCCAGAACAATTCGCACGTCTATGGGTCACTCCGGTCTTTGAGCGAGACGGAAAGCATGCCTTCGGTGACCGCGCCGGTGGGCATTCCCAGCAGAGGCGAATTCGACCTCGGAAGCAACCGGACAGCCACAATCAGCGAAAGCGGGCAATACAGTTCCTTCTCTGTCAGCAGCAATTCAACGGTGACGATCACAGAAAGCGTAACTCTTTATGTCACGGGAGCATTTTCTCTATCCAGCAATGCCGAATTAATCATTGCCAGCGGAGTCAGCGTAACGATGTATTTCGGAGGGACCTTCACTGAGCACAGCAATGCGTCCATCAACAACCTGACCCAAGATCCGACCAAGCTTCAGATTTATGGGACGGACAGCTTTAACGGGGCTATGGAAATCAGGTCAAATTCCGACCTGTGGGCAGCCATCTATGTTCCGCGGGCCGCAGTGGACATCAACAGCAATGCCAATATCTACGGTGCGGTCAAAGCGAGATACATAGATATCGCTTCGAATGCCCATATTCATTACGATGAGGCCCTGAAAGAATTGGACACCGGATTCGGCGAGACAACGACCACTTATATCGTCAAATCCTGGCAGGAGAAATATTAGGAGCGTTTTGAACGGTGAGAAAGAATCACCTCCTCAATTCCCCCCGAGGGAGCATTGACGCAATTTTGGATATCCGACATATTGAAAACGAAGAGACAAAGAGCAAGGTGGTTCCAGAGGGAAAGATGGAGCCGCCGAAGGAAATGGGAGGACACAGATGAAAATGAGAATCGGACGGAAACGCCATGAGCGCGGGGCCATTCTTAT
Source organism: Candidatus Aminicenantales bacterium (assembly GCA_049697115.1). Taxonomy (GTDB): domain Bacteria; phylum Acidobacteriota; class Aminicenantia; order Aminicenantales; family UBA4085; genus JBAVVD01. Next base: position 40,250 of record JBAVVD010000083.1, read on the forward strand.
CGTTTCTATTCTCACCGTGCTGATGATGGTCCTACTCGCCCTGCCTTTTGTCTTTAAACTCTCCTCCCATTACAGGAGTTCCGAGAGGTCTTATAAATCCCTAGCCGCTCTCAATCTGGCCGAGGCCGGCGCGGAGATGGCCATCTGGGAATTCAATTACGGGGATATTTCCTCATGGAGCGGTGACAGCGATCTGCGGACGAAGACCATTTCCTCTGTGCAGGCGTCCGGCGGTCAGGACGTGGGAGATATCTCAATTCAGGTCGCTGATCCGGAAGGCAATTCTCCGAAGATAGAGTCCACTGGCATCGTCTCGTTCTCCGTTTCCCAGCCGTTGAGCAAGAGCGTCCAAGTGGTCCTTGAAAAACAGGGCGGTAGTGCGCCTCTCTTTGACTGCGGTGTTTTTGCCGAGCAGAGGGTGGTCCTGAATGCGGAGGCCGTCGTCACAGGAAAAGTGGCCACAAATGGGACCAGCAACGTGCCGGGGGAACAGGCCATCGTTCTCAACAACGGCGCGCAGATCGACGGAGATGCCATGTGCGGAACAGGAGGAGATCCCTCGACTTCCATTGTCCTGAACGGCAGCGCTTCGATCAGCGGGACAAAAGACGCACTGGGCGAGCCTAAAGAGCTTCACTCGATCACGGTACCGGCGGGCCTTCCGGTTATGGGCGCCGGCCTTTCGGTCGATGGCGGAACGACAATTCTCACCGAATCGAATTCGGGCCAGTATCCGTTTTTTTCCGTCTCCGGGTCCGGAACGGTTATTGTCAGCGGAGACGTCGTCATTTATGCGGAGAGTCTTTCCCTGGGCCGGGACACCACTCTCCAGGTTCTCGACGGCTGCCGTTTGACTGTTTACATCAACAGCTCCATGACTCTGGACAACAGATGTTCCATCAATAACGCCTCTGAGGATGCCACGCGGCTCATCTTCTACGGGACAGACAATCTCACGGGAGACATCACGTTCGCCTGCCGGACGACATTCTACGGCGCGATCTACATGCCCAAAGCCAGTGTGACCCTTTCGCGGGATTTTGATTTCTACGGCGCCCTCTATGCCAGAGAGGTTTACTTGAGCCGCAATGTTCAGGTCACGTATGATGAAGGACTCCAGGGCTTGAGTGGCGGCGGTGGAGGAGGGTCTGGGAGCACCACTTATATGGTCAAGTCCTGGCAGGAGAAATTCTGAGACTGAAACAGAGCTTTTCCGGCCAGATCATAAAGATTAGTCCGCATCAAGCCAGAAAGAGTAAAATGAGGGGTTAAATAAATCCCCCTTCAATCCATCTTTTGAGGGGATTGACGAGGAGTGTCTTTTCATTCATATTCATTATTGAATGAGAAGTATATTTAAAAATAGAGAGAAGGGAGTTATTTTATTCCTGGTCGTTCTCTTCATCTCTATTTTTTTTCTCCTGACCGTGCCCTTCTTGATTCATCTGACCGCCAAATTTCGATTAACGGAAAAATCTTACAGGTCCCTGGCCGCACTCAATCTGGCTGAAGCGGGCGTGGAGAGAGCGATCTGGGAAGTCAACCACGGCGACATTTCCTCCTGGGCCGGCGACCAAACAGAGAGATCGATCGTCCTTTCTTCCTTTCGGGCGTCCAGCGGGAATGACATCGGTGATGTCGAGATCAAAGTCTTGAATCCCAGAAGCGAAAATCCAGTGGTGATTGCCAGGGGAAGCGTTCGCGAGGGAAAAAAGAAAGTGGACCGGACGGTTAAAGCGGTTCTGGCGCATGGATTCGAATCCTTTTTTAATTTCGGCATTTTCGGGGACAAAGGATTTAATTTGCATGGAAATGTCCATACGGACAGCTACAATTCACTCCTCGGTTCCTATGATCCCCTGCATCCAGGATCCTACGGCGATGTGGGAACTAATGCCACAGACAGAGGGAACGTGGCTCTGTTAAACAATACGGTCGTGAACGGCAATGTTATTACCGGCTATCAGACCGATCCTCAAATAGTGGTCCAACTGAAGAATAACGCCCGGATCACCGGCGTCTGGACCGCGCTGGAACAGCCCAAGCGGCTTCCGGTTTATGAACCTCCCGCATCTCTCCCGGAGAGGGGCCATTTCCGTCTGGCCGCCGGCAGCTCTGAAGTGGAAATCCGTGAGAGCGGCCAATATTCATCGTTCATTATGGATTCGAATACGGCCGTTTCCATCTCGGGGAAAGTCATGCTTTATATTAAGGGGCCTTTTTTAATGAGCGGCAATTCCCAAATGAATATCACTCCCGGCTCCGATGTGGAAATCGTCCTGGGCAGCGGCATTTTTGAGCAGCACAGCCATTCGGCCATTCATAATCTGACTCAGAACCCGAAGAAGTTGGCGATCCTGGGAACATCCGAATTCCACACGATGGTCTGGAGGTCCAATACGGACTTTTACGGCGTGATCTATGCCCCGGCGGCTCATATCGATTATAACGCCAATCATGATTTTTATGGATCGCTCGTCGGCCGCTATCTCACGGTATCTTCTCAGTCGGGCATCCATTATGATGAGGCTCTGGCGATCTGGAAGAAATATAGCGTGAAGAGTCAATCTTATGTGTTGAAATCGTTGCAGAAGAAATTCTGATAGGCTAGAAATTTTTGAATAGACTCAAATAGGCGGTAAGGATGACCTCTCCCCAGAGGAGAGAAACAAATGCCGCCGGTGCCAGAAAGGAGCCGTAGGGCAGAGAGTACTGCAGGCCTTTTTTTCTGAAAACAATAAAAAACATGCCCACCAGGGCTCCGGCCAGAGAAGCCAGGATCAGAGTTATCAGAGTTCTGACCCAACCGAGGTAAGCGCCAACCATAAGCATCATTGTCACATCGCCAAGACCCAGCCCCTCTTTCTTCCGCAGCCAATAATAAGCTCCGTACACGCCAAGCAGGAAGCCGGCTCCCACTGCCGCCCCGAGCAGGGCCTGGAGAAATTTTATGTCTTCGCGGAAGAAAGAATAGACAAGGCTCAGGGAGAGCATCGGCAGAGTGATTTTATCGGGCAGGAGCTTGTGATAGAAATCAATAAAGCTGAGGACAATCAGTGCGCTTATGAACAGGCAGGAAGCGAAGAAATGCAAATGGAGGGAATACTGGCTGTAGAGGAGAAGAAAGCTCAGGGGGGTGATGAGCTCGACGAGAAGATAGGTCAGGGATATCCGTTTTCCGCAGTGGCGGCATTTGCCGCGGAGGATGAGGAAAGAAAGGAGAGGGATATTGTCGTAGAATTTTATTCTTTTGTGACAGAAGGGACAGGAAGAAGGAGGAGAGAGAAGGCTTATCCTGCGGGGAAGGCGGTAAATGACGACATTCAGAAAGCTTCCCCAGGCAAGCCCGAAGAGGATGATAATCATTATCTTTTCCATGGGATAATCGGGGGAGTCACTTCTCCTGTCTGAGGGTCGTATAAATAATCCCTGCCGTCAAAGTCCTTGAACAGAGACGGCAGAAATCCGGCACGCACAAGTTGGGCCAGCTCCGAGGGATTTCGCCTGAACTTCTCCCTGAATTGTTGGAGGGCGGTTTTGATGGCCCGGATGTCCACCGCCGCTTTTACCTGGTAGAGGTGATTGGAAGCGATCTTCTTGACCTGTTCATCCTGAGAAGTTCTGTAAATCTCTATCCAGGTTTCCCAGGCGGTCCGGTAGTCCATAGTTTTAAAAGCGGCATTGGCATAGAGCCTTTGGGCGATAGCGGGAGCCCCTTCGATTTCCATGGCTTTCTTATAATAGTCTCTGGCCAGGTCATAATCTTTTATATACATCTGGGCGTAGTGGCCGGCCTCCAGAGGGAAGATCCACATATCCGGATTTTTGGCGAGTCCCAGGTCAAAGAGCTTGAGGGCCAGATGGACATCTTTGGCATCGTACAGGGCGATCAGGGCCCCGACTTGATAGGAATCGATATAGCGTGGATCCAGCTCTGAGATGATCATAAAAATATGCTCAAAATAGCGAAATCGATCAGGAATAGAGTAATCTCCGTAATATTGGATGGCCCAGAGAAAGACCAGATCGGCCAGCAGCGAGGAATATCCGAAAGCGGCCAGTTTCAGGTATTTTCCTGAAGGGATGTAAATGATGCTCGAACCGGGAATTTTTTGGCGCGGTATGTGTTCCATCTTGATCCTGAGACCCATGAAGGAAAGGCAGGCCAGGAGAATGATGAGGGAAAGCGAAAATTTCTTTCTCATCGGCTAAATGAAATCCCTTCGGCGAAAAACCAGGACCGCCAGACTCAGGATGAATAGAGTATAAACAAGGCCATAGAGGACCGTATAAAGGAGGGAATCGCCAGAGATAGGCAGTTGATGGACCACTTCTGTTTTGAGATTAAAATTTTCAAGATCGGGAAGGAGTATATAAAGGATTTGGAGAAGAATTTTGACCAGGCCGGATTTTGTTTTTTTTATGAGGAGTTCGAGCCCCCAAGAGGAATGGCCGATGAGATAGAAGCAAAGAGAGAAGAGGGAGCTCAGTATGGGCGTGGAAAAACTGGAGAAAAGAATGGCCACAGATGTGAGGAGGACCAATTCGAGGAAGATGAAGAAAATGGCCAGAAGCATTGTCCATTCCAGCTTGGACGAGTGAAAAAAAACGAGGGCCAGGAAAATGAAACTCATCATGCAGAGCATCACCAGAAGGGTTAACACGAGCCCGAAGAATTTTCCGAGTAAAAACTCGTGGCGGTGGATCGGCTTGGCCAGCAGTGTATAAATGGTCCGCTTTTCGATTTCTTTATAGACCAGACCTGTCCCGATGAGGATGGCCATCAGGGCTCCGAATAAAGAGAGTGCGGCCAGGCCGACATCTTTGATGATTTTAATTCTGTCGCCGACAGTGAGAAGAGCGAGAACCCGGGCGAAGACAATGGATGTGGCGGCAAAAAAGAGGAGGATATAGAGGATTCGGTCCCGGATGGCTTCCTTGAAGGTGTTCAGGGCGATCACTTTAATCTTCATCATCTTTGCTTGACCATGTCCACAAACAAATCTTCCAGAGTCTGTGTCCGTGGGATAAGGGAATGAATCTTTCCTTTTCTCTTTTCGACCAGGTTCAGAATCGAGCTGATTTTTTCTTCGTCGAAGACCTTGAGGAGCGTCCGTCCGCTGTGGATGGAGAGGCATTCCCCGATTCCGGAGAGCACTTCTTTCTCGATTCCGGAGATGGTCAGTTCGGTAAATAGGATTTTTTCCGAAATCAAATCCGCCAGAGCTCCCTGGCTGATGATTTGGCCGTTGACGATTATCGCCACCCGGTCGCAGATCATTTCAATGTCCTGAAGGATATGGGAAGAGAGAAAGACGGTCTTCCCCTCTTCTCTGAGACGGATGATGACGTCGCGGATTTCTTTCCTTCCGAGCGGATCGAGACCTCCCAGCGGTTCATCGAGAAGTACGAGCGAAGGCGCGTTGATCAGAGCCTGAGCCAGGCCGATCCGCTGGAGCATCCCTCTGGAAAATTTGCGAAGCTGGAGGTTGGGAACCGTCTCCAGGCCGACCAGCTTCAGAAGTTCGAGGATTCTTTCTTCGCGGATATTTTTTTTCAGAAGAAAGAGCCGACCGTAGAAATCCAGGAATTCTTTGGCTGTCAGGTAGTCATAGAAATAGGGATTTTCGGGAAGGAAACCGACTCTTTCTCTGGCTTTAGGGGAAAGATGGGACTGGTTGAAGATTTCGATTTTCCCTTCATCGGGGAAGATCAAGCCCAGAGTGCATTTCAGGGTGGTCGTCTTTCCGGCACCATTGGGGCCGAGATAACCGAAGATCTCGCCCTCATTGACGGACAGAGAAATTCCATTCAGGATTTTCTTTTTTTGGGGGATGAAACCGACGGGGAAGGATTTCTGAAGGTTTTCTATCCGGAGCGCGGTTTTCATCAGGGATTTTCTATTATATTCATTCCCATTGTACTTTTCAAATTCTCATTGTCAACCGTAAGCATCTCCAAAACCGTGATATCTGAAAGGCCAGGGGTATGCGGTGAAGAAGGCCGTATGAAGGAGGAGCGGGCACGGTTCCCTGACCTAAGAGAAGGGAGAGCGACGACTGAATCGAGCGGCTTTGGCGCGCTGGGCCAAAGCCTGCGTGCCTTCAAACCGCATACCGCTGGCCAAATGACCTCATATTTTTCACGGTTTTGGAGATGCTTCCTTGTCAACCCCAATTTGTCGATAGAACATGAGGATGAGATCCGGATGGTCCCTTTGTGTTTGAAGACCTTGGGGGCGGGTGAGTTTGGTCGAGAGCCCACAGGGACTGGCCGGACCACCATTCCTCCGGATGACATTTGGAGAAGCGTCCCTATGCGGAGTTATGTTTCTGGCAGAACATGTTTCAGAGTATCGGGATTGAGGGTGACATAGAAATCGCTCCCAAGATAGAGAAGGGGATGGGTTTTTCCGACATTCAGAATTCCCTCGGCGTTGAAACTCTTTTCCTCTTCATGAATGGCCAGCACTTCACCGACAAACAGCTCATGGTCGCCATAGGGCCTGGACTCGGCCAGTTTGCATTCAAAAGAAACATAGGCTTCTTTAATAATGGGGGAATGAATGACCTTGGAGGGAGCGAGCTTAACCTGAAACGTCTCGAGTTTGTCCATCTCGCGGCCCGATTTTCTTCCCATGAGGGCCGAGAGTTTGACAGATTCAAAACTAAGGAAATTGACAGTAAACTCCCGCGCTTCCGATATGATCCCGTGGGTGAAGCGTTTTTTTGAAATCAGAACGCCAAACAGAGGGGGATTGAAAGAGAGAGCTGTGTGCCAGGCGCAGCTCATGAAATTAGTTTGGCCTCCCGAACGGGCGCCGACGAGGGCAACCGTATAGGGATAAAAATATTGAAACTGTGTGATCTGGGTGATTATTTTTTTCATGGCCACCTCCCTTGAGTCAGCTTTTATCCTCAGGCCAAGCCCTTGATCTGGCGGACGTTGCGAAGCAGCCACTCCTGGGTGAATGCATGTTCTCTTTTAAGAGCCAGATGGAGCTTGAGCTCGTCCCGGATCTCTCCTTCAGGGACAAGGGATACCAGTTTTTCGTATTTGTCAATGAGAGTCTTCTCGGCAGGGAGCAGTGTTTCCAGAGCGGAGAGCCGGTCCTGCCCTTCATAAGACGTCGGCATGGGATTGAGGCTTGTTTCTTTTCCTTCTTTGTCTTTCACAGCGTTTTCGATCCGGAGGACTGTTCCCATCTTAATTAAAAGGCCCGAGTTTTTATCCCAGTGCCGCATGTGGTTGATTGAATTTTTTAACAGGCGCTGGGTCAAATCCTGATGTTCGCTGAAGAGCATCACATATTTTAAATAACGATGCATGAGTTCGTTTTCATGACGCATAATCTCATGGAGGAGCTGAACATCTTCACGGCCGTCGATTTCCGGGTTGGCCTGGAAACACGGTGCGTCTCCGTTCCCTCCCTTTTCCAGAGTGGCGATCATCGCCTGAAATTGCCGGGAGTGACGGACTTCGTCATAGGATATGTTGAGGAGCATATTCCGGGTTTTCGGGAAAGTCCCCTCTTGGATTTTAGCGGTCTGGTAGAGGTCGGTCACCATGTCTTCTGTCATTTTGTCCCGCTTCAGGTTATCCACAATCCGGGGATAGCGAATGACTTCGTCCGTCTTGAAGGAAGGTTCCCCGTTCATCTGTGTGATGATGATTCCCAATTGGAGCGTATGATACATCTCATCGATTCCGATCTGGATGGTCTGGGCCCGGATATCGGTTTTCTCCTTCATGAAGGGGTCGCCATAGAAAAATTTCCCTTTGGGCATGGAGTAGGCGTGGATGATGTATTCGAAACTGACGGCCCATTCATGCGCCAGAGCAATATTGAGAAGGTCATGCATTTCCTCACTTGAATTGATTATTCGGACCGGGTTTTTCATGGCGATCTCTCCTCAGGTCTTAAGTCCTAAAATTATACTTATCTTCTTCGAAAAATGGAAGGTTAACCTTTTACCCAAAATTGCCATTAGGAAATTACCAACAGGGATAAAACCTCATTGAGGGTATAGAAAGCGGTTGTGCAGCATGCTTTTCGACAAAAAGGTACAGCCCGATTTTCACTCTTGACCCACAGTTCAA
>JBAVVD010000084.1:0-31318 GCA_049697115.1 Candidatus Aminicenantales bacterium
GAACTGTGGGTCAAGAGTGAAAATCGGGCTGTACCTTTTTGTCGAAAAGCATGCTGCACAACCGCTTTCTATACCCTCAATGAGGTTTTATCCCTGTTGGTAATTTCCTAATGGCAATTTTGGGTTGCACTTCCCCTTCATTCTTGAGCCGACGGCCCTCCTGGCGGCCGGAGTCAGCACGGAGTATCAGGGCTCTTTTTTCGTTATTTTTTTCCATAAAATTTCGTTCAGTTTCTGATTCACCATCTCATTTTGGAGATCGATGCGCAGCGCTTTCTTCAATTCCGCAATGGCTTCGTCCGGTTGCCCCATTTGGCTGAGATATTCAGCCATGGCCACATACAAATTCATGGAATCGGGCTCAGCTTTTAAACCGCGACGGCAAATTTCCACGGCGTCTTTGAGCCGGTTGCTTCTGGCATACAACATGGCCAGATTCAAATACGCCGCGACATAGTGGGGGCGAAGCTCCATGACTCTCTTGAGCAGGGCTTCCGCCTTGTCCCGCCATCCCTTCATCATATAGGCCATAGCCAGCGTGTTTTCGACTTCGGTTTTCGTGGGATCAATGGCCAGTGCTTTTAAACAGGCATCGATGGCTCCATCCGCATCTCCCAGCCGTTGCCGGATGAATCCTATTCCAGAATATCCCCTGAACGAGTGCGGCACCAATTCCGTAACCGCCTTGAAATGGACCAGGGCTTCCTGATCTTTATTTAAACCCTCGGCGAGCAATTGGGCATATTTCCAGTGCAGCCACCAATCCTGGGGCGATTGGCCGATGGCGCGTTTGTACTGCTCCGCGGATTTCTGCAGAGCGTCAACCGTAAGGCGGGCTTTCTGATCGTCCAGCTCCTGTTCCAATTGGGCCACCTGCTCCGCATGATAAAGCTGGTTGGTGAACGGTGCTTTTTTGATGTACGCATTCAACATCTCGTCGGTCATACAGTAGCGGTCCCAATCGGAATAAGCCAGTTTTTCTGCACATATTTCTGCTCTCGGCGCACAAACCACGGCGTTGTTGATTTTTTTAGCGTTCTCCGGCAGCAGGGATTTGATCCGGTCAAACAGAGTGCAGGCCACCAGATAATTGCCGCTGAAATTCATGTGCACGTGGTCATAAAAAAATTCTTCCCCGGGGATTCCATGGTCAGATTCGGCTGTCAAAACCTTTTCTATATCCGCAAGATAAATGCCTCTGGCTTCCTGTCCGGCGGCTGTTTCCCGGACCTGACGGTTGATTCCTTCATCCGCCCGAAAACGCAGGGTATCAAGCTCCTTTGCTTTGAGGAATGAACCGAGGGCGCTTTCATAATCTTCCAGCCGCCAAAAACAGCGTCCCAGCCGAAAATGCAAATCGGCAAAGCGGTCATCGATCCGCGAAGCGGATAGATACGGTTGCAGGGCATCCGCGTAATCAGCGGCAGTTTCTTTGGCAATTCCTTTGCGGTATGAATCTTCCCATTCCTCCCGGAGCTCGGCGGATAAATCCTTGCGGTGCAGAGAGGCGAACGGCGGACAGTCTTTCAGATTGGCGGCCACCGTGCACAAAATAAGCGCTGAACCATTGCGGACGGCCGTGCGGCCGATATCCTCAAGATTGCTTTGAAAGTGGCGGTAGACCGATTTCAATCGGCGGTCATCGGCTCGTATTTGTCTCTCCAGAAACATTTCCATCCCGAGCCAGACACGAGGCGCATTTTTTTTGAAGACTGAAACCTGTACCAGCCGGCTTAAAAGCTGCCCCAGGCGCAGGGTTTTCAGGGAAATATTGATCCGGACGAGCGTCAAACTGGAGTAGAAGGAGGCAAACACGGTTCCGGGGCCGTACGGTCCCACAACTTCGTTGTTGCCCATGTAAACGATCAGCAGGTCGGCCTGATGCCGGATACACTCCCTGGCGACAGGCAAAACCACATGGGAATTGACTGCCGTAAGGGCGGTATTGATTACCTCAAATTGGATCCAAGGGAACGCTTCCTGCAGCATGACCTTCAGAATGCGTCCAAAGGCAAATGCGCTGTCGGGAACTCCCTGTGCCGCAGAGCCGCCCAATATGAAAATCCGATATGTATTGGCGGGTTTTTGATCGAGGAATATAAATGGATCGAAATCCCTGGAGATATTGGGCGAGAAAAAGCGCCAGGGGAATTTGTGATTGTCGCAATAGGTCCGGCGGCCGTTCCAGTCGTAGGGGATCATCGGAGAAGGATTAAAACCGTATCCGAATATCTGCAATCCCAACTCCAGCATACCCAGGAGAATCAGTGGGATCAGGATATAGATCAAGAGACGGGATGCCCAGAGGCGCAGCTGAGGGTGTTTTCTCATTTCTTCGTTTCTGCGATCAGAGTGTCCAGCTGTTGTTTCTCATTAGCGCTCAGCCTGTCCGAATACTTTTCCCGGCAAATACTCAGGTATTTGAATGCTTCTTGCCGGCGGCCGGTTTCAAGCAGGGTGATTCCCAGGTTGAAGTACGTATTTGTGAATCCAGGATCAATCTGCAAGGCCTGTTTCCAGCAGGCAATGGCTTTCTCATATTCGCCGGCATACTTCAAAGCCACTCCGAGTCCATTGACGGCGGCCACCATTCGCGGTGAGGCTTCCCAGGCCTGAGTATAATACGCGATGGCCCTTTCCAGCTGATCATTTCGTTTTTGCATCCTGAAAAGAGCGAGGTTGAAAGTCCCCATACTGCTCAGGGCCAGGGAATTATGCGGATCCAGAGAGAGGGCTTTATTAAATGATTCCAGGGCTTTTTCCAGATTCCCTTTGTTGAAGTATCCCAATCCGATTTGAGTCCAGACCATGCTGTTGCCTTGGCCACCGGCCACAATATCCAGCAGCAATGTATTGGCCATCTCAAATTCGCCGAGTTTTGTCAGCAGCCCCCCGATGCTCGCTCGGATATTGGCACTTCCAGGGTCAGCAACCAGGGAGCGGCTTTGTAACAGATTTTTCAGGATCGCCAGCGACCTGTCCTTTTCTCCAAGTTCTGCCAACTGGGAAGCGCATTCCACTTGCAGCAGGACATTCAGGGATTCCTGTTCCAGGGCTTTTTCAAAGTGCGCGAGGGCCCGCCTGGCCTCGCCCATTTTCTGGTAAATTTTCCCCAGGAAGATATGTGTCTGGCTCATACGGGAATCTCTTGCCAGTTCCCCGATACAGATTTTTTCCGCTTCCTTCAACCGGCCGGTATCGGTAAAAATCTGTGCCAGGGAGAGCCCGAAGCGGCTCTCCTCCGGATATTTTTCAATCGCTTGTTTCAAAATTTCTTCGATCTGGCTGGGACTATTTTTTTTCTGATAAATCAGATAGAGAGAATCGTACACCTCCGGCAATGTCCAATCCGCATAATCGCGCCGGATGCGCTGCAGCTCTTTTTCTGCTTCATCCAATTGATCCGAATAGACCAATTGTCCCACTTTTCGTATCCGCTCGAGAGCGGCGATTCCCTTTTTTGGATCAATGGCCGGGCTCTCCTTCCGGCTTTTCACTGTCTCTCCGAGGGATTTCATTTTATTTTCCGCGTGATCGACTATATAGCTCTGCAGCCGGGCATCCATTTTCTCTGCCAAATCAATTTTCTTCAGAGCCAGATTTTCAAGTTCCGCGGGGTCCGTTTTCAAATCGTACAGTTCGGCCTCCGGTAGAGAGATGAATTTGAAATTGTCACTGATGATTCCGGTCAATGGCGCAAAGCCCCTCTCCGCAAATCCCAGCATGCTCTCAAAATACACCGGCCGATCCGTTTCCCGCTCCTGACTTTTTGTTGACAGCAGAGGCAATACACTCTTCCCTTGAACTCCGGCGGGACAACCCAGATTGAAAAGCTGCAGCACAGAGGGCATGAGATCCAGCAGCCTCACCCGGCATTCGAGGGCCTGTTTTTCTGCAAATACTAAGGGATTGTAGAGAATCAGGGGCACCTTCAATGTTTCTTCATAGCCAAAAAGGCCGTGGCCCCATTCACGGTGTTCGAAAAAAGCTTCTCCGCAGCTTCCCGCAACCACAATTACCGTCCGATCCAAGAGTCCTCTCGCCTCCAGAGCGTGCACCATCTCTCCGATAAAATGATCGACATTGGCCACTTCACCGCTGTATGGATCTCTTTCAAACATCCCCGCATATTCCTGAGGAGGCGCATAGGGAGCCCTGGGATCGCTGAAATTGACCCATGCAAAAAATTTTCTAGAGGGCCTTTGTTCAAGCCAGGATTGAAATCGGCTAAAAACGCTGTCTGCGGCAATAGCCGTGCCGGCATTATGGATGATCTGGTCGTATCTGAGCGAATCGTCAAACGTATCAAAGCCCTGTTTCAGCCCGAATTTGGAATGCAGCATATAAGAGGAAACCAGAGCATAGGTCTCGTAACCGTAGTTTTTCATCACTTCCGCCCAAGTGGCTTCGCTCTCAGGCAGATGATCCATGCCGTTGTTGCGCACCTGGTGGGCCATGGGCTCCCTGCCTGTAAAAATAGTGCAGTGCGAGGGAAGGCTCTGCGGCACAGGTGCATAACAGTTCCTGAACATCACTCCGTTTTCTGCCATCCGGTCGATGTTGGGAGTGAGGGCGTTTGTGAAACCAAATGCACCGATGCGATCGGCCCTCATTGCATCGATAGTAATGAGCAGCAGATTGAAAGTCTCATTTTGTTTTATGTTGGGGATTTGTTCCCTTTTCTTGCAGCCTGGATTCAACGGAAAAATGGCCGCCAGTACTGCCAGTATTGAAATCCAAGAAATTTTTCGCTTCATTTTTTTTATTATTATTGAATGCGGCTGCCGTGTCAATTGGCCAGTGTATATTGACAATAACTCAGAGAGATGCGAAAATTTCCTTCCCATCAACAGGCGGTGAGTGTAGCTCAACTGGTTAGAGCATCGGACTGTGGATCCGAAGGTTGGGGGTTCGAGACCCCTCACTCACCCCATTCTACATCCCGCATCAATGAGTGTTATTCCTTTATTTCCAGTCCTCTTTGGAAAGAAAATCCGATCTCTTCCTTAAAATCCAATACCCGGAATTCGGGCATGCCCCCTATCCTTCAGATGAGTATTGATTGAACGAGCCAATCCCCATATAATTCCTCCTTATGCGGTTTGCAGTGAAATTCCTATCATCTCACCGACTGACGAGGACCCATCATGCCAAGGATCGTTGATTACGGCGCACTCAAGGAACGTGACTATGGGGAGATGGGCTTCAAGTCGGGCCTCGAAATCCACCAGCAGCTCAAGACCGCAAAGAAGCTCTTCTGCCGCTGTCCCGCCGGAGATTACTATGAGGACTACCATGCCGAGGTGCTGCGGCACATGCGGCCGACGCTCTCGGAGCTCGGGGAATATGACGGCACCGCGCTTATGGAATTCAAAACGCGAAAAGAAATTGTCTATCAACTGAACAAATACAACGTCTGCACCTATGAAATGGACGATACGCCTCCTTTCGAGCTGAACGAGGAGGCGCTGGATATCGCCCTTGAGGTGGCCCTGCTTCTCAACTGTAACATTGTGGGGGAACTGCATATCGCCAGGAAACAGTACCTGGACGGCAGTATTCCCGCCGGATTTCAGCGGACAACTATCCTGGGCGTCGACGGCTGGGTGCCTTATAAGAAAAGACGCATCCGTATCCGGCAGTTGGGGCTCGAAGAGGACGCCTGCCGAGAGGTGAGTGACAGAGGCCACCGCAGGGTCTATAAAACCGACCGGTTGAGCGTTCCCCTCATCGAAACAGTGACCTATCCCGACATGAAAGCCCCATGGGAAGTGGCTGAGGTCGCCGAACTCCTGAGAGAGCTGGTCCGGTGCACCGGAAAGGTCCGTAGAGGCATTGGACGGGCCCGACAGGACGTCAATGTGAGCGTTGAGGGGGGAACACGCGTGGAGATTAAAGGAGTGCCGCGGATTCCTTCAATCCCCCGTCTCACCCACTTTGAGGCCTTAAGGCAGTGCAATCTTCTCGAGCTGAGAGAAGAACTGCGCCATAGGGGAATCACCGGAAAATCGCTCCGGACATCCGCTCTGGAAGTCACCGACCTCCTGAAGCCGACAGACTTCAATCCCATCCGCAGGGCTGTGGAGAAAGGCTGGCGGGTGATGGGAGTCAATCTTTGCGGTTTCAGGAACATCTTAACCTTTCCGCTCCAGCCTGGAAGAGACTTTTTTTCTGAGGTTTCCGACAGGATCCGGGTCATTGCCTGCCTGGACGAGCGGCCAAACTCGGTTCACAGCGAGATGAAGGACAATCCTCTCCGCTCCTCAGAATGGAAAAAAATCCGCGCCGCGCTCGGAAGCCGGCGGGAAGATTCCATTGTCCTTGTATGGGGAGATGCCGCAGATTCCGAGACTGCGGTCGGCGAGGTCATTATCCGCGCCGGAGAAGCCGCCGAGGGAATTCCTAATGAAACCCGGCAGGCATTCGGCTCGGGCATCAACGGTTTTGAAAGAATTCTGCCGGGGCCGAACCGGATGTATCCCGACACAGATCTCCCGCCTGTGCCCCTTCAAGAGGAGCGGATTGAGAAAGCCAAGAGCCGACTTCCACTGACACCCTGGCAGAGAAGGGACTACTACACGAAGCTCGACCTCTCCGCAGAACTCAGGAAAGAGTTGACGACAGACGCATGGGCACTGCTTTTTCAAAGGATAGTTAAACAGCTTCCTGTTAAACCGTCCATTGTCGCCGTGGCGCTCTGCCAGACTCTGAAACACCTGAAGCGGAAAAGAGCGGTGGTTTCGAATCTGACGGAGGACAGTCTGTTTGATCTTTTCCGGCGGTACAGTCGCGGCGCATTCACAAAGGAAGCGTTTCCGGCCGTCCTTCACACGATGGCCGCACAACCGACCGGGGCCGCAAAAGCCATCCAGAAGCTGGGCTTACGCAAGATTGAGGAGGCGGATCTCAGCCGCATCGTCAATGACGCTGTTACCGCTCATCCGGACATCCCGTTCAACAACCCCGAAAAGAGCCTCCGGTATTGGATGGGAGTGCTCATGGCGGAATTGAGAGGAAAGGCCAGCGGACAAATTGTTGCAGAGAAGCTGCGTCAACGGCTCAAGCTTTCGGAGGCGAGAAAAGGCCATGAATGACATCTACAAAGGATATCGAGGAGGCGCGCTTTCGCTTCTCAAAGAATGGAGAGTGCGCGTATGGAGCGATGTCGAGGTGGAAACCACCAGGGGGAAATTTACAGGGATTATCCTGCCCCGTTCGGAGACGGACGACGATAAACACATCGTCCTCAAGCTCCGGAACGGCTACAACGTGGGCATCTCTGCCGATACAGTCCAGCAGATCCATGAGCTTGGATACAAAGAGGCGCACTACAAGATTCCGGAGAAAGAATTTCCCTACGATCCCAAAAAACCCAGAGTCAAGCTCTTTGGAACAGGCGGAACGATTGCGAGCCGTCTCGATTACAGAACCGGGGCGGTCATTCCGGCCTTTACTCCGGGCGAACTTTACGGCTCTGTGCCCGAGCTGGCCGACATCTGCAACCTGGAGACCGAAAAACTTTACGGAGTATTCAGCGAAAACATGGGACCTGAACAGTGGGTGGGAACAGCGAAAGCCGTCGGCCGGGAAATCCGGAAAGGAGTGCAGGGAATTGTCATCGGGCACGGGACAGATACCATGCACCACACTGCCGCCATTCTCTCTTTTATGATTCAAGATTCTCCTGTCCCCATCGTCATGGTCGGTTCGCAGCGTTCCAGCGACCGTCCTTCATCGGATGCGGCCATCAATCTCACCGACGCCACCAAGACCGCTGCAGAGAGTGATATCGCTGAAGTCATGGTCTGCATGTTCGGTCCGACAAGCGACCAGTATGACCTCCTTCACCGGGGAACCCGGGTCAGAAAAATGCACTCTTCCTACCGTTCCACCTTCCGCACCATAGGCGACGTCCCTCTGGCCATGGTGGACAGAAATTCAATCATTCCCTTGCGGGATGACTACAAGAGAAGGCGCCGTGACCGGAACGTCACCATCAATACGGCCTTTGAGGAAAAGGTGTCCATCGTCTACTACTATCCCAACATGAAGCCCGATATCATCGAGGCGCTCATCGACAACGGATACAGGGGCATCGTCATTGCCGGCACAGGATTGGGTCATGTCAACAAGCTTCTCTATCCTGCGCTCAAGAAAGCCCACGAAAAGGGCGTAGCAACGTATATGACCGTACAGACCCTCTGGGGTTATGTCCAGATGTATGTCTATGACACGGGTCGGGATATCATGGAGCTGGGGGTGGTTCCCGCGGCCAATATGCTTCCTGAGGTGGCTTACGTAAAGCTCGGTTGGGCTCTCGGTCAGACGAAAAACCTCGAGAAAGTCAAGAAGCTCATGCTTACCTCCATCGCCGGCGAAATCACAGAGAGGGAGCCGCACAACGGCTATCTCATCTACCAAGGCGGTATTCCTGAAGTGGAACGGTTTATCTCAAGATACTGGAAGTAGACACAATATTGAGAGAGGGTTCGCCGGCTCGTTGAAAGAAAATGCTGGCTGTATTCAGGGAACTCAACTAAAAGGGGGGAAAAGGAGGGTAGTTACCCTGCCCAGCCAGCGCAGCAGGGCTTTTATTTATTATACTACTTTTTCTATGAAATCAATAGGAATAATTTAATTATTTTGTAACACATTGATATTTAATCAAATAGAGCAACGATCGGCCTCCCTCTCAATCCGACAGAAGGCTGAAAATTCTCCTCCCTCTCACAGCAAATTTGGATCTTAGGAATACCATGATCTAAAATGCCATCTTATTTGTCTTGACAGCCTGAGTGACTTTATGTATAAAGCGGATATGCACCAGGAAAAAGGATTGTGCCGAGCAGTTCCCGAAGCGGTATCCTTTTTCTCTTCCCATTATTTCTGGTATTTTTGGGCGGTTCCCGCCGCCCAATAAGTCTAACATCCGCCTTTTTTTCCTTTTTTCAATTCAAATCTGATTTCTCTTGAAATCATTTTAAGAATTTCAATCCGGGAGAAAAAAATCTGCAGAACACATTCTGACTCTGAGAAATGCGCATCCCAGGGGAGGGCAGCCATTCAAAGGAGATTAAAATGAAGGAGACCAAACTTTATTCACTTGCGAGCGCCCGACACATCCGGACGCTGGTGAATGTCGGCGGAATCCATGTGGGCAAGGATTTTGCGCTGATCGCCGGCCCCTGCAGCGTGGAAACCGAGAAGCAGACGATCCTGACCGCCCGGGCGGTCAAAAATGCCGGAGCCAATATGCTCAGAGGCGGCGCTTTTAAACCAAGGACTTCTCCGTATTCCTTCCAGGGACTTGGGATCAAAGGGCTGAAAATTCTTGCCCGGGCCAAGGAGGAGACCGGCCTCCCCATCGTCACCGAGGTCGTTGATCCCAGGGACGCGGGCTGGGTCAGTGAATTCGCCGACGTTCTCCAGATCGGGGCGCGGAACATGCAAAATTTTTCACTGTTAAAGGAGGTCGGGAAAATTGGGAAACCGGTCCTTCTCAAAAGAGGCATGTACTCGACCATGGCGGAATGGCTCAACTGCGCCGAATACATCCTGGCTGAAGGAAATCCCGGAGTCATCCTCTGCGAGAGAGGAATCCGGACATTTGAAACCTATACCCGGAATACGCTCGATCTCAGCATTGTGCCTGCCGTGAAAGAGGTGACGCATCTGCCCGTGATCGTTGATCCTTCACATGGAACGGGAAGGTTGACTTTAATCGTGCCCATGAGCCTCGCGGCTGTGGCGGCCGGGGCGGACGGCCTCATCATCGAAGTCCACTGCAATCCGGAGGAAGCGCTCAGCGATAAAGAACAGGCGATGTCTCCGGAGCTGTTCACCCGCGCGGCAGAAAGAATTCTGGAATTAAGAAACTTCATGGTTTCTTCGTCGAGCTAAGAAATGGAAAAAATAATTCATTTATGCGGCCGGACAGGAAGCTCTCAGATTATTGTGAACGGCTCTGTCCGTCAACTCCCCACTGCTGGAGAGGCGGCAAAGACAGTGATCGTGACCGATGAAAATGTCCACCGGTATCACCACCGGCGTTTTCCTCCAGCCGCAGAGGTCATCATTCTCCGGACGGGCGAGACGGTCAAGAATCTGAAAACCGTTGAATCCATTTACAAACGGCTTCTCGGCTGCGGAGCGGACCGCTCTTCCTTCATTATCGGGATTGGCGGAGGTGTGGTCTGTGATATCACCGGTTTCGCCGCCTCGACTTTTATGAGAGGGCTGGAGTTCGGCTTCATTCCCACCACCCTTCTGGCCCAGGTCGATGCAGCCATCGGGGGGAAGAACGGGGTGAACCTTTCCGGTTTCAAGAACATGGTCGGAGTCATCCGCCAGCCCTGTTTTGTCCTTAATGACTTCTCCCTGCTGAAGACGCTGCCGCGCAAAGAGCGGATGATTGGCTTCTCTGAAATCATCAAAAGCGCTCTGATCGCCAGCCGGGAGTTGTTCGAATTTCTGGAAACAAATTGGGCCAAAGCCATCGAGTTTGAAAGGGATTGTCTCGGGAGAATCATTGGCGAGACCGTGGAGATAAAAACAGCCATTGTCCGGAAGGATGAGCAAGACAAAAAAGAGAGGAAAAAACTCAATTTAGGCCATACATTGGCCCACGCCTTTGAAAAAAGTTACGGCCTCACCCATGGAGAAGCCGTAAGCATCGGAATGGTCAATGCTTCCGGTATTTCCGTCCGCAGGGGGATGATGGCCGAATCCGAGGCCGTCCGGATCAGGCAGCTCCTTCAAAAATTCCGGCTGCCTGTCGGCATCGGGCTCGATCCAAAAAGGATTTTAAGGGCCGTTCGCACGGACAAAAAACGGGAGGGCCCTATGATTGATTTTATTCTTTTGAAATCCATCGGCGAAGCATTCATTCAGAGAATGCCTTTCGCAGACCTGGAGGAGGCGATTCATGATCTGTGTGAGTCTCGGCATTTCTGATTTTTCCGAATGCCGGAGAATATTGAAAAATCTGGATTGGGCGGAAATCCGGCTGGACCAGGCCCGTTTCAGCAGGGAGCAGGTCCGGAAAATCTTCGCCCTGCCGAAAAATCTGATCGCTACCTGCCGGCCGGGCTCTCACTCTGAAGCTGAACGCAAACAATATCTTCTGGACGCCGTTCATGCCGGAGCCAGATATGTCGACCTGGAGATCGAATCTCTGCCGGCTTTCAAAAGCGCAATCATAAAAGACGCCCGTCTGAAGGGCTGCCGGATTATCCTGTCCTATCATAATTTTCAAAATACACCCTCAGAGAGAGTACTGGCAGGGAAAGTCAGGAAATGTTTTCGCTCGGGCGCGGATATCGCCAAGATTGTTTGCAAAGTGAATTCCAACTTTGACACCGTGAAAATCCTTTCTCTGTATGGGAATGAATATGCGAAGCAGGGAAAGATCCTGGCCCTGGGCCTGGGTAAAAAGGGGAAAATCACCCGTGTGGCGGCCGTCCTTCTCGGCGCGCCTTTCACTTTCGCCTCTCTCAAAAAAGGATATGAGACCGCCGAGGGCCAGATGGATAAGAGAAGTCTGGAAAAAATTTGGACTCTTTTGCAGGAGCGGAGAAAATGAAACTTTTCGGCGTCTGCGGCTCCCCTGTGCTCCACAGCAAAAGCCCGCTCATTTTCGCCCAATTGATTAAAACCTCTTCAGCCGAGGCCGCCTACACCAGAGTGGCGGCTGATTCGAGCGGCGAGGTTCTCTTTTTCTTCAATGCACTCGGATTCAGCGGAATGAACATCACCTCCCCTTATAAAAAAGAAATTGTTCCCTATCTGGCGGCACTTGATGAGGCCGCTGCCCTCACGGGCAGTGTCAACACAATTCTCAGGCAGGGCGATTCCGTGAAAGGATGCAATACGGATCACGCCGGAGTTGTGAACGCTCTGGAGCGCAGAGGGATTCCTCTGGCCGGCCGAAAATGCGTCGTCCTCGGCGCCGGCGGAGCGGCCGCCTCAGCGGCCTTCGGGCTCTTAAAAAAAGGCGCCGAAGTGATTCTTTTTAACAGGACATATGAAAAAGCCAGAAAAACGGCGGAGGCATTGGGATGTTGGGCGGTCCGATGGGAGCTGTTGAAAGACGCTTTACACGAGGCCGATATCTTCATCTCGGCCATTCCTTCCGGAATTGAATGCGTTCGCAGAGATTGGCTGAGGAAAAATCTCATCGTCTTTGAAGCCAATTATAAAAAACCAACTCTTCTGGAATTGGCGGAATCCGCGGGCTGTCCGACGATCAAAGGAGAGGAATGGCTCTTGCATCAGGCGCTGGAGGCGTGGGCCCTGTTCACAGGCGAGCCGGCCGGCAAGTTCGAGATTGACTTTGCAGCGCTTGACGCAGCCGGCCGCGAGAAAATAAAGCCGAACATTTCCCTGATTGGCTTTATGGGATGCGGGAAGACTTCTGTCGGACGCCGACTCGCCGAAAAAATGGACTTGGAATTCTTTGATTCCGACGCGGAGATAAAAACCAACGAAGGGATGGAAATTCAAAAGATATTTGAAAAAAAGGGGGAATCCTATTTCAGGGCCAAAGAAAAAGCGGTGATTGAAAAACTGGGGGAAATGAAGGGAACCGTGTTTTCCTGCGGCGGAGGAGCTGTGGTGGATCCGGAAAATCGGCGGCTCTTACAGGAGCGTTCTCTTGTGATTTTCCTTTTTTCAACTTTAACGACCTGCCTCAAACGGGCCGAAGGGGATCCACGTCCGCTGTTGAATCATGAACATTCCCTGAAATCAGCGGAAGAACTGTTCCGGAAGAGAAAAGATGCGTATTTTTGCGCCGCCGACCTTCTGGTCAACGGCGAGAAAAAAATAGAGGAGGTTTCCAGAAAAATCTGCGATGAAATCCGTCAGGCCTATGGAAATTAACGGCACAATAACGGCCCCGCCGTCTAAAAGCATCATGCAGAGGGCGGTGGCGGCCTCCTGTCTTTCAGAGGATGCCGCCGAAATCATCAATCCCTCTGAGTGTGATGATTCTCTGGCAGCGCTTGATCTGGCCGAGAAACTGGGAGCAATGATTATCCGATCCGGGGACAGGCTGTGGATCACAGGCGGTATTTGGCCGGCGGCCAAGGAGCTCAACTGTGGGGAATCCGGTCTCTGCCTCCGGATGTTTTCTCCGATCGCCGCACTCAGCCGGGAAGAGCTCCTCCTGCGAGGCACGGGCACGCTCTGCCAGCGTCCGATTTCCATGGTGGAGCATCCGCTCAGGGATCTCGGTGTTCACTGCGAAAGTGCCAACGGGTATCCTCCCCTGAAGCTGAAAGGGCCTCTGAGGAGCGGGACCACGGTCGTTGACGGATCCGTGACTTCTCAATTTCTCTCCGGGCTTCTATTGGCCCTGCCGTGTGTCGCCGGCGACTCGGTCATTCATGTCCGGAATTTGAAGAGCCGTCCCTACATCGACATCACTTTGAAAATGATGGAGGATTTCGGAATCCGGATCACTCATGACAACTATCACACATTCGTCATCCAGGGAAATCAGAAATACCGGATTGGAAAATACAGGATTGAAGGGGACTGGAGCGGAGCCTCTTTCTGGCTCGTGGCCGGCGCCCTGGGCGGAAGTGTCTGCGTACAGGGGCTCAATATGGACTCCGCACAGGGTGACAGAAAAATTCTCGAAGCTCTGGAGGCCTCCGGCGCTTCACTCAAAATGGAGAGGGAGGGGATCAAGGTTGAAAAAAATTACCTAAAGGCCTTTACCTTTGATGCGACGGACTGCCCGGACCTTATTCCTCCCCTGGCCGTTCTGGCCTGCGGCTGCGAAGGCCAAACCCGGATCAAAGGCGTGGAAAGACTTACTTTTAAGGAGAGCCGCCGGGCGGAGGTCCTCCAAAAAGAATTATCCCATTGTGGCGCGGATATCCGAATAACCGGAGACTGGCTGGAGATTCAGGGCCGCATACTTTCCGCCGGAATGGTCGACTCCCATCATGATCACAGGATCGCCATGGCGGCCGCGGTGGCCGGAATCCTCTCCAAAGGAGAAATTTCCATTAAAGATTCCGGCTGTATTTCCAAATCCTATCCGGATTTTTTTGAAGATTTTAAGCGGATTGGAGGCAAGGTCCATGAATAGCTTCGGCAGATTGTTCAGAATCCATATTTACGGTGAATCCCACGGGGAGCGCCTGGGAATTTTGATCGACGGCTGTCCGGCAGGCCTCCCTCTGAAGATTGAGGATTTCGAAACAGACCTCGCGCGAAGAAAAGGCGGGCCGAAAGGGACGACCGCCCGAATCGAAGCGGATCGCCCTCAGATCGTGAGCGGCCTCTTCCGCGGGAAAACGACCGGTGCACCTCTCCTGATCGAATTCAGGAATCTGGATGCGCGAAGCCGTGATTACGGTCCGTTCGAGGATATCCCGAGGCCGGGACATGCGGATTTTGCGGCGATGAGGAAATATCATGGATATCACGACTATCGGGGAGGGGGGCATTTTTCAGGCCGCCTGACCGCTGGTCTGACGGCCGCCGGAGTCATAGCCAAGAAAATCATCGCCCCGGTCTCCATCCGGGCGAGAACCGTCGAAGCCGGAGGGAAAAAAGACATCCAAAAGGCTGTGGAACAGGCGGTTGCCGACCACGATTCGATCGGCGGCCTCATCGAGTGTGAGGCAGACAATGTGCCGGTCGGTCTCGGAGAGCCGTTCTTTGACGCCGCCGAGTCGTTGATTTCCCATGTCGTTTTCGCCATCCCCGGCATCAAGGGTATTGAATTCGGATCCGGCTTTGCCGCGGCACGGATGACCGGAAGCCGGCATAATGACCTGATTTTGGATTCCAGCGGGAAAACCCAGACCAACCATGCCGGCGGAATCAACGGCGGCCTGACAAACGGAAATCCGCTTTTTTTCCGGGTGGCCGTCAAGCCGACATCAAGCATCCCCAGACCTCAGTATACCTTTAACCGGCGGACCGGCCGGAGGGAAAAGATGAAAATCGAAGGCCGACACGACACCTGCTTTGCCCTGAGAGTGCCGGTCATCGTGGAAGCTGCGGCGGCGGTTGTCCTGGCGGATTTACTGCGGCTTGAAAGCACCAAAACTATCTGAAAGGAGGAGGACATGGTTTTCCCGGATCAAAAGCGATATTGCAAGGATGCAAAGTCATTTAAAACAATTCCGGTCTACAGGGAAGTCATCGCGGATTTCGAAACGCCCCTCTCGATTTTTCTGAAGGTCCAGGCGAAATTCCTTCTGGAATCCATCGAACGGGGAGAAAATGTCGGCCGGTTCTCCATGGTGGGCCTTGGGAAAAAGAGCGCCATCACCCTGCGCGGTTCCCGCATTGAAATCGTGGAGAATAGAGGTCCGGACGAAGTCCGGATTCAGAAAGAACTCCGCAATCCGCTGGAAGAAGTCCGGAAATACTTTTCGGAATGGAAAGCGCCCGCCTACGAAGGCCTGCCTCCTTTTTATGGAGGCGCCATCGGGTATCTGGGATATGAAACCGTCCGCTATTTTGAGGATATTCCAGTGGCCGAAGATACGGAGGGGATTCCCGATGGAATGATGGTTATTCCCGAGGTGCTTCTGGTGTACGACTCAGTTAAAAGGTCGCTGTTTATCGTTGTTTCGACTCTGCCGGGCGGCCGTCCGGAGAAAGAATATGAATCGGCGGTCCAAAAAATCGATGGAATCTCCGCCCGGCTCTCCCAACCTCTGACATTCAAGGAAAAATCCAAGAAATCGGGAACGCTCGCCGTCAAGTCCAACATGGAAAAAGACCGTTTTCTCCGCAATGTGGAGAGATGCCGGGATTACATCAGCCGGGGAGAAATCATCCAGGTGGTGATTTCGCAAAAATTCTCGGTGAAGACCGGAGCGTATCCTTTTGAAATCTACAAGAAGCTGAGAATGATCAATCCCTCGCCCTACCTCTTCTTCCTGGATTTTGAGGACTTCTGTCTCATCGGTTCCTCCCCTGAAGTGATGGTCAAGGTTCAAAACAGAGAACTCTTGATCAAACCGATCGCCGGGACGCGGAGAAGAGGGACGTCCCTCGCCGAAGACGGCGAGCTGGCGAGAGAACTGCTGGAAGACCCGAAAGAAAGGGCGGAGCATATCATGCTGGTGGATCTCGCCCGGAACGACCTCGGAAGGGTGGCTGCACCCGGAAGCGTTGAAGTCGTTGATTTCATGAGCGTCGAAAGATATTCGCATGTGATGCACATTGTCTCAAAGGTGGAAGCGGAACTCGATGAGAGGTTTGATGTCTTTGATGTGATTCAGGCGGCCTTTCCGGCCGGGACACTGACCGGTGCGCCGAAGATACGGGCCATGGAAATCATCGCCGAGATGGAGGCCGAAAAAAGAGGTCCGTACGGCGGCATGATTTTCTATCTCGGATTTAACGGCAACCTCGATTCCTGCATCACGATCCGGACGATCGTGTTGAAAGACGGAACCGCCACAGTCCAGGCCGGGGCCGGCATCGTCGCTGATTCAATGCCTGAAAAAGAGTATGAGGAAACCGTCAATAAAGCCGGCGCCCTGATCAAAGCTCTGGAGGCCGCCGGATAAGGAGGACGCCATGATTCTGCTCATCGATAACTTTGATTCATTCACCTACAATATTTTTCAGTTTGTCCGGAGACTCGGCCACGATGTGGTCGTCAAGAGAAACAACGCCGTCACCCTCGAAGACGTCCATCGCTGGGGGCCTTCGCAGATCATTATTTCTCCGGGGCCGGGCCGGCCTGAGAGTGCCGGAACGGCTGTCGAAATTGTCCGGCATTTCAAGGGAAAGATTCCCATTCTCGGCATCTGCCTCGGCCACCAGTGCATCGGCCAGGCGTTTGGCGGAGAGATCGTCCGGGCGCCCGAACTCTTCCACGGCAAATCGTCGGAGATCTACCACGACGGAAACGGCATTTTCAGCGGAATAAAAAATCCCTTCCGGGCCATACGGTACCATTCCCTGGTGATCAAAAAAGCCTCGCTCCCTGAGGAACTGGAAATCTCCGCCTGGACCGACGAGGGAGATATCATGGGAATCCGGCACAAAATGTATAGCCTGGAGGGAGTTCAATTTCATCCGGAATCCATCGGAACGGAGTCCGGACTTGACCTTCTGGCCAATTTCTTGAGCCCCCGGCCCAATCCTTCTCTCATTCAGTCCGCCATCCGTAAGGTCTACGCCGGTTCTGACCTGGATGAAGGAGAAGCGGAAAAAGTCATGGGAGAAATCACATCGGGCAGGGCCACAGCGGCCCAGATGGCCTCCTTCCTGACGGCCCTGGGCGTCAAAGGGGAGTCGGTATCGGAGCTGACAGGATTTGCCAGAGTCATGAGGAGAAAGGCCGTCCAGATCGCCAAGCCCAAGGGAAGAATTGTGGTGGATACCTGCGGCACAGGAGGAGATGCGAGCGGGACTTTCAATATCTCCACCTGCGCCGCTTTTATCGCTGCCGGCGCAGGGGTTTCTGTGGCCAAGCACGGCAACCGCTCGGTCACGTCCCGCTGCGGGAGCGCCGACCTTCTGGAAGCGCTCGGAATCAATATCACCGCCCCTTCCGAGGTCATGGAAAAAGCCCTGGAAGAAATCGGCATCGCTTTCCTCTTTGCGCCCAAACTCCATCTGTCGATGAAACATGCGGTTCCGGTCAGAACCGACATGGGTATCCGGACCGTATTCAATATCCTTGGCCCGATGGCCAACCCGGCCGGCGCGGAGTGCCAGATCATCGGCGTCTTCAGCGAATCCATCATGGAAAAAATGGCCCGCGCATTAATCCGCCTGGGCGTGAGCCGGGCCATGGTCGTTCATGGATGCGACGGGCTGGACGAAATCACCCTGACCGGTCCCACAAAGGTTGTTGAGGTGAATGACGGCTGGATCAAGACCTATGTATTGAATCCTCAGGATTACGGTTTTTCCTGCTGCAGCCTCAAAGATTTGAAAGGCGGGGATCTGAAAGCCAATTGTGAAATCGTGATGTCCATTCTGGAAGGAAAAAGAGGGCCTCAGAGGGATGTCGCGGTCATCAATGCGGCTGCGGCGATTTCCATTTCTGGAAAAGCCGGAAGCTTCAGCGAGGCTCTCCGGATGGCGGAAGAATCCATTGATTCGGGCGCGGCTCTTCGAAAAATGGACGATTTGATCGCTTTTTCCATCCGGGAGGGCCTGTGAATTTTCTGGAGGAGATCACGGCCCGAATTGCCGCGGAGGAACGGCCGAATTTTCTCTCTTTTTCGCCGGACCGCTTCCCGCTCAAGGAAAGGCCGGAGCCGGCCGATGTATTACAAATGCTGGACGAAAAATTTGCTTTGATTGCCGAGGTTAAAAAACGCTCGCCGTCCAAAGGCGTTCTCAGGGAAGATTTTGATCCGGTTGTCCTCGCCCTCTCTTATGAAGAGGCCGGCGCTTTAGCCATATCCGTCATTACGGAAAAAAATTATTTCTCCGGAGAGAAAGCGCATTTAAGCCGGGTGAAATCCAGCGTCGGGCTTCCGGTTCTGCGCAAGGACTTTCTGATTCATCCCTACCAGGTCTACGAATCGTACAACCTGGGGGCTGATTTTGTCCTTCTGATCGCCGCCTGCCTGTCCAGGGAGAATTTAAAAACCATGATGGAAGCCGCCCGGTCACTCGGTCTGGAGACTCTGGTCGAGGTCCATGATGAGGAGGACCTGGAGAAAGCACTGGACGCAGATCCGCGAATGATTGGAATCAACAACCGCAATCTCGAAACCTTGGAAGTGAATTTCCGGACGTCGCTTCGCCTGAAAAAATTGATCCCCGGCCGCATCCATGTGATCA
The DNA here is from genome assembly GCA_049697115.1 of Candidatus Aminicenantales bacterium. GTDB lineage: Bacteria > Acidobacteriota > Aminicenantia > Aminicenantales > UBA4085 > JBAVVD01. Next base: position 18,784 of record JBAVVD010000084.1, read on the forward strand.
GCGAGTCCGGAATAAATTCTCCCCGGCAGATCCGGAGGCTGAGAGAAGAAGGTTTTTCCGGAGTATTGATCGGCGAATATCTCCTGAAACAGAACGATGTCGCCTCCGCCCTGAAGGAGCTCATGGATGGTTAAACTGAAAGTCTGCGGCTTGACGAACGGACTGGATTATACGATGGCCTGTGCCCTTGGAGCGGATTACACGGGATTCGTCTTCTACGAAAAATCTCCGCGGTTTGTCGATCCGGCGGCGGTCCGGAATTTCATCGGAAAAGGAAAAACTGCGCCGGTCCGGGTCGGCGTTTTTGTCAACGAAGAGATTTCCAGAGTTCAGAATATTCACGAATCGGCCGGCCTGAATATCGTTCAGCTTCAGGGAGATGAAGACCCTGCCTACTGCCGGACGCTATCCCTCCCCTACTGGAAAGCCCTCAGAGTCAAAGATGTCTCATTTCTCGATGAGATCCGGAGGTTTGAGTGTGATACGATTCTTCTGGATTCTTTTTCAGAAAACTCTTATGGGGGAACGGGAAAATCCATTGACAGAGTCCTCCTTGAGAAAGCGATGGAAAGCGGGAAAAGAATTATCGTGGCCGGCGGCGTATCTGTTTTGAATGTGGAGGAGATTATCCGGATGAAGCCTTTTGCCGTGGATGTCTGCAGCTCTCTCGAAGAATATCCCGGGAAAAAAAGCATTGAGAAAATGAAAGATTTTTTCCAGAAAATCCATGCGTTAAAGGAGGCCAGATGAAGACTTCACTGAAAATTCCGAAGAGCCGCTATTTCGGCGAATACGGGGGCCGTTTTGTCCCTGAAATGCTTATTCCGGCGCTCGAGGAGCTCGAGAAGGCTTATTTTTTTTACAGGGACAACGGAAAATTCCAGCAGGAACTGGAAGGCTTGATGAGGAATTATTCCGGCCGCCCCACTCCCCTTTATTTGGCTGAGAACCTGACACGGCGGGGCAAGGGCTGCCGGATCTATTTAAAACTCGAGTCGCTGAACCATACCGGCGCGCACAAGATGAATAATGTCCTTGGACAAGCTCTGCTCGCCCGCCGGATGGGCAAGACCTGTCTGATTGCCGAGACCGGAGCCGGGCAGCACGGTCTGGCCACCGCTGCGGCCGCCGCCCGGTTCGGCCTGAAATGCCGGATTTTTATGGGTGAAGTCGACATGAAAAGACAGTATCCGAATGTCTTTTTCATGAAATTGACAGGAGCCGAGATCATTCCTGTGAAGGACGGCACCCGGACATTAAAGGATGCGGTCAATGCGGCCTTAAAATACTGGATTGAACATCTCAAGGAAACACATTATCTGCTGGGCTCGACCCTCGGTCCGTTTCCCTACCCCGTGATGGTGCGGGATTTTCAGTCCGTCATCGGCCGCGAAGTCAGGGCGCAATTGGGCGAATGTGAAAGCCGCCTTCCGGATATCCTTGTCGCCTGTGTGGGAGGCGGCTCTAACTCCATCGGCCTTTTCTATCCTTTTCTCAAAAATAAGGATATCCGGCTGTATGCCGTTGAGGCCGGAGGCCGCGGCCCGGGCAACGGGAACAACGCCGTGCGTTTCGGTATAGATCCAAAAAAAGGGATTGTGCAGGGCTACAGGTCTTATTTCATCCTCGATGAAGAAGGACAAGTTCTGCCGACCCACTCGATCAGCGCCGGGCTGGATTATGCCGGTATCGGCCCGGAGCTGGCTGATCTTCATGATACCGGGCGGATTTGTTTTGACAGCGTCACGGATGAGGAGGCCCTTTCGGCTTTTCAGACTCTCTGCCGGGAAGAGGGAATTCTGCCCGCTCTGGAATCCGCCCACGCAGTGGCTTATGCGCTCAAAATTGCCGGTAATTTTTCGAGGCGGGAGATCATGGTCGTGAATATCTCCGGAAGGGGAGAAAAAGACCTGTTTATAGCGGCCAGAGAACTGGATCCCGCCAACTGGATGAATTTTTTAAAGGGTGAGGTGAAGAATGGCCAATCCGATTGATGCCGCCCTGGCCCAAAAGAAAAAGTTGAAGCTGATGACGCATGTTCTGGCCGGGTATCCCGACCTCCAAACAAGTGAACAGTTGATCGTGGCCATGGCCGAAAGCGGCGCGGATATGATTGAAATTCAGATTCCCTTTTCAGACCCCCTGGCCGATGGGCCCACCATCATGGCCGCCAACGCAGCGGCTTTGAAGAGCGGCATGACACCGCGCCGCTGTTTGGATATGGTCAGGGAATTGAAAAAAGCGGTTCCTGTTCCCCTTCTTATTATGACCTACGCCAACATCGTCTGCACCATGGGCATGGAAAAATTTATTTCGGAAAGTGCGGAATGCGGGGTAAGCGGCCTGATCCTTCCGGATCTACCGTTTGACGAAAGGAACTGTGATTATTACACACTGGTCAAAAAATACAGCCTTTACGGCATTTTAGTTCTCTCTGCGGGAATGGCGACACAGAGGCTGAAGAGACTGTTGAAAATGGCAGAAGGCTTTGTCTATATCACGCTGAGAGTTGGGACGACCGGAGCCGTCAAAACGATAGCGTCAGAGGGCCTGGATTTCCTCGAAAGCGTCAAAAAATACACATCCCTTCCTCGAGCCGCCGGTTTCGGCATTTCGGCGGCTGAGCATATCGGTCAGCTCAAGGGCCGGGTGGAGATCGCTGTCATCGGGAGCCACCTGATAAACCTCCTGAACTCCGGCGGCCTCAAGTCAGTGAAAGAATTCATCGAGGAATGCCACACGCTATTATAAGTATCCGACAGTTTCCCAGGCTTGAACCGTTCCATGGAAAAAATCGCAGATTATAGTCCGCGACTACTGACAAATTCATCGAAGCCCCATCATCGGGCTTCCTCCACGCATTCCGGTTGCAGGATTCCTGGAAGCGGCGAAAAATATGATGGAAAATATAACCCGGTTTATATAAAATATTAATCGGATACACCTGATGAAATATACAATCCCTTTAAAAGGGAAAAGATCGAAGGAAATCCGTGACGTTCTTCTGGTCACTCTCATTTGTTTGATCGTCGCACTTTTAAACGTTTCCATTCGCTTAAGCCAGACACTCTATAATTCCATCGTCGGACTGGTTTCTCTCCGGACGGTGGAATATGCCGCGAACTTTATTTTTCTCTATCTCACAGGATTGCTGTTGGTGACATATCGGCGCTGGCGCCAGACCTACAGACGAGAAAAGGCGTTTGAAAATATCATCAATGGCATCAGTCCGGACGCATTGCTCGTCGTGGACAAAAACCGCACCATTCTTATGGTCAATCCCTCTGTCCAGCGGATGTTCGGCTATACGCCCGAGGAAGTCATCCATCAAAAAACTGAATTGCTCTATTCCGACCGTCGCTCTTCCCCGGAACGCCATCATGAAATTTACAATGCTCTTGAGAAAGAAGGCTATCATATCGGCACGGCCATGGGGAGGCAAAAAGACGGCCGCCCCATTCCCCTTGAAATCATTAGCGGCGAGATGAGCGGACAGGGGGGTGCGGTGCTTCTTTTACGGGATATTACTGCCCGGGCCAAAGCCGAAGAAGACCTCAAGGAATCCCAGGACAAATACTCGAATATTGTCAACAGCGCCCTTATCGGCATTTTTCAGATTGCACCCGATGGTCGATTTCTGATGGCCAACACATCCCTGGCGCGGCTCCTCGGATACAACTCCGCACTCGAGCTGACCTCTTTCGGCATACTCATCGGGCGGGATCACTTCTGGATTCCCGAGAAATTCGGGGAATTTGAGAGACTGATTAGCCTGCAGGGAAACCTGAATAATTTTGAAATCAGACTCCGCCGGAAAAATGGCGCTCCATTTTGGGCCGCAATCAGCGCCCGAGCCATCCGCCAACCCGATGAAACACTCATCTCCTACGAGGGGATTCTTGAGGATATCACAGTCCATAAGATCGCTGAGAAAACCTTAAAGCAGAGCCTCGAACGATTGCGGAAAGCCACGGGCACAATCATCGATGTCATGGTATTGGCTGTGGAAGCCAGGGATCCTTATACCTCAGGTCATCAGCGTCGGGTGGCCGACCTGGCCAGAGCGATCGCTACAGAAATACAGCTTTCCAACAACCAGATCGATGGAATCCGCATAGCCGGGGTCGTCCATGACATGGGTAAAATTTCCATCCCGACTGAGATTTTAACCACTCCCCGCAAGTTGACAGATGCGGAGTACAATCTGGTAAAGACTCATTCTCAAATCGGACATGATCTTATTAAAGATGTCGAGTTTCCATGGCCGATTGCTCAGATGATCCTCCAGCACCATGAACGGATCGATGGCAGCGGCTACCCGAAAGGCTTGAAGGGCGATGCAATCCTGATGGAGGCTAAGATCCTTGCCGTCGCCGATGTCGTCGAGGCCATTTCCTCTCACCGCCCCTACAGACCGGCTCTGGGCATTGAAAAAGCTCTTGAGGAGATTTCCCAGAACAGAGGCATTCTCTATGATTCCGCAATCGTTGACGCCTGCCTCCGTCTCTTCCAGGAAAAAGGATTTAAGTTCGAGTAAAATTCCATCTCATCCACAGGAAATTCGTTTTTTCTGACTCTCCCCTATTTTAAATCCAGTTCCCTGTGTTTCCGGGCAACCGTTTCCGCCAATTTTTCAAGCGCCATAAAGTCCTCTTTCCGGGGGTACCCCCTGCAGATTACGGGCGAAAGAATCTCAACTTTCAAACCCGGAATCATACCCGCGATCATTTCCACAGCCTTGCTGGCCCAGCCGTAAGAGCCGATGACAGAGGCGAATTTCAGCTTCGGCCGCAGGGCATTGGCCAGATAGGCCGCATAGACCACTTTCGGATGAAAGATGTATTTAACTTGGAAGAAGAATTATCGATCGGAAAAGCAAATAGACAAGAGGAATTTATGTTTTCTATGATAATATCTATTGCGGTTGATGAAGAAGAACGAGTTTATGTGTTAGATATAAAAGAAAGGGATGTAAAAGTATATGATAGAAATGGAAATTTCATTCGAACAATAGGGAGAAGAGGACAAGGACCTGGAGAGTTAGAAAATCCGTATACTGTACAGATTACAAGCCAAAATGAGGTCGTGGTGTATGATCCTATGCGCCGCCATCTTGTATTTTTTTCTTTTGAAGGGAATTTTATGAAAAATCTCTCAATCGATAATTTATTTAATCCACCGTACATAGATTCTAAAGGAAACATAATTGGCATAATTATTATTAAGGAAAAAAATAATCCCAGGTATGAGTTACAGAAGTTCGACTCTCAATTGAACTATCTCCATTCTTTAGATTCTTCGCCATACCCGAACACAAGTCAGAGTGGATAAAATAAAAAAATCGAAGGTCAAACTCAATGACTGCGAGAATGCAGATAAAATTCTTTTTCAACCTTCCGATTCCTTATCGATTTAAAGCAATATCCCCTGCGTTACGGCATAATAGGTGATTTCGGAATTGTTTTTCATTTTCATTTTCTTCAGAATACGCGTTCGATAAGTGCTGATCGTTTTCACGCTCAAGGAAAGCTCGGCGGCGATCTCTTTAGTCGCTTTGCCCGACGCGATCAGGCACATGATCTGATATTCGCGGTCGGAGAGAGAGCCGTGCGGAACGTCTTTTCCATTGGCAGAAAGACGCGAAACTAATTTTTCGGCAAACGTTGAGCTGATGTACCGTTTGTTATCACAGACTCTTCGGATGGCCGACTTTAGCTCTTCGGGCACGATATCCTTTGTCATGTATCCCGAAGCGCCGGCTTTAAAAAATCTCAAGCCATAATGCTCCTCCGGGCTATTGCTGAGAATAAGTACAGGGAGTCCAGGTTTTAAAGATTTCAACTGTTTTAAAATATCCAGGGCATCTCCCAGAGGCACGGGAATATCCCAGAGAATCACATCGAAACAGTTCGTCACGATTTTCTTTAATATTTCCTGTCCTTCGGCAGCCTCGTCTGAGATGATCATATCTGAACTCTCGGCGATGATTCTTTTGAGCCCGTCCCGGACGAGGGGAGAATCATCTACAACAAGTACTTTAATCATAGCCCTAAGACAATTTTTTGGATTTTCGCTTCTCTTTGCATTAGCTATTCGATAATCCGGAGAGTGATGAAAATCACAAGTTCTGAATCTTTTTCCAGGCTTTCCACTCCCCTAAAAAAGAAATTGAGGACTGGAATATAAGCAAGGATCCCTCCGATGATTGGCACTCCCAATCGCTTATCAATTATCTTTCTGGTTTGCATAATAAGCCCGCCGATCGTTACGGTCTCTCCGTTTTTAACGACAACGCTCGTTGTTTCCGTTCTTCTATTGATGATCGGCAATTTCTGGACATTATCGCCAAATTTAAATTCTCTTTCCTCTCTGACGAATCTCCCTGCAGACTTCAAAAAATTCCCTCCTATTTTTTAAAAGATCACGCGCGGAGTGATAAAGATCACCAACTCCGTATCTTTTGAGGAATTTTCCTGTCCCCCCAAAAGAAAACTTCCGAGAACCGGAATAGAAGAGAGCCCGGGAATGCCCTTGCTCTTGGTCCTCTTTTCCTGCATCAGAAGTCCGCCAATGGCAATTGTCTTGCCATTTTCCACGCGCACTGTGGTCGTTTCGGACCTGCGCGCGATAATCGGAAGCTTCTGCGAACCGCTCCCGGTTATTTTGAATTCCCTTTCTCCAATGATGTCGGAGATTTCGGGCTTGAGCACAAGACGTAGAACGCCGTCTCGCGAAATAAAAGGTTTGACTTTCATAATCACGCCGGTCTCCACATCTTTGGTGGTAAAGTAATTGTAGAATTGTCCGCCCCCGGACAAAATCAAGAAAAGATCTTCGCGGGTGATTTTAATTTCACCCTCGGATCCGTCTTCTACAACCACGCGCGGCTCTGCTATGATGTCCACCCTGGCTTTATAACCATTGGTCTCAAGCAGATTCTGTAGAGACGCGGAAAAGTTTCCGGTAAAACCAGACGCCAATCCTTTGGCAAAACTTCCCACCCCGGTTGCATCAAGGTTGATGTCGCCCCATTGCATACCGAGATTGGTTCCCTTCTCCCATTGGACCAAGACGAATCTCGCCGAGATTTCGATTTGGCGTTTGGCCTTATCGACCATGGCGATGTCCCATTCCAATCGTTCGAGTATGTCTTGCGGGCCCGTGAGAGTTAAACTATTTCCATCCTTGGATAAAGAAACGTATGGTTTGTAGTGATCTGAAAGTTGTTCCATTACTTTTTGAGCTTCTTGATTTGTTTTCACAACTTTGGTCGATGACAATTTGTCAAAACTCGAACTTTCAGGAATGGCTTTTCCGACCTGATAATAATTATGCTCTTTTACATAACAGAATTTGTATCCGCCCGGAAGCAGAATCATCCTCAGCGCCACTTCAATCGGCGTCTTGTCCAGAGTCATCGATACTATGCCCTGCACGCTTTCGTCCGCAATAATATTCGTTTTCGTTTGCGTGGAAACATCGAGCAATGCTTGTCTGATGTCTGTGTCTACAAAAACGTTCGAAACCTTGGGCTGATCTTTCAACCGCTCGGCTTCGTCCTTGGCATTTTGCTTAAGCCGTTCTTGGGCTTCTTGCATTTCAACTGTGGACATGTCGCGAAGCTGTTCCTTGGTCAGCGTGGGCTGATCCTTTATGGGCAAAGGTTTGAATTTTAAATTGATGCGTTTGTTGCTTACGCAAGCCACCAACATCATCGCCAATGCCACGAACACGAGACCTTTGCATAGATTTTTCATCAACCACTCCTTTTTTTGGATTTTTCAGGCGCTTTGGCCTTTTCAGTCAAAGATAGTTTGATTTCCGATGGCATTCCCCTATCGGGCTTTACGACAATTGTCGTTTCCTTTTGGGATTTGCCGTCATTGGAAATCGTCAGCTTTATATTTTTATCCTGACCAGGTTCTAAGGCAAAGCTTTGTGGCTCAACCTGAACCCACGAATCAGAGACAAATGAAACATTGATGACTCGATAGTCAGAATTTGAAATCTTAACCACCTTTGTCCTTAGCGCTCCTACCGGAACTTGAACTTCGATTTTTTTGTCAACAATCAGGAATTCAACTTTACTTTCATCCGCGTTCGTTTCGCGAAAGATTGAGAAATTAGAACTGGCCATTGCCTTCTTAATTTTGGCGCCGTAGTCAAACATAACATCAACCACATATTCGCCTTTTGGCAATTGCTTATCCATTACTCCTTCAAAGTCCCTCATGTTACCGGGAAAAATAAATGCTTCTTCTTTTAGATTTCCCGTTGCCAGTAGTTTGACCTGTCCGAATCTCGTTTTCCCATCTTTGCTTCTGATTGAAGCCGTGCCAGCAACATCCAAATGGATATTTCCAGCATTATTAAAGGTGGATAAAATCTTGAGCTTGCCATTTTCTTCTTGGACGCTCGCAGAAAGCGCATCGCCTTTTTTCTCGTAAATCCTTCCCGGAACATCAATCACAATCACAACAGCAAGCCGAGATTTCATTTGAAGCACTAACGGCTTGTCTTTAGCTTTAATGTCCGAAAACTCGGTTGGCTCAACCATCACCACTGAATAATACTCGCCTGGATCAGCACTCATTGGAACTGAAATCTTGAATTTCAATTCCTTTGTTTGTTTCTCAAGCAATGTGTAATTAGTTTGTTCAAGTTTAATCCAAGGAACAGCAGAATTCTTAAATCCTTCCAATCGATCAAATTTCAAACTGCCATTTTGCAGCATTGAAATGTCGGTCGGAAAAACCATCAAGGTTTCCGGTTTTACGGATTTGCTTCCCATTAAAATCAGAACAACTTCTTGGGTTGTCCCTCTGTTAATAGTTAAATCCAATCTTGCCGGAGTAACCCTGAAAGCACTGGCGAAATTCACCAATACCAGAAAGAAAAGCGCAAAAACGATTTTTTTTCTCATCTCAGATTTTAATTAAACTGACATTCAGGACAGCTTGATAAATTCCATTGTCGTCCGATAATTTTTCCGAAACAGCTTTTGATCTTGCCTGGATTTCAAGGTCCAGATAAACAGCATACGGCTGTTCCAGAATTGTCGGAAAAACAGGAATTTCCAGAAGCACAAGCTCCTCAGGCGTTTTGTTCTCAAATAAAATTGGCTCTGCCATATTCGGGGAATAAATTTTCCCAGAAAACAACACTGCTAATTTGTCAAAATTTTTTACGCCTGATGTTCCTTGTTCTTCTTTGGATAAAACAGGAATAACGCTTCCAGGCGAATTGCCTGAAAAAACCACTTTGTGCGGGCCAAGTAAATTCTCTGCCAGCACAATCCCCTGTTGTTCCACAATTCCATTTTCTCCGGGCTTATTTATGTCTGATAATTTGATTTCTTGCTGGGAAAATCCCGCAATGCAAAAAACCAAAACCCAACAGATCAGAAAAAACTTTCGTTTCATCTTATTTACTCCTTATTTAGATTTCAAAGAACTTTGCTCCATAAATATGGAGACCTTTATCTATAATTTATCTAATCTCGACCTCGACCTATGGAAGTGAGGCAAACTACATTACAGATAAAGATGGGGGTGACTCGTGTCACCCCCCTTTCGAATAAAATCAAGCTGGGTTAGAACGTCTGGCGCTGTGCACCGAAGGATCAGATAACGGCGATGGTGATCGTGACCTGCGCCTCGTAAAGACCTGCGTCGGGAGATTGATCCCAGGTGTTTTTCACGCCGAAGTCGGGGGTCATGGCCGGGAAACGAACACCTACACGTGGTTTCATAAATACCTCACCGGTGTGAGGAACTGGACGGTTCAAGGTGATGTTCCATGTTCCGGGATTGGGATAAATAAAGGTGGAATTGTATTGCATGGCGTGCATGCTGCCCGCATAGTCGCTGGTGAAGTGAAAGGTCAAAGCGGTAACGAGACGATCGTAACGGGTCTCGCCGACTTCCTGACGAGCGAAAACCGGAACCCCGTCGCCGGCCAGGTTATTCCCTGAAAGCGTAATTGAGTAAGGACAGTTCGCGTATGCAAATTCAGGGAACCATTCCCAGAATCCCGCGCCCCTTGCTTCAAATCCTTCCCCTGAACTGGGGCCGAGTTGCAGAGGCGAAATAGTGCCGAAGTCGAGCGTTGCCGGATAGGCAAGGTTCAGCTGGACGTACGGCAGGACCGTGACGTTCAGATTCAAAGTCCTGGTCTGAGAAGCGCCTTGCGCGAAGCTCATACCTGCGATCATCGCGATTGCGACCAAAAAGATGAGAAACCTTTTCATGATGAATCCCCTCCATTTTTTGTATGTCGCGTTTGCGACAGATTGCCTCTTGCTTTGCCTATTCGTTTTACAACGAATAGACGGCCAATAAAACCCAAGCTTGATTATTATTTCGGCCCTTTTTTTCCTCTCGAAGTTGCCGACCACCACGGAGAAATTCAGTCATTTTTTTCATACAAACCCTCCACTTTTTCGAATCAAATCTTAGAGTTACTTTAGAATTTCTCGGTTGGGTACTGTCAAGCATTTCCCCCTCTAGGGTCTAAATCCGCCATTTCTCCTTATAAAGTCAAGTAATTCCTCACCTCCTTCAAAACTGGATTTTTGATAGGAAAAATATTTATTTGATTTTTTCCATTTCTCGGTTTTGAAAAAATGAAAAACACCCCTCCTCAAAAAAAAGCAAAAATTACTTCGGACGTTCCTAAAATCATGACAACGCCTTGGAGGTCGCTTGCATGATGGGTAGATTAGATTACAAGAAAGAAGAAAATTCTATCAGAAAAACTCGATATCTTTTGTCTAATTTAGTAAAAAAATGTACAAAAGTCCCCCTCTCTATGAGAAAAACAACTACGTAAGATTCTATTTTATATTACAAATTTATAGCGGCGTTAAAGTTATCGTCAGCTTCGGAGACGGCCCTGCAGGAGCACCCGTTCTTAAGTAAATATTCAGTCTGACTTGGCCGTTATGGGGCGCTTCATAATAGCTCCGGCTGACAGGAAATTCGGTCACGTCATTGGTCCAGTCCACAAAATCGTGTTCCCGATTGTTAAAAGAAAACGTCACCCTGGACAAGGCGGGATTCTTTCCGGGATTTTCACCGCCGATCGTGGCCATGAAAGGACAATTAGCATAGGCGAAATTCACGGAAGTCGTCTGCGACCAGTCAATCGGCTCCGTGATGATCTCGATATAGGGAGCCACCACCACGGAAAAGGTTATTTCCCTTTTTGCTTGCAATCCTTGTCCAAATCCCACGGCGGACAAGAGGAAAATCGCCGCCACAATAAGCGAGCTATACTTGATCCGGCTCATGGCTTCTCTCCTTTAACTCTGTCCTCATAATCATTTAAGGTATCGAGCTACCAAAATAGGAAGGAAGGAACTCATCGCTCCCCGCCTTCACTACTTTGGCGGCACTCTGGATGGAGATGCCTTTCATTACAAATCAATAATAAGTATTGCCCACAGAAAATTCCATTACCCTTTTCGATGAATCAAGGGGTGGTTTTTTATGCTTGGGGGCTAATCAATCAGCCGCTCTTTAACCGCGTAATAGGTAATATCGGCATTGCTGGCCAGGTTCATTTTTTCCAGAATGCGTCTGCGGTATGTGCCGATCGTCCCGACCGCTAGGCGCAGCTCTTTGGCAATTTTCGTGATCGTTTTTCCGGAGGCGATCATCCTCATTACCTGAAATTCGCGCTCGGAGAGCGATTCATGCGGATTCCTTCGATTATGATTGTCCTTCAGAGCAGTCGCTAATACTTCGACGATTGAGGAATTCAAATATTTGGAGCCCGTCGCCACTTTCCGGATGGCCGCGATCAGGTCGCGGGCGACGCTTTTTTTGGAAAGATAGCCGGCCGCGCCGTATTGAAAGGCACGCACGCCGTATTTTTCCTCTTCGTACATGCTGAGAATGAGAACCGGGAGTTTAGGATTAATCTTTTTGACCTTTTGGAGAATTTCAAGCCCGCTATTGTCCGGGAGTGAGATGTCCAAGACGACCACATCAACGGGATTTTCTTTGATCTTCTTGAGGACCTCTTCGCCCGTGCCCGCTTCGGCCGCCACGTTTAGGTCCGGATATTCGGATAGGATCCGTTTCAGGCCTTCGCGCACGATCGCGTGGTCATCCGCCAGAAGGACTTTGATCATGTTCGATATTGTCCTCTGCTCTCAGGACTCCTCCTTATTTTGAAATCCGTTATTATTTTCTCCGAGAACACCCCAGGGGTCAATCACCCCTCTCGATGAATCTCCCGGTGAATTTTCCTTTCTTTTTTTCCCCCCAAAAGGGGATTCTCCCGGCATGTTCTTTTAGGAGAACTGTCGGGAAGAAAATTATCGGCGGGCCTGCGGGTCAGGCCTAAAGAATGATGTTCATCTTGATGGCGTAATAGGTCAGCTCAGCGCTATTCTTCATCTTCATAGGGCGTCACGAAACCCCCTATTTAACAAGGTTTGGCAGAAATGATTTCACGTAGCGTATTTTATCATAAAAGCCTAACCGATGGGCAGTCAGTGCCACAAGCAACACGGTAATATGGGCGATCG
>JBAVVD010000085.1:0-65818 GCA_049697115.1 Candidatus Aminicenantales bacterium
GGTTTTATCCCTGTTGGTAATTTCCTAATGGCAATTTTGGGATGGAACCTCCCCTTCACCTGGACAAACTTCGGAATCCTGGGCTATGATTTGCCTGGCATTTATCAGAAGCACAGTCGAAGGGGATGCCGAGTCGCTCAGCCGGGGAAATATCTCCGTCATTCCCCTGCAGCTTAGCATCCGGTACAAGATTTTGCTTGGAGAGAAAATTGTCCCTTACATAGAAGGCGGCTTGGGATTCTATCTTTCCCGATACGTCATGGACAATGAGGCGGCCGAATCCTGGAATGCCGCCGGCCTGGAAAGAGGTGAGGAGGTCAAAGACGCTGTCGGCTTCCATGTCGGGACCGGGTTGAGATATCTATTGTCCGGAAACTTGTCCTTGAGCGTGGATGTGAAATACTGCCTGGCCGGGACAAAGGGAAGTTGGGCGAGGAGGAACATTTCCTCAGGCTCAACCGCATCCGGAGAAATCATGGGCTTGTCTTTGAATTCGTTCTGGGCGGGCATCGGCCTGGAGCTGTTATTCTGATGCGAACGCATTAAGGGATAGTCATTTTTGACTTGCTCACTCTCTGATTTCTACTTCTCTCACCTTCATGGCATATCCGATGATTATCCCAATTTTCATTTTAAACTCAGCATCGTTTTCTTTTTCATAAAACTGCTCCAGAAGCGGAATTATTTTATCTGAAACCTGAGACAGGCGTGCCAGGGAATAAAACCTTTATCCGTACTTAAAAGGTATTCGAATTCAGTTGTTTGTGAAGCAAATATGTAGCTCTCAAAAGTCTTAATGCTTTTCTTGAGGTTGTGGTGTCAAAGCCGCTTAGGTACAGTCCTTTTCGGCATATACTCAGAATTTCTTATGTAATTTATGTGACATAATAACATCAGAAAGTGTATAATTTTTTGAAGACCATACAAGGCCAAAATACTTATTCGACAATGGAGGGGTTATGGCTAAGTTTTGTGAAATATGTAAGAGCAAACTCCCTTTTCTATCATGGGTTACAGTCTGTAAGGAATGTCGTGCCAAACAAGAAGAAGAAGAGAAAAAACAAGAAGAAATAAGAGAGGCAATTAAAACCGATATCATCAGGAAAAAAGAGTTTACCAAGGATCAAGCCAGTCTCTTAATGAGGCATAAAAAGGAGTCACAAATTAAGTTGTATAACGACCTTTTTGATGCATTCAAAAAAAATGGAGAACTCGGAGAAGACGAAATTAACATCCTGTCAAATATTCAAAATGCCTTTTACTTATCTAGCCAAGATATAAAATATGATGAACGAATTAAACCCTATATCTATATCAATTCCATAAAAAAAGACGGCAAGCTTCCTAATCTGAAATTGAGTATAGAGGGTGGTTCACCGCCAGTATTGAAAAAAAATGAGATTCTCCACCATGCAGACAATGCTATTCTTAGTGAAATGAAATCTGTGAGTCTCGGCTATAAGGGTGGATCGCACGGCGTCAGTATTCCGTTTGGAAAAGGCTTTCGTTATAGAATTGGAAGTCATAAAGGGCACATACAAAGAGAAGACCGAATAGTTGAAACATCAAGAGGAATTGTTTTTTTATCAAATCAAAGGTTGTTTTTACACCCAAAGCCTGGCAACAAGCCTCTTAACATCCCTTTAAATAAAATCTTATCTTATCATTGCTATGGCAATGGAATTGAGCTTTACAAAGAAGGAAGAGAAAAAGGATATTTCCTAAGTTTTGAAAAAAGTGAATCTGTAGACATTTTCGGGATCTGTTTGGCACATTTATTAAATCAACAATAGAAAGCTTATCCTAATATTGTCTCTGAATACTGATTAATCAAGGATTCCTCCACAGTGAGGGCATCTCATTTCGCTTTTCTTTCTTCTTATCTCTTCGAGAAACCCCGCACCTAATGAACCTCGCATAATATAGTGACATTTTCGAATTATTAGAGTATACTGATGGTATGCATAGTCCATATCATCCGCGACGAGATTTTAAGGCTTTGGAGCAGCGTCGAAAGCGTGCCGCGCGGCTGTTCGCGGCGGGCCAGTTGATCCTGGCCTCCATAGCTCGACACCTTCAGGTAAGCCGACAGAGCGTCAGTCGATGGCACAAAGAGTGGAAGCGCGGCGGGGCCGCTGCATTGCAAGGCGCCGGCCGGGCCGGCCGTAAGCCGAAACTGAGCGCCGCGCAACGCCAGCGTGTCGAGCGGGCCTTGCGCCAAGGAGCGCGGGCCCAAGGATATGGCACGGATCTCTGGACTCTGCCTCGCGTTGCCGTGGTCATCGAGCGACTGACCGGCGTTCATTACCACCCTGGTCATGTTTGGAAGATCCTGGGGGCGATGGATTGGTCCCTCCAGCGACCTGCCCGGCAAGCTCGGGAACGCAATCCCGAGGCGATCCGCTCCTGGATCTCGGGGAGATGGCCCGTGGTAAAAAAAACGCTCGGCGTCGGAAAGCCTGGATTTTCTTCGAAGACGAAAGCGGTGTCTCCCAACGCCCCTCGGTGAGGAGGACCTGGGCGCCACGGGGAGAGACGCCGGTCTTGATCCACGCGTTCACTTGGAAATCTCTTTCTGTCTGTGCCGCGCTGGGCTTCCGCTGGGACGGGCGGCGGTGCCGTTTGTACTTTCAGACTCGCCCCGGCAGCTACAACTCGGAAAGCCTGATCTCGTTCCTCCAGGAGTTCAGGCGCCAGTTGCGCGGACAGAAAGTCGTTCTGGTCTGGGATGGCTTGCCGTCGCATAAAAGCCTCCTCATGGCCGAATATCTGCGCAGGCAGCGCCGTTGGCTCCGCGTCGAGCGCCTGCCCGGATATGCGCCCGAACTGAATCCCCTTGAGACACTCTGGGGAAATGTAAAGGGGCAGGAAATGGCTAACGTCTGTGCGGAAGATCTCGGGGGCGTCGATCGTGCCGTTCGCTCCGGTATGGAGCGAGTGCGCCGCTCTCGGACCCTGCCCTTTGCCTTCCTGAGCCATGCTGGCCTCTCTTTTTGACCAAATTGTCACTATATTATGCGAGATTCATTAGTATCCCGGCCGGTAAAGCAAAAAGGCCTATCCCAAGAAAACTAATAACAGCTCCGAATAGCTTTCCTGTCGATGTCATGGGATAGACATCGCCGTAACCCACCGTGGTCAAGGTGACGACGCTCCACCAAACAGATGCGGGAATGCTTGAAAAACTCTCCGGTTGGGCGTCTCGTTCGGCATAATAAATTAGACTTGATGAAAGAATAAGCAGAATGCCGATGATAAAAACAGTAATAAGTAACTCCCCACGTTTTGCTGAGAAGACATTTCCAACAGTTTTCAATGCGATTGAATATCTCCCCATTTTGAATAGGCGCAATATTCTGAATAGCCGCAAAGCCCGCAAAAAGCGCAAATCAAAAGGAATGAACATGGGTAGATAAAATGGAAGGATTGCCAAGAAATCAATTACTGCAAGTGGGGTTATAGCAAATTTAATTCTTCCAATAACAGGATGGGAATATTTCACATTGACCGTGCAAGACCAAAGCCGAAAGAAGTATTCGATAGTGAAAATTATTACAGAGAAGACTTCAAAGTAAAAAAAACAACTTGAGTACTGCTGTTCAAGCCGTTCGACTGTTGAGAGAATAACTGCTGCTATATTTAGCACAATCAGCGCTATGATAAATTTCCCGAACCAATCTTTCTTCTGAATAGATTGGCCTTCATTGAAGGTGGGCTCAAGGATTGAGTAAACACTTTTTTTTAATTTACTCACGCTTGGGAACTCCTATTTGTAAGTATCATAAGAAAAATTTAAGTCTACATCGGGTTTTCCGAATATTTTTATCCGCAAATGATTTTAGCGGAGTTTAACTATATTTCTTGGCATTAATAAATCCTGCTCTAATTTTATTTAGCGTAACGGCCCTTATATCATAGAAGATATTGTGTAGAAGAGCTTCTAAATCCGATGTGTAGTAGCTTTTTGTTATGAACCATGTGAAGGAGTCCCACCGGTCCTTGATTTTATCTTTTGTATGAGCTCTTATTCTTTTCCTTAAACAAGATTCACTTTT
The DNA here is from genome assembly GCA_049697115.1 of Candidatus Aminicenantales bacterium. Lineage (GTDB taxonomy): Bacteria > Acidobacteriota > Aminicenantia > Aminicenantales > UBA4085 > JBAVVD01. Next base: position 4,056 of record JBAVVD010000085.1, read on the forward strand.
TCCAACATAGACAATTTTTCTATCTTTAAATAGAACGTACAGTCCAATCCTTTTTATTGATTCTACGCATCAATTCTTTCCCTCCTTAGAGGTGCAGGCCTATTGCCAATGGCACACTTTTTTCTTTTATTTTTTTCCTATAATGCCCCTCCTATTTACGTGATTATTTATTTTTTCTTGACCGTTTTCCACAGCCCATCATTGTCATAGAACTGAAGGTCACCATTAGGGATTATGACCCAATGATCTCCTCCAGATCTTGTTTCTTTAGCCCTGTCAAATCGACGTCCCTTTGAGGATTTCTTTTCAATCAGCTCTTCCTTTAGGATACTACCATCCTTAAATTTCCTTTCACTAAATAGCTTTCCTTGTTCTCGGTAAATTGTGATGAGGCCATCACCAAAAGTGCTTTCATCCAACCAGCGACCGATGATCTCGCGATCCTGTGGTAAAGGATCGGTAGCTGTGAGTTCCTTTTTTTCTTCAACTGATAAACCCAAGATACGAACTTCGAGATCCGGGTTAAAGTGGCTTGTTGCCCATGCACCAGCTCCAACTTTCATGTCGGGAAGATAATAGGTTATGAACGTACGTTCATAGGTCCGCGAATCCTCAGCCTTCAGCTTGAGAGCAATGGCGCGGATAGTCTCTTCGGACACCTCCATGTTTAATCGAACTTCAAGACTCCGCTTAACTACTGGCACAATATCTGAATTGATGATCGAGTATGTGACATTGTTTGGAATATTCGTCTGTGAATTTTCTGTGTCTCTACTACAGCCAATTAGCATGGCAATAATGACGGCCATCAAACTCCATGTTCTAATCATATTGTTGTCCCCTCTTTTATTAACAAGATAAAACGGCTATTACGATCACTAAAATTAAAACCCCTAAAAGTGTCATAGCGCATCCAATTTCTTGCATTTTCGTTGCTGTTGATGTTGCTCCGCAATGCGGACATGCTTTAGCTGAATCGCTTATTTCTTTACCACATTCTTTACATTTTTTTAGAGCCATTTTTCACCCCCTCCTACTTTTAAACGCAAAAATTCCTTACGTGTTTTGCTTTGATTCTTGCCCACCTGTCTCCTTTTTTTCTTTTATTTATTCATAGGGGGTTTGCCTTGTCAAGAGACTTGTGGCTCTATAACGTTTAGTGTGGTGGATATTGAGCGTTTTTTCTAGAAAAGCGTCGAAATGCAGGCTCCTAGTAAACAAGCCCATATGTGGGATATAGGTAAAAGGTGCACCCTCACACCAATATTTATCTTCTGATCGAGTCACAGAGTCACAGCTTTATTTATAAGAAATTGGTTTTCGGCCTCGCTGGTCGAGTGAGAATTGTTGTGTCCATTTACCCCTTCAACCATCGTGAGGAAGTATAAAACAGGACTCAAAAAGATGTCAAGAACGGGTTAAGAGGCGGAGGATGTCTCTTCGATGTCGTTGGGAATGCCAAAAGCGCCTAAAATCAGCCAGACCTCTCCTTCTGGTCAAAGGAAAGATTATGAGAAACAACCGGCCGGAGCCTCAGAGTCCATCAAGAATTCCTGCGAGACCATATGCGGCGGCGGTGGTCTCTCCGCCACAAATGTCAGCTTGAGGTGGTTGATGATGCGGTCCACCACGGCATAGTCGGTGAGGAAGGCGATGATGCGCATTTTGCCTTGGCATTGGGGACTGATCAAGGGGTCGACTTCATAAACTTTTCGGATCATCTCAGCCCAGCCCCGGCGGGGAATCCTTGGACATTCCTCCTCGATGATCAGAAACTTATGGGCCACTTGCTCTGCCTTACGCACCTTGCCTCGGTAGGCGTTGGCGTAGAATCCAAATTATGCTGTGTTCAAAATTATGCTGAGTTAGGATTTTCTATTCCTCATAATTCCTTCTATTTCAAAAGCCTGCATCTATTTTTCTCCTTTCCAAACTCAGCATAATAATCAATATAATCTTTCATAGAAAAAATGGGAAAGCAGCAAAAAGTATGCAAGTAAAAGAAATCATCAGGGAATCTATCTTTGAAAAGCGTGCGATATCAAGCGAGCGATTCCATTTTATCCTTCTTGGAGAGCCTGTAATTATGCTGAGTATAGGTAAACGTAACTGGTAAAATATCAGCGAATTACCATAATAACTCAGTATAATACGGCTTATGCTGAGCTTTGCATAAGCCGTAGTAGCGGATGGTCATTTGACCCTTGTCGGGAATATGCGAGGTGACCCAGGCGAAGAACTCCAGATAATTCATCGTCTCCCGGGAGAGGCTATTCTAGTCGTATAGATAGGCGACTCGCGCCTTGCCCCCCGAGGAACGAGAGCTGCTAGACGGATCTCCGTCGCAAAAAGGAGCCATTCTGGGGGGATCTCAGGATTTTCGCTTCGCAATAATGAAGCCGTGCCGATGTAGAAAATCAGACAAGAAAGCACCGATTAGCAACCCTTGCCAGTTAAGCATCTCATCACCGGCGTCCTTCCCCTTTTGTTCCTTGAGGTAAAGGTCTAGGACCTCTTTCGGCGGAATCTCCTTTAGCTCTGGTATCGGGAAAATCCTCTCTTCTTTCTCGGGATACTTCATGTTTTCTCCTCATTGTGGTCCCTTACACTTTGCTATTGCAATATCAGCCAAAAATTTTAAGCAAGAGCTTATGCCAAAATTTTCCCAAAAATTTTTTTGGGGATAGCTCCTGTATAGGCAATTTGCACCCAAGGACAAAATTCCCACATGGGGGGTATCCCGCCCCACCGCAGCCGTTCTCCTTATCTCCTTAATATCAATCTTCCTTCTCTTACTTCTTTTAAAAAGCTTTTTTTTCGCTCCTAAGGCGGAAGTTGTCACTTAGGGAACATTTCGCGATGAAATGATGCCGGCAGTTAACTGGCGAAAGATTCAGCGCAAAGGAGAAGGAAGAATGAAATTTGATGTTTTCGAAGTCGTCGAACCGAAATTTCCGGCTACCTTCCGTCAATCCAAGGACGTCTACGATACCATGCAGACCTTCGCGAAATCTGATCGAGAAATGTTCTTTATCCTGTTCCTCAACACAAAAAACCGTATGCTGGATTACGTCGTTCATACAATCGGAACAATTGATAGCTCAGCTGTCTATACTCGCGATGTTATCCGCTCGGCTGTGGTACATAATGCGTCCTCAATCATCATTTGCCACAACCATCCTTCAGGTGATCCGGAGCCTTCAGAATGCGACATGGAAATCACGAGGATTCTAGTTACCGCCTGCGAAATCGTGGGCATTCAAATCCTGGACCATGTAATCATAGGAAATGGGAAATATTACAGCTTTGCTGATGCTGGATTGATTGAAGATTATAAATGCAAGGCTGATAATAATCTCAGACAAGCCAGAATTAGCTTATAACAGTCTCTGATCCTTCCGCTTTCAACCTCACTTTTCATTTGTGCCATATTTGTGCCATGTTTTTCTCATTTGTGCCATATTTGTGCCATATTTAGGTGGATTTAGATGGAAAAAAATGGAATCTAATAGAATCCCCCATCTTCTTTAATTCATGGGGATTATAGGGGAAAAAAGGAAGTACCCCTGGCCGGACTCGAACCGGCGACACAGGGATTAGGAATCCCTTGCTCTATCCAAACTGAGCTACAGGGGTACATCTAAAATTGTTTGTTTACTATACCGCAGTCCCTTGCATTTTTCAATTTCTTAAATTTGATGCTCATCTATAGCGATCAAAGAAGTTTCCCTACTTTTTTTGGTTCTCTTCCATTTTGGGTGGATTCATTTAAGGAAGATATCTGGAATGGCTAAAGCGACTATTGAAGGTTTAGCCTTCCCGAGACGCTCCTGGAGGGAACCCGGCTCTGCCGGGCGGCGAGGATGTCTGAGCTTCTCTGGAAGCGAGTTCCGCAGCCGCCTCCAGGAGCGTAGAGGGAACGGCGTGATAAACCTGAAGGGGAGCGCAGCCATTCCGGATATCTCCTTTCTCACTCCCACAGAATGGAAGAGAACCTTTTTTTTAAATGCAGTTATGGAAATCCATGGAGTACAATAAGATGGCTATCAAACGCAGTGGAAGATGTGAACAAGCGCCCTTTATTTCTTCAAACCGAGGACAAACTTTTTTAAGTACTCCAGGATGGATTTTTTGCTGCAGCTCTGAGCCACATCCTTTTCAGAGAGCTCCTTGATTTTCATCAGGAATTCTTTATTTTTCTGATTGCGTGAGCTCACGATTCCGGCGATGATTTCCGCCAAATGGGGATTTCGCCCGAGCAGAGCGGCAAAGTCTTCGGCCTTAATCTCAAGGAGTTCCGCCTCCTGTTCCACAATTCCTGTGGCTGTTCTCGGCATTCCTGAAAAAAGGGACATCTCACCGAAGATTCCTCCGGGGCCAACCTTAAATTCAGAAACATACTTTGTCGCTTTTTCTTCATAAATGATTTCCCCGCGGATAAGGCCCCTGGCCACAATATAACAGCTTGTTCCCTTTTCCCCCTGCCTGAAGAGAATTTCCCCCGCTGTATATTTGACTCTGCGGACCAGAGAGGCCAGTTCCCGGATTTCACCTTCCGGGACCATCAGGTTGCCGGCGTTCTCTCCTTCCTGGAACCTGAGGAAAGAGGAGTGGAACAAATCAGAGTATGTCTCATCCTTTTCCTCCGGCTCTCTCTCCTCCCTTTCTTTTCCCCTCCGAATCTCCGGCTTTACCTCCCGAGCCTGAAGGACCTCCCGGACTTTATCGCTCAGGGGGAGCGATATCTCAATATTTTTTCTCCGCAGCTTGTACCAGATGAGTCTTCCCACTTCCCCTGTAATCGGATGTTTGCGGGCGAAATCTTTGATCCAGAACTTCAGCGTATAGGAAACGCCGAAATCGTCATATCCGGTGATATAGGCCTGAGGGGCGGGCAAAGAAAGGACTTCTGGACAGTCACGGGCAGCTTCGAGAAGAGAGCCATACACGTCCGCAGCCGGGGCATTGAAACTCACCTTGAACACAATAGTCAATGCTGTTTTTCTATCCGGCTGGGAGAAATTGGTAATCTTTTCCGCCGCCACAGTATTATTGGGAATGACGACCACATTGGAATACCTGTCCAGAATCCGGGTCTCCCGCCAGTTGGTGTCGATCACAACGCCTTCATGAGTCCCGATGCCCACCCAGTCGCCGCGGTTGAACGATTTTGTAAAATGAAGGGACATCCCGGAGAGAATGTTGCTGAGCACTCCCTGGAATGCCAAGCCGAGAATCATGGTTAAAAGTGCGGATGTGGCCAAGAACGGAGTGAGATTGACCTTCATTATTTCCTTAAGAATAACGAAGAGAATCACAAGGTAAACGACTGCCAGGACGATTCCATGCAGGACTCTGGGCAGCGGAAAAGGCCGGCGCCGTCTGGAATACAAGAGAAGAACGGACGCATCGGCCAGGCGGATGAACAGGAAGCCGATAAAAAAAAGCAGCGCCGCTTCGAGGTAGAGGGCGAACTGACGGCTGACCGGCAAGACTTCCTTAAGAATCAAAGCAATGAAGGAAAAAATCACAGGCGGAGCGATCCGGCTTAAAAAATTTCCGGAAACCTTTCCCCTGGATGTCAGAAATCTGGTGATGAGGAATCGGAAGAAAAAATAAAGAACAATGGCGGCAATCAAGCCCAGAAGAAATATCACCAGATCCTGATAAATCACGGATGAAAACAAACTTGCCTTGGCTGTCATGGCCTCACCTGTTCACCTTTATCCATTGAATTGCATGCCCTTCAGAAGACAATTTTCAATCCCGGGCGGGCCGCGTGTGTTTGCGGAAAATTCTTTCGCGCCTGCCGGAGGGCCTCATCCACCCGACCGTCAGAATGGTCGGGGTTGAAATGGGAGAGAAAGAGTCTCTCCACACCTGCCGCCCTGGCCACCTTTGTCCCCTCAAGCCAGGTGCTGTGTCCCCAGCCCCGTTTTCCCGCATCATACTCTTCGGGAGTGAACGTCGCATCATAGACCAGGCCGGATGCTCCACGGGCCAGAGCCACTAGTCTCTCGTCCACTCCTCTTTCCGGATGTTCCGTATCCGTAGCCCAAACGACCGCTTTCCCTTCCTCTTCAAATCTGTACGCCACACTCCCCTGGGGATGAAAGAGAGGGCAGTAGGAAATCCGGATTCCTCCGATGAAAATTTTTTTTGTACTAATTTTTTTGAATATTTTCTTCGACTGAGTCTGGCTAAATTCAATCGGAAACAAGCGGCCGGCCATTAAACGGCTCAGGTATTTTTCCATCACCATCGGCTCGGCCGGCGCATAGAACATCAGTGTCGCCCGGGAAGAATAAAGCGGCTCAAAGAAAGGAAGTCCCAGGATATGGTCGAGATGAAAGTGCGTCAGAAAAAAACTAATGGAAAGCGGCCCCTCCCTTTTCCTCCGGAGAAGTTTCTCCCCCAGGTTTTTTATCCCTGTCCCTGCGTCCACAATGATCATTGCGCCCTGTCGGGAAATGAGAGACGCGCAGGGAGTATGGCCGCCGTATTTCCGGAATTCCTTTCCTGAAGAAGGACAGGTCCCTCTGACGCCCCAGAATTCAAGCTCCATTTAAACGCTCTCCTTCATTTTTCTTTGGAGTCATGAATTGTATCCCACTCATCAGGCGGGGGATTCTGCTGGAATCCCTCGCAGCGGGCGATGTAGAGCTGGGCCAGCGGATCAGGCTCCAGCTGTTTAAGCAGGCCGATGGCTTTTTCCCAGTCGCGGCGCCGGTACGCTTCGAGAGCCTGATGAAAAATATGAATCTTCTCCTGCTCGGAGGCCGGGACTTTTTCTTTTTCGCCGATGACCTGAAATATTTTTACGGGTATTTTTTTGCCCACCACTCTCAGCCGGTCCACTTCACGAAAAATAATTTTGCTTTTCACTCCTTGATAGGTCGCCTCTCCGGCCAGGATAGGGACTTTATACTGCTTGCAGGCGCTCTCAAGGCGCGCCGCCAGGTTCACTGCATCTCCCATGGCGGTATAGTCAAAGCGGCGGCTGGATCCCATATTTCCAACGACAGCGGTCCCTGAATTGAGGCCGATGCGGACGGCCAGCTCAATCCCGAAGCGCCGGTGAAAATCCGCCTTCAGCTCGGCCAGCCTCTCCTGGCAGGCCAGCGCGGCCCGGCAGGCGAAAAGGGCGTGGTCAGGCTGGTCGAGGGGTGCATTCCAGAAAGCCACGATGGCATCCCCTTCATACTTATCCAGAGTCCCTCCCTGGGTCAGAATGATGTCGGTCATTTCCGAAAGATACTCGTTCAAGAGACCGACCAGTTCCTCGGGCAATAATTTCTCTGAAATCGTTGTGAAACCGGCCACATCGGAAAAAAAGGAAGTGATGGTTCTCTGCTCCCCCCCGAGACGGAGAAGAGAAGGATTCGCGATAATCCTCTCGATCACATCCGGGCTCAAATAATGGCGAAAGACATTTTTAATGAAACGGCGCTGCTTTCCCTCGACGCTGTAATTCAACAGGGACGCGCCGATGAGGGCGCTCAAAACTGAAATTTCCGGCAATATCAGCTCCAGCCAACAGCCGGAAATGAAGGCCAGGCCGGCCGCGGCCACGGGAAGAGCCATGCAAAAAAAGGAAAACAGAATGATTTTCCAGATTTGACGCAGAAAAGAAATTCCTATTCCCGTGAGCAGGGCGACGAAGACGGCAAATCCCAAGAGCCAATGCCGTGAAGGCCGCCGGACGAAATCCCTGTGGAGCAGATTATCCATGACGGCAGCATGAATCTCTACGCCGGGGATAACGGCACTGAGCGGGCTTGTTTTCAAATCATACAGCCCCGGCGCACTCAGGCCGATAAGGACAATCTTTCCAGCAAATTCCCGGGGGAAGATCTGCGGCGCTTTTCCTTCTTCCATGAGAGCCCACGAATTAATAATGGCGGCGATTGAATAAGTCCGGTAAGTGCCGGCCGGTCCATGGTAGCGGATAATCATCTGCCCGGATTCATCGAGGGGAATATTCTGGATTTTCTGGCCCCCCTCAACAAAATGGACCACGGATAAAGCGACAGAAGGCAGGAGAAGGTTCTGATAGGAAAAAATGAGCGGCATCCGGCGATAGACGCCGTCCTCATCTGGAAGAACCCGCACATTCCCGATACCTTTGGCTGAAAAAAATAAGCTTTCCAGAGGAACGGTGACTGACTTGAAAGAGAAGCCGGGCCCGTAAGGAGCTGTTTCCGTGCTCAAAGCGAAGCGGCTCAAAAGCCTCACCGAAGCCACATCGCTTTCTTTTTCTTCCTCGCTCAAGAAAATGGGTAAGAAGACGTTTCCGGCCTCTCGCATGGCTTCGGCCAGCCTCCGGTCATCTTCCACTCCGTAGCGGGAGCCTTCGGTCATAAAAATATCAAAAAAGCAGGCTTTGGCCCCGCCGGCCTGGAGAAAGCGGATAACCGCCGCATACATCTCTCTGGGCCAGGGCCAGGGGAGGCTCTGCTGTTTCTCGTAGACATCAAGGCTGTACTGATCGACCAAAAAAAGAACAATATCCGGATCCGCTCTGGAGGGACTGGAAAAAGCCTGCAGCCTCACATCCCACGTTTTCCATTCGAGATGCCGGAAAGGTCTCAGCCCGTTGAGAATCAAAGCCAGGAGAAAGGCGGCCGTGCCGGCCAGCATGCCCCTGATGAATTTATTCTTCATGCCACTTCGCGAAGTTAGAGGAACAGCTCCACCTTAAGAGGAAGCCAAAAAACGAGCTGGGCTCCTTCAGTTGTCGGCTGCACTGGCTATGGCTTTTCTCGTCTTCTCCTATTTAAAAAGGTTCCTAAATTGCCTGAATCTTTTCGTTCTGACATCTTCTTTCCTGGGCACGGACTGTAAAGCGGTGATCTCATTTTCAATCCGTTCCATCCTCTGCGCAGGCGTGGGGTGGGTTTTGAACCAACCTTTTCCGGAGGCCTGAGAAGAATCGTCAACCATTGTTTGCAGAAAATCCACGATTCCATTCGGATCGAATCCGGTCTTCGCCGCACACTTGACGGAAAGAATATCGGCCGCATACTCGTATTTCCGGTCATAGCCCCGCTCAATGAGCTTTTCCACGATATCCCCGAGCACGCCTTCAAACATATCTGTGAGCTTGGCCAGTTTCTCTGGACCGTAGTGCTCAACGGCTTCCTGGCCGATAATTTTAAAGGCGTCCACCAGACGCGATTTTTTGATCGACTGAAGGCCGTGTTTGGCTGAGATATGGCCGATCTCATGGGCCAGAATAGAAGCCAGCATCTCCTCATCCTGACATCGGCGGAGCAGGCCTTTTGTGATAAAAACAAATCCGCCGGGCGCAGCCAGTGCATTCACTTCCTCGGAATCAAGAATCAAGAAATGATAGCCCGCATAAATTTCAGGCCGGTCTGAAAAGCAAGCCACAGAATTTCCTACGATGTTGACATACTGGGTGAGAGCGTTATTATTATAGACTGAATATCTGGAAAGAATGATGGCGGCCACAGCCCGCCCAATATAAAATTCCTCTTCTTCGGTAATCTCGGAAAAAGAGCTGCGAATGGCCTTTCCCACTTTCACCAGCGAGCTCTTCTCTTCTGCGCTCCCTGTTCCGATGGAACCCAGGATTCCCGCTCCCTGCTGAAGGGCTGAACATCCCGTGAAAAATATTCCCAGGGTCAGAAGAAAAAGCCCCAGACCTGTCCACTTTGCGGCCTTCATTTTGAACCTCTGAATTCGCCCAGCTTTCCTTTTCTGAGGAATTCCGCGACCTGAGCCAAAGAGACCTTCACCTGGAGCATTTTATCCACCCAGACAAAGTTCTCTTTGCCGTGCTTGGCTTTGTAGCTCTCTTCAACCTGCTTGTTGAATCCTTTGCCGGCCAGAGCGACTTCACCGGCCGTCGCCTTGGTCTTGAGGCTAGAGTCCACGGCCAGGAGGCTGAACTTACGGACTTCGACGGCACTTGAATGAACCCAGCCGACGACTCCGGTCGATGTCCTGACATTGATCCAGCCGTCCTTCTCGCCCAGCTTTTCCAGGCTGTCTCCCGCCTTGATCGATACCAGGGACTGTGAAAAAAATTGCGGACTCCTTCTCACCTGGGTTGTTTGAATCTTCACCACCAGCGTCTCCGCAAGTACGGCCGTAACAAGGACCAGGAAGACGCCGAGGAGAACTGCCCCGCGGTATGGCTTTTTCATTCCGACCTCCTCATTGGTCCATCATAGAGAAAAGAATCAGGGAAAGTCAAATACGGTGAATCACGATAAAGGAGATCCGTCCACCTGGATGAGTTTCTCCCTGATAAGGCTGTTTCTTTTCATGGGCTTGTCGCTCTTGATCGCAATGTGAAGAGCTTTAAAGGAGCCGACAATAACGCTCAGCTTCTTGGCCCTGGTCAATGCCGTGTAAAACAGGTTCCTCTGCAGCATAATGAAATGCTGGGTCAGAAGGGGCATGACCACGGCCTGGTACTCGCTGCCCTGGGACTTGTGGACAGACACGGCATAAGCCAGGGTAATGTCGTCCAGCTCATCCTTTTCATACACCAGAGGTCTCCCATCAAAATTAACGATCATCCGATACTTCTGCTTATCGATGTGGACCACCATGCCGATATCGCCGTTAAAAATTTCTTTCTCATAATTGTTTCTGACCTGCATGACTTTGTCCTGGACCCGAATCTCGCGGTTGCCGACTTTGAGTCCCTCATGATAAGGGTTCAGCCGCTGCTGGAGCTCGCTGTTCAAGCGATCCACTCCGATAAAGCCTTTATACATCGGACTGATGACCTGAATCTGAGGGGACAATGGGTGGAGGTTCAGCTTGCGGGGAATGCTGTAGCAGCAGAGCTTAATGATGGTCTTAAACACCTTGACTTCATCCTCCAGTGGAATGAAATAAAAATCGGCGTTCTTTTCATCCCGGCGAGGAAAAACAAGGGGCTGCCCCTGGTTGATGCGGTGGGCATTGGTCACAATCAGGCTGTCTTTTTCTTGACGGAAAATCTCATCCAGCCGGACAACTTGAACCCTCTGGGATTCAATGATATCCCGCAGCAGGGTTCCCGGCCCTAAGGACGGAAGCTGGTCTTTATCACCGACGATGATCAGACGCATGGGATCGGGGATTGCCCGGATTAGAGAATACATCAGAGAGAGGTCCACCATCGAAAACTCATCGATGATGATGGCATCGCCGACTAAGGGATGTTTCTCGTTGCGTCGGAAGACACCCATCTTGGGATTGAATTCAAGGGTGCGGTGGATCGTCTTGGCCTCTCTGCCCGTGGCTTCAGACAAACGCTTGGCCGCCCTTCCGGTAGGCGCCGCGAGGATCACCCTCCTCCCCCACTTCTCAAAAATGGTGACGATGGCTTTGATGATGGTTGTTTTGCCTGTGCCCGGTCCGCCGGTAATGACGACGATCTTTTTCAGGAAGCTCTCCTTGATGGCCAGTTTCTGCTGGTCAGAGAACCGGATGTCCAGCCCGGCCTCGACTTCGGCAATGATCTGGTCGACTTCAAAAGGCAGCTTCATAAACGGAGAAGCGGCCAGTTTGTGAATAGACCGGACCACTTCCTCCTGCGCCTGGTAATAAAATGGAAGGTAGACCGCTGTATCTGTGCTGAGCGGCTCGGCCGTAACACGCTTTTTCTTTTTAAGTGTCGCCAGGCCTTCCTGGACCCTCTCGAAGTCGACATTGAGTTCGTCCTGGCATTTTTTCTCCAGCTCGGATTCAAGGGAAAAAACATGTCCCTGCTCATTGTCTTTCTCCAGAAGGTAAAGGAGAAACGCCTGGATTCTCTCCAGAGAGCCGGGGTCTATTCCGAGCTTCAAAGCCACCTGATCGGCTGTCTTAAATCCGACTCCCCAGATGTCCAGGCAGAGCTGGTAGGGATTGGTTTTGAGCACCTGGTAAGACTTCTGCCCGTACTGGCGGTAGATTTTTATGGCCATAGTGGTCGAGACGCTGTGCTCCTGCAAAAAGAGAATAAGGTCGCGGATATCCTGGTGCTCTGTCCAGGATTTTTTGATTTCTTTAAGCTTGACGCCTCCGACTCCATCGACTTCCTTCATCCGCTCCGGATGGCTCGATAAAATCTCCAGGGTTTCTTCTCCGAATTTATTGACGATTCTGCGGGCCAGCACCGGCCCGATACCTTTGATGAGTCCGGACGAGAGGAATTTTTCGATCCCTTTTACGGAACACGGAAGCACAGGAGTGAAATTTTCGACCTTAAACTGCTGACCAAATCGGGGATTGATCTCCCATTTGCCGCTGATTTTCAGCCTTTCGCCCGGGGATAGAGGCGGGAATGTGCCGACAATGGTGATGGGCTCTCGTTCTTCGATGGAAAATCTAAAGACTGAATAGCCATTCTCGGGATTAAAAAAAAGGACCTGCTCGATCGTCCCCTCAAATGCATCCACATCAGCTATTTTTGTAGTGTTCACGTCGATGTCTTTTATTCCAGGCGTAAATTCAAACCTCTGAGCCCGCCCTAGCACTGAATCCATTCACGGCCGACTCCTTCGGCACAATTTCAGATGAGCGGCTTTTCCATCTATGAATTTATATTATGCCAATCCCTCATCAGGGTCAACCCAACCCGTATTGACCCGCGGAGAGAATCATGTTAGTTTTTAGAAATAAATGAAATTTCTGAAAGTCCTCAGCAATTCCTCGATCAGCGGCCTTTTTTTTTCCTCCCTTCTCGCTCTCCTGGTTTTCGATCTGAATATCAATGTCCCGGCAAAGCTTCCCGCATGGGGAAGCATGACTCTTTTTCTGATGATCTCCTACGGACTTCTGACAGCTCTCATCTGCCTTCTGCTTTTTTTTGTGTTTCATTTTTTCTCGGGCAAGGAAAACAAAACTGGATGGATCTCGTTTTCCTTTCTGACGATGAGTTTTTCCGTTCTTGTCCTCCTGTATCTCATAATTTTTAAGGAAAATTATAACTATTTTCTCTCTTTTTTTGAGCCCCGGGTCCAATTTCTGCTGAAAACACAGATGGCGGCTTTGTTCATATTCTCGATCGCCGGATTTTTTGCCCATTACCTGCACCGCCGCCATAAGAAAAGACAGCTTCTGCGTTGGGGCTATTTCGTCCTTTCCTCTGTCCTTCTCGCGTTCCTGTTTTTACAGAGGACGAATTATCCTTTAGTCGGAATGTCTGAAAAACTCGCCTATTTCGAGACCAAAAAAATCCAAAAAAAGATCTTCATTCTTGGCCTGGAAGGCCTGAGCTTCCATTTCCTTATCCCTCTCAGTTCCGAAGGAAAACTTCCGAATTTCACACAGCTCATGGAATGGGGGAGCTGGGGAAGGATCAAAAGCCTGACTCCGAGCGACTCATTTGTGCTGAAAAGTTCCTTTAATACGGGAAAGCTTCCGGCCAAGCACCGTCAAATTTCTTCCATTCAATATCAGGCTGCGGCTGTCCGACAGAGAATAGAAATCGTTCCCCGTTTCATCCTTTTCCGCCAGCTGACTCGAATAGGATTGTTGAAAATCCTCCCCCAAGAGAACCCACAGACACCTGTGGATATCTGGAAAATTCTGGCAAATAACCAAACACCTATTCTGATCAAGGATGGGAAGGTCGGACCAGAAGACCTTCCTTCCAGCCAAAGAACCATAAAACTATTTAGCCTCCTTTTCCAGGACCTTCAGCTGGAAACGTCTCCAATTTTTCTCGCCGTTAAGACGGCTTTTCTCAGAGATTGTGAATATGAAGAAAAAGCAATTCAAGAAAAAAATATCCTCCAGCCTCAACTCTTTTATCTCCACCTCAATGGATTGAATACGGCCGAATCTCTATTTTACAGGTACAACTTTCCGGATTCTTTCGGCACAATCGAACAGGAAGAAATCGACCGCTACAGGCCGGTCATCGAAAAATACTATCAGTTTTATGACCAGATCATCGGAAAGTATCTAGCCGCCTTAAAGGAAGACGAGCTTTTTGTCGCCTACTCCCCTTACGGAATTGATCCTCTTCCAGTCTGGAAAAGATACGTGGAATGGCTGCTCGGAAATGCGGATGTTTCGGCCTCCCATGAAGGAGCACCGGATGGAGCCATTTTCTTTTATGGAAAAGGTATCCAGAGAGGAAAAAATATAGAGGGAATGACGCTTATGGATGTGACGCCCACTCTCCTGTATTACCTCGGCCTTCCTGTGGGCAAAGACATGGACGGCATCGTCCAGAGCTCTCTTTTCACCAATGAATTCACGGCTGAAAATCCCGTCTTTTATATCTCTTCCTATGAGGAAGAGAAGAGGAAAAACAGCAAATAGAAAAATCGGTTATTTGATTATCTTCAGAAGCCGACGCCATCTCGCCTTCGGCAAAAAGCTGACAAATTTCTTCAACCGGTCTTGAAAGCTGATTTTCAGATAAGCATCCTTTTCCGCTCTATAAGAAAAATAGATGATCCAAGGCCTTCCTTTAATATAATTGACAGGTAAAAATCCCCAGTATCGGCTGTCCGCACTGTTATCTCGATTATCTCCCATGACAAAAATATGGCCGGCGGGAATGATGACAGGACCAAAATTGTCCCTGATCGCATTGTCATAGCTGTAATAATCGTCCCTGACATAGACCTGGTTGTCATTATGGACTTTGTATTTTTCTTCCAGGGGCAAGTCATTGATATAGACCTGCTTGTTCTTAATCTCCACTTTTTCGCCCTCGAGGCCAATCACTCTCTTCACGAAATCCTTGGTCAGGTCCTGGGGATAACGAAAAACGACGATATCCTTCCGGTGGATGCTTTTTTTGGGAAGAATTTTCGCTTCCAGAGAAGAGGCGGTGCTGGCATAAACCAACTTATTGACAAGAAGAAAATCTCCTACGAGGAGCGTCGGTTCCATGGAACCAGTCGGAATCTGGAACGCCTGAACAACAAAGGTCATGACAAAAAAGACGAATACGGCAGTCTCAGCAATCAGTTCAAAATATTCACGGAAAAGTCCGGTCTCTCTCTTTTTTTTCTCTTTTTCTTTTTTCATCGCATATCTTAATCGAGACCTTACTATAGCCGAAAACAAAAAAACCATCAACATCGTTTTATTTTTCCCACATCTATTATTCGTTAGGCGAGGATTAAGTATGGAAAAAACCTGCGTGTTTTTGAAATACTTAATCCGAGCCCATCTTGACAGATGTGCCAAATCGGGCTTTACTAAACCTATGAACTTCACTTTTTTTGGCTATCCCAAAACCGGAAAGACCACTCTCTTCAACATCCTCACCGGGTCCAGAATCGAAGTCAAAACCTACGAGAACGGAAAGAAGGAAACCAACCAGAGAACATGTCCGCTTCCCGACTCCCGTCTGGACAGAATCGGGGAGATTTATTCAGAAAAAAAGAAAATCTTCGCTATGGTCGACTTTGTCGACCTGGCCGGAATCTCCTATGGTGAAGTGAAGTCCAGTGCTTATCTCAGCCGGCTCCGCA
Organism: Candidatus Aminicenantales bacterium; assembly: GCA_049697115.1. Taxonomy (GTDB): domain Bacteria; phylum Acidobacteriota; class Aminicenantia; order Aminicenantales; family UBA4085; genus JBAVVD01. The sequence continues at coordinate 19,499 of JBAVVD010000085.1, forward strand.
AATCCGACAGTCTGATCCATGTCGTCCGAGGATTCCAGGATGACAAGATTCCTCACCCCAGAGGAAAAATAAGCCCCAATGAGGATATTACTTTTATGGAGGAAGAGCTCGTTCTCTCCGATATGATCTCCGTTGAATCACGTCTTGAAAAACTGAAAAAGGACCTGACGAAGACAAAAGACCCCGAAGGCGAAAAGGAGAAAGAAGTCCTGGAGCGTCTCCATCCCTACCTGGAAGAAGGGAAAGCGATCAGGGAATTTTTATTTTCACCTTCCGAAGAAAAACAGGTTCGCAATTTCGCTTTCCTCAGCCAGAAGCCGCTCCTCCATATGATCAATATCGATGAGGCCGAAATCCCTCAAATCCCCTCCATCGAGCAAAATCATACTCCTCCTAAAAAAGGCACGGCATTCCTGGCCTTCTGCGGAAAAATCGAAGAGGAAATTCATGAAATGGAGAACGAGGAAGAAAAGAAGGCTTTTCTCTCCGCTTATGGACTGCGCAGCCTGACCGCGGATAGATTCTTCCGGATTTCTTTTAACCTCCTAGAAGTCATCCACTTTTTCACAATCGGCAAAGACGAAGTGAGAGCATGGGCCATTCCCAAAAACTTCACGGCCTCCAGAGCGGCAGGAGTCATTCATTCGGATCTCGAGACGGGCTTTATCCGGGCCGAAGTTATTTCCTGGGAAGAACTCCTCCACATCGGCTCTTTTCAACTGGCTAAAGAAAAAGGGGCGATCCGGTTGGAAGGGAAAGACTATCTGGTTCAAGACGGCGATGTGATCTATTTTCGATTTGCGCCATGAAAAAAAATTTCAAGATCGCGGCCAAGGATATTCATTCCTCCGCCAGAGCTGGCATCATTCACACCGCTCACGGCACGATTGAAACTCCTGCCTTTGCTCCTGTGGCCAGCCAGGGCACGGTCAAGGGCCTCCTTCACAGCCAGATCGAGAGCCTGGGCGCTCAGCTCATCCTTGTCAATTCTTACCATCTTTATCTCCGGCCAGGTGTGGAAACCATTGCCAAGCTCGGCGGACTCCACTCCTTCATATCCTGGCGCAAGCCTATTCTCACCGACAGCGGCGGATTCCAGATTTATAGCCTCTCTCCTCTGGCCAGAGTCAGGACGGAAGGAGTGACTTTCTCTTCCCATCTGGACGGAAAAAAAATATTCCTGACACCCGAAGATGTGATTGAAATCCAGCGGCAATTGGGCCCGGATATTCGGATGACGCTGGACTACTTTGTCCCATTCCCTTCTCCTGTTGAGAAACTCAACGAAGCTGTTAAAATCACCTCTGCCTGGGCCCGCCGCTCCAAAGAAAAATTCAACCAGTATGACTCCCCTTCAGTTCTCTGGGGAATCACCCAGGGAAGCGTGAACTGGGCCCTGCGGAAGCAAAGTACGGAAGAACTGCTCGAAATCGATTTTGACGGCTACGCCCTCGGAGGACTGGGCATCGGCGAAGCCAAATCTCAGCTGATGGAGATTCTGGAGAAAAGCGACGCCCTTCTTCCCGCCACGAAACCTCGCTACCTGATGGGCATTGGCTACATCCGCGACATCCTGGAAGCTGTCGAGAGAGGGATCGACCTCTTCGACTGCGTCCTCCCCACCCGAAATGCCCGGAACGGTACCCTCTTTACACGGGATGGAACTCTGGTCATAAAAAATCAGAAATATGCTTTCGACCAACGGCCGATCGAGGAGGGTTGCCTCTGCTATACCTGTCAAAATTTCTCCCGCGCTTACCTCCGCCATCTCTATGAAAGACAGGAGATCAACTCGGCCATTCTCAACACCATTCACAATCTGTATTTTTATCTTGACATCTTTAGAAAAATTAGGCAATCTATTCAATCAAATTCATTTCAAACTCTAAAAGATGGTATACTCAAAGCATTTAAGGAAGTGAAAAAATGATTCTGAGCGGTTTTCTGGCTTACGCCCAGCAACCCGGACAGAGCCCTCAGCCTGCCCAAGGGAGTTTTTTATCACCTCTGCTCATGTTTGCTCTCATTTTCGTGATTTTCTACGTGTTGATCATCCTTCCCTCACGAAAGAAGCAAAAAAGACACCTGCAGATGGTGGAGAATTTAAAGCCCGGAGACAAAATCATCACTACCGGAGGAATCTTCGGGACGGTCATGGGAATCCAGAAAGACAGAATTGAGCTGAAAATAGCGGCCAATGTGAAAATCGAAATCACCAAGAACTCCGTCGGTGGAATTCTGGGGTCAGGCGGAGACAAGACAAAATAGCTCCTGTGCCGGTGATGAAAGACTCAAGCGGAAGATGAGAAAAGGATTACGCTGGAAAGCTATTCTGACGGTCATCATTGTTGTGGGAGCTGTAATCCTTATATATCCGCCGAAAGATAGAATCCTTTTGGGCCTCGATCTGCAGGGGGGAATTCACCTCGTCCTCCAGGTCATCACAGCGGACGCCATCAACATCGATACGGACCAGGTGATTTCTCACTTGCAGGAACAATTCAAAAAGAAAGATATTTCCTATACAACCATCACCAAAACAAAGTTAGGCCAATTCACCATCCAGGGAATAAACTCCGTCCAGGAAGAAAATCTCAGAGACATCCTGGATGATTATTCAGGCAACTGGGACTACTCCATTTTCAGCGAAAGAGCCACGATGACGATGAAGTCAGGTTATGTACAGTACCTGAAAGACCAATCTGTCAACCAGGCCGTCGAAACCATCCGGAACCGTGTCGACCAGTTTGGAGTGGCCGAGCCCACCATTCAGAGGCAGGGCCTTGGAGGAGATCGGATTATTGTCGAGCTTCCCGGCGTCGAAAATCCGGAAAGAGTAAAGAATATCATCAAGACAACCGCCCTTTTAGAATGGAAAATGGTGAAGGCCGGACCGTCCCCTGACGAGGAAACCCTGCTCAAAGATTTTGGAGACAAAGTTCCAGAGGATATGGAAGTTGTTAAAGGAGACCCGAAGAGAAGAGCCGAAGGCATCTATCTCCTCAGCCGCGTAGCCACAGTCACAGGAAAAGACATCAGCTCCGTCCGCAGGTCCATGGATGACTGGAACAATCCTTCTGTGGCCTTCACTTTGAATTCCGAAGGCGGCCGCCGCTTTGAGACGGTCACCGCAGAAAATATCGGAAAGTTAATGGCCATTGTCCTGGACGGCAGAGTCCAATCCGCCCCTGTTATCCGGGACCGGATTCCAGGCAGCGGAGTCATCCAGGGCAACTTCTCCGTTGAGGAGGCCGAAGACCTCGTCCTCGTTCTCAAATCCGGTGCGCTTCCGGCCTCGATCAAATATCTGGAAGAAAGAACCATCGGCCCTTCACTGGGCGCGGATTCCATCCGCAAAGGCCTGCTCGCTTCTGTGGTGGCCTTGCTTCTGGTGATCGGTTTTATGGTCATTTATTATCGGCTGTCGGGAATCAATGCCGTTGTCGCCCTCATCCTCAACATAATCCTCCTGGGAGGAGCGCTGGCTTATTTTAAGGCCGTTCTGACACTGCCCGGAATTGCCGGCGTCATCCTGACCATCGGAATGGCCGTAGACGCCAACGTCCTTATTTTCGAAAGAATTCGGGAAGAACTAGCCATGGGAAAGAGCATCTCCACATCCATCTCATTGGGATTCAAGCGGGCCTTCAGCGCCATTTTTGACTCCAACCTAACCACCATCATTTCCGCTGTGTTTCTCTTCCAGTTCGGAACAGGGCCGGTTAAAGGGTATGCCATAACGCTTATCATCGGAATCACGGCCAGTATGTTTACGGCCGTCTTTGTCTCCCATCTGATTTTTGACTTGACAGTAACAGGACGGAAAAAAATCAAGAAGTTGAGTATCTGAGATGCAGTTTTTCAAGACTCCCAACATCAATTTTATGAAATATAAATATGTGGCTCTTGCGCTGTCGGGAATCATCATTCTCGGCGGACTGGTGAATATAATCGCCAGCAAAGGATTGAAGCTGGGCGTCGACTTTTCCGGCGGCACGCTTATCCGCGTCAAATTCAAGAATCCCATCTCCATCACAGAACTCCGTGCGGCTTTGAAAAATGTCAATCTGGGCGCCAGCTCAATTCAGGAGTTTGAGAAAAGGGAAAAAGAATACCAGATCCGGACCCAGAATGTAGCGGCCAAAACACAAGAAGAACAGGAGATGGAAGCTCATGAAATCATGGGCAACCGAGTGATTGAAGCGTTGAGGACAGAGGAAGAAAAACAGGACCTTGCCCGCGGCATGATCGACCTCAACAGTATGGACCTGACCAGCCTGACTTTCCTTCTTGAACCTGTGATTCTTGAGGAAGCCTCTCAAACTGCCCAGAGAATCATTTCCTTCCGCAACTCCCAGGGAATCATTGAGGATTTCTCCCAGCTGGAAAGTCTCGGCGTAACAGGAGAAGTTCTGACGCGCCTTAAAGAAAGAACTCTTCTCGGCTCTCCCGCCATACTCAGCCGAGAAACAGTCGGCCCTCAGGTGGGAAAAGATCTGAGACGAAGGGCCACTCAAGCCTGCATCTGGGCTCTGATAGGAATGCTGATCTACATCGCCCTCCGCTTCAAACTGTCCTATGGCGTCTCTTCGATTATCACCCTCACCCATGATTTGCTCTTCACAATAGGCATCTTCTCTTTCACCTCTCGGGAACTTAACCTTGCAGTAATCGCCGCTCTGCTGACCATCGTCGGATTCTCGATCAACGACACCATCGTCATCTTTGACCGAGTCCGAGATAATCTCAAAATTATGAGAAAGAGCCGCTTTGAAGAAATTCTCAACGCGAGCATCAATCAGACTTTGAGCCGCTCGATCATCACATCCGGAACCGTCTTCCTCACGGTCCTTGCCCTCTTCATCTTCGGCGGAGAAGTCATCAATGACTTTGCCTTTACCATGCTCATTGGAGTCATTGTCGGAAGCTATTCCACTATTTATCAATCCTGCCCGATCGTCTACTTCTGGCAGAAGATTTTTAAGCCCAAAAAAGGCTATAAAAAATAAATGAGGCTAAAGTCTTGTCAAAAAGCTTATTTTAATTTATACTTGTGTCGAATTTGAATATATATTTTTTATGAGGTCAAACCATGGCTGAACCAACAAAGCCAGAAACAGTGCCCGGTAAGGAAGTTCCCAGTCTTTTTAAAGATTCCTTTTTCATTGGAGAAAAATCCGGAGCCAGAAAAGCGTTCGCTTTTCCAGTGGCCTTTATCGTTCATGCGGTCTTGGCTGCGGCGATGATCGTTATCCCTCTTCTATCCACCAGCAATCTGCCTACGGTTGAAGTCTACAGTGCTTTTCTCACGCCCCCGCCTCCTCCGCCTCCTCCGCCCCCTCCCCCGGCCAAAAAACAAGCCAGCTCCTCCGCCCACCGCATCAAGCCCGTCCAGGCCCAGACCACATTCGAACCCGGTAAGCTCGTCGCCCCTATCGAAATCCCTGAAGAAATCGCCGAAGAGCAGCTCTCCGACATCGGCATTGAAGGCGGTGTCGAGGGCGGTGTCGAAGGCGGCGTTATCGGCGGTGTTCTCGGCGGTGTCGTCGGCGGCGTCCTTGGCGGTGTCGTCGGCGCGGTGGAAGCCCCGGTCCGCGCCATGGGCGAAATCAAACAGCCCAGGCTCATCCACCAGGTCGATCCCGTTTACCCGGAGATCGCCCGCCAGGCCAGAGTCGAAGGAATAGTCATCCTCGAGGCCACGACTGACATCTACGGCCGAGTGAAAGACATTAAAGTCCTGAAGTCGATCCCCCTGCTCGACCAGGCGGCCATCGATGCCGTCCGCCAGTGGGTCTATGAGCCTATGGTGATCAAGGGCCGCCCCAGAGGCGTTATCTTCACCGTCACGGTTAAATTCTTCTTGAGATAAAAATAGCAAAGCTTTGAACGGCTTTCGAATTTAAAAGGAGGTTCTAAAATGCAATGGAGTCTCATTGAAATGTGGAATCAAATGAGTGCTGTTGCTAAAGGAGTTGCCCTTATTCTCATAGGTCTTTCCATCATCTCCCTGTATCTCTTCATCGAAAGGCTACTCACGTACCGAAAAGCAAGCACAAAATCCAAGCTAGTAGCCCCTCAGCTGGCTGATCTGTTGAAAAAAGGTCAGATCAAAGACGCCCTCGCTCTATCTTCAAAGAATGATAACAGGGGAAGCCATCTTGCCAGAATAACCTCTGCAGGAATTCAGGAGTTTCTGGAAGGAAAAGAATCTAACCTCAGTTTTGATGAGCAGATCAGCACCGCCCAAAGAGGATGTGAAAGAGCGGTCTCTATTTTTGACCAAGAGCTCAGAAGAGGCCTCAGCGTTCTGGCCACAATCGCCACATCCAGCCCATTTATCGGACTGTTCGGGACGATCTTCGGAATCATCAATGCCTTCCGCGGTATGGCCGTGACCGGATCCGGAGGAATCGGTGCTGTCGCAGCCGGAATTTCTGAAGCTCTTGTGACCACGGCGTTCGGAATCGGAGTGGCGATTATCGCGCTCTGGTTCTACAACTGGCTGAACTCGAAAATTGAAATCTATGACGCCGAAATGGCCAATACGACTTCCCAGGTCATCGATTTCTTCATAAAAAAACGCTGAGTCAGAAATAACCGAATAACATAGAGAGGAAAAAATGGCAATTTCAATCGGGGGCGATGAAAAATATAAATCCGAACCTAATGTCGTTCCCCTATGCGATGTCCTCCTGGTTCTGCTGATTATCTTCATGATCGTCACGCCCCTCGTTCAGAAAGGCGCGGACCTGAGGCTCCCCACGGCATTGAACACGATCAATATGCCCGAAAGTCCGGAAGTCATGCTGTATATCAAAAAAGACGGCACTGTGTACGTCAACCAGGATAAAATCGACAACATCGACAATCTCCAGTCCATACTCGAAGAGCTCTATCTGACAGCGAATGACAAAAAACTGTATCTACGCGCAGATCAGGACCTGGAGTATGGCGTGCTCGTCGACCTCTACGAGAAAATCCGAGAAGCGGGAATCGAGGAAATCGCCATTATCACGGAAAAGAAGACAGAAAAGGTCGGTTTTTAATTCGTCATAAAGGCCGAAGGGAAAGCCTTTTTTCGACAGAGCGCTTTCCCTTCGGTATCCAACCCAACGCATCCTTCCAGATGTCCGCGCTTTCCATACACAAATAGAGCGGAATGTTGTCTCCACCGTGGTTGCGGATTTGCTGGATGATGCCCTGATAGAGTTTCAGCCGAAGCGGCCTGAAATACCTCATCTTTCCATCTCTCCCCTGGATCAACTCATCATAGATGATTTTTGTCCTGGGAAACCGGCTTTGAATGATTTTTTTCAATGGAGAAGGGAATCGTAAGCTCCCCAGACTGATCCAGAAAATCCGATCGGCGGGAACAGTTCCGAGCAACGCCCGGATGACCTTTTCATAATCTTCCTCACAGCCGTGATAGCGAATGAGCGGATCAAAATGGAATCCGACCGGAAATCCCTTTTCTGCAACCGCCCGGGCGGCATCTATTCGTTCTCCGACAGGGGGCGCACCGCATTCCTCTTCACGGGCCAGCCGCGGCGTGTTCAAAGACCAGGAAATGACAATATTGTCTGCGGGTTTTATCCGGAATAGGCTGGAAATGTTTGTCGTTTTGGTCTTGAGCTCAAGAAGGACATTCTTTTTATTTCGAAAATAGCCAATCAGGTCTCCGGCATTCTCTGTGAGATGGTCCAAGGCGAAAGAGTCTCCCAGCTCACCGGTCCCGATGCGCATAACCATTTTTCCTTTTTTCAAAAAAATATCGAGTTCTCGCCACAAATCCTCAAGGTTGACATGGACAGTGATCCAGGGATCAGAGAGATAATGCTGAAGGATGCAATAGGAACAGTCCAGAGGACAATTCAGGTTCAAATTGATGATAAAATAATTACAGCCGATATAGCCGGGAGTGCATGGACAGGGCTTGATAAACCTCCCTTTCTGGGAGGTGAGAAGAAGATATTTTTTCCCTTCGCCGATGGGATCTCTTCTCTTTCTCAGATCCTCCGAGAGACTGCGGAGCTGACTTTGAGGAATAACTTCATGGCAAATTTTTCCAAGATTTTTCAAGATCTGTCTGGTTAAGGGTTTATCCAAGCTGGTTTCCTCAATATAGACTTTTTCCGGAAAAAAGGCCGTCTCACTCTGAGGAATCATTCGATCCAATCTCTTGTTGGCTCTTGGAATTGACGAATGTCCTTCCCCTTCATCCGGTCAGTGGCTGTCCCGTTATTTCTTCTCTTTCAAAGAAGAATTGGGAACGGAAGGATGGAACATATATTTCAATTCCTCGCAGCCGGAAACCTCCTGGAGCCTGGCCAGAGTCGCCCTTAACTCAGCCTCATCTTTCACGCTGAATGCGACAGAAATCCGGCTGTCTTCAAAAAATGGCGAAGGCTCCGCGGCCACGTCTTTCGGCCATTGCAGGTTTTTTAGGGCCGCGTTAAAGGAATCTTTCCAGGAAGACAGATGGGGGAATCTTTTTCTTTTCAGCGCCAGACGCACTTTTTCTGATTTTTGAAGAGAAGAGAACTTCCGGGACGCACAAATCCTGGAGATTTCCCCGTCCGCCAGGACTTCTCCGGCAGAAATATCCTCTCTTTTAGAGACTTCCAGCACATCCTCAAGGAACTCTCTCTGCGTGTTCTGGTTGAGAGGCCGCAGAAGGGGAATGACCCGCCTCTGTTCTTCGGGCATGAACTCCACAAGCATCTGGACCACTGAGAGAGGCATGTTCTTCTCATGGATGGCTCTTTTGGTCTCCTTTTCAAAGCGTGACACCGTAGAGAATAAATCCAGATAAGCGGGAACAGGAGGGATGCGGAGTAAAGGCAAGTAGTGTTTCATAACCGTCTCTTCTCTTTCTCTGAACCTCATCAACCGGACAATGATTTCCGCCTTCTCCAGGAAAGTGAACTCCCGACACGCCCAGTTCTCATAAAAAGCCACCCGGAATGCCTGGAGGTCCTCCTTTTCGTCCAGAAGGACAGCTTCCAACGCCGAAAAACGGAGTTCCCTGCAGGCCAGGACTCTTTTCCAGCCGGAGACAAGGACCAGGCGATTTCTCCGTTCAGTCACCACCGGGGGATAGATAAGCCCGATTTCTTTAACGGAGGCAGCCAGAGCTTCCAGGGAAAAAAAGAAGGAAATTCTGAATCTTTCATCCTTGAGATTGATGCGGTCGATCGGCAATTGGATCAGATTTCTATTCGTCATCCCGAAAAGCCTATGCCTCCTGAACTTCTGGATAGGACACTTCATTATTCTAGGTGCGGGGGAGTCTAATTTCAAGAAATCTCTTTCATACATGCCGATCGGACGCTGGAATTCCGCTCACTTCAGCGTGAAGAAAAGAAAGATTGATTTGATCCTGAGGTTTTGATATTTTGATTTCCCATGAAAGGCTCCGGACTGAGAAAAGAATCCATCGTTAAGCCAAAGCCCTATAAAGATTTCCGGAAAAAAAGAGTCCTTTATATTCCCTTGGACTCTTTCTCACGGGCCGTCCAAAAGGCGCTCCTCGGTAAAGCCGCCAAAGAGAAATCCACCGGATGGGGAACGCTGTATCTCCTGCCCGATCAAGTTGTTCTCTATCAGGCCGTCGGGGCGCCAGCTTCGGTTTTGATTCTGGAAAGACTGATCGCCTCCGGGGTAAAAGAAATCCTTCTTCTCGGAATCTGCGGCTCCCTGAGCCCCAATCGCCGGATAGGCACTGCGGCCAGCATCTCAAGGGCTTATTCCAATGAAGGGACTTCCGTCCATTATTTCCCTCAAAAGAAGATATTTCACCCTTCGCCTGCACTCAAGGAGAAAACGGAAGTTCTTCTCAAGACCAGCGGCCTTGCGTTTTCCGAAAGCCCGGTAGTCTCCATGGATGCTCCCTTTCGGGAAACAAAACTCTGGCTTGAAGAGATGCGGAGCCAAAGAATCGAACTGGTGGACATGGAAGCCTCCGCCGTCTTCGCTCTGGCGGAATTCTATGGAATTCAGGCCGCGGCGCTGATGATCGTCAGCGATGAACTTTTTTCAGGAAGATGGAAACAGCGATTTTTATCCCTTGCGCTGGAAAAGAAGATCAAAGATTACTTTCAAATTTTCATTTGAAGCCGCTTTAAATCCCGTCAGGAGTCTTGATGTGGAGGTCACAATGAAGCCAAAAGTCCTGATTACTCATACGCTTTTGCCCGAGGCCCTCGCGTATTTAAAGGCGCATGTGAATTATGAAATCGCCTCGGAACAAAGAATCCCGCCTAAAGAAATACTCCTCCAAAAAATTAAAGAAACGGAGGGGCTCCTTTCCCTCCTCACTGTGAAGATCGACAAAGAAATCATCAAGGCCGCTCCTCGTCTCAGGATAATCGCCAACTGCGCGGTCGGCTACGATAACATCGATCTGGCCTTTGCCAGAGAGAAAGGAATCCTGGTGACCAATACGCCCGGGGTGCTGACGGAAGCGACGGCGGATTTGACGTGGGCCCTCATCCTGGCCACGGCCAGGAAAATTCCCCAGGCGGACACTTTCACGAAAGAAAAGAAATTCAAAGGCTGGGAGCTCGACCTTTTCCTCGGCCGGGAAATCACCGGAAAGCGGCTGGGAATCATCGGGATGGGGAGGATCGGCAGAGCGGTGGCCTTAAGAGCCTGTGCCTTCCGTATGGAAATCGTCTATACCGATCGCCGGAAGCTGAGCACGGATGAAGAAAAGAAATACCGCGCCTCGTTCCTTCCGCTCGATGGTCTACTGGCCAGCTCGGATATCATCACTGTTCATGCCTCGCTGACGCTGGAGACTCATCACCTTATTTCCAGAGAGAAAATCCGCCTGATGAAAAAAGAGGCCATTCTGGTCAATGTCGCCCGGGGCCCAATAGTGGATGAGAGGGCGCTGGTGGAAGCTCTGGAAAAGGGCCGGATCTGGGGGGCCGGATTGGACGTCTATGAGCGAGAGCCTGAAATCGAGAGCCGGCTTTTTAAATGCGGCAACGTCATCCTCCTGCCCCACATCGGCAGCGCCACTTATGAAACACGTCTGAGGATGGCCATGACAGCGGCCCGAAATCTGGTTCAGGGACTGAGGGGAGAAAAGCCCGAAAATCTGGTCTCTTAACATCAAGGAAATCCGGGACACGCCACCGATTTCCGTACTTATCCCGAATGCCACCTTGTGATCATACGGATCTATATTTCAGAAATGATCCAGACTCAGTTTTATATCCCAGGAATTTGCTTTTCTCGTGGAAGGGACTCATTCAGGCTGCCCGTCCTGTAACCGTCCAGGTCCAATGTGACATAGACATAGCCAAGTTTTTTAAGGCGTCCAATGATCTTCGCTTTCACTTTGGGCCGGAGGATTTTTTTAAATTCATCCGGAGATATTTCTATGCGAGCCATCTGGCCGTGATGACGGACCCTGAGCTGGCCAAATCCCATTTTCTTCATGTAATTCTCCGCCTCTCCAATCTGCCTCAGACTCTTCGTCTCAATTTTTGTTTTATAAGGAAAACGGGAAGCCAGGCAGGCCAGGGAAGGCTTGTCCCATGTGGGAAGGCCGAGAAACCGTGAAAGTTCACGGATCTCCCTTTTCCTCAGTCCGGCCTCCTTGAGGGGAGAGCGGATGCCCAGCTCCTTTCCGGCCCTGGCGCCGGGCCTGAAGTCCGAAGTGTCTTCCAGGTTTGATCCATCCAGGACATAAAGAATCGACTCTCTGGCCGCGATCTCTTTCAACCTGGAAAACAGTTCCTGCTTGCAGTAGTAGCAGCGCTGAGGAGAATTCCTGACAAAATCCGGATTGTCCAGTTCACGGGTGTGAATAATCCTGTGACGCACCTTTAATTTTTGGGCGAGTCTCTGCGCCGCCCTGACTTCGCTCTGTGGATATGTCTCTGAGCTGGCGATAACGGCCAGGACTTCATTCCCCAGCACATCAGAGGCCACTTTGAGGAGAAGCGTGCTGTCCACTCCTCCAGAAAAGGCCACCAGGACTTTCTCCATTTCTTTTAGAATTGTTCTGAGTCCGGCCAGTTTGGACAGCGTTTTTTTTGAGGGGATTTGGTCTTTTCCTCTGGTCATCTCCGCTTTCCTTCATGGGCGGAGTATTCCCGGGCCAGTTGTTCCACTTCTCCGGCCAGCTCGGAGATGATCCGATTTTCTGGAATCCGCCGGAGAAGCTTGCCCCGCTTGAAGAGTACTCCCACTCCCCTACCGCAGGCCACACCCACATCCGCTTCCCTGGCCTCTCCCGGGCCGTTGACCATACAGCCCATCACGGCCACCGTAACCGGTTCTCTGATCGGAGAAAGGCGCTTTTCAACTTCCGCAGAAATTCTGAGCAGATCCACTTCACAGCGGCCGCAGACGGGACAGGAAATGAGGTTCACTCCGCGGGAGCGAAGGCCGAGACTACGGAGAATCTGATAGGCGATGCGGACCTCCTCCTCCGGCGGGGCTGTCAGCGAAACCCGAATCGTATCCGCAAGACCCTCGTTCAAGAGAATTCCCAGACCTACCGAAGATTTCACGGCGCCGCAGACAAGGGTTCCCGCTTCAGTAATACCCGCATGGAAAGGATAATCCACCTTCCGGGCCAGGAGTCTGTAGGCCTCGACCGTCCGCCGGATATCCGAAGCCTTCAGGGAAACTTTAATGAGACGGAAACTCAAATCCTCAAGTATTCGGATGTGTCCGAGAGCGCTTTCGACCATGGCTCTGGCCGTGGCTCCTCCATACCTGGCCAGAAGCGATTTATCCAGGGATCCCGAATTCACGCCGATTCTGATCGGAATGTTTCGGTCTTTAGCCGCCCGGACCACCTCTTGGATCTTTTTTTTGGATCCAATCGTCCCGGGATTCAGGCGCAGGCCGTCCACACCTTTACTCAGGGATGCCAGGGCCAGTCGGTAATCGAAATGAATGTCTGCGATGAGAGGCACCCGGACTCTTTTTCTAATTTCTCCCAGAGCTCCGGCGGCCTCTTTATCCGGAACGGCCAGCCGGACGATCTCACACCCGGCCCGCTCAAGTTTTCGAATCTGGGAGACCGTGGCCTTCCAGTCCCGGGTATCTGTTTTGGTCATGGACTGGACGACTACTGGAGCTCCTCCGCCGACACAAATATTTCCAATGGCCACCGACCTGGTTTTTCGTCTGGACAGGAAGCGGACAGATATCCTCTCCGCGGACTTCATTTTGGAGTGGAGAACCGTCCCCATTTTCTTTAAAAAGGAAGCAGGCCTTCCCAGCCGTTCGGCAGTCTTTTGACGAAGTCATTGAGGAGGATGAAGACAATCAAAAAGATGAAAATGACGAACCCGATCTGCATCCAGATCTGTCGGGCTTTGGGATTGAAATCGCGGCGGAAAATTCCTTCCAGCATCAGGACAAAAATTTGGCCGCCGTCGAAAACCGGAATGGGGAACAGGTTGATGACGCCCAATTGCAGGCTGATGACAGCGATCCAGAGCATTAATGCCACGAATCCCATCCGAAAAGCCGCATAAGAAAATTTGGCAATCTCCAGCGGACCGCCGATCTGACGGGTTGAGACCTGGCCGGTGAATACATTTTTCAAAAAATCTATTACCAGGAAAATCATCCGGGCGTTATCTTTAAAGCTCTGATGGACAGCCGCAAAAAAGCCGTATTTCCTACTGATGGATTTGGCGGACTGCAGAATCCCGATTTTCCCGACTTTTCCCTCGCGGCGAGGTGTAATATGCAGAGTGAGGGGTTTGCCCTCGCGCTCGATGAGAAATTCCAGCTCGTGTTCCGGGTTGCTCTCAATGATCTCGATAAATCGGTAATAATAAACAGGCTCTCCGTTAATGGCCTGAATGACATCGCCGGGCTTCAGACCGCCCTTCTCTGCCGGAGAATTGGCCGTTACCATCAATACCTGAGTCAAGATTCTTCCGAAAAAACCCGCATATCCCATATCATATTTGGTCCGTTTCTCTGTGAGAAGTGGAATGCGGAGGATTTGACCATCCCTTTTGACTTCCAGGACGATCCGTTTCTCGGGCTTTGTCCCGACGGCCAGTTCCACGTCACTCCAGGTCTTGACCTTCTTGTTATTGATGCTCAGAATCTCGTCGCCAATCCAAAGGTCAGTCCTGGAAGCCGGCGATTCCGGCTCGATCCACCCGATATTGGGCTTTTGCTCCTGGTACTCAGGAACCGTGACGCCGACCATATTGATGGCCGCCAGAATGACAACAGCCAGCAAAATATTCATCATTGATCCCATCCCAATGACCAGAAATCGCTGCAGCCGGTTTTTAGCCATGAAGTCGTCCGGCTCAAGCTTTCTTCCTGGGTCAAACATGCCTTCTCCAAGAAATCGAACATATCCTCCCATTGGGATCAGGCTGAGCCGGTAATCGGTGGAGCCTTTTTTAAAGCCGAAAAGCCTTTTGCCGTATCCAAAGGAAAAGACTTCAACTCGAATCCCGACAAGCTTGGCCGCAAAAAAATGGCCGAACTCATGGATGAATACAAGAATCCCAAACACAATGATGAATGCCAGCAGAGTTTCAAGTATTGTGACCATTACTCATGCCTTTGCTTGATGAAATTGAATGTTTTTTCTCTCATTTTGCGGTCAACCTCAAATATCTCTTCCAGGCTCCGGACGCTTTCCACCTGATGTCCATCCATAGCTCCCCGAATGACCGTGGAAATATCCGGAAACCTGATCCGGCGGTCGAGAAAAGCGGAAACAGCAACCTCGTTCGCCGCATTCAATGCCACAGGGCGGCTCTCGCCTTCTCTGAGAGCCCCGAAAGCCAGGGCGACAAGAGGGTACCTCGCTTCCTCGACAGGATAAAACTCCAAGCTTTTGATTTTAACCAAATCCAGCGGAGGAATCAAAGAATCTTTTCTCTGCGGGTAAGTCAAGGCATATTGAATCGGAATCTTCATATCTGTAGGGCTGAGTTGGGCAAGCACGGAACCGTCCCTCATCTCGACAAGAGAATGGACTATGCTCTGGGGATGGATGAGAATGGACAGCTTCTGCGGTTCCAAATTAAATAACCAACGGGCCTCGATAAGCTCCAGGCCTTTATTCATGAGCGTCGCCGAGTCCACGGTCACTTTCTTCCCCATTTTCCAGCGGGGGTGAGCCAGCGCTTCCTCCAAGGATTTATTTTGGATGTCCTGAAGCGGTGTCCGGAAGAAGGGGCCGCCCGAAGCAGTGAGGATCACTTTATGGACGGCGTCGTTCTCTTCCTTGGCCAAGCACTGAAAAATGCCGCTGTGCTCGGAATCAATGGGAATGATTTGCGCTCCGGATCTGCGGGCTTCCTCCCGGATGAGAGGGCCGGCAACGACCATGGACTCTTTGTTGGCCAGAGCCACGACTTTCCCTGTTCTGACCGCGGCCAGGGTCGGCCTCAATCCATTGATTCCGGTAATGGCAGATACAATAATGTCATTCTCAGGGAAGCCGGCCGCTTCCTCCGCTCCTTCCTGCCCGAAAGTCACCTTCAGAGAGAATTCCTTTAACTTCTGCTTCAGGATTTCCGCTTCCTTTTTTTTATTGAGTGAAATAATCTTTGGACGGAATTTCTTGGCCTGCTCTTCCAGAAGCCGCGCATTCGATCCTGCGGCCAGGGCAACCACACGAAAAAGGCCTTTCTGCCTTTCGATGATTTCCAGAGTGTTGCGGCCGATGGTTCCGGTCGACCCGAGAATAGCCACATTCTTCATGCGATATTATTTCCAGAAAATTTTAATGAAATAGTAAAAAAATGGCGCGGCAAAAATGAAACTGTCGATCCGGTCCAGAAAGCCTCCATGCCCGGGGAGAATGTTCGACGAATCCTTGATCCCCACGGCTCTTTTAAAAAGGGATTCAATGGGGTCGCTAATTTGGGCCACCGCATGAACGAAAGCCCCGCAGAGAGAAGCCTGAAGGAGGCTGATTTCTTTGAGCCAGACCTGCTGGGCGGCCAGGGCGCCCAGGACGGCAAAGAGAATGCCGCCAAAACTCCCTTCCCAGGTCTTTTTCGGGCTGGCCATGGGCGCCATCTTATGCCGACCGAAGAGTTTGCCCAGAAAATAGGCACCGCTGTCCCCGAGAAAAATGACCGCAAAAAGGAAATAGATATAAAAAGGACCGTATTCTGTCCGCAGAGGATATAAAAAATTCATCGTAAAACTTAGATAGATGACCCCAAAGATAGTGATGGACAAGGAGGACGGATAATGGACGACCTTTTCGATGGTGTTGAGGTTGATGAAAAAATAAATTCCGGCCCAAAGGAGCCCGCCGAAAAGAGCCATTTCCAGAGAAATTTCTTTAAAAAAGAATGAAACGCTGATGAGAATGGCGGTGGGAACTCCCACTTCAAGGCGGGGATAGAGCTTTTTTTTGCGGGCGATGTTGTAGAATTCCACAAGCGCCACCAGGATGAATGCCTGAAGCAGGAGAAAGAAGACAAGTGGCGAAGTCCACTGAATCACGGAAAAAAGTAAAGCCAGTAAAATCAGCGCGGTCGGGAATCTTTTTCGAAGACTCATTTCTGCGGAGAAATATCTCCAAACCTTCTTTCTCTTTTCTGATAGTCCACCAGCGCCTGAATGAAGTGTTTTCTCCGAAAGTCCGGCCAGAACTCAGCGGTGATCCAGATCTCGGAATACGCAATCTGCCACAGCAGGAAATTGGAGACACGAAATTCTCCGCTGGTCCGGATCAGGAGATCGGGATCGGGCAAGTCCGCCGTATAAAGAAACCGGGAAAATTCTTCTTCATCCAGTCTTTCGGAGTCCAGTACGCCTTCCTTTAGAATTCTCTTGACGCCATCCACAATTTCCGTGCGGCCTCCATAGTTGAGGGCCAGGACAATGAGCAGTCGGTCGTTTTTCTCTGTCCGCTTTTCCACTCTTTCCAGCTCATTTCTCACCGATCGCGGAAGGCCTTCCTTCTGCCCGATCACCTTCAGACGAAAATTGTTCTTCATGAGAACCTTATCCTCTTTTTTCAAGTATTCCTCAAGCAGCCGCCAGAGAGTGGAAACCTCCTTCTTCGGCCTTTTCCAGTTTTCCTTGGAAAAGGCGAACAGAGTCAAAATCTTCACGCCCAGGCGGGCGCTGGTCTCAACGACTTCCTGAATGGCCTTTGAGCCGGCCCGATGACCTTCAATCCGGGGAAGATTTCTCTCTCGGGCCCACCGGCCGTTGCCGTCCATGATGATGGCCACATGGCGGGGAATTCTGGAGAAATCAAGCTGGCTGACCAGAACGTCCTCTTCGCTGCCGGGCTGAATGAACCCTTCCAGGTTCTTGTGCAACATGGAATCATTATAAGTTTAACCCTCTGAATTGTCAAAAACAGGGAGCCAGACATCTGGGTGATTTCTGGCGCTTTTGGCGCCATGAGCGGGTTTGTGGACATGTCCCCTCGGTTTCAAGCCGTCCTTGACATCTTTCTGAGCCATGATTTACAATTTCCAACGATTGGAGGGGAAAATCAAGGCAAATATGCTCACTCGGCCAGCTCAGCCGAAAAGCAAACTCTTATCAGCTCTCGCTTAAAACACTTATTTAACCCCCAAAAACCGCTGTCTATGGCTTATATCCATCACATTATCCAGCTATCTGTATTATTATCAGATAGTTCGCACAGCCAAGGCACAACGCTACAACTATCCTCATTCGGTTAATCTTTTCAACATATTACGTGCATTCTGACTACTTGGATTAAGTTCTAAGCATTTTTGATAATACTTAATAGCCAATTTTTTGTCGCCATTAAGCATATAAGCCTCTGCCAGACTGTCCCAACCGTTTGCATAATCTGGGTAGACTTCAACATTCAGTTTGAATATTTCGATGGCTTCCTTTATCTTTCCATTTCTAAGAAGATAATAGCCCACTACATTCAATTCTCTTTCTCCTAAATCATACTCATCAGATTGCTCAGCCCTAATTGAATGATACGCTTGAATCGCTGAAATCATGCCTTTCTCTTCGATGATATCACGAATTTCCCAGGCGATTGATTTTAAAGGCATATCGTAGGGTATATCATATAAAATATTGATTATTTTCTGGCGCATTTCTTTCAATGGCGCACTGTCCAGATTTCCTAAAAGTACAATCAGGTGTTTGTCTTCAATAAGTCGGCAAAACAGAGTATTAAAGCCATTCAGGCCTCCCATATGCTGAGCGTAGGTAACGCTGCCTTCGCTGCTAGTGAGTGGTAATTTGCCGAGTTCCCAATCATAACCAATGGAATAATCCCCTTTAGCATAGAAATAATAGGGTGTAAAAAGCTTGTCTCTATATTGTGTGGATAACAATTGGTCTGTATAAAGTGCCTGATCAAATAAATAGAGGTCTTCAGCAGTTGAATACATTTGACCTGACGTATAGCTGTTATCAATATTGAGATAGGGAACATTAAGAAAATCGAACCCTGACTTCACATAACCGGATGCTCTTTTTTTAAGAACAGCACGATTATTATCCACTCCGCTATTCTTCATGCCCAGCGGCTTTAAAATGTTTTCCTGAAGAGCTGTTTCAAAAGACTCACCGGTCAGTTCTTCAATGATTAACCCAAGAAGATAGTAGCCGCTGTTGTTGTATTGATATTTAGAACCGGGTTCGAATTCCAAATCACCACTGCAAAATTTATGGGCAAAGTCTTTCCGGGAGTATTGAAGTAACAGCTGATTTTGCCAGAATCCAGGTATTCTCAAATAGTCGGGGATACCGGATGAATGACTCAATAGATGGTGAATGGTAACTCTTTCACCGGTATCCTTGCGATAGGAGGGTAAATAGTTGGTAAGTTTTCCATTTAAGTCAATCTTACCTGTTTCCACAAGTTGCATAATGAGTACTGCTGTGAACGTTTTGGTAATGGATGCGATTCTGAATTTTGTGTCCGGGTCATGCGGCATATCCCATTCCCTGTTTGCAAAGCCATATCCCTTTTCAAGAATGATATTTCCATTTTCAGCCAGTAAAACTGTTCCGTGGAAATGACCGTAATCATTGTAAGCTGATATTAGAGAATCGATTTTTGTCGATTTATTCTCTTTAACATTGGCACAGCCGAGCATCTCAAAAATTAAAACCAAAAAAAATATGCCGATCACTTTTTTAAATAATCGATGAGTTCGAAAATTCATAATCTATTTCCTTTTGGATAGGATATATTTATATTTGCCTAACGTATATATCATAAGCGCAGCAAAAAGCAACCGTCCGGTTGATAAGAATTTCGTTTTCTGCTGAGCTGGCTGAATGGGCATTTATTCGCCACTTTTACCTCCTCCCATCGTCATGAATGATAAAAAATAATGGGCATGGATGGCCAACTTGAGCAAAAAATTTCGGAAGGTGGGCTAAAAAGTCTATGAGAATTATAAAAGCATCTAAAATCCAATAGACCTCTCCTCCTGGTTAAAGAAAGGATCATAACAAATACTCAGCCGAGGTCTCGGCAGCCATCAAAACTTCCTGATAAGCGACCTGAGGCGGGGGAGGCTTCGATGCCACGAACACGAGCTTGAGGTGATTGATAATCCTGTCCACAACGGAATAGTCTGTGAGGAAGGCGATTAACTCCAGGTAGTCCTTCCGCTCCATCTCTTCTTGGCCTTCCCCATACAGGTAGCAGACCTTGCCCTCTTTCTCTGAAAAGGAGAGGCGCTCCAGGGAAAGCAGCGGACGAATCATGTACTTTCCCACTCGCTCGGCCTCTTTCCTGGTCTGAGCTCTGACCTTGCTGTGGACCGAGAAGCCCGAGTGGCGCCAGCCAGAGATCTTCTCCACCAGGACCTCAGAGATGAGCTACTCCCCAGACGGACCGGTTGTAAAAATGTCCTGTTTACCGGCGGATATAAGAAAGGCACGATCACCGAGGCATCGGCCATGGAAGAGGTCCTCTTGGAAAACATGTCTGCATCGGATGACTTGAATATCATGTTGGAACAGGAAAGCTTGAATACGAGAGAGAGCGCGGTGCGTACTTTTGATTTCATAAAAAAAACAAAACAGATGGACGCATATACTCATTATTGCCCAGCAATGGCATGCGAGACGCGTCCGTGACACATTTAAAAAACAATGGGAAAGAAGCGATCTCGAACTATCGGTGATGAAGGCACGGTCTTCCTATGGAGGCGGTTCCCAGAAGCGACTTAACCATTTTCTGTCATTCGTGATTTGGGACTCGGCGGCATTCATAATCGGCAAGATCAAAGGCTGGTGTTAAGTGGGAGAGAATCTATTGAATTCTGAAATGAAGCCGGAACACGTGGCAAAGAAATTATTCGAATCCATTCCCAATTATTATGATTACACTCGGGAGCTTATGCGGCGCCTCATCAAGGCGTACGATATCACGAAAATCATGCAGTTGGAGATTCAACCCGGCATTCAAAATAACCAAAAACCAGTATCAAAACAAACATAAATAACAATACTTTTTTCATTTTGGTTTCCCCGATAAGCATTGACCTGATTATATTTTAGCATAAAAAGATTTCGAAACAAGGGGGAATACGCCAACTTTACGAGACTTCGGTTGGATCTTTTTCTCTATCACCCTGAAGTTTTTTTACTTGTAAGGTACACAATCAAAGGAGCAGCAAACCAGAGTCCGAGGACAGGAAGCACATAACTCAATCTTTCAACAAACAAGACGCATCCTACTCCAAGAGCAATACAAATCAGGAGCGATGGAAGCATGACCGCATAAATGCCAGGAAGGCTGTATATTTTCTTTTGCCTCTTTACTTCGCTGGCAGTGACCCAGTCAATATTCGGACGCCTGAGCATGGATTTGGCCAAAATCCGTAAAGTCATAGCTAGCTTCCGGAGAGTGCCGAGATTGCTCAATCCTTTCATTCTTTTAAGCAAGTCCCTCACATAATTTCTTTCTGGAAATTGAAGAGTTATTCGCACTATTGCGGTCAGAATCAATATTGCCCTGTGTAGAGAAGAGGCTATATACACAACGGTCGAAACCACTCCCCGTATAATTCCCACCAGAGATGAAATAGGAGACCTCAGGTTGAGAGGCACAATAATATAGGGAAATGAGATCACTCCCACCAAAATCAGTGAACACCACTTTGATGCCAGTTCAGGGACAAACCAACCAACTATACAAAATGAGACAAGAGATGGAATACTAATCTGTTTCTTAATTGGCCATATCAGATTCCACCTGCTGAAGAGTGACAGAGGATTTTTCACACGTTCCCTCTTCCTATTGGGAACCCTCGGTAATACCCAGTGGAGTGCTTGTTTGTCGCCCCTCAACCATCTTGCAATTTGGTTCATTCCGACGAGAAAGTTGTCGAGAGCTTCCTCAAGGACGAGGATATCTGGCACGAAAGCCGTTCGTAAGAATCCGCTCTCAACCTTGTCATGACTCAGAAGCTGATTGTCAGGAAAGCGGTTAGAAAGAACTCTTTCATGCGTTGTAACATCATATAACCCTTTGCCAATATAAGTACCTTCTCTAAAGAGTTCTTGAAGAGTCTGAAGAATGAAGTGCTGTGGTCCGCCGGGCCGGCGATTCCATCCCTCTATCCGTGCAAAAACCGACCGCTTGCAGCTCTCCCTTGAAGGAATGGGGAAAGGTTGAAGGACACCATAACCTCTCACGACTATCTCATCTGCATCGCTGACAACAGGTTGATTGAGCGGATGCGCGGCCTTTGCCACAAGTCGTGCTGCACTTCCACTTGGCAATTTGTTGTCGCTATCAAGCAGGATGACCTTGCTAACCTGGCCTAAAGCATCAATGTCACCTGCTATCTTACTGAAAGTCTTTCCTGGTCCGTAATCACGGTATTCATTCTTTCTCAGAAGCCAGTTGTTCAGCTCTTCCACACCTCCGCGCTTTCTCTCCCAGCCCTCCCATTTCAGGGAAACGGCGTTCCATTTCCTATCTCGGTGAAAGAGATAGAATTGGCCCTGGCCGTGCTTCTTGTTGAGAGACTCTAAAGATGCGACAGCAAAATTTAAAAGTTCAGATTCTTCTTCACTCACGCCCTCCTGATGAGAGTCCTTGAAATGAGTGAGAATAGCAATCGGGAGATTTTTGTCTTTATTGGCAATGTGCGTATACTCCATACACTCAAGAGTCCTAGCAAAAGCCCCTTTGTTGACAAGTAAGTAAGCGTACACAATCAAGGTCCTGAACTCATCCGGAATGGCTTCAGGGAATTTCATCTCAGGTAAAAGATGGGGCGTAAAAAATAGTTGTATCACCTTACAGATAGCTATTTCTGCCGTGTCGTGGATGGGAAGAATGGATAGAAGCATCATAATTACGACCAGGATAGGTGAAATGTCAAGCCAGACCAGCCATAGTATGAAGAGAGCGCTAGCAGTAGCTGTAACGAAAAGAACACCTGCCATATAAACAAGGAAAGGATGGGCAAAAACCCAATTCGCCAATGTCTTTTTCAATTATTCTTCCTCCAGCCTCTTTAAAAATGAGTACAATCTATCTGTAAGATTATAAAGGAAATGAAAGCTTAATTCCAAAATCGAAAAATCATTTATTCTTCAGGAAATTGGAGCAAGGCGCATACTTCTCTAGTAACTTCTTTCGAAGAGAAATCTTCCATAAGATTTCTCCAGAGTCTTTGAAGCTTTTGAAGATTCTGGAAGGGATCTTTTCTGGGAACAGCTTGAGTACTAGCCAGGTAAATATTGTTCATGCATTCTAACGCTCCCTTTTGGTCTCCCTGGTGAAGGTAATCTATAGCCAGCATTTGATTTGAACGGAAGATTCGCTCCTCTAAATCATCCTTTAAGAATTCCCCAGGATATGGATCAAGCTCTTCCGGTATGACCTGAACCAGGTTAGGGCTGGGTTTTTGCGCTTCAAGTTTACTCTTTTCAAAGACAAAACGGAAAATATCCTCTCTGATCCTTCGCCAATGGGGGTGCGATTTTGGAGGAGGATTGTGCTTGATAGAAAGCTCATTATCAAGGAAAAAACTAAAGCCAAACATCTTAGCATTTAGGAGGAAGTCCATGTCTTCTCCTCGAGGGACAGAGGAATCAAAAGGGACAGATGTGAACAGGTCCCTGTGGAAAACCATATTCCCCCCAAAGGCAAATGGAGTTTCCTTGAGTCTAGGCCCCGTACCTATGATTTTTTTAAAAGCCCGGTTCATACAGTCAATCTTATTCCAGTAGGTCATCCAGGGTAATATTTCCCGGTTGAGGAGGAAATCGTTATCCGGATTGAGATAGTATCCAGCTACAGCTAAGATCTTTTTCCCTTGATACGAGTTGCCGATATACTCCAAAGCTTTATCCATGAACAGAGGATCTTCGAAGATTTCATCGTCGTCAATGAGGACAGCCACTTCAGAGCCTAAAAGATGAGGAAGAAAGATACAGAGATTTCGAATGTTGGAGTATCCCTGGAGTTTTAAGAGAGGAATAAACTTATCTTTATTCTGATTTGTTAAATACTGGTGGATTTTACTTAAGTGAGAATAAGAAAAGAGAAGGATTTTCTCTTCCAGTCCAGCTTCTTTAATAATCGAGGCAACTTTAAGCTCCACTTCTCTTTGGATGTCTGGGGACGTAGCTACACCTAGAATCACGAGTGTGAAATCTCTGTTCTTTAAAACTGATAAACTGTCAAGCAGCCAGCTCAAAGTTCCCTTTTCGTCCAGGGGAGTGGGATGGTCGTAAAAATCATCGGATTCCCGTTGACCCTCCTCTATTTTCCTTCCCCAATAGCTGGGTATAACCATAGTTGTCTTCATTTTCGCATTCCTATTTCTAGTCTTATCCATCTTTCACTTAAAAACTAATACCATAGGAAAAATTTGATGTCAAAGCAGATAAAACAAGGCATACATCTTCATGTAAGGCCCGCTTTGAAAGGAAGAGCAGTAATTAAAGGAGGCTATCTGGTACGCCCGGACAGATTCGAACTGCCGACCTTCTGATTCGTAGTCAGACGCTCAATCTTGATTAACTTATTTATAATAAACAATTTAAATACTTTTTTTTGACCCAGCCAACCTCTTCTTCGCATCCTCCACTTCAGCTATCCCTGGGTCAGCGCCCTTCCAGAGCAATCATTTCCCGCTGCAAACCAAATTACCCTTTATCAATTATCTCAAGAGTAAATCTCTTTTTCAGTTTCATCCCAGCAGCACCGAGAATAACTCTGATAGCCTGAGCAGTTCTTCCCTGTTTTCCGATAACCTTGCCTATGTCTTCCGGAGTAACCTTTAATTCTAGGATCGAGGTCTGTTCCCCGTCTAATTGGGAAACCTGTACCTTGTCCGGATTGTCAACTAAAGATTTGGCAATCTATTCAACGAGTTCTTTCATAGCAACCTCCATTTATATTTTGATTGTTCTTTTCTCCATCCTTCAGTCCCCCCTGTTGTCAAGTAAGTTTTCCATTATTTCTGCTTTCTAATTATACGCTAGTGTAATGTCTCAGTAATATAATTACAATTGAGGCTGGTTTGTGATATGACTTTTATATGTGGAAACCAGCCGACATTCTGCCCATGACCCAGCAACAGCGACGGACATTGGAATCTTGGATCAATGCCAAAACAACTCCTCAGCGAGTCGTCATGCGATCGCGCATCTGTCTCGCTGCAGCCCAAGGCCAATTCAACAACGCCATCGGAAAAAGCCTTGGGGTTTCGCGTCCGACCATCCTCCTGTGGCGAGCGAGATTCAAAAAAGTCGGCCCGGCAGGCATCGCCGAAGACGCACCCCATGGTCAGAGTTAATTTTGTCGCATCTAACAAGAAAATATCCCAAGAAATCTTTTTCGCTGTGAAACTCCAGATGGTCCAACCTTATCCCAAAAAATATACTCGATTGTGAATTTGGCGCATAAATACTGATACAATCACGTTGCTGTTTCCCAGCAAAGTATACCTGAGGCGCAAATGTCCCTGGGCATCATTGAGTTTGAACTCTGTCTCAACTTTGACCTTGCCCGCCTGAACTTGTTCGATTTCGAATTTTTCTAGAACGCTGTTTTATTTTTTCAGCCTGACCCGCTTGACCTGCAATCCCTACTTCTCAGCATGTTCAGATTTCTCGAGACTCCTGGCCGATTTTTTGCGTCCTTCTTCCTGCTATGCCGGGAATCTATCGCCCTCGTCATCCGGAGCGTACCGTCCTCTACCGGGTCCTCTTCCATTCGTTCGAGCAGTTCCTGGCCGAATATGAGGAGCGCTTCGAAAAGGAGTACGGGTTCCTCCGTCCGATCATCAAGGAAGTTGTGGAGCGCTATTTGGACTGCGGCAACCAGCGCTGCGGGTTTGCCAGAATTCGCTGTCAGGACAGTCTGTTGGCCGAGTTCTTTTCCCGCGAAGTCTTCGCTCTGCTGCTTGGGGAAGAGCTCATCAACCCGGAGATAGTGGAGAAGATCGCCATCATTGCCTTCCTCACAGACTATGCTGTGGTGGATCGCATCATCAACCACCTCAAGCTTACGTTTGTGGCGGAGAGGCCACTCCCGCCCCGGATCGCTTTTCAGGAGCTTCTGATGGCCGCCGAGACCCCGGCCGAATATCTTTCATGACTGTCTTTTTTCCCTGAGGGAGACCTTTGGGCGATTTCTGGCGCTTTTGGCGCCATGAGCGGGTTTGTAGACATGTCCCCTCGGTTTCAAGCCATCCTTTCTGAGCCATGATTTACAATTTCCAACGATTAGAGGGGAAAATCAAGGCAAATATGCTCACTCGGCCAGCTCAGCCGAAAAGCAAACTCTTATCAGCTCGAAAGATCCCATCGAACGGATCAGAAAGAATTTTATCAATTGTTGACATATTCAATTTTGGACAAGAGTGAATCTATAAATTATTAATGTCAAAATCAATATTTAATCAGATATAGGTATTTGCAGCGTCTTCTTTATTACTTCGTCTCGAATATCCAGCTTATCAGCACCCAATTTGACAGAGCAGAATTTCCAGAAAGCTGGGAGATCTGTATCTTGACTGCCAATATTTAAACTGAATGCACAGACATCCGACCTTCTACCAGATGACTCAAATAGAATGTGTATAATCCCACACTCAGTATCTCCACCATTCCATAATGATGAATGTTGTGGACGTGTCGCTGCAACTAATCTATATATATTTTTATAAGGAACAAATCTTTTTTTATCCCGAATTGTCGAAAAAAGCGTTTTAATAAAAACGGGGCCAAAGAATGGAAAGCCTGATAAAGATTTTTCTAATAGGGAAAATTTTGATGAACCGTAAATAGTCAGTCCATTATCCTCTGCTAAGACCCATCCAAATGTTTCAGGTTCCCAAGAAGAAATGACTTTCGACTTGCTAATAGTTTCTTTGATAATAGGCTTATGAAAAATAACTTTTAGCTTAATAGCAATGAATATCTCTTTTTTTTGTTGATCATCAATTTTTGGTACACTTTCTCTTATTGCAGGAGGAATATTTGATTGTTCTTTTTGCTCATTTGTTGATTGTTCATTGTTTCCAGGTCCCTTTAGATTTAACTCATATTCATTGGAACTACCGGTTAAAGTCATTTTATTGATTTTTTTTCGAGATCGAAAACCAAAATAAATTAATAAAGTACCGGGTATTAAAAGAAGAGCAATGCCTCCCAGAAGATATTCATACATGCTGCCTTCTTTCCCAACAATGGTTCCTAAAATGCCAAAGAAAAATAAAAAGATAAAAATTATACCAATTATAATTCTTTTCATATTAATCCCCTCTTTTCTGCCTAACTACTAAATATACTGCGTAAGCGCTTTTAAGCATCAACAGAAAAAAGATTACCAATTTAAGAATTATTTTTCAAATGGAATCGAATGAAAACAATTTATCAGGTTGCCACAGGAATCGGAGTTTGGAAAGATGGGGTTAATTTGACACTTACAAGAGAGGCTTTAGTGGTCTTGCTTTTCAAGACCATTTTTGGCTGCGCAATAAGTGTCCCCATTCTTATCCAACTTTCAGCGCCGCCCGGCCGAGTGATAGTAATTTCCTTTTCAATGTTGTCTGCAATCATGTCCCGTTGAGCTTGGCAACGACATCTCCCATCACGAAAAAATGATAAATCCAGTCGCTGATCGATGTCAAGAACCCAGAACAGTCAAAGCAGTAGACCAAAGAATAAGGATTTGATAATCTATAAGATCTGAAAAAAGAGTGTCCCATGTGTCTTGGAATTCCGGCGAAAGTCATTGAAGTCAACGCTTCCAGGGAAGGAAAGGTGGATTATCTGGGGACTAAAGTGAAGACCAACTTCGCCCTCCTGGAAGATGTTCAGGTCGGAGACTGGGTCATCGTCCACGCCGGGTTCGCCATAGCCCGATTGGATGAGGAAGAAGCCAGAGAAACTCTTGCCCTGCTCCGTGAACTGGCCTCTAAAACGGGATGATCGATCGGATTAAAATGAAAAAGATTAAAATAAAATAAATGAAAGAATATCGGGATCAAAAAATAATCAAAGGCCTTCTCAAGGAAATCGCCCAAAAGGCACGTTTCCTTCCCTCCACCACTCGAATCATGGAAGTCTGCGGGACACACACAATGACCATCCATAAATACGGCTTGAAAAACATGCTCGCCGAAGCGGGCGTGGAGATGGTTTCAGGCCCCGGCTGCCCGGTCTGTATTACGCCCAATGAGTATCACGAGTCCGCCATCCGCCTGGTCGCGGAGAGAGACCATACGATCCTCGCCACTTTCGGCGACATGACCCGCGTCCCGACGCACCAAGGTTCACTCCAGGCTGCAGTTCCCGCTTCAGGCTCTGCGGTCAAAATCATTTATTCGCCGGAAGAGTCCCTGGATATGGCGCGGCGAACACCTGGGAAAGAAATTGTCTTTTTCGGCGTCGGATTTGAAACGACCATTCCCTCCATCGCCCTCATGGCCAAAAAGGCCTTTGAGGAAAAAATTTCCAATTACTCCATCCTCTCCGCTCTCTGGCTCATCCCTCCTCCCCTGCGGGCCATCGTTGAATCGAAGGAAATAAAAATCATGGGCTTCCTCTACCCCGGACATGTCAGCGCCATCATCGGACAAAAGCCCTATGAGTTCATCGCCAGAGACCACGGCATCCCAGGGGCCATCGCCGGTTTCGAGCCGGGCGACATTCTCCTTGGAATTTCCTCCATCCTCGGCCAGATTCAGGAAGGCCGCCCCAGAGTTTCCATCGAATACTCACGGGTGGTCCGACCCGAAGGCAACCGTATTGCCCTGGACATCATGGAGGAAGTCCTGGAGACAAAGGATGCTTTCTGGAGAGGGCTGGGGCTCATTCCCCAAAGCGGCCTGAGGTTGAAAAAGAAATATTCATTCTGCGACGCTGAAAAAAAATTCGATCTGAATCTCCGCGCCGAAAGTCCGGACTTGCCCGGATGCCGCTGCGGCGACGTCCTCCGCGGTCTTATCTCCCCGCCCCAATGTCCTCTGTTTGCCGGAAAATGCAGCCCGGATTTCCCCTTCGGCCCGTGTATGGTCTCCTTTGAAGGCGCCTGTTTGGTGTATTATAAATACAGCCGGCCGGGCTCTTTCCCTCAATCCAAACACAGGAAAGGATGAATATTCAACTTGGCAAATAAAATCAGTCTGGAACTTGGAAGCGGCGGGAAATCAATGAGGGACTTCATCGCCCGGCACATCGTTCCCACTTTTCAAAATCCCTACCTGTCCGAGCTTTCCGACGCCAGCCATCTTCCGAGAAAGATGGCTTTTACCACGGACAGCTATGTCGTCGATCCGATATTTTTCCCCGGAGGGGACATCGGAAGCCTGGCGGTCAACGGGACAGTGAATGACCTGATTGTCGCTGGAGCAGAGCCTAAATATCTATCTCTGGCGCTGATCCTGGAAGAGGGGCTGGACTGGGAAACGCTGGTAAAGCTTTTGTCCTCCATCCGGAGGGCGGCGAATGTGGCCGGCGTTCAGGTGACGACCGGAGATACAAAAGTCGTCAGGAGAGGCCAGGGCGATAAAATCTACATCAACACTTCGGGCGTTGGATGGGCTGTGGCCAGGCCGGATTTTCGCTCCATCAAACCTGGAGACAGGATTATCGTGACAGGCACGCTCGGAGAGCACAGCCTGGCCATCCTTCTGGCCAGAGGGGATTTCGGCCTTGAGGCCAGAGTTAAAAGCGATTGTGCCGCCATGAATTACCTCCTTCCCTTCTGGAGGCACGGGGTCCTCTGGATGAGAGACATAACCCGGGGCGGGCTGGCCACTATTCTTTCTGAGCTCGCCGAGAAAATACCCTATCCACTTCTTATTGAAGAGGAAAAAATCCCGCTTTCAAGGGCTGTGAGAGGGGCTGTTGAGCTCCTGGGAATTGATCCTCTTTATCTGGCCTGTGAAGGGCGAGCCGTTCTCATCGTGCCTGAAAAGAAGGCCGTGCAGGTATTGAGAGGCCTTAAAAAGAATACTCTTGGAAAAAACGCAGACATCATCGGCCAGGTCGGATTTAAAGCCGGACGGCCGGGAGAGCTGCTCCTCCGGACCATCAGCGGCGGTTTGAGGCTTCTTGAACCCCTGACTTCAGAGCTCCTCCCTCGTATCTGCTGACCATGGACCTCTCAGGCAGAACAACCCAGGTCAGGACCGCTGGTTTTTTAAAGACTTCCTTTGTGCTCTTTTTTCTTTGTCTGTCCGTTTTTTATCCGCTCCACTGCAAAAAAAGACACGTCGAGTTCGCCTGTCACATCAAGTCTTCCGTGAAAGAAGTCACATCTTTTGAAGGCGAAAATTTTGAAATTCCATTCCGGATAAAAAATCTGGGGAGAGCCGTCTGGTCCTCCCAAGGAAAAAATCCCGATTATCTCTCCTATCATCTTTTGGATGAGAGAAACAATGTCCTTCAGTATGACAACAACCGCTACGTCTTTCCCCGTCGTGTTCATCCCTCTGAAGTCATCGAACTGACGATCAAAGTCAGGGCTCCCATTGAAAAAGGGATGTATTTCCTTGAGTTCGACATCGTCCGTGAAGGGATCTCCTGGTTTAAGGACCATGGAGTCAAAAGCATCAAGGTCCGCCTCAATGTCCGGGAGAAACGATGGCCCGAAGATGATTTTCCTCTGAATCTGGCCTATGGAAAATTCACAAGATTCAAATCCCGCTTTGATGAATTCAACAAGCTTCAAAAACTCATCCGCCTCACCCTGGATCACAATAAGGTTTTCTTTAAAGGAAAGACCGGACCTGTCCAGGGGTTTGCGGCCGGCTCGGCCTATCCCCAAATCTGGTTAAGGGACGCCAACACCATCCTTCCCGCCTCCCGCTATTATTACCCGGCCCCCTTTCTCCGTTCCTGGTTGGAAGAGCATCTATCCTTCCAGAAAAACAACGGGTCGCTTGAGGACTGGATAGATTCCAGGGGGCTTTCAGATAAAAACACGACCGAGACTGACCAGGAAGCCAGCGCCGTGCAGGCGGCCTATCAGGTCACACGGCTTTCAGGGCCTCAATGGTTGAAAAGAAACGTCGGCGGCGAATCCATTCTTGTCCGGCTGGAGAAAGCTCTGCTCTATGTCTGGACGCAACGGCTGGACCGCAAATACGGGCTGATCACAGGAGCGCACACGGCCGACTGGGGCGATGTGGATATTTCCCATGCCGACCAAAGAGCCATCTCCACCGATGGCCGAACTCCCTGGACGTGTGATATCTATGACCAGAGCATGTTTTTTGAAGCCGCGCAAAATCTGGGAGATCTTTTTAAAGAGACCGGCCAGGAAGAAAAAGTCCGCTTCTGGAGGGAGAAGGCCAAAATCATCCGTGAAAATACGGACCGGTGGCTCTGGCAGGACACCCAAGGCTTTTTCAGGATCCACATTCATCTGAAGCCCCTTTTCCATGACTTCGATGAAGACAACATCTTCGCCATGGGCGGCAATGTCCATGCCATCCTCTCCGGTTTGGCCTCTGAAGACAAATGCCGCCGGATCATCGAGTGCGCTCTGGAGAGGCAAAAAACATACGGCCTCTCGACCGTCAGCGGAACCCTGCTTCCTCCATACCCCAGAAATTTCTTCAAACATCCAATGATGGATGACCCCTATGAATACCAGAACGGAGGGCAGTGGGATTGGTTCGGCGGCAAGCTTATCCTGGCCATGTTTGAGCATGGCTTCAGCCGCCAGGCAAAAGATAAGCTCCTCGAAATTGCCAGGAAAAATCTGGCAAACCGCGGGCTTTTTGAATGGGACAGCCGTGAAGGTGTCGCTCGTGGAAGCGAATTCTATTCAGGAAGCGCCGGAAGCATGGCCAGAGCGCTCTTCGAGGGATATTTCGGATTTAAAATCTCAAAGGACACGCTCTTCATCGAACCCCGATTGGATGAGGAAAATGGAACAGCGCATGTCTTCATTCCTTCCTCTGATTTTTTTGCCGCCTATGACTACCGCTTCGACAGGGATCATAATAAAATAATCCTGGAATACACGAGCAATCATTCTTCCCCAGGAAAAATCAAAATTCTCAATCCCTGGTTTAGACCGGAACAACCATCCCCAGAACGTCCGCCCTTCCTGGAAGTGAAAAGAGACGGAATCCCCATTGCGTATAGTTTCCTCAGGCACAATCACGACGCACTCATAGAAATAGAGACCGATTTTAAAAAACATACCCTGGAAATTACCCTTCTCAAATAAATTACTTTTATTTGCGCCCGACGGAATAATATTCAAATCCCATCTGTCGGACTTCTTCAGGCTTGAAGACGTTCCTCCCGTCAATGAGGATGGGATTGGACATTGTGTCTTTGACTTCCTTTAAATCCAGTTTCGCAAATTCCTCCCATTCCGTCACAATAAGAAGCGCATTGGCTCCTTCGGCCGCCTGGTAAGGAGATGGGCAATACATGAGCCTCTGAGGCACTTCCGGAAAAACGGATTTCATATTCTCCATGGCCTTCGGGTCATACAGGCGAAGCACAGCGCCTTCATTCAAAAGCTCTCGGATGATTTTAATGCTCGGCGCCTCCCGGATATCGTCGGTTTCCGGCTTGAAGGAAAGGCCGAGAACAGCAATTTTTTTATCCTTCAGGATCCAGAGGGCCTTCTTAATCTTCTCCACAAAAAATTTAATCCGCTCCGCGTTGACCTTATCCGTCTCTTTGAGCAGATTCATATTGACGCCCAACTCTTCTCCAATTCTGATGAGTGCCTTGAGATCTTTGGGGAAACAGGATCCGCCGTATCCCAGTCCGGCCTTGAGAAAAAGGCCGCCGATGCGGGGATCCAACCCCATCCCCTTGGCCACCTGCTCAACATTCGCGTCTGTCCTCTCGCACAGATTGGCAATGAGGTTGATGTAGGATATCTTGAGAGCCAGGAAGGAATTTGAAGCATGTTTGATGAGCTCGGCCGTATCGATATTGGTGATCAGAAGGCGGTCTTTGAATTTCTTGTAGATCTCGACCAGAATATCCCGCGCCCGTTCCGTTTCCACACCGATGATGATCCGGTCCGGACGGAGAAAATCCGAAACGGCCGATCCCTCTCTCAGAAATTCCGGATTGGACGCGATGTCAAAACTGACGTCCGACTTCTTGTAGAGGGAGATCGTCCGCTTGATCCAGAGAGAAGTTTTCACCGGGACCGTGCTTTTTTCGACGACCAGTTTGTAGGAGTTCAGGTTTTCGGCAATCATGCGTGAGACCTCTTCAATCTGAGACATGTCTGCACTTCCGTCCTCATTCTGGGGCGTCCCCACGCAGACAAAAATCACTTCAGAGGCCTGAATGGTTCGGCTCAGATCGGAGCTGAAAGTGATGTGGCCCCGCTTGAGGCTCGCCCCGAGCAACTCCTCCAGTCCGGGCTCAAACAAGGGCACTGCTCCCCGGGATATCTTCTCAATTTTCTCCTCAACCTTGTCTGATCCGATGACGGTATGGCCGATCTCGGCCAGCCCGACAGCGGTCACCAGCCCCACATAGCCCGTTCCAATCACGGCAATCTTCATTCAAACCTCCCTTCTGTTTTCGGAAGTATCACTCGGCTCCATCCTCAAAGCGTTTCGTTCTCCCGGATAAGGCAGGCCAAGCCGCCGGCTGAAGAGAACTGCCCTCGCCGGCAGAACGGCCCGGATTCCTCAATCCTGATCTCTTTCCTCCTAGGCTTTAACCACATTTCTATAGTACTTCTTGACCACATTCCTCGTATCGACGACGATGTCGGAATTCTTCACAATCCACTCATAGTCATAATCGGAATGGTCCGTAGCGATAATCACGGCATCCGTATTCTTCAGCCTCTTTATCGTCAGTGCCACGGACTTCAGGGACAATTCCGGATACTCTCTGTGCCCTGAAGATTCGGGGATATAGGGATCATTGTAGGCGACCCGGGCTCCTTTGGCCTGGAGCAAACTGATGATTTTCAGAGAGGGTGATTCCCTCTGATCATCAATGTCTTTTTTATAGGTGATGCCGAGCACCAAAATCTTCGCTCCCCGGATCGACTTTCCCTTCCTATTCAAGGCATCGATTGTTTTGGCGATGACATAATAGGGCATGTAGGTGTTGATCTCGCCGGCCAGCTCAATAAATTTTGTGGAATAGTCCACTTCCTTGGCCTTCCAGGTGAGATAAAAAGGATCGACAGGAATGCAATGGCCGCCATAGCCGGGGCCGGGATAAAAAGGCATGAAACCGAAGGGTTTGGTGGATGCCGCATGGATGACCTCCCAGATATCGATGCCCATGCGGTCAAAAATCATCTTCAGCTCATTGACCAGAGCGATGTTGACGGAACGGAACACATTTTCCAGGAGCTTGGTGGCCTCCGCCACTCGGGGCGAAGAAACAGGAACCGTCCGGACGACAATCCGATCATACAGGGTGCGGGCAATGCGGAGGCAATCCCGCGAACAGCCGCCAATGACCTTCGGAATTTTTTCCGTGGAATACAATTGATCTCCGGGATTTTCCCGCTCCGGCGAATAAACCAGGAAAAAATCCTTTCCCGTCTTCAGGCCGCTCTCCTCCAGAATCGGAAGCATCTCCTCCTCTGTTGTCCCGGGATAGGTCGTGCTTTCCAGGACGACCAACTGCATTCTCCGCAAATATTTTTTGATCGTCCTTGTGGTATTGAGGACAAAGGATAGGTCTGGATTTTTATGCGCGTCCAGAGGCGTGGGCACGCAGATAATAATCACATCCATTTTTCCGAGGAGAGCAAAATCCGCTGTCGCGCGGAATTTATTCTCTTTTAAAAACTTCCTCAACTCCGCTGTGGCGATATGCCGGATATAGCTTTTTCCCCTGTTCAGCATTCCCACTTTTTTGGCATCGATGTCAAAACCCGTCACATGGAATCCATTCTTGAGAAAAGTTTTGACCAGGGGAAGCCCGACATAGCCCAGCCCGATGATTCCAATTTGAGCTTCGCTTTTCTTAATCTTTGCTTCCAGTCTCAAGCCATGTCTATTCATTCTTTATTTCCTTTCTTTATACCAGGAAATGGTTCTTTCCAGGCCTTGCTTAAATCCATAGAGCGGTTGGAATCCCAGCCGTTTTCTGGCTCTGGAAATGTCGGCGAAAGAATGCCGGATATCGCCCGGACGGGGCGGGGCATAAGAGGGAGGAATGTCCTTCCCGAGAATGCCATTGACTGCGCCGGCCAGGGAATTCACGGTGATTCCTTCCGCACAGGCAATATTGATGACTTCACCGGAAAAATCACCGGTTTCGATGGCCAGAATATTGGCCTCCACGGCATTGGCCACATAAGTGAAATCCCGGCTTTGCTCGCCGTCGCCATAAATGGTCGGTCTTTGACCATCGAGGATCTTCGTGATGAAATTGGGAATGACCGCCGCATACTGGGAAAAGGGGTCCTGGCGGGGACCAAAGATATTGAAATACCTGAGGCTCACCGTCGAAAGTCCATAAATCCGGCTGAAAACTTGGCAGTATTTTTCGCCCGTCAGCTTGCTCACGGCATAAGGAGAAAGAGGAATTCCCTCAATTCCCTCCTTTTTGGGAAGACTGGGATCATCGCCGTACACGGAAGAGGAAGAGGCAAAGACCAACCTCTTCACCGCCGCCTGAGAAGCCGCCTGAAGAACATTCAGAGTCCCCTTAATGTTGATCTCATTCGTCACGAAAGGGTCTTCCACCGAGCGCGGGACCGAAGGAAGGGCCGCTTGATGAAAAACAAATTCCATTCCCTCCACGGCTCGCACACACGTGTTGAAATCTCTGATATCCCCTTCGATAAGCTCGATCCCGTCAATAATAGTTTCCAGGTTCTCCCTTTTCCCTGTGAGAAAATTATCCAGCACCCGGACGCGATGGCCTCTCCTGATCAGCTCTTCAACAAGGTGAGACCCGATAAATCCGGCTCCTCCAGTGACCAGCGAAGTGTTCATTTCAGAGACTCAGTCCATCTATAGATAACCGAATTCCTTTAATTTTTCCAGCACTCGGGCTGCGCTGTCCTCCAGACTTTCACGGTCGGTCTCCAGGATCAACTCCGCGCTCTCCGGCTCCTCATAGGGATCGGAGATGCCGGTGAATTCCTTGATCTCCCCTTTAAGTGCCTTTTTATACATGCCTTTGATATCGCGTTCCATACAGACCTCAAGGGCGCACTTCGTGTAAATCTCGATGAAATGACCGATTTCCCGGCGGGCATGTTCTCTAATCTCCCGGTAGGGAGAAATGAAAGATGTCAAGACATATACCCCATTCCGCGTCAACAGCTTGGCGACAAAAATCACTCTCCGGATGTTTTCATTGCGGTCCTCTCTGGAAAATCCCAGATCCCGGGTGAGGCTCTGGCGCACAATATCCCCGTCGAGCCGCTCCACACGAAATCCTTGCCGCCTGAGCATTTCGGCCACCCTGTCCGCAACGGCCGACTTTCCCGAACAGGGAATGCCCGTAAACCACAGCGTGACTCCTTTCTCGTCATGCGACCTGATTTTTTCCATCACGTGAAAGCTCCTTTCGGATTCCAATGGTTTGATTTAAACTCCCTGGATCTCTCCAGAATCTCTCTCAAAGAAAACATTTTTTTATCCGTGACCATGCGGTTGGAAAGAATAGGACTTCCTTTTTCCAATCGTTGATTCATTGATGATCATCCGATCACTTTTCCCTGGAGATCCGAAGGGACCGGAATCCCCAATGCGTGAAGCACTGTAGGGGCGATATCCAGAATATGGACATCTTTCCGCTCGCTTCTCTTGTTGTGCGGATCGAAAAGAATATAAATACCCTCCTGGTCATGGACGGCATCATCCGGGCCGGTGTCATTCTCGGACAGATATTTTGTGCCATAGCCCAGGGTGCCGGCCGAGCGCCAGTACAGGTCATCGAAATAGACCATCAAGTCCGGGTAATCTCCCCTGGCCTCCTCGAAATAGTGCTGGGGTTTGATGACCCGTGTCTGCCATTTCTCTCCGTTAGGCCCCTTGACATTCATGACCCTCTCGGCCAGAGCATCTCTTTCGTTCTCGTAATCTTCAGGCCGGATCACTCCCTGGGGTTCCCTTCCCTCCACATTGAGAAAGAGGCGGGCATAATATCCGCCCCATCCCCAAACGCGGGTGCGGGACCAGTCGATGTCCACTTTTTCCAGATTGGTTCCTCGGCTCGGCCTGTCCTTAATCACCAGGTCCCCTTCTTCGATGAGCCATTCGTTGATGCAAAAGGCGCCCTTCATCCTTTTGGCGCCGTGGTCGGAAACCACGAGAACAACGGTGTTCTTGTCGATCTCCGAAAGAAGTTCCCCGACTTTTTTGTCCAGGTACTTGTAATAGTCGACAATGGCATTGGCATAGGGATTTCCGCGAACATAGAGGTGATGGCCGGGGTCCATGTATTTCCAGAACGCATGCTGGACACGATCCACTCCGATCTCGACGAACATGAACAGATTCCAGGGTTTGTGGGAAATCAGGTAATGAATGATATGGAATCTCTTTTCCGTCATCTCATAAATTTCTTTTAATATCTGGTCTCTGTCTTCTGTCCGGAAGACCACATCAAAAACATACGGTCCAAATCTCGATTCAATCTCCTGTCGGAGCTGCGGGGGATACGTGTATTCTTTCCTGTCGTCAGGCGTAATAAAACAGGAGATGAGATTCCCGGAAAGAGCAAACGGGGGGTAACTGGGAGGAACACTGACAAGACAGCTTGTCCCCCCCTGTTCGCCGATGAGATCCCAGACGGCTTTCTCCTGAATGGACTGTGAGGTGGCGATCCACATGTCCTTATAGGAATACCCCTTGCGGTGCCGGAAGCCGTAGAGACCGAGGCGGCCGGCATCCTTGCCCGTGCTCATCACCATCCAGGCGGGAATGGTGATGGGGGGGTCAGAGCTTCGCATTTTTCCGAAAAGGCCGCTTTCCATAAGCTCCCTCAACACGGGAAATTTTTCCTTCTGGTCGAAAACAATTTCTGCCGGCGCTGAATCCAGTCCGATAACTAATATTTTTTTATCCATGCACTCCTCATTTCATTCGGTGGTCTTCCCCTATTCGTTAAAAGGACTGGCGTACTCCATGATAATCTTGGCCACTTCAGGACGCACGAGTTCGGGGGGCGGATACTCGCCCCGCACCAGCATGTCTCTGATTTTTGTTCCGCTGAATTGCACCTGTTCGGAAGGAGGATGGGGGCAGGTCTTTTCATTCACTACGGAACGGCATTTCTTGCAATAATAAAAAGATTTGAAAAAAAGAGGAACGATGCCCAAATCGGGAAATTCATCAAATATGTCCTGAGCGGCATAAGGGGAATAGTAATTGCCCACGCCGGCATGGTCGCGGCCGATAATGATATGCGTGCAGCCAAAATTCTTACGGATGATCGCATGATGGATGGCTTCCCTGGGGCCGGCGTAGCGCATCTCCATCTGAAGGATGGCCATCACCGCCCTTTCCTTAAGGTAGTAATTTTTGATCAGCTCCTCATAGGAAGCGAGGATGACTTCATCCTTGAAATCTCCTTTCTTCTTACGGCCGATAACGGGATTGATGAAAATGCCGTCGGTAAAGGTCAGGGCTGTTTTCTGGACATATTCGTGCCCGATATGGGGAGTGTTTCGGGTTTGAAAACCGACGACGGTTCTCCATCCTTTCTCCCGGAAAAGTATACGCGTCTCTTTCGGGCTCAGTCGATATCTGGAAAAAGGTGTGGGAGACTCCTGGATAAGATCAATCTTGCCGGCCAGAAGGAATTCCTTCATCTGTTTCACCTTGGCCACTCCAGGATGGGACACGTCCATCGTTTGAAAAACCTTTTTGGCCATTTCCTCTTTGTTGTATTCGTAGACCTCCTCCAGATGAAGGATCGCAATGGGATCACCGGCGTCATTGACCAGGAGAATGTCCTCCTCTTCCCTGAATTTTTTGGCTTCCTCTTTATCCACATCCAGAACAATCGGCACGGTCCAGGGATAGTCAGAAGAAAGCCTCATCTGATTCAGAATATAGCAAAAGTCTTCCTTCCCCAAAAAGCCTTCGAGGGGACTGTAGACTCCAAATGCAATATTTTCCACGTCGCTGACAGATTCTGAATCGAGCCTGACCGAGGGAAGGTTCCGGGCTCTTTCCAAGGCCTGTTCTCTGGATTCTCCTTTAAGAATCCGATCCACGAGTTTTCCGCCATGGGGCTGGATCATCGGCACCTCCTAGGTCAATGGACACCCTGAAAGAATTCCTCATTCTCTCAGTCGATATAGCCCAATGCCTTCAATCTCTCTTTGACTTTTTCCTCATCCTCCTTGCTGAAGACCTCGGCCTTTTCTTTCTCCTTGGAAAGATTCTCTCTCAACACCCGGGTGATGTAACTCGAGACCGATGTGATATCTGTCCCTTTGATGGCTTCCTCAATCTTCTTATATAGGGAGGTCGGAATTGAAACCGTTGTAAATTCTTTTTCCATGTTCACTCCTTCTCCATTAAGCGTTTAACTGCAAGAATTAAAGCCATTTATATACCACCTCCTTTTTTTTTTCAACCCCCGCTCTCCTCCGGCTCTCCTTGACAAACCTCAATGATTATTGTTTATAATAATTCAGAAATGATAAAAGATTCCTGCCTCATCTTTTAATATGGAGAAAATCGCCCACCCGTTTATACAGAAAAATGTCTTTTTCG
This sequence comes from Candidatus Aminicenantales bacterium, assembly GCA_049697115.1. Lineage (GTDB taxonomy): Bacteria > Acidobacteriota > Aminicenantia > Aminicenantales > UBA4085 > JBAVVD01. The sequence continues at coordinate 58,615 of JBAVVD010000085.1, forward strand.
GCGTTCTGGATAGGAACTTAAAAAAGCTCGAAAGCCGACTGGGAGTGAGCCTTTCTATTCGCGGAGACTGCCTCCTCATCGACGGCGAGCCCAAAAGAGTGGAATATGCCAAATTCTATTTCGACAAAATCCGCGAATTGGAAGAGAAGGGATTGAACTTGAAAGAAGAAGACTTTCACATCGCTCTTGACCTGCTCGAAGGAGGCCATGCGCAGCCCCTGGAAAATTACTTCCCCTCAGAAGCCTTGAACCTATCCCGTAAATCGGTCGCACCGAAGAGCCTCAACCAGCAGGACTACATCCAGGCCATTAAGAATTTCGACATCGTCTTCGGCATCGGGCCGGCTGGAACCGGAAAGACATATCTGGCCATGGCTATGGCCCTTTCCTTCTTACAGAATAAGACCGTCAGCCGCATCATCCTGACCCGTCCGGCAGTGGAAGCGGGGGAAAAGCTGGGCTTCCTTCCGGGAGACATCTACCAGAAAATAAATCCCTATCTCCGCCCCCTTTACGACGCTCTCTTTGACCTGATTCAGACCGAACAGGCGAACCGCCTCATCGAAAAAGGGATCATCGAAATCGCCCCTCTGGCCTACATGAGAGGGAGGACGCTCAACAGCTCTTTTATCATCCTGGACGAGGCTCAGAATACGACCAAAGAGCAGATGAAAATGCTTCTCACTCGAGCCGGATTTGATTCCCGAGTTGTCATCACGGCGGACATCACCCAGATCGACCTCCCCCATCCGCAAAAATCAGGTGTCCTCCACGCCATAAAAATCCTTACGCCCATCAAGGAGATTGCCTTTTGTCATTTCAATGAAAAAGACGTCGTCCGTCACCCGCTCATTCAAAAAATTATTAAAGCCTATCAAAAAGCTGAGGCCACGTTCCGCTGAAAACAATGAGTTTGATATCGTTCAAAAACATCAAGCTGTTTAAAATTCCCGCCATTCCGCCCCGGAAAAGCCCGAAGCCGGCGCTCCATCCCAAGGAAACCAAGCCTCCATTCGCGCAACGAGTGCTTCAAGAGCCTTTCCTTTATCTCCTTCTCTTTGCACTCGCTCTGGCCTACTTGATTTCCTACATTCCTTCGAAGTCGCTTCCTTTGTTAAAAGAAGGAGAAATCGCTTCCTCGGACATTGTCGCACCGGACGACTTAACTATTGAAGACATCGAAACCACAAAAAAAAGAAGGGCAGAAGCGGCGAAAGCCGTCCTGCCCATTTACTTTTTCGACCAGAATGTCTTTCTGAATACAGAGGATAAAATCCGACAATTTTTCAGCGATGGGCGGGAATGGATTAAAAAGACTCCTCCCTCGAGCCGGAACAGCGAACAGCTCCAGAAAGATATTTTTGAAAAATTCGGCATTGAGCTGCCTCTCCAGAGTCTGGCCTACCTGGAGAGGATCAGCTATTCCGCTGAAATAGAGGAGAGCCTGATCAATCTCCTGGCCAAAATAATGAGTTCGGGTGTTATCCTCTCCAAGAACCTTTTCATTCGCCAGGAGCAGGAAAGAGGATTCACACTTGTCGGAATTCAGGAAGACGACAGAACCGTTCAGGTTCAGGAAATTCTGGACATCAAGGAAGCCAAAGAAAAGCTGGCGAATGAAATCAATAAGCTAGACCTGACATCTCGAAGGAAATCCCTTCTTATCAGTCTCTCCCACAGCTTGGTTACGCCCAATATCGCCTTCAACAAAGTTGAGACAGAAGCCAGAAAAGAGGGAGCGCGATCCCGGGTGGAAACGGTCTTTTACAACATTAAAAAAGGAAAAGTCCTCATCCGCAAGGGAGATGAAGCCACGCCAGAGGCCATCCGACTCATCCAACTCATCAACAGCAGCCTCCGCACCAAACCGAGCTGGCTGACAAACTTTATCGGCACTTTTCTTCTCTTCGGCCTTCTCTTCGTTACGCTCTGGTACTATTTAAAATCTTTGCTGACATTAAAGACAGCGTTTAAATATTTCCTGATGATGGGCATCACTTTAATCCTCAGCCTCCTGACGTACAAGTTGTTGAATTTTTTCGCCACGATCTCAAGTCAGCACACCAATTTATTCCTCTTCAGGGACACGGAGTGCTGCCGGTACGCCTTTCCTTATTCTTTCGGAGTCATTCTTTTTGCTTTTCTGACCTCCAATCCCATCGCCCTGATTTATGCCATATTCAACAGTCTCCTTGTCGGCTACCTATTCGCGGCCAACTTCTACCTCATGATCTTCAGTTTGATCGGCAGCCTGGCGGCCATCTACGGTATTAAGTACTTCCAAAAACAAAAAAGAACATCCACGCTCAAGGCCGGCCTGTTTCTGGTTTCTCCCATCAATATTTTTGTCATTATCACTTTTTATCTCATCAAACAGAGATGGGTCTCTCCCGGCTTTTTGGCCAGTGAAATTTTTATGGGCCTCCTGGGCGGGGCTCTCTGCGCGGCCCTCTCCTTCCTTCTTCTCCCTCTCTATGAGAATATCTTTGGTTTTCTCACGCAAACCAAACTTATGGACCTCATCAACTCGGACCTGCCGGTACTTAAACAACTGGCCATGGAAGCCCCTGGCTCCTACCATCATTCCCTGTTTGTGGCCACGCTGGCGGAAAAGGCGGCCGAAGGATTAAAACTGAATCCTCTGCTCGTCAAAGCCGGCGCTCTTTTCCATGACATCGGCAAAATCAAGAGGCCCGAATACTTCATCGAAAACAAAGACCAAAAAATCGATGCGCACAAAACTCTCAAGCCGAGTATGAGCACCCTGGTCATCATCAACCATGTCAAAGAAGGTGCGGAAATGGCCAAAAAGCTGAAACTGCCACGGGAAATCAAAGAAATGATCGAACAGCACCACGGCAATTCTCTGGTCCGCTATTTCTTCCAGAAAGCCAAAGAAAAATATGATCCGGAAATGCAAACGATCGGCGAAGAGAACTACAGATACCCCGGTCCTCTGCCCCAGTCCAAAGAAACGGCCCTCATAATGCTGGCCGATTCCGTTGATGCCGCATCGAGAAGCCTCAAAAACCATTCTGAGGACAATCTCAAGAGAATGATTAAAGATATCTTCGATAACTACCTCCAGGACGGTCAGCTGGATGATTGCAATTTTTCCTTGAGGGAGCTAAGATTCATTGCGTCTTCCTTTCTTTCAACCCTTCTCACAATATACAAGCCGCGCGTGAAATATCCGGGTTTTGACTTTGAGATGGACCATAAGAAGAAAATGGATAAAGCCAAAAAAGCCAATGATCGAAGTCTTAAACAAACAGAAGAAAAACAGGATTAACCGGAGAAAATTTAGGTCCCTTCTGGAACGATTGAGCCGGTACTACGGCCTGTCCGATCCTGAAATTGCTCTGGGCTTTGTCGGCACGCGCGCCATCAAGGAGCTCAACCGCAAGTTTATGCGAAAAGACGCACCCACGGATGTTCTCAGCTTCCCCCTCGGCGAAAAGGGCGCAGATGGAAAGTTTTACCTGGGAGACATCATCATCTGCACTCCTCAAGCTTTAAAACAGAGCGCCCGTCTCTCTCACAGCCTGGAAAGAGAATTGGAATATCTCACTATCCACGGATTTCTCCACCTCCTGGGATTTGAGCATTTTAAAGGCTTCGAGGAGGAAGAAATGAAAGTCCGGAATATTTTCATCAGGGGATAGATGAAAACCGAATGGATTCAGTGGATCGGCCTCGGCCTGAGCCTCGTGGCCACTTTCCTCTGTTCCCTCTTCCATGCCGCCCTGGCCAGCTCCTCCAAAATCTCCATCAGCCGTTTCCTGGAAGATCGAAACAAGCAGTTCCGGCAAAAAGTTCTGGAACAATACGACGCCATAAAAACCGCGGTTGAATTCCTGCGCGCCCTGTTCCTCATTGCCTTCCTGGTTTATGTATACAGCGCTTTCCCACGGCTGAGATTCTGGCCCTTCTGGCTGTTCCTTGTTTCCCTCGGCGTCTATCTGATTCTATTCGATTATCTTCCCCGGTGGATGACCTCCCTGAATAAGAACGCTGTTCTCGGCTTTTTCCTCCCTTCCTTCCAGCTCTTCCTTCTATGCGCGGCTCCTCTCCTCTTTTTATCCCGGCGGCTGGTCGAACGAGAAGAAAAAGAGGGAGAAAAGAAAGAAGAGCGTGAGACCTCCGATGAGGAGATCGACACATTTATCGATGCCGCCAAGGAAGAAGGGATTATCGAAAAAGGAGAAGACGATCTCCTGAGAAGCGTCGTCGAATTCGGGGACACCGTTGTCCGGGAAATCATGACGCCCCGTGTGGATATGGTCTGCATCCGGAGAGAAGCCACGGTCCGGAAACTCCGCGGCTTGATCATCACCGAAAAATACTCTCGGATTCCTGTCTATAAAGAGAGAATCGACAACATTGAAGGAATCATTATCGCCAAAGACCTGCTCCAGTATTCTGACGACCAGCACGGGAACGATTCCATTGAGCCGCTGATCCGGCCGGTTATATTTGTTCCGGAATCCATGAAGGTCGCCGAGCTCCTCAAGGAGTTTCAGAAATCGAAGCAAAAGCTGACCGTTGTCGTCGATGAACACGGCGGAGTTTCGGGTCTCGTGACGATGGAGGATCTCATGGAGGAAATCGTCGGCGAAATCCAGGACGAGTATGACATTGAGGAAACGCGGATCGTCCAGAATGCGCCTTTCGATTACGTCGTCTCGGGCGACGTGGAAGTCGAAGAGCTGGAAGACCTTTTTAAGACAGAGCTGGCTGAAGATGATTATATTACAGCGAGCGGGTTGGTCACCCATCATCTCGGACGTCTTCCCAAACGGGGGGAAGTCATTCCGGTGAAGAGTCTTTCAGTGGAAATACTCGATGTCGACCAGAAGAGGATAAAAAAATTAAGGATTCGCAAGCCGGAAAGCAGCGGCTGAGGTGGCGTTGAATGCCACTGACGATGGATGCGGCCGGTGGAAGGGAACAGCGAATATGAATAAAGAAGACGGCAAGAAAGCCGGATTGAAAGTCGGCACTGTGGCACTCATCGGCCGCCCCAATGTGGGAAAATCCACGCTCCTCAACAGGATGCTGGGCCAGAAGATCGCCATTGTTTCCGACAAACCGCAGACCACACGGATCAGCATTCTGGGCATTAAAACCTCTGAGCGGGGTCAAGTCATTTTCGTCGACAATCCGGGCATCCACAGGCCGCTCCACAAGCTCAACAAAAGGATGATGAATTTTGTCTATGCGTCACTGGAAACTTCGGACCTGATCTGTCTGCTTATTGATGCCTCCCAGAAATTCGGCCACGGGGACCAATTTGTCATTGAAACCTTGAAAAATGTGCAGACCCCGCTGATCCTGCTGATCAATAAAGTGGACATCGTGAAGAAGGAAAAAATTCTCCTCATCATCGACCATTATAAGGACCTGCTTCCCTTCAAAGAAATTATCCCCATTTCAGCCCTGAAGGGAACGAATCTCGACGTCTTTGAGAAGATCATTACCGAATCCCTGCCCGTGGCGGAGAAAATTTACGATGACGAGGAAATCTCCGTCCAGTCGGAGCGTTTCCTTCTGGCCGAAATTATCCGTGAAAAAGTCCTTAATCATGTGGAACAGGAGCTTCCCTGGGCGACGGCCGTCTATATTGACCAGATCGAAAAGCGGTCAGTGGAGGAAGCCGGAGCAGGCTCCAAGACGCAGCCGGCAGAAATCCCGGGAAAAAAGAAAAGGCCCCTTATCTATATCAAAGCCCGTATCTTTGTGGAACGGGATAACCACCGGATCATCATTCTCGGCCGGCATGGACAGCTCATCAAAACCATCGGCACCGAGGCCCGGCGGGAGATTGAAGACATCCTGAAAGCGAAAGTATTTCTGGACCTTGAAGTCAAAGTCAAGGACCGCTGGCGCGATTCGGCCGACGTCCTCGACCTCATCGAAGGTCAGAAGTGAACCACGGGACAAATACTTCTGCCCCGCCCGACTTCAAACAATCCGTTTGCGGCAGAGATATTCTATTTTTCAGATTCGCTAATTGCCTGGACGAGTGATTTGAGGGCGGCTTCCGGTTTTGCAGTTGTTTCCACGATTCCGCCGGTGGCCTTGGCAATTTTGGTAAAGACATCATACATATCCGTCGACTGTTCTTTGTAATCCCCGGCGGCCGATGTATCTTTGGGTTTGATATAAAGGAAATGGAGAGTGATCGGCGTTTTTGTAAATATATCAATGAATTTCTCGGCATCCAGAGGAGTCTTCTGGTCATCACTGGAAAAAAGCTCAGCCACCTCAAAAGCCACTACCGGTATTTCTCTAAGACGGCGCAGGGTTTCTTTGTTGGGTATCGGCCTGAACTCCGCCCCATAGATCATCACCATATGGTTATTCCCCTGCTGGGCTTTGAATAAATTGACAATCTGCATCAGAAGCGATTCATTGATCTTGCGCAGCGCCTGCAGATTATTGATATTCTGGCGGTACATCGTCAAATTATCTTTGAGATTAACCTGAGGATCTTCATTGGCAAATATTGTCTGAGTATTTTCAATGGCTCTGACCTGGACCTTCATGTCATTGATAATGATTTTATAATTGGCACTGCATGCGGCGATGTCTCCTCTGAGTTTTTCCTGCATGGCTGCACTCAATTCTCGCTTCGGCTTGGCCAGGGTATTTTTCGAAAAGCCATACGCCCGGGCCGGAGAATAAATAATCAATTGATCATTGGGCTCCAAAACCTCATTAAAAAAGAATGTGACCGCATCGCCCAACTCCCTTGTATAATCGACCGTCTCAAAAAAGAGGACAAAATTGCGCGGTTGGCCCGCTGCTTTTGGACCACTTCCTTCGGCCATCATGACAAGAGAAAAAATGATCAATCCCGCCAACCATAGCTTCTTTTTCATTCTTTCCTCCAATTTTTCTTAGAGTTGTCAGAAAACCTCCCGCTTTTCAGCCTGGGGATAAATCACATCCACGAGTCAAGCGGATACGCATCATCTTTGCGACACGAAACTCAGGCCTGTGACCTTGAGAGTTTTCATTTTCCTAAGTTATAATTGTAGCGACAATCCCAAAAAAAATCAATCCTCCAGTTGCACCCAGGAATGCCGATAGAAAAATCTATTGAAGGATAAAGACTCCTGGTATAAGGTTATTTTTGATGAAAAAACAACATCACCCGTTGGGTGAGACCTTAACCAGGAGGACGCATCTATGATAACGC
>JBAVVD010000086.1:0-3311 GCA_049697115.1 Candidatus Aminicenantales bacterium
AGAGGTCAGAGCGAAGCTTATTTCTTAAAGGGAGATACTGGCTCCTCTTCCGTCAGGGTTATTATGCCCACGCCTCCGGCAATAATCGCGGCAATACCGCACGGCGTTAGGAAAAACGGAGTGACTCCTTTTTTACAGACAATATAGACAATGTCTCCGGGTTCTGCGGATTTTACCACTCTGAGATCAGGACTCTGACCGGCCAGGGCCCTCTTTACAGGATCTCCCTTGAGTTTCAACAATTTCACATCCTGATAAAAATTGGTCACAGGACCTCTGACCCGGATCCGGTCCTCCAGTTGAAGAAGCCCCTTCTCGATGAATACGCTGGCCTCTCTGGAATCCGGATGGTACTGAACGACGCGGCCGATTCTGGCCTCGCCTTCCTTCTCCTGCTGGCCCCTGAGAACTTCCTGGGCAGCCGACTGCACGGCCCCTTCATACATGCTCAAGGAAATGGAAACCCGGGTAGTTTCGTCCTCCAAAATTCCGATGAGCTCATTGGAATTAAAATCCCCCTGGAGCGTTGTGATACCAAAGCTGTAGATGCCCTTGCTCAATCTGTCGATCTTGAAAAATCCCTGTTTGTCGGTGAGACTGCCCTCATAGAATGCGCCTGTGGAAATGTTCCTGAGTTTAACAACGGCGCCGGGAACAGGCGTAGTCCCATCCTTATCATAAACATATCCGATGAGATTTCCATTAGCAGTTTCTTGGGCTCGGAGAGAACTGGGCAAAAAGAGCAGAACAGCGGAGATCAAGAGCGCTCCACACATTCCCACGAATCTGGCAAGTCTAAGCATTTGATCCTCCTTAGTTTAGCATATATATGATAAATCGGTCCATCATAGATGTCAAGGAAGTTTTCTGGGAACTCTTTTCTTCGTCTCCGGCCTGTTCTCCTGTCTCTATCCCCTGCACATCCCCAGGAATAATCGCCAATTTGAGGAGAGTCACAGGGCGGTTCACAGCCGCGACCTCAAGAGAATTTATCCCGATGGCCGGATTGAGCTCCACGGAAATGTCCTGCCCCTGAAGATAATCTTCCCAGATGACCTGTCCGTTGAGAAAAATGGAGAGCAGAGGATAAGGTTCCACAGCCTCTTCAGAAAAATGGAAGTTCAATCGGACCCTTTTCCCGTCCAGAACCATTGGCTGGGAAAAGAATTCGCCTTTGGGAATGACACGGTCTGCATACACGATCTCCTGAGGAGTCCGGAGCTTTTGGATCTGCCCATCCACGGCCTGAATTTGAGCGGAATTGTTCAACCGCTCATAGTTTTTGCGCATTTTGAGCAGTAGTCCGATGTCATCCGGCGTAATATCCATGGACTTTTGATAAAACGCATTGGACTCATACAGATAATCGAGCTTCTGATAGGAATCTCCGATGAGCTCCAGAACTTCTGCGTACTCGCGTCTGAAATGCTCCGGAATAAGCATAAAGCTCTGTTCCAGAACATTCCCGGCCTCAATGATATCCCTGTACCGGTTCTGCTTAAAATTCAGAAGAAGCTCAAAGAAAAACCGTCTGAAGTCCTTCGCTCGGAAACCCGGCTTCACTTCTACAAGGTCCCTCTCCTTGAGAAAATCCTCCAGCTCGGCCACTGCGGCCGCTCGGTCTTCCAGGGTCAGGTAAGAGCGAAAATAATCCACCGCATCTTCCAGCTTATGGGTCGCTTCAATTTTGCATTTTCCCAGTCCCAAATAGACCGATTTCAGAATATTCCGGAATTCCTGCGGATCAATCAGGGCCTCCCTGGAAAGGGCCTGGTACAGTTTTATTTTTTTGAGCGACTCCAGGGAAGTCTGGAAATGTTCAAAGGCGCTCTGGATTCGGTAAAAGAGAAAATCCCTCTGGCCCACGTTGAACTCATCTCTCGCGAGTTCGAATTCCAAAGATTCGGACTGGATCAGAAATCGGATCCGTTCATCGCGGGAGAGAGACTTTTCCCCCAGAAATTGGGCGAACAGACGAACCGAGGCCAAATCCACGGGCAAAATATCCCTGATCACGCCATAGTCCCTGACATGCAGCTCCCAGATATGGAAAAGAGCCCGCAGCTTTTCCTGGTCTTTGCCGCCCGTAATTTTTTTCAATAGTTCCAGAGTCAATTTTTTTTCATCTCCGGAGAGAGAATTCCAACGGGCAAAAAGCATACAGCCGACTTCATAGTAAATCTGGGTGTTGTGCCCCGTGAGTTCCGCCGCTTTCTTAAATTCGTCAAAATAGTGCAGGTCGTGAGGGAGGTCAAAATAATCCATATAGAGAAGCGTCTGGGCAAAATCAAAATGGGCATACGCCGAAAGGGGATTGACGGAGAGAGAGAGAATGTAATTCTGATACGATTGAAGAAAAGACTCATCCCTGAGTGAAGCGTCTTCAAGTCGATTGACGCCCCGAATAAAATAGGCTTTCCCCAGCTCATAATAGATACGATCATTCAAAGGGATATATTTCTGTTCTTTTTCCAGAATGGCTGTTTTGCGCGGATCATCCGCCGGCTCGGTTTTGGCCTTCTCATAGAGAACGCTGCCCTGAAAAAGGCAGACCTCCACGATTCCAGCCAGAAGAAACAGAACAACCAATACCGCTTTTTTCATCATTCTAGGACTTTCTGTAATAGACGGTCACATACGCCAAGGAGAGCACCACAGAAAAGAGGAGCATGTTGGCCGGGATGTGAAGGTTGAAATCCGTGAAGCTATGAATGAGCATCACGGTGCTTGCAATTATGCATCCCAATGCCATCTCCCTGGCCTCCGGATATCTCCGCTTTTTCCAGACGAGAAAAGAATTGACCAGCAGGAAAAGGACCAGGCCCGAAAGAAGGAAGAAGCCCAACAGACCAAGCTCGGAAAAATATTCCAGGAAATCGTTGTGGGCGTGGAGGAGAAGTCCCTCGACGCCGACTTTCTCATAGGCCGGATAAACGGCCGCAAAAGTGCCCAGGCCGGTTCCCAGGAGGGGAAAGTCCTTGATGGTCTCCACCACATTGCCCCAATAGAGGGGCCTTCCCTCCTGGAGAAGGTTATCCAGCGAAAAGCGGCTGATCATGGAATCCACCCCGATATACAGAGCCATCAGAGTGATGATGAGGAAGATGACCTTCAGAAATTTGATGATCCAGACTTGACGATGCTTCATCATCCCCGCGTAGAGGACGGTCAGCTCGATAAAAAGGAGAAAGGTTAACGCCAAAAGAAAAAGGCCCGAACGGGATTTGGACAACACGATGGCCAGCGACATCCCTATGACTCCCAGGGTGATGAGGAAATTGACCGCCACGCCTTTTCCGGTCATGCGGGAA
>JBAVVD010000087.1:0-61154 GCA_049697115.1 Candidatus Aminicenantales bacterium
TGCGTTATCATAGATGCGTCCTCCTGGTTAAGGTCTCACCCAACGGGTGATGTTGTTTTTTCATCAAAAATAACCTTATACCAGGAGTCTTTATCCTTCAATAGATTTTTCTATCGGCATTCCTGGGGTCGAGTAATCACTTGCACTTGTACGCCATTTTGAGTACAATTGTACTCAAAACGGAGTACATCATGTTAGAAGCTCTGTATGTCACAAAATCCAGGATTCGCCAGGATTTACTTGCCCTTTTTTTTACCAATCCATCTCAAAAATATTATCTGAGAGAGATAGAGCGCCTCTTGGGCTATTCCGCAGGAAGCTTGAGAAGAGAGTTATTGAGATTCCAAGAAGATCAGTTATTCATCACTCAAAAAGTTGGAAACCTTCTTTATTATTCCTTGAATCCGGAGCACCCTCTTTTTGAAGAATTGAAAAGCATCGTCTCCAAGACAATCGGAGTTGAAGGAGGCATAAGGAAGGCACTCTCGAGAATAAAAAACATCAGAATAGCATTCATTTTCGGATCTTTTGCCGTCAGTAGTGAGAAAGAGAAGAGTGACATCGACGTTATGATTATTGGAGAGCCGGACATGATGTTGTTGAACGAGAAAATTCGTGAATTGGAGAATAAGCTGAAAAGGGAAATCAATACAACGATTTATTCTTGGAGTGAATATAGGGAGAAGAAAAAAAGAAAGAGCGGTTTTATTATGGATTTAATCAAGAGTCCGAAAATTATGCTTGTCGGCACGGAAGATGATTTATAAGGACACAGAAAAGGACCTTCTCAAAGAGGGCACGATTAAACATTGTCCTGTCGATCACAAGGCCGTTAACAACTTGATAAGAAGAGCTTTTACTGATTTGAAAACGGCAAAAAGAAATATCAAGGATGATGAAGAATGTTCCTATAATTATGCTTATAACGCTATGCTGCGCTCAGGCCTGGCACTGATGTTTAGCGAAGGATTCAGGCCTGAAATAAAAGATAAACACCTGACTGTTGTAAAATTCGCATCTTCTATTTTAGGAGAGGAGTTTAAAAGCCTTGTGAATACCTATGATTTTATGAGGAGAAAGAGACATCACTTTATTTACGAACCGGCAATTCCCTGTTCGGAGAAGGAGGCTGTTGAGGCTATCAAGGTTGCAGAAAAGTTTGTCAGAGTTATTTATAATTTAATAAAAAAGAAAACTCCTCAGCTCGAATTCGATTTTAAATAGAATCTGGTTTTTTCCGGATTTTATTTTCTGGCGAACCAATTTTCCGTGGTGCCGAATTTCGTCCGGATGGCCACTCCCCAGCCGATGATACTCAGGACGAAAGAAAAGAGAAAACCGATGATGGGGATGAATCCGATCAGACTGACCAGCAGCAAGCCCAGCAGGGCCGCTCCAAGGGGAGAAATTTTTTGCCGCCCGAATGTTCTGGACAGGCTCTCTCCAAAGAAGTAAAAGAGCACAATCCGGCCGAATATTTTGATGAGAATCCCGGCGAGAACGAGCGAGAGGAGAATGGGAATACCGATGATCAGGAGGCTGAAGAGGGCAGAGAGAATCACGAGTCCGGTAAATAGGATAATGGCCAGAAGCCCTGTCCCGAAAGTGGGCCAGAAAGATTTTCTGATTTGATCGGAAGCGAGAGCGACCTGTCTGGGAAAGAGAGAGGCGACAAGGAGGGTCAAGAGAAACCAGATAAAGATGGAAATAAACTTGATGATCAGAATAATCGGCAGCAGGGCGAAGGAAAAGAGCCCTTTACAGCCGTCCTTGAAAAATTTTCCCGTAAGTTCAGAGGATTTGAAAAAGACGGTATCCTTTTCCACACGGCATCCGGGTTCCTTATGGAGGATTCCGGCCAGGACGACGAGGTCTCCTCTGATAAAAGCTGTGGACTTCAGGGTGACCGTAGAGCCGATTCCGACCACTGAATCTCCCACTTCACCGACGATCGTGATCGTTCCTCCTATGGCAAAAACGCTTTCTCTCACTTTTCCCTCAATGGTGACATTTCCGCCCAGGGCGACCACATTGTCTTGAGTGGCATCCGGTGGGACGTAAATGTCCTCATTAAAGGCAAAGCGATCCCTGCCCGGGCCGCCCAGAAGAGGGACAGCTCCCATAAAAAAGATACACAGAGAGAAAATAAAAATGTTCTTATTTTTCATGGGTATTCTCCAGATGGATGAAATGTCTTCGCCTCATTCCCAGGATCATGGTCAGCAGCAGAATGAGGACTATGGTGATGATGGTCATGTAGATTTCCCAATCAATGAAGGCGGCCAGAAAAGAGAGGCCCGCGAGGAATTTCGAAACGAGCTCTTGGAGAATCTTGACAAAAAGGCTCAGCCATTTGAAAACTTTGGCAGAGAAAAGGGCCGCATTCTGAAGATAACTCCATAAAATATGGTCAAGCCGGGTGAGAAGGTGGGGAAGGTTTTTCGTGGTGATCAGGGCCGCCAGAAGAAAGGAAATAAAGAGAGTGGATAAGCTGGCCGCAGCGGCTGCCGGCCAACCGATCAGATAGGATTTTCTCGAAGGGATTCGGGCCAGAACGCGCTGATCAAAATCCGGGGGCACTTCCAGAGAGGGCAGGCTTTCTGCCGCCTGGAGTAAAAGCCGCCGCTCTTCCAGAGCCTCTCTGCATTTCAAGCAGCTCGAGAGGTGCGCCTCAACAATTCTGATTTCCTCAGGAGAGAGCTCTTTCTCCAGATACAGATACAATTTGTCGAATGTGAGGCAATTCATGGATTGACCTCCAAGAGCTGCCGAAGCATTTCTTTGGCCTGAAAGACGCGGTTTTTTACCGTACCAACGGGCAGCCCTTTGATTTCCGCCATTTCTTCATAGCTGAATCCGTTGATGTGCCTCCAGATGAACAGCTCTCTGTAAGCCGAAGGAAGGTTTTCCAGCGCGCGGTCGATTGTTCTCCTCAATTCTTGAATTTCAAACTTCCGGACAATGGACGGCTCGTTATCGCGGACCTCGAAAGAAAGGGGATGCGCGTCGTCGGGTGGCTGGTCGAGAGAAAGAGCTGGGATTTTCTTTTTCCTCCAATAGTCAATCAAGTAATTGGAGGCAATCTTGAACAGCCAGGTGCTGAATGAGAACCGATGCCGGAACGATTTGAGAGAAGCATAGGCCTTGAGGAAAACATCCTGGCTGAAGTCAAGAGCGAGCTCGCGGTCTCTGACCATGCGGCCGATGTAATTCAGGAGAGGCGGCTGGTACTTCCGAATGATCATGGCAAAAGCTTCCTTATCTCCCCGGAGTGTTTTTTTGACGAGCTCTTTGTCTTCATGCATGGAGGACATCCGGTCCTCATGGATTTATACGATAAAGAGGCCGATTGGTTTATTTTTTCCGATACTCTGCGTCCTCGATAATTTCGCAGTCATCAGGCACTTTGAGTTCGAACAATTCTCGGGGAAAACGGAGATTCGTCTTTACCTGGCTGAAAAGAAATTCCGATTTATTCCCGGCCCAGTCAAAAAGGACGGCTTTGCCAATGAATCCGCTTTTCCGGTCCACTTCCAGCAGGATGTACGAATTTTCTTCTTCCTTTTTGGGGGTCAGTTTGATCTGGGCCACATTTTTTGCGGTGGTGGGGAAAGGGCTTGATTCGACCAGGTAATTGTCCTTGATTTTTTGCTTTCCCGAGAGGAGAGAAAGAATCTCCGCTCCCGCCGGATCTTCGGAAAGGATCCGGCGAATGAGCTGGTTTTCCTCCTTTAGGTAGGAGAGAAGGACACCTTCTTTATAGAGATAGACTTTCTCTTCCGGGTCTTTGTATTCCCACCGCATCCAGTCGGGTTTTTTGAAATAGAGGATCCCCTTTTCTTTGAGCGGAGTCGACACCGATGCGGAATAATAAGCCTGTTCGAAATGGGCCTGGAAGGACTGGAGGGAAAGGAGCTTTTGTTCAAGTTGGGCGGCCACATCCTGGGGAGTTTCCGGTGCGCTGGAAAGATGAATGATCTGAATCGAAATAAGGAGAATGACGAAAAGAAAAATGCGAAATCTGTTCATCCTGTGCGGATTATATCATACCCTGCGGCCAAAATTTGCTCTCCGGAATCGCTTTCTGTTATAAATTGCTGGATGAAGCCCGAATTTTTTATTTTTCTCTTTGCCTATTTTGTCCTCATCCTGCTGGTGAGCTTTGCTTTTGCCCAAAGGATGAGGAGCATTGAAGACTTTTTTTTGGCCTCCAGAAACCTCTCTTCGGGATTTATCTATTTGTCTTTAACGGCGGCCTGGTTCGGAGCGACATCCATTCTGGTCTCCACAGATGAAGCCCTTGAGTCGGGCATCAGCTCTTTTTGGCTTATGGGCGTGCCCGCCGTGGCCACGGTTCTCATTCTCGCCGTTTTTTTGTCAAAGCCGCTTCACCGGCTTCCCATTATGACTTTATCTGACCTGGCGGAGCTTCGTTACGGAAAGACCGTCCGCCATATGGCCTCGGTGTTGATCATCTGGTACATGATGGTCCTGGCTTCTTCCCAGATGGTCGCCCTCGGCAATTTTTTAAAGACGTTCCTGGGATTACCTTACCTCTTCTGCCTGGCTCTGGGGACGTCTGTTGTTCTTGTCTACTCCATATTTGGAGGCCTTCGCTCTGTGGTCATTACCGATTGTTTTCAATTCTTTTTTCTGCTGGCGGGAACGTTTCTCCTTTTCTTTTACCTCCTCGGCCAGTCCTCATTTCAGCAAATTTCTGCCGCGACGCTTCTTTCGGGAAAGATCGGCTATTTTGATTTCTTCCATCATTTCAAGGAAAATTTTCTGACGGCCCTCTCTTTCACGCTCGCCTGGACCATTTCTCCGATCGCCCTGCAGAGAATTCAGGCCGCCCGCGGCGTCCGGCAGGCCCAGCGGGGACTGTGGGCCACTGCCGGTACGCTCTTTATGCTTTATGGAGTTGTCGTTTGTGTGGGAATTCTCTCCCTTCCCCTGTTTCACACTCAGAAGCTGGAGGCGCCTCTTGTCTCAGAGGTGATTGCCTCACGAGTGGGGGTATTTTTTGGCGGCTTGCTGTTCGCCGCAGTCATTTCCGCCGTCATGTCCACTATGGACACGGCCATCAACACCGGCGCGCTTGTTTTGACGAGAGATTTTTATCAACAGATTTTTCCCTCCCGAGAGGCCAGAAGGATTGTTTCCGCAAGCCGCCTGGCCACTTTTTTTGTCGGAACAACAGCCTTTTTGATTGCGACCAGGTTTCAGAGCATCTTGAAAACATTGGGGCTCTCCTCAGAAATCATGGCCGAAGGATTTTTTATTCCTGGCCTGGCCATGATTTTTTTAAGAAGACGGATGCCTCTGGCCGGCCTGCTCAGCCTCAGCCTGGGTGGGGGATTTTCCCTGCTCAGTTTTTTAGGGGCCATGAATGTCCTCCCTTTCCGCCTGCCCGTCTGGCCGCATTCACTTCCTTACGGGCTTGGCCTGAGCCTTTTCGGCTTTTTGGCCGGCTTCGCCATGGAAGGGATGAAATGTAAGCAAAAATAGTTTACTCCATTCGGCGTTTTGGATATGATTTGCCCGATGACTTTCTGGGACAAAATCCGCTGGGTAATGACCGGAATCCTGGGGAAGGCTGTTCTCTGGCTGTGGGCCAAATCTGCGCCGATCAAGATTCTCGGTGAGGAAGAATATCGAAAGCTGAGAAAGGCGGGAAAGCCGGTCATTATTATTGTCTGGCACAGCCGCATTTTTCTTGTTCCTTATTTCTTCAGGCACCGGGGGATTATGCCCCTGATCAGTCCAAGCGGAGATGGAGAAATCGTGGCCCGGATCATGGGGAGATGGGGCTATAAAATCTTGAGAGGATCCAGCTCCCATGCCATCATTAGAGCCTGGAATGAGATGAAAAAAGAGCTGGACAGAGGGGGAGAGGTCATTATCGTTCCCGATGGGCCCAGGGGCCCGAATCGCAAATTGAAGTCCGGCTGCATCAAACTGGCCTCAGAAACAGGCGCCTGGCTTGTTCCTTTTACTTTCTCGGCCGCTAAAAAGAAGGTATTGAAAAGCTGGGATCAATTCCTGCTTTTCTATCCTTTTTCCAGAGTCATCGCCCTTTACGGGCCTCCCCTTTCCATCCCCTCGAACCTGAACGAGGAAGAATTTGAGAGGGAACGGCATAAGGCGGAGAAGCTGCTCATTGGGCTGGATAAGGAAGTCGACAAAGCCTTTTGACCAGCATTTGATTTTTAACCTGCCTTGACTTTTATGTGAAAAAACGATAAAAGAAAAAAAATTAAGTCAGGAGGGAAAAATGACACAAACGCGCATTTTTAAAGGCGGAATATTTGTTCTGATCATGGCCGCGGCTCTTTTTGCTTTCGGCCAGAGTGTTGAGGAGTTCATTAGTAAGGGAGATGAATACTACGCCCAATTCAACGACCAGATGGCGCTGGAGGAATATCTGGCCGCTGTCAAAGCCGACCCCTCCAATTATGAAGCTCTCTGGAAGGCCTCCCGCTCTTCTATTGATGTCGGCGATCTTGTCAGTCCCAACGACATGTATTCTGAGGCCAAACAGAAAAAATATTACAAAGAAGCTGAGACCTATGCCCGCAAAGCCGTTCAGGTGAATCCCAATGACACATGGGGGCATTTTTATCTTTCGGCAGCGCTCGGAAAATATGCGCTGATGCTGGGCAAAAAAGACCAGGTCAAGATGTCCAAGGAGATCAAGGCGGAGATTGACAAGGCCATCGAGCTGGACCCAACGAACGACGGGGCCTGCCATGCTCTGGGACGCTGGCACCGCCGGATGGCTGAAATCGGCGGCGCCAAGCGCTTTTTTGGAAGCATTCTTTATGGAGGAATTCCCAAAGGCTCTTTTGAGGAATCCGAGAAGGCCCTGAATAGAGCCGTTGAGCTGAAGCCCGATTACATCAATCATCACCTGGAGCTTGGCCGGACCTATATGGCTTTGGAAAAATACAATTTGGCTGTGGAAGAGTTCCAGAAATGCATCGACCTGCCGGTGAGCTCTTCCAAAGACACTATCTATAAAGAAGAGGCAACGGCCGAACTGGAAAAGGCCAAGAAGAAACTGAAATAGTCAGGACACAGAGACAGGCGGCGCTTTAATGGAGTTCCTGTCCGTGCTGAGAAATTTACTCTGAAAAGACCTGGGCCTCGAAAACTTCAATCTGGGCTTTCTTTTTCCACTCGTCTTCATTCAGTCCGGCTTTCAAACAGCCATGGCGGAGGAACGTTTCCAGGTTCCAGTTGTACTCGATGGGAACCTGAGGGAGAAGCAGGCCTTTCTGGAAGCCCTTGGAGACGATGATGCCGTGTTTCCCTATTTGAATTTCATTCACATCTGTGATGGGGCGGGGCTGGGTCAGGACCGAGATTTCAATGCGTGTGTCCTTGAGTTCTTCAAATGACAACGGCTCGAATCGAAAGTCCTGGGTGGCCGCAGAGATAGCCACTTCCATGATGCTTTCGATCAGAGGCTTATAAGGCAGGGGATGGCCGATGCAGCCGCGCAGTTGACCACGGAATTTCAATGTGACGAAAGCGCCCCGCTTTTCCATAAGCATTGTGTCTTCGCATTTGACTTTGGGAACCGTCCCCTTTTTTAATTTATTCTCGAGGACCTGACGGACCAGTCTGAGCAGATATTTTTGCTGGTGACTGTCCAGGAGTTCACTCATATTTTTCCTTTTTTATGCGGCCGAATCGGCACGGGCAGAAGGAAGAATTTTTGATTGTACTCAATGACGTGGGATTTCAAAATCAGTCTTCCTTTCGGCCCAATACGGACTTCCAGAAAAAGCTTTCCGAAGGCCAGGGGCTTGAGGATTTTCGCTGTTGTTCTCCGGTCCGCTGTGAATGAGAAAAAACCGAGAATCTTCCCTTCATAAAGCTGATCCAGAGGATCATAAAGATCGAGGGAGGGGAGTCCGTCTTTGGAAGAGGGCAGGATGTTTTCGACAAAGAATCTGTGGCCTCTCTTATGACCGATGAGAAATCCGCTGAGGGCGCCTTTGGATGAGAGAAGGCTTAAGGCCTTCAGTGCGCGATGGGCTTCGACCGAGAGGAAAGCGTCCATCTTTAAAATTATAGCAGAATTTAAATCCTTAAGATATGAATCGTTCCCTTTTTAAAGCCTCTTCTTTTCTGCCCAGACCATGAGGCTGTAGCCTCTCTGGAAAAAAAGAAGTCGGTCCAGGCGAGAGACCAGCCAGATCAGTGGATAAATCAGGGAGTAAAGCGCGAACGCCTTTTTCTGGGAATGAAATTCGGTGGGAGTGGAGGGCCGGATATGGCCGTCCCTGAGCGTGTCCGCAGGTTTATGCGAGAGGACTTTGATATAGAGAAAATTGAGAATAAGCTCCAGAAGTTCTGTGAAGAGGCGTGAATAGGTCTGATGTTGGGTGAGTTTAAAACCGGCCTGGCGAAGCTTTTTTTTCAGCTCTTTCAAACTGTACCCCTCTCTTTTGTGGCCGTAGAATTCCAGCTTGAGTCCCAGAGCGGGCCGGATTTTTTGGAGGATAAAGAAGCGTCCCGTATGAGGAGTGGCTAAAACCAGCTTCCCGCCACTCTTGAGTACCCGATAGATTTCTGTCAGGCACTGGCTGTCGTCTGCGACGTGCTCCAGGTAGTCAAGGCAGGCGACCAGGTCAAAGGAATGGCTTTTAAAAGGGAGCATTCCTTCTTCAATCTGGACGAGGTCTTTCTGAAGAAGAGGCCGGCTCGATTTCAGATTTGTGAAGTCCAAATCTGTATGGACCCAGGAGCCGCCCTTCCGGCGGAGGAAATAACTCAGAATCCCCTGGGCGCATCCCAGGTCAAGGCTTATAAAGCTCGGCCGAACGGTCAAATGGGTTTGGATGAGACGAAGTTTTTCCTTCTTTTTCAGTGATTTACGGACGAGTCGCAGCTGCCACGGTTTTTCCTTCATGGCCAGATTATATTTTTTTAATGAGCAAAACTCAATGACTTCAGGAGAAAACCAAAAATTTCCAATTTTCTTGACTCCGAGAAAGAGTTGGATTTATGATTAAATGCAGAAAGAAACCCCATGAAATACGAAATCATCATTGTCGGAGCCCTGGAAACGAACTGCTATCTGGTCTACTGTGCAGAGACGCGCGAATGTGTGATTGTCGACCCGGGAGCTGAGTCGAAACTGATTTTTCCGGTCATCGCGGAGTTGGAGCTTACGCCCACGGCCATACTCAACACCCACGGGCATATCGATCATGTGGGTGCCAATAAAGATGTCAAAGACAAATTTCATATCCCCATTTGTATTCATCCCTCCGACAGCCCGATGTTGGGCGGGGTCCAGCAATTGGAATTGAGTTTGTTCCTGGGAGCCCAGGATTCCCCGCCGCCCGATCGTTTATTAAATGACGGAGAAGAGATCAAGGTGGGAAATTCCCATCTTAAGGTCCTCCACACGCCGGGGCACTCCCCGGGAAGCGTCAGCTTCCTGGGAAATACCTTCCTTATTTCCGGGGACACTCTTTTTATGGAGGGGGTCGGCCGGACAGACCTCCCGGGCGGGTCTCTCCGAGAACTTGAGCATTCCATTAAAGAGAAGATACTGACCCTGCCGGATGAAACAATCGTCCTTCCTGGCCACGGCCCGTTGACTTCCGTTGGAAAAGAAAGAAATTCCAATCCCTTTCTCTCATGAATCATCCTCAGCTTTCTTCCGAGGATATTCTCAGGCTTTTTCTGGAATTCCTTTCTGTGGAAAAAGGCATGGCCGTAAATACGGTTCAATCATACGCCGGAGACCTGAAGAAACTTTTTCTTTTTTTTAAAAAGGAAAAGATCTCCTGGAATGAGGTCCGCGAAGCGGAATTGGTGAGGTTTATCCATCAGCAGAGCCAGGCCGGCCTCTCCGCGCGCTCTCTGGCCAGGCTCATTTCTGCCATGAAGTCCTTTTATAATTTTTTGCTCGTTGACGGCCGTCTCCAGAAGAATCCCGCCATCAACCTGACTTCCCCCAAGGCATGGTTCTCTCTGCCCAAATTCTTGACCGTTAAGGAGATGAAGCGGCTTCTCTGTCAACCGGATGTGCACGACATTTACGGGATGAGAGACAGGGCGATGCTCGAGGTCATGTACGCGGCGGGGCTGAGGGTTTCCGAGCTAATCCATCTGAAAACAGCGGACGTGAACCTAAAGGAGGGTTTTTGTCTCTGTCGAGGAAAGGGAGGGAAAGAAAGAATTGTCCCGCTTGGGCGATCGGCCGTGGAGTCTCTTAACAAGTATCTTGCCGACGGAAGGCCCAGACTCCTTCGACGGCCCGCCGATGCTCTTTTTTTGACCCGCCGGGGAGAACATTTTACGCGGCAGGGTTTTTGGAAAATGCTTCAGGACTACGCCCACCGCGCCAATCTATCCCCGAAGATCAGCCCGCACACACTTCGTCATTCCTTTGCCACTCATCTTCTCGAACGGGGGGCCGACCTGCGGTCCGTGCAGCTCATGCTTGGACATAGCCAGATTACGACCACCCAGATTTATACCCATGTCAGCCGCGAGAGGCTCCGCCGCGTCTATGAGAAATATCATCCCCGGGCTTGACGGGAGTGATGGTGATATCCACTTCGGCCTCATGAGTGTTTAGAATAAAGAGGGGTTTCAGCCTTATGTCGATCCATTGTTGGTACTTCCAGGTCCAGGAAATATTTTTTTCGACCGGGCCGGCGTAAATATTTTTTTCCCCGACGGACACATCGTTGGAACCTTTCTTAATAAAGAGATTGTAATTGACTTCCGAAGAAGGAGAGGAGTTCTCTTGTGAAGCGGGCAGATGAATGTAGAAGTTTTCGGAAGAAACATTTTCAGGGACATAGAAACCTTCGACGGAAAAAGCAAAATGGAGCCGGTTTTCCCGGCTGAGAATATAATTGAATTTCAAAGAGGGCTTGCCCAGGAAATCCGATGTGGTGAGAACCTTGAGAAATCCGGAGGTCTGGGCGGTTTCTTGGGCCTCCCACTGCAGCAGGTCTTTGGATTGATGGTAAAGGATATAGTCTCCGTTGTCTCTCTCGATAGAGCCTTTCCAGAGGACCGTAAATTGGTAATTTCCGATGTAACGGGCGTCTTCGACTTGGAGCTGATAGTTCCCCTGAACTTTCAGGACGAGCTTGATTTCCCACCAGAGAGGATTTTTTGGGTTCCCGGAAGCCCCAGTCAGGAGAAAAAACAGGGAGAGAATCAAACCGCAGCCGGGCAGAAACCAGGGGATTATCTGAGGGAGCGATTTTCTTCTCATGGGACTTCTCAATCGAAAATAATCTGCGCGTCCAGGCTTCTCCTTCAGTTGTCGGAGCGGTTCTGAAACTCCAATGGTGAATATTACCCTTTTTTAAAGTATCTTGACAAGCGCCTTATTCCGTGCTAATTTAAGTGGCCATACTTTTTAGTATAAGTGTTAAACTCCTAAGTATAATTAATAAACTTAAAAGTATAGACAATGAAGAAAAAAGATTTAAGAACCGAACGGGAGCGGCAGCGACGGGAGGCCTATAAAAAGATTATCCTCAAGGCCGCCGAATCGGTAATTCTGTATAAAGGCCTCAGCGCGACGACAATGGACGATATCGCCGATGAGGCGCAATTTTCCAAGGCCACGCTTTACCGCTATTTCAAGAGCAAAGGCGACATTATTTTTGAGATCATCGCCAATTATCTGGAAGAGATGAGCCTGCGTTTGAAAGAAATTTGGGAACAGGAAAAGAGCGCCAGAGAGAGATTGAGAGAGTCCCTGATCAATGTTCTCCATTTTCAAGCCGAAAAACAAAATATTTCCAGGGCTCTCATTATGGATAAATCCTTCTTTAAATGGATGCATATTTGCGGTGCCGATCAGGACAAAATTGTCCCTGACATGGACAATAAGTACTTTCAGAAGATTAAGGCCAAACGGCAGAAAATTGTCAACGGCGTCTGCAAGCTCCTGGCGGAAGGTGTGGCCTCCGGAGAGTTCCGGAAAATGGACATACCTGCGGTTGCGTTTTTTTTGGAGTCCGCGTTCGAAGGGTATTTTCATACCCAATTCTGGCAGGAAAGGAAGCGCAATCTCGAGGAAGATATCCGCGTGATTTTTCCATTAATCCTTCAAGGGATTGAAAAGAAGGGCGGCCCTAATAAAGGAGAGATAAAATGAAGAATGCCGGAAGGTTTGTCTTGCTTTTGATACTTGTACTGGGATTTCACAGGTTCGTTTTTTCCGAAGAGACATTGATGTTAACGCTGGAAGAAAGCGTCCGCCTGGCCCTGGCCCAGAATCCTTTTTATCTGGCGTCTCAGGAGAAGGTGGAAGGAGCGACTTCCATGCTCCGCGAAGCGGCTTCCTCGTTTTTCCCCACCCTTGACGCCCAGGGACTCCACACCCTGGATGAAAAACTGTTTGTCCTTGAATTTCCTTCTATGATCCCCGGACAGCCGGCGCAAAGGATATCCATCGATTTCACCAAGGATTATCAGTTCGCCCTGTCCTTTGCATGGCCTCTCTATGCGGGAGGCCGTCTGGTCTCGGGATACAAACAGGCGAAATACAATTATCTCTCGACTGAAGAAACCGCCCGGCAGTCCAGGGATGAGACGGTGTTTAATGTGAAGAAAACCTTCTTCGGATACCTCCTTGCCAAAAAGTTCATTGAAGTCTCTGAAGAAGCCGTCGCCCTTGCGGAAAAGCATTTCCAGAACGTCAAAAATCTTTATGAAGTGGGGATGGCCTCCAAATTTGACCTTCTCAGGTCCGAAGTTCAGGTGGCCAATCTCCGGCCTCAGTTGATCAGGGCTAAAAATGGATTGAATCTGGCAGAATTAAGCCTCAAGACGGTCGTGGGCCTGGACCTCAATAAGCCCATTGAAGTCAAAGGAGAGCTGACATTCAAGTCTTTTGACGCCGATATTGAGGAATGTGTTGTTCAGGCTCTTCTCAACCGCCCTGAGATCAGCCAGTTCAGATACCAGCGGCAGATGGCGCAAGAGATGTTAAAAATCGCCAGGGCTGCCAACCTGCCCTCTTTGGCCATTGCAGGGAGTTATAATTTTTGGGCCGATAAATTCAATTTCACAAAAGACGCCTGGCAGAGCTATTATTCCGTGAATCTTGTCATGACGTTCCCTATTTTCAACGGGTTTGCCACATCCGCCCGCGTGGGACAGACCAAGGCCCTGATCAGGGAGCTGGACTACAATCAGAAGGGCTTATTGGAAATGATTAAATTCGAGGTCCGGCAGGCTGTATTGAACTTGAAACAGGCCAAAGAGTCGCTTCTCTCTCAGGAGAAGAATGTCGAGCAGGCTCTGGAAGCCGTGCGGATTGCCGAGCTGAATTATGCCGAGGGGCTGGCCACCAGCCTCGATGTCAGCTCGGCTCAGGTCGCCTTGACGCAGGCCAAGACCAATTATTCCCAGGCGCTCTATGATTACGTTATCTCCATAGCTCAGCTGGAGAAAGCGGTGGGCACGAGCCGGGAAAATAATGAGTAGATGAGAGGGAGGATGGATATGAAAAAATTAGTCTTTATCCAAGTACTTGTGGGCGCAATCATTTTTGCTTCTCTCTTTGCGTGTCGCTCTGACAATCAGAAAGAGAAAGCCAAGGAAGAACTGTTGGGTATTCCTCCAGTGAAAGTAGTCCAGGTGATGAAGCAGAGAATTTCAGAGAAGCTTTATTATACAGGAACGCTGGAAGCCTGGCGGAAGGTCAACATCACCCCGGATATTGGAGGAAAGGTGGCTCAAATCCATGTCGAGGAGGGGCAGAGAGTGCGAAAAGGGCAGCTCCTGGCGGAACTTGACACTCAGGCCGTCCGTCTTCAGCTCCAGCAGGCGGAAGCCGCCTCTGCAGCCGCCGAAGCGAATTTAAAGAACGCCTCCAGGAACAAAGAAAGGATGGACCGGCTCTATCAGGAAAAAGCCGTTTCAGACCAACAGTACGAACAGATTAAGCTGGCTTATGAAGCGGCCAAAGCCCAGTTCGAGCAGGCTCAGGCGGCTTTGAACTTGGTCCGCCATTCTCTGGAGGTCTCCTTGATGAAGGCTCCCTTTGACGGCTTTGTGGCTTCGAAAAACGCCGAGGTGGGAGACGTCATCAATCCCATGATGGGAAGCTTTTCCCCTGTCAGCGGAGTTTTGACACTGATGGATTTTTCGCGGATCAAAATCTCGGTCGAGGTCTCCCAGGCCGATATTGTCCGCATCAAAAAAGGACAGAGGGCTCTATTGAATACAGCCTATCCGGGAGCAAAGGAATATGAGGGAGTGGTTTCCGTCGTCAATCTCACCGCTGACCCGCTCAGTAAAAAATTCAAAGTGGAAGTGACCGTTCGGAATGCGGATTTGGCTTTGAGGCCCGGTACTTTCGGCGAAGTCGTCTTTGAGATCAGCTCGAGTGAGAACGCCCTTGTCATTCCTCAGAAAGCCATTCTTGATGACAGATATGTCTTTCAGGTCCAGGGAAACAGAGCGCGGAAAAAAGAGGTTGTTCTGGGCCTGAGAAACAAGGAACTGGTTGAAATTAAAACGGGTATTCAAGAGGGTGACCTGGTTGTTGTGGAAGGGAACTACGGCCTCATTGATGGAATGGAAGTTGAAATCAAGAGGTGAAAGATGAAACTAGCAGAATTTTCAGTCAATAAAAAAGTCACGACATCCATGCTGGCCATGATCCTGGTGGTCGTGGGCTTCATATCATTCACACGGCTCGGCCTGGATTTTTTTCCGGACCTGGATTTTCCCACGGTCTCGGTCATCACCACCTACCGTGGAGCTTCTTCAGAGGACATTGAGAACTCCATTACGAAACAGCTTGAGCAGGTTGTGAGCTCGGTCAACCGGGTTAAAAAAGTGAATTCATCCACATCCGAAGGAGTTTCCGTCATCTCCGTGGATTTTGAATGGGGGACAAACCTGGACTTTGCAGCCCAGGACCTCCGTGACCAGATCGGGCTTTACCGGAGCTATCTTCCAGAGGGCGCCGGCAATCCCCTGGTTGTCAAGTTCAGCCTTTCCCAGATTCCCGTCATCTTTTGGGGCATCACAGGTAAGAGGCCCACTTTTGAGCTCAAAAATTTAATCGAGGATGAGGTTGCACCGCGGCTGGAGAGAATCGACGGCGTGGCCGCGGCCCAGGTTTTCGCCATGGATACCCGAGAGATTCTTGTGGACATAGATAAGCATGCCCTCCAGTCTCTGAATCTCTCTCTCGACCGCGTGCTGGCGGCGCTGATGATGGAGAACTTGAATCTACCAGCCGGCCATCTCATTGAACGGCATTCGGATTATCTGGTGAGGACTATCGGCGAATTCCAGACTCTGGAAGATATTCAGCAGACTGTGGTCGGAGCTGCGGCCACAGGGGAACCGATTTTTATCAAGGACATCGCCGAGGTCAAAGACACCATGAAAGAGACGCGCTATGTGGGTCGGATCCAGCAGCAGAACGGCGTCTTTTTATTCATCAGCAAGCGCTCCGGAGCCAATACGGCAGTCATAGGAAAAGCGGTCAACAGAGAACTGGAGAAAATCCGGCAGACTCTACCGTCGGACGTGAAGTTTCACAAGGCCATGGATCAGTCCGATATGATCCAGCGCGTGACGAGCAGCACAGCCCGGAATGCCTGGCAGGGCGGAATTCTGGCCATTATTCTCATTTTTCTCTTTCTCCTCAACTGGCGGCCCACCTTTATCATTGCCCTGGCCATTCCACTCTCGGTCATCACCACGTTTATCGCCTTTTATCTGGCGGGGTACACTCTGAATTTGCTCACCCTGGGAGGGCTGGCGCTTGGTGTCGGGATGCTGGTGGATAACGCCATCGTCGTCATCGAGAATATTTTTCGCCACATTCAGGAAGGGAAATCGAGCGACGACGCCGCAAAGGTGGGGGCCTCGGAAGTGGGAATGGCCATCACGGCTTCGACGATGACGACCATCGTCGTTTTCTTGCCCATGGTCTTCGCCACGGGGATCACCGGAAAACTGACACGCGGCCTGGCTCTGGCGATCGCCTTTTCTCTTCTTTCCTCTCTTTTTGTCGCCCTGACGATTGTCCCAATGGTGGCCTCCCTGCTTTTTAAGAGAAGAAAGAAGGCTGCGCTTTCTGCCCGGATTAAAACCGGTGCCGAATTTACTGGAGCCAAAGCCTTTTACATGAAGTTTCTGGAAAAAGCTCTCCGGAACAGACGGTGGGTTCTGGCCGGCGCTTTAGGGCTTTTTATCCTGTCTTTGGTCCTGGTTCCTTTCATGGGAATGGAATTCATGCCCTCTCAGGACCGCGATATGATCATGCTCAAGGTCAAGTTGCCTGTCGGTGCTTCCCTGGAAGAGACAGACAGGATCGTGTCCACCATCGAGGACATCATGTCCAAGGAGCCTGAAGTGGATATTATTTCTGCCCAGACGGGATCCGCCGCAGAGGACAATCCGCAGGACACCGGAATGGGGATGAATCCCACCGGTCCAAATGAAGGACTTCTTTGGGTCGGCCTTGTTCATAAGACGGAAAGAGAAAGCTCGGACATCGAAGTCCTGGAAAGGATCCGCAAGAAGCTTCCGCGGCTGGCCAATGTGCAGTATGAATCCGTTGACATGTCCCAGGCGATGATGGGGGGATCTCTGGCTCCCGTGGAAATTAAAATTTTTGGAAAAGACCTTCAGAAAATAAAGTCTTTGGCCGATGACATCGTGGAGAAAATCAGGGATGTGGAAGGTCTGAGGGATGTGACCCACTCGCTGGCTCAGGCCAAACCCGAGTATCATATCAAAATCGACAGGGAGAAGACTTCGCGTTTCGGTCTGATGGTCAACCAGGTGGCTTCCACCGTTCAGACGGCTACCCTTGGACGAGTGGCCACCCGCTTTCGTGAGGCCAGTGAAGAAGTCGACATCCGCGTTCGGTTTAAGGATGAATTCAGGAGCACAATTGAAGAAATCAAAAGTATCCCCATTCTCACACCCTCGAATCAAATTATCTACCTGAACCAGTTGGCTGCCATTGAAGAGGGCGAAGGTCCGATTCAAATCACAAGGGAAAACCAGGCGAGGCGTGTTTCTGTCACAGGCAACATTGTCGACAGAGACCTGAGCAGTGTCGTCCGGGATATTAAAAAGAGAATCAGCGGCATGGAGCGGCAGTTGCCGGCCGGTTATTTCATCGAATTCGGCGGCTCCTATGAGCAGATGCAGGAGGCCTTTCTCATTCTGGTCGGAGTCTTCGCACTCGCCGTGCTTCTTGTTTACATGGTCATGGCTTCCCAGTTTGAGTCTTTCCTTCACCCTCTCGTCATCATGTTCACCATCCCGCTCTGTTTGACTGGAGTCGTTTTAGGACTGCTGATTACAGGACGGCCGATCAGTCTCCCGGCCTTGATCGGAGTGATTCTCCTTGGGGGGATTGCCGTCAATAACGGCATCGTCATGATTGACTATATCAACCAGCTGCGACGGAGAGGAGTGGAAAAGAGAGAAGCGGTCCTCCAGGGGTGCGTCACCCGTCTCCGTCCCGTCTTGCTGACAGCCTTCACCACCATGCTGGGGACTCTGCCCATGGCCCTGAGCACGTCATCGGGCAATGAGTTCAGAAACCCCCTTGCCATCGTGCTTCTCGGCGGATTGCTGGCCACTACCTTTTTGACCCTGTTTATTATTCCGATTATTTACAGCCTTGTGGAAAAGATTTCCTTCCGGAAAGTCGACGCATAAGAAGATATCGACTTCATTCTTCCATCGTCTGAAAATCGGCTGAAAATCCTTTACCAACGGTAAGCGTTTATGGTAAAAAGTATGGACACCATGAGCAATTATTGACGTCCGAATCTCCAAGGAGAAAACATGGGCAGTTATAACCTGAGCCAAAGAGGCAGGTGGAGTTCCAAGATTGGATTTATCTTTGCTGCCACCGGCTCTGCCATCGGACTGGGCAATATCTGGGGATTTCCGATGATGGTTGGTAAAAACGGAGGAGCCGTTTTCGTTCTTGTCTATATTCTCTGTGTGGCTCTGATTGGATTTACGGTCATGCTGGCGGAGCTCGTTATCGGCCGCCATACTCAAAAAAATCCCGTCGGGGCCTTTCAATTCATCAAGCCCCATACACCTTGGAAACTCATCGGTTATTTGGGAGTCATCACCGGCGTTTGCATTCTTTCCTATTATTCTGTGATTGCCGGCTGGGCGGCCGGCTATTTTTTCAAAATGATATCGGGCGCCTTCAAAGGGAATGTCACCAGCCTGCTCACCGACAAGATTTTCACGGAATTCACATCCAGTCCGGTTCCGGTCATCCTTTGTTTCTTCCTGGTGATCTGCCTGACGACATACGTCGTTTCCAGAGGAGTCAAGGGCGGCATCGAGAGATGGACCAAAGTCCTGATGCCCATGCTTTTTCTTTTGATGGTCTTTCTCGCCATAAGAGCCCTTTCTCTTCCTGGAGCGGGAAAGGGCATTTCCTTTTATCTCAACCCGGACTTTTCCAAATTCAACGGCAAGGTGATCCTTTTTGCGATGGGACAGGCGTTCTTCTCTCTCAGCCTCGGTATGGGCGCCATGCTCACCTACGGCAGCTATATCTCTAAATCGGACAACCTTGTCTCCTCTGCGGGTTGGGTTTCCTTCTCGGATACGCTCATCGCCATCCTGGCGGGATTCATCATCTTCCCCACTCTTTTCGCAATCCCTGGCATTGCTCCTTCCGAAGGACCTGGACTCGTGTTTAAAGTCTTTCCCCTGATATTTTCCAAAATTCCTGGAGGATTGATATTCGGGACACTGTTTTTCATCTTGCTGCTTGTGGCTGCGCTGACTTCAACCATTTCTCTGCTGGAAGTTCCCGTGGCGTACTTCATTGATGAACGGGGATGGAACAGGCAAAAAGCCGCCCTGATTATAGGGCTTGCGGCTTTTCTTTTGGGCATTCCTTCCGCTCTTTCTTCAGGAGGAGTTCAATTTCTTACACGCTTTGATTTTATGACGAAGATGCATATCCTTTTCGGCAACATTTCCTTGGCGGTCGGCTCTCTTTGCGTCTGTGTTTTCGTGGGGTGGATCTGGGGCATAAGAAAGGCCGTCAAGGAAGTTCTCTCCGGAAATCCCCGATTCATGATTCGCTCTTTCTGGGGCTTCTCCACAAAGTTTCTTTCTCCTGTGGCCATCCTCATCATTCTTATTTTTATAAAAATCCTGATTTCGGGATAGAGGACATCATGATGAAAAGGACAATTGTTTTCCTGTCTGTGTGTGTATTTCTATCCGGCCTTGGTACGCTCAACGCCGCCGATATCAAAGGAAAAGTGACTCTCTCACCCAAGGGGAATCCCTATACCAAAGGGTCGATTCTTCTGAGACTTTTAGGGGAAGAAAATTATCTCAAGACAGACATAGATCCTCAGGGCCGGTTTGTTTACAGCGATCTCAAGCAGGGCAAATACGAAATGAAGATGGACCTCTATGGATTGAATCCCTTCCAGAAAGAAATCGAACTCATGGACGACCGGGAAATTCAGGAACATGAATTTCCAATCTCTCTTTCGCTTCTGGATAAAACGCATGTTTTTCTCAAAGAGTCGAGTGATTTCATTTGGTTTCCCGTGATGATTTGCCTTCTGCTGGGAACAGGAGTCCTGCTCACGATTGTTTGCCGCCTGATTCAAGTCCGGCGCCTGATTCAAGCCTTGAAGATGGTTCTGCGTGGAGCACTGCACAAAGATAAACCGGACAAGGGGGAAGGCGATATTTCTCCCTATGCCGCGCTGATGACCGCCCTCGCGGCTACGGTCGGCAACGGAAACATCGCCGGCGTGGCCACAGCCATCGCCACCGGGGGGCCGGGAGCTCCGGTCTGGATGTGGATATCCGGATTCCTCGGCATGGCCACAAAATATGCCGAAGGATTCCTGGGAGTTAAATTCAGGAAAAAGAATATCCGGGGCGAAATGTCGGGCGGGCCCATGTACTACGCCCGTTATGGAATCAAAAACGAGAAAGTCGCCAAATTCATGGGGATATTTTTCGCGATCTGCGGCACGTTCGCCTGTCTTTTCGGGACCGGAAATATGGCCCAATCCAATTCCATGGCACTGGCGTTCAATGTCCAATTCGGAGTTCCATTCTGGCTGAGCGGCCTGGTCATGATGACCATGGTCGGAGCGGTCATTTTAGGCGGAATTAAGCGAATCGGGGGAGTATCCGAACGCCTTGTCCCCGCAATGATCATTTTTTACTTCGGAGGAGCCATCGTCGTCATCCTGGCCAATATCACGAACCTTCCGGCCGCCATTGCCGTGATTTTTAAATCCGCCTTCTCTGTCAAAGCCGTCGGGGGAGCCATGGTGGGCACCTCTTTGAAACAGGCGATCCAGCTCGGCATCAGACGGGGATTGCTTTCGAACGAGTCCGGCCTGGGATCGGCCGCGATCGCGCAGTCCGCATCGAAATCTTCGGATCCCTCAAGAAACGGACTCATTGCCATGACCGGGACTTTCATTGACACCCTTGTGGTCAACACTCTGACCACCCTGACCATCGTGATTACAGGCATGTATCTCAAGACAGCGGCTTTCGGCGCGGCCGAAGGCTTAACCTCCACGGCCCTCACGGCTGAGGCATTCAGTTCGGTCATCCCATTTGGAGGTTACATCATTGCCTTGAGCTCTTTTCTCTTCGGCTACTCGACGCTGATCGGCTGGTGTTATTACGGAGAAAAATGCCTCGAATATATCTTTGGTGTCCGAGTTATTTTTCCTTTCCGAATCGCGTTCATTGTCTTGCTCTTCATCGGCGCCAATATCCAGGGCGTCCATCTCAACATCATCTGGAATATCGGTGATATGGCGAATGCCTTTATGGCTTTTCCGAATCTCGTCTCCTTGCTGATCCTCAGCGGCTTGATCGGAAAAATCACGAACGATTATTTTTATAAGAAGATAAAAAGATAAGCTTCAGGTGTATCAAAAACCGGGGAGAAATTAGGGTTCATCTCTGGAGAAATTCTAAATTTTTTTCATGCCAGCCGAGGAAATGAGAAGCGGTGTCCCCGAACCGGGCGCTGATCGCGCGGTCCAGCCTCTCGAAGAGATCCCGAAGACCTTCGACATTCATCCGCTGCGCCGAAAGACAGATGTACCCCTGCCCCGATACAAGGATTTCAAAGGAGCGGCAGGATATAACTTCCCGCCGGGCATCAGACTCGAACTGGAAGAGCCATCCGATGAAGCGGAGCCATTCAGCGGGATTCCTGTAGCCGTCGAATTTCTTGATGACGTCGGTCTCCGGAAGAAGATTTGTTTTTGATATGACAAGTGTTTTCTCCGGCGGTAAAACATAATCCGGAGGCAAGGGCAAACGCTGATAGAAACACAGGAGGGCGACGGCCTCTTCCAGGGCGCTCTCTTTGTGATAATAGTATCTCAGGCTTTGCTGGATTTCCCAGTCCGTCAAAATAACGCTCTCCGGCGGCGTGTGCGCCATCAGGAGAGAAGCCTCTCGGTACGCCTCTCCTTTGGATTGGAGAGACGGAAGAATTACCTTTTTGAAATTGACAGAGGCCGTCAACACCGCAACACAAATCACAAGAACGGCGGCCGCACGCCCGCTCCTGAGGCCCGCCCGTGAACGGATTTTTCCGGTGAAATCACCCAGCGTCACAAAGATCAAAATGACAATGGGAAAAAGAGTGATAATAAACATTTCTTTTTCCCACGGCGACCACCAGAGTGAAAACAAAAATTCAACACAAAGCCAGATAAGGATCATGCAGCGGAGGCGGTAATGAGGGCCGCGCTTAATAATCCGGATTGCATTCCAGACGCTGAGAAAGCTCAGGAGTGCCGCCGACAGGATAAGTGCAGGAATGTTCCAGGATTTGGCAAAAAACACAAAACTCCTCGCCTGGCTCAAAAGGAGCAGCCCCACGCCCCGGCAGCTGACATTGCCAATGTTTCCCCAATCGGGATTGGGATGATAGATGTAAGCCAGACAAAAGTGAATAAATCCTCTCAGTGATAACGATCCGGTGGAGGCAGCAAAGGCAATCATATATGCGGACAGAACAATCGCGCCCGAGAAGAATGCGATTCTGGCAAATTGCTTCCGGCCGATCCGGCCGTAAACTGCGATCAATAAATACCCGAGGGGAAGCCCAAAAAAAATGTTGGTTTGATGATAAAAAATCGAAAGCGCAAAGAGCAGCGACAGGGCCAGGACCGGGGGAGATTTATTTGCCGACGGCTCAGGCCGGAATGTCAGGACGGCTATCAGGGCCAGGCATCCCATCGCCGGCACATAGACTTCGGTCTGCGTGGCGTACTGCCAAAACGACGCCGAGACAAGCAGGGCGGTGGCCGCCAGTATTCCCCAAAATACCGAGTTCAACAGACGGCGGATGATCAGGTAGAGCGCCCCAACTGCCACTGCGGCCCATAAGATATTGTGGATCTGAGCGGCGAAGATCGCGTCCTGGCCGGGAAATACAGAGGAGATGAATAAAAAAATGAGACGGACAATGGCATTGAACAGCAGGTGGTGCGGGTGAAAAAGATCGCGTCCTGTTTGGATGGAATGCGCATAATCCAGGCTGTCTCCGGTCTGCTCCGCGGCGCGGAAGAGAAATAGAAGAAGCACAGTCCCTGCGGCCAGGAGACATCCCGCAAGGACATCCGGGGCTTTTCGGCCGGAGGAGGCCTCCGGCGGCGCAGGCGGACGGCTTTTTAAAAGTCCTTCCATCGGGAGTGTATCCAAACACAGAATATAAGCATTTGGAATACGCTATCACAAAGAAAAAAAAGGTGTCAAATTAATAAAATATGCCAGTCGACCCCAGACCGGAGATGCAATGAAGAAAAGCGCATTCCCACCCTTTTCGTTATAAAGCCCCAAACTATTAAGTTTCAATGATGTGCTGGCAGTCATGCCAATGCTTATGCCGTTCAGCTTTGAGGGAGGAGCAGGCAGCGTTGACCTGTCAGGCCAGGTCTTATGTTGTTTTCAATATCGCTTATTCGAGACTGGCCAAAATTGTGGTCAATGTCCGCGCTCGTGTTCAGTCTCAGTCATATTCTCCGATGATGCGACCAGTGATCAGCCGGAAATTACCACTGTCGCTCATTAAACCGACGGTCAAAAGGCCAATTCCGCCAGAAAATCGTGCGCCGCGACCATGTCCACTCCGTCGCGGTTCTTTTTTCGATCCAGTCCATGGACGACCTGAACGGCCCGCACGTCCCCAACCTGCCGCTTGAACTTGAATAATGATTTCGTGAAGCTGTCCTCGGACGCTTTGACCTCAACCAT
This sequence comes from Candidatus Aminicenantales bacterium, assembly GCA_049697115.1. Classification (GTDB taxonomy): domain Bacteria; phylum Acidobacteriota; class Aminicenantia; order Aminicenantales; family UBA4085; genus JBAVVD01. The sequence continues at coordinate 23,281 of JBAVVD010000087.1, forward strand.
CAACACGGGACGATGATCGACGACCGCAAGGAAATCGACCTCGTTCTTTTCCTTATCCCGCAGATAATGTAGCGCGACTCGGCTTCCCTTCGTGTCTTCGATGAAATGCAGCTCCCGCAGCAGCGCAGCGGCGACCGCATTTTCGAGCCGCGCCCCCAAATCGCCTTCGACGGCGCCGATATCGTAAAAATAGTATTTCGGGTCCTTGAGGAGACTCCGGGCCACGCGCCTATGATAGGGACGTACGGAAAAGACGAGGCATAAACTCTCGAGGATCTGAAGCCAGTGTTTGATCGTGTGCGAGGAGACTTGAAGGTCCTCGGCCAGCGAAGCATGGGACGTCCTCGAACCGACGCGTTCCCGCAAAAGATCGATCAAAATCTCGATGGATTTGATGTCGCGAACTCTTTCGAGGTCCAGCAGGTCCCCGCGAATGATGGTGTCGGAGTGTGTCCGACGCCATCGCCTGGCTGCGTCATCATCGTTCTTGAGATACGGCTCGGGGAAACCGCCGAGCCTTAGCAACCGATCGAGGGCGTCTTTCGGATTCTCATTCAAATATTCTCGGATCTCCTTGACCGTCAGGGGATGAAGCCGATAGGAGAAGAAGCGGCCGGCCAGCGAATCCCCTCCCTTTCTCATCAAGTCCAACCGCGCCGAGCCTGTGACGAGGAGCGCCGGCGATACGCCCCGCGTATCAAAAATGCCCTTGATCCAGGATTTCCAGTTCTTCATCTTGTGCAACTCGTCGAAGATGACAAGCGCCGCGCTCTTGTCCCATTCCTCTCTTTTAAGGACGGCTCTGTCTTTGGCCGAGTCGTGGTTGAGATAGACAAAAGGAGAAAGGAGCTGTTTGGAGAGCGTCGTTTTGCCGACGCGGCGAGGCCCTGAAAGAAGCACGATCTTCTCCCTCAGGTCTTTTTTGATCGGTTCTTCGAGATATCTACGCATGTGACCATTATGAACCATCTTTCCGAAAAGTCAAGACTTTTTTGAAGTTCGCTTCATTCTGGTCATGCCGCCGCCGCCGACTTCTTAAACCGCGAGGCCTGTCATTTCCGACGGCGCTTTAGCACCTTGCATCAATTTGAATTGAAATTGGATGTTCGCCATCATATAATTCACAAAAGAGACTAACATGTTGGATGGAGGGGCTGATCCTTTAGTTAACGCGATCTCGATGGGGATTAAATCCTATTCTTCCTCGTTGAGGCTGGCCTTGATGCAGATCCGCCCTCCAACAAGCTCGAAATCGACGAACGGTCAATACTTTCGTTTGTGTATCTTAAATTTGAGGTGAAAGAAAATCCTAGAGCATTCGTGCACTCATTTTGCCGCGTTCCATCGACGGATCGCTCTTGACTGATCACTCCCTACTTTTATCCCCAACCGACGGGAATAGGAGTGACAGCCACAGACTGCACAGAGTTTTGCGCAGAATTAGGCCATGACGTCGTGAGAAGAAAATATTACCGGCCGTTATTTGAGGACCCTTGGACGGCTTGAATTTCCAGGCCGGTGGCACATATAATAAAGATTAATCATTGTGGTGGTCGTGTCTTTTTTAAGTCAATAATGGAGAGGGAGAAATGATCAAAAAGACAAATCTTGGATTCCTGATGCTCTGCGGAATTCTGGCCGGATCCGCCGGCTGTCAGGAAGCCAAGAAAATTTACATCGCCAATGATACGCACACGGACTACATGTGGACGGCGGACGAGAACAACTACCGCCAGGCTTTTCTGGATATGCTGGACTATTATCTGAACCTGGCCGATTCGACGTCCGGCGAGGCTTCGGAATTTCAAAGCCGCTTCAACTGCGACGGAAACTTCTGGGTCTGGATCTATGAAAAGAATAAATCCAGCAGCGATTTTGAGCGTCTGATCAACCGCATTAAGAGCGGGCACATCACGGTTCCCCTGACTCTCCTGAATCTCAGCTACGGAGGCATGCCGGCCGAAGCGGTCCTGCGGAGCATGTTCTATGCCGGCCGGCTCGAACGCCGCTATGACCTTCACTTTCGCCTGGCCATGGCTCAGGAAAATCAGACGCTTCCCTACGGCCTGGGCGCTCTCTGGTCCGGTTCCGGCGCGTCCTATTCCTGGAAGGGAATCTGCGGCTGCGCCTCGAGAGTGCCGGACGCCTGGGACCGTTTATATGACATCTACTGGTGGCAGGGGCCGGACGACAGCCGGCTCTTGATGAAGTGGAACTCGATGCTCAGAGCGAATCCCTACGATATCGGAGGCTATGCCGAAGCGCACAGTATCCCTGAGGTCATTGATTATGCGGACACCAACGCCAATTTCCGCCAGCGCTATCCGTATAAAACCATCGGGATTTTCGGCTACGGCGGGGACTCCTTGAAGGAATTGACGGACAAGTTTGTCCGGGTGGCCAAGCAGGCCACAACTTCCGACCGGAAAGTCATCGTCTCCAACGAGATCGATTTTTTTCAGGAGTTTGAGAAAAACCATGGAAGCGACCTGCCTTCGCTCTCCTGCAGCTTCGGGAATGAGTGGGATCTTCTCGTCGCGTCGATGGCCGAGCTTTCGGGGCGGGTGAAGCGGGCCGTGGAGAAGCTCCGCGCCGCCGAGGCCATGGCGGCGCTGGTCAGCCTGCAGGACCCGCTCTTCATGCGGGGCCGGGAGGAAGACAGGGAAAAGGCCTGGCTCGACCTCGGTCTCTATTTCGAACATGACTGGACGGCGGACGGGCCGATCAGCCGGGATGCCCGGGCGGCCTGGCAAAGGAAAATGGCGGAGGGATTTGAAGCCTATGTCGATGCGCTTTATCGCGAAGCGCAGGACGCCCTCGGCGGCATGATCCGTAAGGACGGCACGAACACGCGATTTTATGTCTTCAATCCTCTGGGATGGTCCAGGACGAATACCGCCGACTTCCTCTACAGCGGCTCCGACCAGGTCTATGTTGTCGACCTGGCATCGGGAAAAGAATCTCCTTCACAGATCATTTATCTGGAGGGGGAGAAATATCTGCGCATATATGCCGAGAACGTTCCATCGGCCGGATATAAGGCCTTTGAAATCGTCCCTGGAACCGGAAGCGTGTCCGGCGGAGGCCCGACCGTCAGCGGGAACACGCTGGAAAACAGCTTCTATAAAGTGACCGTGGCTCCCAGCGGCGCCGTCACAAGCCTCATTGATAAAAGCCGCGGCGGACTGGAAATGGTCCGAGAAATCGGCGGCCGGCGAATGAACGACATTGGCGGAAGCTCCGGCACGTTGGAAGTCGAAAACGCCGGTCCGGTGTCAGCGACTCTTCGAGCGTCGGCCTCTTCCCCCCTGGCCCACACGACCGCGGTCACGCTCTTCCGCGATTCCAGGCGCATCGATATCCGGAATGAAATCACACAGAACTTTGCGGACATCGCCGCCTGGAGCTTCGGTTTCAATGTGGACGGGCCTGAGGTCTGGCACGAGGAAATCGGAGCGGTGATCAAGGCCAAGTGGCTCGAGCAGGGCGGGCACTATTCCTCGCGGAACGCCAGGTTCGACTGGCTGACGCTCAACCATTTCGCCGACCTCGGCAGCAGCCAGATCGGAGTGACTCTCTCGAATGCGGACTGCTATTTCATGAAGCTGGGCAGCAGCACGACCGGGTATCTGGACAGCGGCACGCCGCAGATCTCGGTATTGGCCGGAGGACAGGTCGACGGCTCAAGCCTGGGCATTCCCGGCCAGGGCGGAGACAGCCATTTTTTGCAGAGGTTCGCCCTGCAAACGCGGGACGGCTTTGATCCTGCGGCGGCCATGCGCTTTGCTCTGGAACACCAGAATCCCCTGGTCACCGGAGAAGTCCGGGGCGGGACGCAGTATCCGGAGCTCTCCTACTCTCTTTTCACAATCGACAGCGATCAGATTCTGCTGTGGGCCTTGAAACCGGCCGAGGAGACGAGCGACAATGGCGTCGTCGTTCGTGTGTGGAATTTATCCGGCGATGCGAGCGATTTTACGGTGGCGTTTTCCGACTATTCCATCCTTGAGGCAAAGAGAACGACGCATATCGAGACTCCAGTCGAAGACGCGGTTTCAGAGGGACAGGCGTTGACTTCGTCCATAGGCGGACGCCAATGGCTGACGTTTTATCTCAAGCTCGATGCCGCCGCTTCACCCGGGAAAAAAATCGGACGGAAAAAAATCAGATAAGACCGCTTCTCTCCTCCTTCATGCAAATTTAAAAGCTGACAAAGAATCCGAGGGCGGCCTGGATGCTCTTGACGCTCTCGGGCTTATCGAAAATCCAGACATAGCGGCCGTCGGCGCGGAGGCCGAATCCCGAGCCCAGAAAGAACTGAATTCCGGCCCCGGCATGGACTTCGGCATCGATCCGGTCTTTCTTGGCGGGAGCCGCGACGAAGATTTCGTACCCATATTTCGAGGTATAGGAGGCATCCTTGGCGAAAACGGCATCCATGCCTCCGCCGGCCAGAATATAGGGACTGATCGCGCCGAGGAAAAACCTGTAGAGGACATTCAGGGCCAGTGTCAGATGCGGATGGGTTTTAATCTCGACAGTGTCCTTGTCGGACGGATCAACCAGAAGCGCCCTGGAAGAAAGGGTGTACCTCCCTTCGAGCTCTGTTCCGAAATGCCCGAAGAACATGGTATAGGCTCCCCCGAAAAAGATGGGGCGATGGGCGGGAGTTACGGGAAAATCATTTTCGCCCAGGACATAATCCTGTTCCGAGCCGTAGACGAAATGATAATTGACGCCGCCGGTGAAGGTGAGTTGCACGCGCTGTTCCTGCCCGAAAGAGACATTCGCGGACAAGAACAGGAGGAAAGACAGCACGGGAATTTTTTTCATGACTTTGCCATCCTTAGCCTCAAGCGATTATACCACAGTCGGCCCTTTGCCTGCACCGAAATGTCTCTCCGCCCTTTCTCCTGGGTTTTCCTCAATTTTTTCAGCGGGGAGCTTCTCTCCTTTCTCACCTTAAAAGATGACCTCGCCCGGCATAAAATCACCCTTCCATTCATCAACAAGGGGGATTGTGGTTTTTCGCACACTTGCCTATTATTTGAGCAGGAATTGAGGTCTATTCGCCTGCCTGGAGAACGGCAGAGGAGCCTCTGATCATGCTTTTCTGAAGGCAGTTCGAGTGGACTCCAAATTGCCGAAAGGTTCGGGAACGAAAATGACAGTCTTAAGTCCTGAAAGGAGCGGCCGCTGGCGGAAAAGCATTTGCATCGTCACTGTTGTCGGCGCCCGCCCGCAGTTCATCAAAGCGGCCATGGTCAACCGGGCCATCCGCCGCCACAATGAACATCCGGATTCTGTCTTCATCAAGGAAATCCTCGTCCACACGGGACAGCATTATGACAAGGAGATGAGCCAGGTATTTTTTGAGCAGTTGGGCCTGCCAGAGCCCTCCTTTCATCTCGGCGTCGGTTCCGGGTCTCACGGAAAACAAACGGCTGAGATGTTGAGGCGGATTGAGGACGTGCTTTGCAGAGTGAAACCGGCTCTGGTTCTGGTCTTTGGAGATACCAACTCCACCCTGGCCGGAGCCCTGGCCGCGGCCAAACTTCACATTCCTGTGGCTCATGTTGAAGCGGGCTTGAGAAGCTATAACCGCCGCATGCCGGAAGAAATCAACCGGGTGCTCACCGATCGACTTTCCAGACTTCTGTTTTGCCCGACAAAAACCGCTGTCGCAAATTTAAAAAAAGAGGGGATCACCAGGGGAGTTCATAACGTCGGTGATGTCATGTTCGATGCCTTTCTCGCCAATCAAAAATTGGCGGATTCGCGGTCTGAGGTTCTCCGGACCTGGAATCTTAAAGCCGGTCGCTACTGCCTGGCGACAGTCCACAGACAGGAAAATACCGATGATCCCGAGCGGCTGATCAATATTTTCACCGCGTTTTGCCGGATGGCGACAAAAAACTGCCCTGTTCTCATCCCTCTTCATCCGCGCACGCAGAAGGTTTTACGGAAACTGAAAAGCCGGATTCCGGAGAATCCCCATATCCGGATCATCCCTCCCGTCACTTATCTGGACATGATCGCGCTCGAGGTGCGCGCGAAAATGATCTTGACGGATTCGGGCGGCGTCCAGAAGGAGGCCTATTTTGCCGGCGTGCCCTGCATCACCCTGAGGGATGAAACAGAATGGAATGAGACCGTGGGGGCGAAGTTCAATATTATCGCGGGAACACATCCGGCCCGCATCCTCAAGGCCTTCAGGTCCGTCTATTATTTCAGGCCGCCGGCCTCTCCTCCTCTTTACGGCCGCGGCACAGCCAGCCGTTCGATCCTCCGCTGGCTTCTCAAATTCCTGACGCGCAACGGCCAGGAACAGGGCTCTTCCGATCTCGAGGGGAGACGCCGCAGCGGACATTTGCGGATCCGGGGAAATCGGCGGCAGAGAAGACATTCTATCCGCCCAGAGAATCTTCAGGAACGGCGGAAAGGATAGAGGCGACATGTGCGGCTTCATTGGAGTCATCAACAAAAACGGCGCCCCTGTCGATGTGGCACTCCTCTCCCGCATGGCTGAGACAATCCGCCACCGCGGTCCGGACGAAGAGGGTCATTACGTGGACGGCCCGGTCGGCTTCTATCATAAAAGGCTTTCTGTCATCGATCCCGCGGGAGGCTGCCAGCCCATGACCAGAGGATCTTTAACGGCGGTCTTCAACGGGGAGATCTATAACTATGGAGAGCTCCGTGAATTCCTTAAAAAGAAAGGGCATTCTTTTACGACGAACTCCGACACTGAAGTGCTTCTGGGCATGTATCAGGAATTCGGGCCGGAGTGCGTCCGACATCTCAACGGCATGTTCGCCTTCCTCATCCACGACCGGAAGAAAAAACGCCTCCTGGCGGCCCGCGATCATTTCGGCATCAAGCCGCTTTATTTTTGGGAGAATAAAAATCACCTGCTGTTCGCTTCGGAAATCAAAGCGCTCCTTGAACATCCGGCTGTCGCTGTCGAACCCTCCTATGAGGCCGTCCAGGAATACATGATTTTCCAATATGTCCTCAATTCAGAGACATTCTTTAAAAATATCCGCAAGATCCGTCCCGGCCATTATCAGGCCATCGACCTCGAATCCTTTGCGGCAAGGGACGTTTCCTATTGGGAGCCGGATTTCACGGTGGACACGCATCATACGGAAGAATATTTTGTCGATTCCCTGCGTGCCCTTCTGGATGACTCCATCCGCCTCCAGCTGCGCAGCGATGTTCCCCTCGGAACGACATTGAGCGGAGGAATGGATTCCAGCATCGTCACGATCCTCGCCTCTCAAAATACCCCCCGGCCGCTCCAGACATTCACCGGCGCCTTTCGTGAAGGGGCGGATTTTGATGAAACGCCCTATGCCAGGGAAGTGGCGGAATTGTGCGGCGCCGAAATGAACACGGTGGTTCTTTCGGAGCGCGATTTTATCGACGCGCTCCCAAAACTCGTCTACCATATGGACGAGCCAATGGCCGGACCCGGCCTGTTTCCTCAGTATATGGTGGCCCGTTTGGCTGCTCAAAAAGTCAAAGTGATCCTGGGGGGGCAGGGCGGCGATGAGATTTTCGGCGGATACACAAGATACGTGATCGCCTATCTCGAACAGGCTCTGAAGGGCGCCATTTTCGAAACCAATGACGAAGGAGAGCACATCGTTACTTTAAAATCCATTCTTCCCAACCTGCCCTTTGTCCGGCGGTATATCCCGACTCTCCGCTATTTCTGGAAATCCGACCTTTTCGAACCTATGGACCAGCGGTATTTCCGCTTGATCGACCGCAGCCGCGGAGACAGAAGTGATTTCAGCAATGACTTTAATTCCAGTTTCAATCTGGACCGGATCTTCAGCCGGTTCCAGCAGGTATTCAATCATCCGCAAACCCTGTCTTACTACAATAAAATGGTGCACTTTGACATGGTGGCCAGCCTGCCGGCCCTCCTTCATGTCGAAGACCGCGTCACCATGGCCTGTTCTCTGGAATCGCGCGTGCCGCTGCTGGACCGCCGCATCGTGGAGCTTGTGACCAGTATGCCGCCGGGGATGAAATTCAAGGGCGCTGAGATGAAATATATTCTCAAAAGGGCCATGAAAGACATCGTCCCGCCGCTCATCTACGGGCGCAAAGACAAGATGGGATTTCCGGTGCCTCTCCACATCTGGGCCAGAAACCATCTGCGGACATTCTGCCAGGACATCCTCCTTTCACCGACCTGTAAAAGCCGCGGGCTTTTCAATAGCCGGGCGGTTGAACAGCTGATTTCCCAGGAGGAAGCGTACAGCCGTAAGCTCTGGGGCCTGTTGAATGTCGAGCTCTGGTTTCGGCAGTTTATCGACCGCGGCGGCCAGAGATCAAAAGGGGAGCGGTTATGAGCTCTGAAGAGAAAAGCGGTTTCGCTGCCTGGAAAGTGGACAAGATCGCCGTTATCGGCGCCGGCGTTGTCGGAGTTCCAATGGCGGCGCTTCTGGCCCGGGCAAAGATCCGGCTGGGATCAATGACGCCGGCTTCCGTTGTGGTGATTCAGCGAAAGTCCGCAACTTCGGGATGGAAAGTTCAGGCCTTGAATTCAGGGACATCTCCCATCGGAGGAGTCGAGCCCGAACTGGAGGGAATCGTCCGGAAAGCCGCGGCCGAAGGTGGACTTCGCGCCAGCCATGATTATTCCGAGGTCCGCGATGCGGATGTCATTCTCATATGTGTCCAGACAGACAAAAAAGGTTTCGGCCCGGATTATGAGCCGCTCCTTGAGGCCCTCGCGAACACGGCCGTCGCCATTCAAATGAGGCCGAAGGGAAAAGTCCCTCTGATCATTTTCGAATCCACACTCGCCCCGACGTCGATGCTGACCCTGGTCCAGGACGAGTTCGCCCGCTTCCAACTCCACGACGGCCGGGATTTTCTTCTCGGCAACAGCCCCAACCGCGTGATGCCCGGCCATCTCGTCGAGCGGATCACAGATTCGGATAAACTCATCGGCGGGCTGCGGCCTGAGACCCTTGAACGAATCCGGGCTCTCTATGGTCCTGTCGTCACGCGCGGCCGGCTGCTCCCCGTCAACAGCCTAACGGCGGAGGTCGTCAAAACCCTGGAGAACGCCTACCGCGATGTCCGTATTGCCTATTCCGCGGAAATCGCGCACTATTGCGATGACCATGATATCAATTTTTCTCAGGTCCGCCGCGCAGTGAATCGCCGTCTCTCCTGGACGGACCAGGCTTCGGAAAATCCGGCTGTTGTTCCGAGCGGCGGGCTTTTAATTCCAACCCTCGGCGTCGGCGGACACTGCCTTCCCAAGGACGGCATTCTTCTTCTCTGGAGGAGGATCGAAAGCGGAGCGGACATGTCCTCCAGCCTGATCCTTGAAGCCCGGCGGATCAACGATGAGTCGCCGGCTGAGGCGGTTTCCCGGATGGAAAAAACCTTCGGCTGTCTTTCAGAAAAGACCGTGGCTTTGATGGGAACGGCCTACCGGCCGAATTCCGAAGATACGCGGAATTCCCCGGCTCTGGCCTTTGCCCGTGAGCTTTGTGAAAAAGGATGCCGCATCGCCCTCCACGATCCCCACGTCCGGCCGGATGATCCAAATATACTCCGCTCCGGCCTGGAAAGATTCTTCACGCGGGATATGGAAGAGGCGCTCAGATCCGCGGAACTCGTCGTTTTTTGCACCGCGCATTCGTTTTATCTCGAGATGGGGCAATTACTGATCCGGCTCTTTCCGCATCCGGAATATTTTTTTGACGGATGCGGCTTGTTCAGCTCCTCGGCCGGGTCTGAGAATTTCTTTCTCTGCGCCGGAATCGGAAAAGGACGGGCCGCCCCCCGACCCGCATTCACCGATTTCGTCTGCGAAGGATTCCGGGCGGTTGAGCAAGGTTTTGCCAATGAGATCCGGTCGCTCCTCGACTTCCTCAACCGGCGATATGTTTCCGACGAGTTCAACCGGCTCGATTTCTCGGATGTCCGGAGACTGGCCGGAACATGCATTACGGGATGCCGCATCGCCGATCCGGAGCCGGTGGATCGTCTTCCCGTATATGATGGATTCTCGCCGCGGCTCGCCCGGTGCGCATGGGCCGCTTCCTCCGGAAAGACCTTTAATTCGGAAGGAAAAAAAATTCCAGGAGAACTCACGAAAACATGAGGACCAAAACATCCCGGCCTCTGGCCGGCCTGTCTCTGGATCTGGACAACCAGTGGACTTACATGAAGATCCACGGGGACTCCGGATGGGAAGAATTTCCTTCCTATCTGGACCGCTTTATTCCCGAAGTCCTGGAGATCCTGGAGCGTCTGAAGCTCAAAATTACCTTTTTTATCGTCGGCCAGGACGCCGTCCTTGAGAAAAACAGGAGGGCTCTGGCCGAAATTCCGAAGAACGGCCATGACGTCGGCAATCATTCTTTTCATCATGAACCCTGGTTTCAGATCCGCTCCCCCGAAAAAATCCGGGAGGAAATCCTGGAGGCCGAGCAGGCCATCCAGGGTGCCACCGGGCGAAAGCCTCAGGGCTTCCGCAGCCCTGGTTTCAGCTGGAGCGCAGATCTGATCCAGGTCCTGGCCGAATCCTCCTATATCTATGACGCCTCGACACTGCCCTCTTCGATCGGCCCTCTGGGCCGGCTTTATTACTTCCGGAAGTCATCTTTGACCACGCGCGAAAAGGAAATTCGCAAAGATCTTTTCGGAGGAATTCGGGACAGCTTTCGGCCTGTCCGGCCCTACATGTGGCGGCTTCCCTCACGAAAACGCCTGCTGGAAATCCCTGTGACGACCGTTCCCCTGGGGAAGATCCCTTTCCATCTGAGCTATCTCATCTACATCGGCCGCGTCTCTTTTTTGGCCATGCGCAATTATTTGAAGACGGCCGTTCGGCTCTGCCGCCTGTTTCATACGGGTTTGAGCTTTCTCCTCCATCCCCTGGACTTTCTCGGGGGAGATGAATTTCCGGAGCTTGCATTTTTTCCGGGAATGGATTTAAATAAAAAGCAGAAACTCAAGTTTTTTCAAAAAGTCATAGAAATTATTTCCGCCGATTTCGAGCTTGTCGACATGTCCAGTTACGCGAAGGCCGTCCTTTCCGACGGCCGAATCTCTCTCTGCACGAGATTGCCCAGGAGCCTTCGTTCCAAAACTCCAGATGAGGTTTAACATGAACGACACCGAAAGAAATGCCGAAAAGAAGAAACCGCAGGACAGCGGCACAACCGGCGTCCGGCCGCTCGTTTCCATAGTCGTGCCCGCCTATAATGAAGCCGATATTCTGCAGAAAAACCTGGCCGCTCTCTCAGAATACATGAAAACCCTGGAATCCGAATACCGGTGGGAAATGATCGTCATCAATGACGGAAGCTCGGATGAAACGGGGGATATCGCCGACGCCTTCGCTCAAGACAAGGAAAATACTTCAGTCCTCCATCATCCGTTTAATTTCCGGCTGGGACAGGCTTTGCGCTCGGCTTTTTATAACAGCCGGGGGGATATTGTGGTTGTCATGGACGCCGACCTCAGCTATGCCCCGGACCATATCGGACTCATGTTATCCAGGATGAAACAGACACGGGCGAAAATCGTCATCGCTTCTCCCTACCGGAAAGGCGGCCGGGTCTCCCATGTCCCTCCATTGCGCCGGCTTCTCAGCCGCTGGGCCAACCGCTTTCTGTGCTTGACGGCCACTAAAGATTTTTTCTCCGATAAGCTGACCAACATCACCGGAATGGTCAGGGCCTACGACGGAGACTTCATCCGGAGACTCAGTCTCTGGGCAATGGACGTCGATGTCAATCCCGAGATCATCAACAAAGCCAAAATCCTGCGGGCGCGGATCGCCGAAGTTCCCGCCCATCTCTGCTGGGAGCCGGAGAAACGAAGAACGCCCCAGGCCAGACGCCGGAAGTCCAGCCTGCGCTTTATGAGAAGCATCATTCAGTGCATCGTCTCCGGATATATGTTCCGGCCGTTCCATTTCTTTATCATCCCCGGACTCATTCTGTTTCTACTGTCTTTGTACCCGCTCGCCTGGACCGCGATCCACACGATCCGCCAATACCATCAGCTGGCACGGACGGATTTATCTTTTGACTACCGGCTTTCCGAAGCCATCGGTGCCGCTTTTAAAATATCGCCGCACGCGTTTGTCGTCGGGGGATTCGCCCTGATGGTGGCGATCCAGCTGATCAGTCTGGGACTGTTAGCCCTTCAGAAAAAGCGTTACTTTGCCGAGCTTTTCTATCTCAATAGTATGATATACAGGGATTGCCTCCCCTCCTCAAAAGACCGTATTCACTTCAATGATCCATTACGGAAATTCTAGCGGTGTCCGCGCCGCCGGCGAGCGGCTGTCTCTGGCCGTTGTGGGCGGCGGGATCGCCGGCATTGCCTCCGCCCTGGCTCTGGCTGATTCCGGAAAGTTCGCCGTCACTCTTTTCGAAAAAGACGCGCGGCTCGGCGGCCTGTGCTCTTTCTATTATTGGCAGGATGTCGTGTGTGACCGCTTCTATCACGTCCTGCTGCCGTCCGATTTCCACACCCTTCAATTTCTCCGGCAGGTGGTTCCGGACAATCGGGTGGTCTGGCGCGAATCCAGGAGCGGATTTTTCGGGGAGAACCGGCTCGTCTCTTTTTCCTCGGCCCGGGATTTTCTCCGTTTCCCCTTTCTCAACCTCTGGGAAAAATTCAGGCTCGGATCGGGTATTCTCTACAGTTCCCGCCTCCGTTCCTCTCGAAAATTCAAGATGGAGACCGCGGAACAATGGCTGAGCCGCGTCTTCGGGAAAGGGGTTTATGAGAATTTCTGGGCCCCGCTGCTGCGGAGCAAGCTCGGAGAGGCCACGCAGTCCACATCGGCCTCTTTCATCTGGACGACCATTCATCGGCTCAACCGGGCCCGCTCCAGGGCCAGCCGACGGGAACACATGGGATATATCGAGGGAGGTTACGCCTCTGTGATCAATGCCGCCCGGAAAAAATTATCCGATCTCGGCGTCCACGTCCGGACTGGAACAACGGTTGAGGACGTCAAGCCGCACGGAAGTAAAATCCGCCTGGCGACCCAATCCGACTCTGTGATGTTCGATCGTATTCTTCTGGCGATTCCGGCTCCCGAGATCAAAAAGATTCTCGACGGGACCAATGGCCGGGCCGGCTGGAGCTGGCTGGAAGAGACCGAATATCTGGGCATTGTCAGTCTCCTGTTGATTCTCCGCCGGCGCCTCTCACCCTATTATGTCATCAACCTTCTGGATCGGGCGCTGCCGTTCACCGGAGTCATCGAGACGACCAATGTCATTCCGCCGGAATCCTTCGGCGGCCGGCATCTGGTCTATCTACCCAAATATGTCACCACGGGAGATCCATTGAACGCGGCGTCCGCAGACCGGATCACAGAGGATTTTACGAAGAACCTCAAAAAAATTTTCCCGGATTTAAAGGATGAAGATATTCTTCACAGGCAGGTCTTCCGCGAACGCTTTGTTCAATCTCTTCCCCGGCGTCTTCCCTTCAAGGATGCGCCCGGCATCCGTACTCCCCTTTCCGGCGTCTATGTCGCCAGCGCATCGCTTGTTGAAAATTCGACGCTCAATAATAATGCCGTTCTTCAGGTCGTGGAAGAGGCTGTCCGTATCATCTCCGCTGATTCCAGGGGCTAGAATCCGACGCCTGGAAAGAATTCCTTACAATTCGAATAAATACGCGTCCTTGCACTCGGAAAGAAGCCGGAACCGCTTCTGGAGTTCTTCCTTGAATCCGGGTGCAGCCTTCGCGGCTTCCTTTTCCAGGACATAATAGCGGGCTCCCTGCCGGATGAAGGATTGAACCTTTTCCACAGACTGTTTTTCCTGCGGGATATTGAATCCTTTTCGGTCGAGCCAGAAAAAGAAATAGGGTGCGTTAAACGCCACCGGGCGGCCGGTCTCATCCGAAGACGGCCCTCCAGAAGCGAGGATCAAGACGCCTTCGGGAATGAATGGCTGAAAGATCCGGGCGCACGCATATTTCGACTGAAACGCTTGCGGATGGAGATCGCGGCTGATATGAAAGCCTTCAAAAAGGAATACGGACAGCAGCCCGAGGAGGCCGATATACGCGGCCGCCGTCTCGATCATTGAAGTGGTCTGAAGAGGAGCGGCCGGAGGTCTCCGTCTTTTTCCGGAGAGAAAAGGGACTATGGAAATCCCTCCGGCAATACAGATCAGTCCAAGAGCGGAAACGCCGTAACCCGGATAAGAAACTTTAAAAAGCCACTTTCCCAGAATGAGAGCCGTGCCGAGGCCTATGGAAATATTCCATGAGATGATGAAGCGGCGATGATTTTTTATGCGGTCGCGAACGAACTCGGCGCCGACCCCCAGCAGGATAGCCGCTGGCGGGACCGTGACCACATGATAATAGGCGGCCCAGTTGTCTCCCGTTGTCCGGATGGCAATGAGATAATAAAGCCCTACGGATAAAAGCCAGAATAGTGCGGTCCGCACGGTTGAATTTTTAAAGCGAAACAGGACAGCGACAAGAGCAGCGAAGCCGCCCAGAGGCATCCATACGTGCAGGACTTCGGTGCGCAGCAGCCCGGACACAAAACGAAGAAGAAAAGTGGGATTTTGCAAGAGATCCCAGCCGATCCAGTGGTATTCATTGGAGACGCCGAGAGAATTGCCGGTGAGGAGCCAGAGACGATGGGCATGGAGATACCACGCGAAAGCGGGTAAAACAGCCGCCGCGGCAAAAATCCAGGTCCGGACCATCCGCAGCCCCTTCCACCCTTTGCGCGCCGCGAGAAGCAATAAAAAAAACAGGCCGATGTGGACGGACGGGACTTTGATCAGGAAGACCGACGCGGATGCCGCCAGGGCTGTTCCATACCAGAACCGACGTTCGTCATCCAGCCAGCGGATAAAGGCAAGAGCAGCCGCCATATACAAGAGCAGCATGAGCCCCTCGGGCTGAAGGGAATTCGAAATCCGGACCGCAAGTGGGCTCAAAACAAAAAAGAGCGATGCCGCTGCGGCTCCGAAAGGCGGAAGGAGATACCGCGCCAGACAAAAAAATATCAAGACGGCGAGGAGGGAGAACACATAAGCCAGGAGACGGCCGATAACTTCGTGATATCCGAAGATCTTATAGAGAGCGGCGACCATCCAGGGGAAGGCCGGAAACTCCATCTCCGCATAGCCGGGACCAGACCCCCGCCAATCAATTTTCGGATACAAGGGATTCATGCTCTCGCGGTAAAAGTTTCTGGCAAGGGCCGCATAATCGCATTCCCGCCAGGATTCGCGCACGCGTCCGTCAGCCGGCCGCCCGACGTCCAGAGCGCGAATCCAGGCCCCGAGTAAAAATATCCCAAGGAAAAAAAGATTGATTTTTTTAGCCCGGCTGGCCATTTTTCGTCCCATTCGGTATTCCTTCGCCGGTCAATATTATAAATCCTCGTTGCGGCCGATCACAAGAGATGAATTCCAAGGAGAACTCCTGTTTTTCAGAATACCATTGAGCGCCGGTCTATTTTCTGCTAGGCTATATTGAAGGATGATCGAAATTTTGAGTTCGTCCATGGGGCGTCCGTTTCCTTTTTGAATGGAATGTTCTTGAAGCCGGGAGTTCTTTTTTATCGGGAGTGGAATCAGATTTCCAGGATCAGTTTGGGAACAAGCTAAAAATAAGATGCACGGAATGGAGCAGGGAGATTTCAATCAGGCCGGTCCAAAGCCGGCTAAGCTGGAAAAGGAGTGTTAGCGTTATGGCCAAAAATTTAGCCGTTATCGGCTGCGGCCGTTGGGGAAAGAATCTGATTCGCAACTTTCACGAATTGAATGCCCTCCGCACCGTTTGCGATCTGGATGAAAACCGGTTGAAGTTATTCAAAGAGCAATATCCTGAACTTGAGGCTACGCCCGATTATCCGTCGGTTCTCGAGAGTTCCAAAATAAAGGCCGTCGTTATTTCGACTCCGGCCGCGACTCACTACTCTCTCGCAAAAATGGCCCTTCAGTCCGGCAAGGATGTCTTTGTCGAAAAGCCGATCGCCCTCAACTACAGAGAAGGAGAAGAGCTGGTCGCCCTCGCCAAAGCCCGCAAAAAAATACTTATGGTTGGACATCTCCTCGAATACCATCCCGCGATCATCAAGCTCAAAGAGATCGTCGATTCGGGCACTCTCGGGAAGATCCATTACATTTATTCCAACCGCTTGAATCTCGGCACATTCCGTCAGGAAGAAAACATCCTCTGGAGCTTTGCCCCCCATGATATCTCCCTCATTCTCTATCTCCTGGATGAGATGCCGCATGAAATCTCGGCCCACGGCGGCAATTATTTAAACCCCCATATTGCGGATGTCACCATTACCAACCTCAATTTTCCAAGCGGGGCTAAGGCCCATATCTTTGTTTCCTGGCTTCATCCGTACAAAGAACAAAAACTCATCGTGATTGGCGAACAGAAAATGGCATTGTTCGATGATGTTCGCCCGAATGAGAAGCTATTCATTTATCCCCACAAAATTGACTGGATCCGGAGGATGCCCTTGGCTCACCCGGAAAAAGCCGAGCCGGTGAAGGTGGAAAAAATTGAGCCGCTTAAAACAGAATGTGTCCATTTTATGGAATGCATCGCCACTCGAAAAGCGCCAAAAACAGACGGAAACAACGGCCTGCGGGTCCTCAAAATATTGGAGATGAGCCAGCAATCTCTTCAGGACAAGGGCAAAATATATTTCCTGTCCTCTCATCGCTTGGGCGCTGCCGGGAATTCCGGCTCCTCCTCCGCAACACTCAAAAAATATTTCATCCATGAAACCGCCCGGGTCGACGAAAATGTCAAGATCGGCGATGGAACAAAAATCTGGCATTTTTCGCATATCCAATCCGGTTCTCGCATCGGGAAAAATTGCGTTCTCGGCCAAAACGTCAATATCGGCTCCAACGTCTGGATCGGCAATTCTGTCAAAATCCAGAATAATGTCTCGGTTTATGAAGGCGTGACCCTTGAAGACTATGTCTTCTGCGGGCCCTCTGTGGTTTTTACCAACATCTCCAATCCCCGCAGTCGATATCCGCAGAGAGGATCCCAATATTATCAAAAGACTATGGTTAAGGAAGGCGCCTCACTGGGTGCCAACAGCACTATCCTTTGCGGCCATACCATCGGGCGCTCGGCATTTGTCGGCGCCGGCGCAGTCGTCACTCAAGATGTCCCTGATTTTGCCCTGGTTGTCGGCAATCCCGCCCGATTGGTCGGCTGGATGAGTGAGGCCGGACTCAAGCTGGTTTTTGACGCCAAAGGATATGCCTTCTGTCAGAAATCGCAGAAATACTATAAGCTCGTAAAAAATCGGGTGATTGAAGTCGATAAAGAAAGGAAAAAAAGAGTCCGATGAATATTCCCCTTCTCGATTTAAAGGCCCAATATTTAGGCATTCGAGATGAAATCCAATCGGCCATCGATGAAGTCCTGAAATCCCAACAGTTCATCCTGGGGCCTCAAGTGGAAGAGCTGGAGAGAAAAATCGCCGATTATTCGGGGACCAAATATGCGGTCGGTGTCTCATCGGGAACCGATGCCCTTCTGGTTTCACTCATGGCCCTCAACATTAAGCCCGGCGATGAAATCATCACATCTCCCTTCACTTTTTTCTCAACGGCCGGAGTGATTGCCCGCCTCAATGCCCGCCCCGTCTTTATCGACATCGATACAGCCACTTTCAACATGGATCCCTCCCAAATCGCTTCGGCCATCACCGAGAAGACGAGAGCCATTCTCCCCGTCCATCTTTTCGGTCAATGCGCGGATATGGATCCGATCCTGCAAATTGCCAAAAACCACAACCTTTCTGTCGTGGAAGATGCCGCCCAGTCGATCGGGGCCGAATACAAGGGGAAAAGGGCAGGCGCGATGGGCCATTGCGGAGTCTTTTCCTTTTTTCCTTCCAAGAATCTTGGAGGATGTGGAGACGGTGGTATGGTGGTCACCAATGATGAGGCTCTTTACAGAAAAATTAGACTCTTGAGAGTCCACGGCTCAGAGTCCGAATATTTTTACAAAAACGTGGGAGGCAATTTCCGGCTGGATGCGATTCAAGCCGCGATTTTGAATGTCAAGTTCAGGTATCTGGACACATGGACAGAAAAAAGAAGAACAAATGCGGACGACTATGATTACAGATTCCAGGCGACGGGGCTCATCGACAAAGGACGCCTTGCGATTCCTGAAGCGGTGCACAAAAAGAGCGGCGACAGGAATTATCATGTCTACAATCAATACACGATACGGGTATATGACCGTGATCCACTGAGGGAATTTCTGAAAGAGAACGGCATTAGCACTAAAATCTATTATCCGCTGCCCCTCCATCTGCAGGAGAGTTTCCATGACCTTGGATATCAAAAAGGAGACTTTCCCTCGGCGGAAGAAGCGGCCAGGAAAGTTCTCTCCCTTCCTGTTTATCCGGAATTGACAGCCGCGCAGAGAGAATTCATCATCCAGAAGATATCGGACTATTATACAGGAGTCTCCTGACAAAAAATTCGGGCCGCAGTGACTCCCGACACTTTTTGAGATGATGCATTTCGCTGCGCCGACAGGTCCATATGCCCTCTTTAGGTTTTGTACCTCAATAAAGCGCCAATTTTGCCGTATCGGTTAAGTCGTGAAGGAGGGGATATGTGTTTCACCTCACAGTTCTTGTTCATGGCCAGTTCTATGGCCTCATCGATGACATCCAGAACAGGTTCGGTCTTTCGTTGACAGGAAAGGCAGCGGAGGTCATTCAGATAAAGGAGCCTGCAGTGAGGGCAGATTTGACCCGGGGAGGAAAAGTTCAGGGTCACCACCAGCGTCTGGACTTCGGCGCGATTCAGGCTTCTCAGGCAGTCTTTGATCCCTGAGCAGGCCAGTCCCCCTCGTTCCAATTCCGATACGAGCCTCTGGACAACGTCCTCTTCTCCTTCCTTTTTGAGTTGTCTTTCCAACTCCATACATTCTTTGAGAATTTTATCCTCCGGGTCTCCCGGCTTGGCCTTGAGCCTTCCTTTGAGTCTGGACTTGAGATACGTGTGAAGAAGAGGCTCAAAATCGGAATAATATTTTTCATGACAGCCCAGAAAGAGCCAGTGGAATTGGTTGTTCTTGAAAAGGTCGAACGCTCTCTGAGCGGCTTTTTTGAAATGGTCATGGAGGTGAGCTTCCACATGCCTTTCGATCCGTTTGGACTCATAGCCTTCAAATCCGCCCTCTCTGACTTTGCTCGGCACATCGCTGGAAAGGCTTCCTAGAGGGGAAATTTCGCCCATATAAATTTCATACCATCGGGCTTCTCTTCGGTCTATGAGAAAAGAAAGAATGTGATGGTATTCATCCAGGATCGCCGACAGGGGGCGAATATAAGGATTATGGTCAAAGAGGATTCTATTCCTGGGCGGTTGCGGGAGGCTGAAGACCTGCCAGAATTTCTTGCCGTGGCAGGAAAATACGGCCACTCCCGAGGATCGTGAAGATGTCAAATTTTGAGAGCAATAGGCGTTGATTTTTTCCAGGTCTTGACGCAGAGATTCTTTTTTCTCTTTGCTGATTTCCATACGTTCCAGGCGGTTCCGGCTGATATGTAAAATATTTTTCAATGATAAAAATATTTCTTTCTTGGATAATCGGCTTTTATCCGTATCTAGAAAAAATGAGGTGGTCAGGAAATCTTCGCCTTTGAATCGGGTAAGATTTTCGAGCTGATTTCTGCTCAGAAGTTTCATTGGACCTCCTTACGAAAATAGAAAGAGGAGAGCTCTCTGACGGTGGATGTTAAACTGTCTTTGAACATACAGGAATAGGCTCGGGCGCATCTTTATTTTTTATTGATTTTGGGACGATGAAAATTGTTGACTTTGATCTCGCTAGAGGAGATTGTCATACATCTCTAAAATAAGGGCGGAGATGCTGTTTGTCAAGTCTCCTTTTTTATTTGCTCTTTTTTGAGGACCGAGTATAATAAAAATCCACAATCCGAGTGCGGAAGTGGCGGAATTGGCAGACGCGTAAGCCTCAGGAGTTTATGGTCGATAAGACCGTGTGGGTTCAAGTCCCACCTTCCGCACCATTAAATTCATGTCCAAAAATATCCTTCTCATCAATCCCTGGATTTATGACTTCACGGCCTATGACTTCTGGTTGAAGCCTTTAGGATTATTGTACATCGCTGCTATTCTCCAGAAATACACGAAAACCCGGATTCATTTCATTGACTGCCTGAGCCGCCATCATCCGCTCTTGGAGAAGAAAACAAAGTCAAAACCGGATGGGAGAGGCCCCTTTCCCAAGGAGGAGGTGGAAAAGCCTCAGGTCCTGAAAAAAGTGCCCCGCCGGTATTCACGGTACGGAATTCCAGTGACGCTTTTTCTTCAGGAATTGGAGCGCGTTCCTCTGCCCGACCTTGTCCTTCTCACTGGCACCATGACTTACTGGTATCCAGGTGTGCAGATGGCCATTGAGCTTGTGCGGAAAAAGTTCGGTTCAGTTCCGGTTGTCCTCGGAGGAATTTATGCGTCCCTGATGGGGGAGCATGCCCGGAGGTTTTCGGGCGCCGATGAAATCTGTCAAGGCCCAGGGGAGAACAAAATCCTCCCTCTGGTCCGGAAATATCTGGGCGATGGAGCTGCAGAGGCGGCGGAATTTTCCACTCTGGATGACCTTCCTCATCCGGCCCACGGCCGGCTCAGAAGCCAGGAGTTCCTTCCTTTGCTCACGTCCAGAGGCTGTCCTTTTCGATGCACCTTTTGCGCCAGCCCGATCCTTAATGAAAAATTTGAGCAGAGGAAGCCGTCTTCTGTTGTTGCGGAGATCACTGAGAATTTTTATCTCTACAAGACACGGCATCTGGTTTTTTATGATGATGCGCTTCTTCTCAACAGGGAGGCTCACATCGTCCCCATCTTGAAGGGAATCCTCCGGGAAAGACTGCCTCTTTCTTGCCATACTCCCAATGGGCTTCATGTCCGGGAGGTGAATGACGAAATTGCCTGCCTTTTCCGACAGGCGGGAGTTCGGTCCCTTTATCTGAGCCAGGAATCCGCAGACGCGGCTGTGCTCAGGGACTCCTGCCCCAAGGTTTCGCCCGAAGACCTGGAGAAGGCATTGGCGAGTCTGGAAAAAGCGGGATTCAGGCGTCCGGATATTAATGTTTACCTTATCGCCGGACTTCCGGGCCAGGATCCGGCAGGGATTAGAGAAAGTATTTGTCATGTCTTCCGCCTGGGAGCAAAGCCGCGCCTGGCTTACTATTCTCCGATTCCAGGCACGCCTCTCTGGTCGGACTTGGTGGCTCAGGGATATTTCCGTCCGGATGCCGACCCTCTTTTGCATAATAAGCTGACCTTTCCCTATCTCTGGGGAAACTTTTTTTCCTCCGATTTTGAGTCGCTCCGGCACTTCGCTGAATGAGAAGAGAGACCGTTCTTCTTTCTTCTCTCAATTTCCATGAATTTCACAAAATTACAGAGATAAAAAAATGCGATCGACAATTGGATCGAACTTTTGCCTTGAAATTTGGGCCCGAGAAGCTTAATTTAAAAGAGACAGGCTCTTTAAGGAGATCCGAATGAAAAAGCAAAAAATAGGAGTCCTAGCGCTGGCTCTGATAGCAGGGCTTATCGTTTCTGTCTCCTGCCGACTTTACAACCTGGAGCGGAAGCTCGATCCTGTAAATGCCGAATTTTTAAACACAGTCAAGTACATCATTACGAGTGAAGAGCGGAAGACCTTTCTGGAGCTGCCCGATTCAGAGAAACCCCAGTTCATTGAAGAATTCTGGAAGCGTCGCGATCTGGATCCGGATACGGAAGAAAATGAATTCAAGATGGAATATTTCAACCGTATAGAGAAAGCGAACGCGACTTATCTCGGAGAAGGGGTCCCCGGCTGGCTGACGGACCGGGGGAGAATTTTCATTATTTTCGGGCCTCCCACGGACAGGTTCACTCAACCGATGAGCGGGGATCCTTATTCCCGCTGCAGCGAAGTCTGGTATTACGGAGACTTTCCTGTGGTCTTTTACGATTCCACATGCACGGGATCCTATAAGCTGGTCACTTACGACCTGACGCCTATCCGCAGGCTTGACATCTCGTATATGCAAGAGAACATTCTGGCCGATTCCCAGAAAACATCCAAGGAAGGGAGGAGGCTTTTTGATCTTAATGTGAAGATCAATAAAAGTCGAGAAGAGACAGGAAAGATTTCAGGCGAAGTCCTTCTGGAGATCCCGTATGATCGCATTTGGTTCAAGGCCGACGGGAGCCGAATGGAGACGACTCTTGATGTGGAACTGAGTCTCAAGGATGTCCAGGGCCAGATTGTCTGGGAGCGGAAGGATTCTTTTGAGGTCAAGTTCGAGGAAGCCGAACTCCAAAGCAAAATCGGACAAAGTCACATCCTAGAGATTCCTTTCTTGATCGACCAGGAATCTCAACTCAACCGGCTGGCACTGGGAAAGAACATGCTCCACGTCCTGCTGAAAAACAGGACAGGGAATGAAACGCTGAGAAAAGCAATGGAATTCAAATAAAAGAGAGGAACATTTCCTCCCCCCTCTTTTATTTTTTCAATCAGAAGCTGTATCTGATTCCCAGCCGGATAGAACGGACGCCGTAGCAACCTATGATTTTCTTATAATTTGAACCAAGCAAATAGGCCGCCTGGGTCGCATCGGCGTAGGTGTTGTAGTAAAGGGAACCTCCCGGATTGTCATTGACATCGAGTTCCTTTTGGCCTCCGACATTAAAGACATCCACGTAAATGGTCAATTTTCCATTTTGTCCGACAGTGAAATTCTTTTCGATTCTCATATCCAGATTGGTGTAAGAATGATGTCTCCGGGCTCCCGGATTCTCTGCCCGGACCGGAGTGTAAGAATAATACGTGCCGAGTCCCATATAGTTAGCCGGGAAATAGATGCGGTCGAGGGTTCTTCCCCAGGGACTTCCGGACATGTGCTGGACATAGGCGCTGAGGATAAAGTCCCACGGAAGAATGTAGGTTCCCATGACCTTGATCTGGAGCGGACGGTCAAACCGGAGAGGGCCGTAGGCGTTGATGAGAGAGTTGGGGTCATTGGATATTCCGGACATTCCTTCCGCGGCTCCGTTCTCAGCGTCTTTTTCAAAGCCTTCTGTATTGCCCTTTAAAGAGCTGTAAAGGATAGAGCCGCTGAGCTGCCATTTATTGGACATCCGTTTGTCAAATGTGAACATGACGGCCCAATATTTTCTCTTGGCCTCCGGCAGATTTGTCCCTTTCCAGATTGGAGCGGGCCGATCGGCTCTTAGACCATACACGGTCAGGGTCTGGTCGTCTTCCGTGTGGAATATGCCATCCATTCCGGGATCTGTGAAAGCGAAAGGCAGCCAGATGAGGCCTTTCTCGTCGGTTGCATTAGAGTCATAGCCATTAACAATGTCAATGTCATCAATGATATTCTTATTTTGCTTCCACACGAACTGGATGCCGAGCTTGAAGTCTTTAATCAGCTCGTGCTCGATTCCGGCAATGACCTCATTCGTGTAAGGAGCCTTGAGATTCTCCATATAAAAAGAGGAGTAGGGATCCTGTTCAGAATAGGACTGCAATAAGTAACTGTCTGTCGGCGGGAGATCCATCTTTTTATTCCCATTGAGGTCATTCCAGTACCAGTTAAAGGAGTTGGGGCCGAAGATCTGATCCTGGCTGTATTGGGCGGTCCAGATGGGCTCAAAGTAGCGGGAAAAGGAGAGGTTGAAGGCTGTTTTTCCATCGCCAAACAAATCGTAGACAAGGCCGACTCGGGGAGAGAATGTGGCGAATTCAACAATTTTTTTCCATGGAGTGGTTAACGCATCGAAAGGGGATCCCAAGCCTGCGGCTTTCAACTGTTTGCCCAGGGCGATCAGGAGTTCATTGGGATCCATTCCTTCGGCCAGGTTCTCTGGGCCGTACTGGAAGCGCAGCTCAGGCCGGATTTGCACGGGCTCATACAGAAAGGAATAATCAAATCGAAGGCCGAGATTCAAGGCCAGTTTTCCTTTGACAATGCTGTCCTGAAGGTAGGCCGAAAAACGACGGACATGGTCCTGGACATCCCATTGGCCTTCTTCCGGCGGACAGGTGAGTATGCGGAGACGGCCCTGTTTTTGAGAAGGTGAATAATAATAGGGATCGCCCGCTGCATAATCATACCAGTAGGAATAATAGGGATTTGGACTGTACCAGTCGCGGTGGTATTCGCTTTGTTCGAACTCCGCGCCGGCCTTAAATTCATGGCTTCCTCCGAGGAAGTCATTCATGAAGTGGACGATCGAAGCCGAACCTACTATTTTCTTTCGGATATTGATCTCGTTAAATGGCGATGTTCCCCACATAATGTCTGCTTGGCGGTCATAAAAGGTGTACTGGCCGTTGTATCTGGAATAGGTCGGGAAGGAGCTGTGGATGTAGGTGCCGCGGATATCCAAATTCGTATTCTGACTTAAGATCCAGTTCATCTGGTGGGTGGTGGTAAAGGTGTTCTCATGGCCCCAGGATTGGGTGGCCTCGAAAGCCGTATCCGCCCCGATCGAATTGGCGTAGACCGGTTCGTAAATGTTGTTATAATGGAGCATACCGCTGTAGCGGATATTTCTGGTGAGCTGGAAAGTCATCTTGACAAATCCCAGCCACTCCCTGTGTTCAAGGTCATAATGGGGGCTCTCTGTGAAGCCGATGGACGCCATCCGTTTTTCCGGCGTTTCTGCGTAGGCCTGATTCCAGGCCAAGCGGCGGCCGGAGAGAAAGATCCAGGCTTTTTCTTCGAGAATCGGACCTCCGATGTTCAAAGAGAAGTCTTTCGAGTCGGTGTATTTCTCAGGCGGGTTGATGTTCAGGGCTTCTAATTGTTCCGGTGTCCACAGGTCTTGATTCAGACTGCCTCCCTGGTAGTAAAAAACAGCCCCACCGGTGAGCTTGTCTCCGCCGCTCTTGGAAATGATATTGATGTAGGTTGAGCCTGTCTGTCCCACTTCGGCCGGATGAGCGCCGAATTCAAACTCGATTTCATCAAAGACATCAATGTTGATGTTGGTCATGGAGTAAAAGGTCGCCGGATCGTTCATAGGAGCGCCGTCCAGGGCATAGAGCTGGCCCTGCACGGTGCCGCCCAGGATGGAAGAACTCCGGTTGAGCGCCACGCCTTCAGAGATGGCGCCGGGGATGGAGTTCTGAATGTCATACAGGTCCCGGTTCATGGGAATACTGGTCAGGAATTGGGAGCTGTAGTTCACGCTGATTTTTGTCGATTGAATATCGATTGGAGGAGGGGTACTGATGACCGTCACTTCTTCCTCGATCTCGGTAATTTCCAGCTCAATGGTGACTTCAGTGGTTTTTCCGACGCTGACGAGGATTCCTTTTCGGACGAGAGTCTTGAAACCGGGCATCTCGGTCCGCATCTGATACTCTCCGGGCAAAAGAGAAGAAAATCGGAATGTTCCTGTGTCTCCGGTGATATAGTTTCTGATTCCCATGAGCGCTGGACCGGACACGGTGATGATCGCTCCGGGAAGAGCATTTTCTTCCTTGTCGATAATCCGTCCGAAAATGGATCCGGTCTGCCGCTGGGCAAAGCTTGTGGAGGTGAGGATCAACGTCAGAGAAAGGAGCAATATCGCTTTAAGGACTGTGTTGTTCATTCGTCCCTCCATCTTGTGAATTTCCTGAATCATAAAGAATGAGAATTCAATCCGCACTTTACTCTGCGGACCTTGACATTGTTATTTTCTCTCGCCAGGGCTTCTTTTTTGATTCCTCTGAATACTCTCCTTTAATCCCTCCCCGAATGAAGAGGGCTGAAGAAGATTGGTCCAGTGTTTCTCCACTAAAGCTTTTAATTTTTTCTTGTCTTTTTCCTTCAGGGCGTTCAGAATTTCTTCGTGTTCCTTCATGGACCTCTCAAGGGCTCCAGGTTTTTGATAGGCATAATACCGGGCATGGTTGTATCTCAACATCTGCTCGCTCCCATGGCTGAGAGTGTCTAGTAAAAATTTATTGGGAACGGATTTCCAGATTTTCATATGGATGGCGACATTGAGTTCCATGTACTTTTCAATGGAGCGGGTGCGGACATGGTCTTCCATGGTCGCCGTCATCTCTTCAATTTCCTGGAGGTCCTTGGGTTTGAAGCGTTCGAACGCCAGGTCGACCGCCAGACCTTCGAGAGCGCTCATCACCTGAAAAATCTCCTTCAATTCCTGGTAGGAAATCTCTCTGACCACCGCTTCCCGATGGGAGTCGACGGTTAAAAATCCTTCTGCGCCAAGCTTCAACACGGCTTCCCTCACCGGCGTGATGCTCACCTGGAAGAGACTGGCGATTTCCTTCTCATTGATTTTCTGATTGGCCTTCAGCCTGTTTTCCACGATGGCTTCTTTGAGGTATGAATAGATGGACTGGCTTAGAGTTTTTGGAATGGGGCTCTTGGGGGCAGGGTAATTAGAAGATTTTGGCATTGGATCTTTCAAATTATATAATACATTTTATAATTAAAAAAACAAATTTTAAATATCCAAATTTGACGATTGGAAAAATGGACATCCCCATCCATTCCGAAAGGGACGTCTTTACTTTTTTTTGCCGATGGCGGCGTAATTGGGCGCCGCGTAAAGCAGCTTGTTCAGACTGTCGATGTTTTGGTTGAGAAGGCGGCTCGTTTCGTCTGTCCCCGGAAGATTGACAAGTCTCTCCTGGACAAGTTCGTTGGAATATTTGATCTCCACTTCCACAAATCCCGACGCCTCCAGTAGAAATTTCAGGGCCTGAGGGTGGACAGGCGCTTTGTGGGAGAGGTCAAGAAAGTAAATCTGGACAAGGGCGAAAACGGATGCGGGATTGATGGTTTCCAGGACCAGCACGCCTCCCAGCACCAGTTTCCAATAGGAGAGCTCGATTATCCTTTTCAGGCTGGCGGGCGGCAGGTGCTCGATGACCTGGGAAGAAAAGATCCCGTCCAGAGAGTTGTCCTTCCATTCGGCCAGCTTTTCCAGGATATCGCCTTTCTGGCAGTGGAGGCCTTTGTCCAGGCAGATATCGACCATCAGGCTGTTGATTTCAATTCCCGTGCTTTTTATCCCGTTTCTTTCCAGGAGTTCAAGAAATTCGCCGCGGCCGCAGCCCAGGTCCAGGACAGTGCCTCCTTTTTTAAAATAAGAAACCAGGGATTCCTGCTGTCTCTTGACTTCTTCCTCACTGCCGCGATATCGGTTTTCAAAGCCGGCATACGGCCAGTCCTCCAGAGGGGCCAGAATTTCTCTAATGTGCGGCGGAGAGGGGAGCTTGTTTTTTTCCAGAACAGCCAGTACTCGATGGAGTGTTTCTTTAAGGCGCAAGAATTTTTTCATCAGAATTTGGACATCCTTATACTCGGAAGCCAGCTGGTCCACCCGCCATTCCATGCTCTTGAATATCATTCCCACGTGGTTGCTTCCAAGGGCGTCCCATTCTTTATCTTTAGCATCCATCAGGGAAACCTGGAGCTCAAGAAGCTGCGCAAGGGAGGAAAAAAGCGCATTCACTTCTTTTAAGGATTGAGCCAGCGCCATTTGGAGTTCTTCCAGGTTCTTTCTGGAAATTCGGGCGGATGATTTGAAAAGGCTCCTCGGGGAGGAAAAAAAGGGAAATTTCTTGGACTTTACTTTATTTTCAATATCCAGGAGAGAATTTTTTTTCTCTTTGATTTCTTTGAGTTGCCGGGCAAATTCTTCTTCTTTCTCTCGGCGCTCCTGGGTAAGCTTTTCAATAATCCGTCTCATTCTTCCTTGGCCGGGGGTTTCGGCTTATCAGACGGAGCTTCATTATCCTTGTCTTTGCTGCTGATGGATTTTTTAAAATTTTTGATGCCTTCTCCCAGAGATTTTCCGAGCTCAGGAAGCTTGCGCGCTCCGAAGATGATAATGACAATCAGGAGTATGATGAGAAGCTCTTGTGGACCGACAGGACCGAACAGAAACATCTGGACCTCCTTCGAAGGGCTGCCTTCGAATGCCGGAATCGGATTCCGACATTAAGAAATTACTTTACTCCGGGAGAAAAGTCAACCTCATCCGAGGAAGCGCACCAGATTCGAGGTTTTCAGTTTTGCCTTTTTTCATGTTTGCCGCTATACTCTTGCGAAGAGAGGTCAGATATGCGGCCGACGATCGAATGGTCCGGAGATAAAGTCATCCTGATTGACCAGAGAAAGCTTCCGGCCGAAGAGGTCTATGTCGTTTGCCGGAATCATCTGGAGGTGGCTGAAGCCATTGAAAAAATGGTCATCCGCGGCGCACCGGCGATCGGTGTCGCCGCGGCCTTTGGAGTCGCCCTCGGCCTTTTCCACAGGGAAAACACAAAAAACCTGGATGAACAGATCCGCCGGATTATCCAGAGGCTGAAAATGACCCGCCCCACTGCCCGCAATCTTTTCTGGGCGCTGGAGCGTATGCAGAGCGCTTTTGAGAAATACAAAAGTTTGCCCTTCGACGCGCTCAAGCAGAAGATGGTCGAGGAAGCTCTGGCCGTCGAAAGAGAAGACATTGAGACGAACCGGAAAATCGGGAGTTTTGGAAAAGAATTGATCAAGGATGGAGACAGTGTGCTCACTCACTGCAATGCCGGCGGGCTGGCCACAGCCGGCTACGGCACGGCGGTGGGTGTCATTCGGTCCGCCTTTGAGGAGGGGAAGAGAATCAAGGTCTTTGTGGATGAGACGCGGCCTTTTCTCCAGGGGGCCAGACTCACGGTCTGGGAGCTTTCCAGGCTGAACATTCCCCATGTCTTGATCACGGATAATGCCGCTGGCTGGCTGATGCAGAGGGGAGAGATCAGCCTGGCCATCACCGGCGCGGATCGGATTGCCCGGAATGGCGACACGGCCAATAAGATCGGCACCTATTCTGCGGCCGTCCTGGCCACGGAGAACCGTCTCCCTTTTTATGTGGCGGCTCCTGTGAGCTCCATTGACCTGTCTCTCGCTGACGGAGGCCAGATCCCCATTGAGGAGAGGTCTGCTCAGGAAGTCAGAGAAATTGGAGGGAATCTGATCTCTCTTCCGGAGGTGGAGGTCCGGAATCCGGCTTTTGACGTCACGCCCTCGCGGTATGTCTCGGCGATCATTACGGAAAAAGGGATCATTCGTCCTCCGTATGAAGAAAATCTTGCGGCTCTTGAAAAAAACGATTCCTAGGCCATTTCGGGACCGGCTCCATAAAGATAGATAGATTCTAATGAGAGAATTTTAGATATGCGCACACTGGCTATAGAAACTTCCTGTGATGAGACGGCAGCGGCCGTCCTTGGGGATGATCGCGCGGTCCTCAGCAACATCGTTTTATCCCAGGACGAAATCCATGCCCCTTACGGCGGCGTCGTGCCCGAGCTGGCTTCGCGCCAACATCTGCGGTCGATCGATTATATCGTCCGCGAGAGCCTCCGGTGTGCCGAGGTCCAGCTCGGACAGATCGACCTTTTCGCGGCAACCCAGGGACCCGGTCTCATCGGATCGCTCCTTGTCGGCCTTTCGTTCGCCAAAGCCCTGGCCTATTATTACGGCAGACCGCTGATCGGAGTGGACCATGTCCAGGCCCATATAGAAGCCGCTTTCCTCGAACACAAGGACATTCCCTTTCCGGTCTTGGCCCTTGTTGTTTCCGGCGGCCACACGTCGCTGTATTTCCAGGAAAAAAAGCTCCACTATGTTCTCGTCGGAAAAACACGCGATGATGCGGCGGGGGAAGCTCTGGACAAGATCGCCAAATTTCTGGAGCTGGGATATCCAGGGGGTCCGGTCATCGAGAAACTGGGCATCGAAGGAAATCCACGGAGATTTGAATTTACCTTGCCGCGAATGACCGACAGAAGCCTTGACTTCAGCTTCAGCGGGCTGAAGACAGCCGCTTTAAGGATTATTAAGGAAGAAAACGTTTCCAAAAGCGACTCCCGATTGAGTGATTTTTTAGCTGGATTTGAGGCGGCCGTTATCCGCGCCCTTCTTGAGAATCTGGGCCGGGCGATGGAGCGCTTCCGACCAAAATCTCTGATTCTCTGCGGCGGGGTGGCCAGAAACATGAGGTTGCGAGATGGATTTGCCGGGCTGGCCGAAGCGCATCAACTGAATTCTTTCATTCCTTCCCCCAAACTGTGCACAGACAATGCGGCCATGGTCGGAGCTCTGGCCCTGGAGAGGGTGAGAGGACAGAAAGGGAGCGCTCTTGCGTTAGACCTCGATGCCTATCCCCGCATGAATTCTTCATAGGAGAGCCCCTCTGCAGGCAGGACTCCTTCTTTTTAGAAGCGGAAGGTAAAACTCGGCCTCATTTTTGGTCACAACCCCCTTGCCCATGGGGAAGATGTAGAAGCCCATCGCTTTTTGACATCCCCGCCCATTATTTTTATCGTTCATGACGATGGAAGGAGGCAAAAGCGGAGTATGAATGTCCATTCAGCCAGCGCGGCAGAAAACGAAATTCACCCTTTACGCTTAATTTTTAAGAGGAAGGATCTGGAGGAAGTAAGGGTCGATAAGGAGATTTTCATCGGATAATTTTTTAAGAGAAAGATTGATTTCGTAGAGGTAGAGATGACGGAGGGGATAATAAGCCGGAGGAGAGAAGGACAACTGTTTTCGTTCCTGGTTTGTTTGGCCTTCATAAAGAGGGAGGTCAAAAAAACGGATTACCACTTCATGCGTCCCTTTTTCTGACCCGAAAATCAATTGAATCTTTTCCAATTCGGTTTTTGAACTGAAGAGGATTTTGTAGGATTTTTCGATGTGGAGGTAAAACTCGGCCTCATTTTTGGCCACAACCCCCTTGCCCATGGGGAAGATGTAGAAGCCCATCGCTTTCTGCGGCGAATAATAAAAAGTCCGGGTGGGGTAAGGAACATCTCTGGGATAGAGGACCCAGAGGAAAAAGGAGGCCGAGAGAAGAAGCAGGGCAAAAAGAAGATGGAAACCCTGTCTCAGCCGGAGCGGACCTCTGTTTTTAAACAGGACATATCCAAGAACAAAGACAACCGCGGCCAGAATCCATAGGTAGTTTGGCAGGTATTCCACATTGCGGATTTTAATGAATGAAGGCAGGTAGGAAGGGAGGAAGAAATGTAGATTGCTCAGATAGATAAACATGTCTCCGGCGCGCTGTGTGACCTCATGTGTGGTTGGCTGGTAGAGGAACGAGGGATGGCTGAGAAGAATCCCTGAAACCGTGAGGCTGGCCGCCCCGCCGATCATGAACAGGTGGGAGAAAAGCCTGTGGCGGTTATAAGCAAGGAAATAGCCCACCAGGAGAATCCCGATCCAGGAAATGGGGGCCAGGACGCGCGCCTGGGGACAGTGACCCTGGCGGTGCGTAAAAAAGGCATAATTCAGCAGGAACGGCAGGGAAATAAAAAGCAGGATCAGGAGTTCTTTTTTGGCCCTTCGGAACATTTCCACAAAGCCCGAAAACATGAAAAAATAAAACGGGGCATAGAGGAGAAGGCCGTCCCTCTGATCGAAAAAGTAGTCCAGAAAAGTCTCGATTCTCGAGAGGAGAGGAAGGCTGAAGAGGCTTTCTTTGAGGGAGAGCGATTTTTCCGGACTCAGGACTCCTTCATAGACGGCAAACGGGGAGAAGGTTCCGTAGAGATTGTAAATAAAGCAGCCAAAAAGGCCGAAGGAAAGAAGGGGAAAGGAGAGAAAAACAAGAATTCCCCACCGGGACTTTTGTTTTTTCCAGAGAAAATAAATGGAGATAAGAAGAAGGGGCCAGAAGATGAAGTTGTACTTGAGCCCGAACCAGAAGAATGTGGAGAGGAGAAAACCGAGAAAAAAAAGTGGAAAAAGGCGAAGCGGACGGGGCGAGGAGATCTTCCTGTAGATCAACAGCGAGAAAAAAGCGACGGGAATTTCCGGATAGAGGTGGATGGCATAGAAAAGGATGGGCGAGCTGAAGGAATAGACCAGCCAGAGGCCGAGAGCCAGCCTTTCTTTCCTCAAGGTCTCCTTCAGGAAGAGGTAGACCTGAAGGCCCAGGAGAACGGCCCAGAGGGAAAGACTTGCCTTGAGGATAAAGGTGAGCAGCTTTCCTTTGAAGAATTGGCTCAGCCAGTAAAAGGGCATCATGAGGACTGAGATTCCGGGGAGGTTGATGGGGTAGATATAATCTTTCCCCTTTTTCCCGGTGCGGCCGTAGACGCCCAGCTTAAGGCGGGGATTTTGCTCTTTGGAATAAAAATGGAAATAGTCCTTGTGGGCGTAGTTGTTCGCCAGGTTGATGTCCCCATCCTTGAGGAGGCTGTGCGTGGTGAGAAGGTAATTGGGCTCGTCGCCCGAGAAGGTTATTCCTTTGGTGACAAGAAAAAGCGCACAGGCATTGTAGATAAGGAAGGCCACTATGAAAAGAAGGAGGAGCTTTTTTCTCGGGGAAAGACTCGAAAATTTGGCTTCAAGGCCGGCGGCTCTTTGTTTCCAGGACTCTGCGAAGAGGCCCGAAAGACTTGAGAATTTCAGATAGAAGAGAGAAAGGAGGATGAAAATGGCCAGGAGGTAAAGCCTGGTTTTGAGGTCGTCCCTGGTCAGATAATGTTTGAGGAGAAGAGTCGAGAGAAGGAAAAAAGCCAGGGGAGTGGATGCGAGGAATCCATCCCACAGCGTGAGGAACCTGTCTTTTCCGGAGATCCGCGATTCGATTTTCGCCAGAAACTGCCATCCAAAGAAAAGAAGAGTGAAGAAGAGAATGAAACCGAAGAATAATGGAAAAAAGCTAAAGTGGAATTGATGTTCCAGAATGGTAAAGCGGGAGGCCTGGATGGAGAGGTTGAGAAAGAAAGAAAGGCCGGCCGCATAGAGGAGAAAGGCGGCCGGAATAAGTGCGTTTTTCTTCCCGATCATTTCTTTGAGTAATAGTAAACTTCTCTGCGGATGTCAAGAACAACCAATTCCCAAAGCCGCCTTTCGGCCTTTTTGAGCCAATTGACAGAGATTCGCCTTCAGTCTGAAAGGGAACGTTTATTAAATTGCCGGGATATAAGTTTGCTCAGCGGTGAGATTTCGGGTAAAATCAGCGCGAGATGAAATGGGATTTGTCTGTTGCCGTCAAAGAGTGCACGTCCGGATGGGGCAGGAAAATCTTTTCATAAGGAGAAGAAATCCATGAGAGGGAAGCATTTTGAAGCCATCATGGCCGTCATCTTCATTTTATCCATTCCTGCAAGCGTTCTTTCTCAGGAGGGAAGAGGAATGGGCCGGATCTCCGGAACCGTCGTCGATGAAGCCGGGAATCCTGTGGGGAACGCGGAGATTGTCATCCAAGCTAGGTCGTATGAATACAGCACGAAAACAATGTCTGATAAGAATGGAAATTGGGCGGTTGCGGGGCTTGGCACCGGAATATTCAGCATCACAGCTTCCAAAGAGGGATATTTACCCACAGCCGTCGAAATGAACGTAAGCCAGTTCAAGAATCCTCTCCAAAAAATCACCCTTAAAAGGATCCAGGACATCAGCGAGCCCTCGGTGGATGACGAAAACAGCCGGAAGCTTTTCGAAGAAGCCAATGCCATGTACAACCAGGAGAATTATAAAAGCGCTCTCGCCCTTTTCGAGGAGTTCCTTGAGAAAAATCCGCGCGTTTATATGATCCGGTTCAACATCGGAAATTGCTACAGGGAGATGAAGGAGTATGAGAAAGCCCTCGTCGAATATAACCTGGTCCTGGAAAAGCTTAAGGAAGTGGCTCCCGAGCCAAAGAGCGATCAGAACCAGGCGAAAGTCTATGCCAGTATCGGCGAGGTCTATCTGATTCAAAATGAATTCTCAAAAGCCCAGGAGTATTTAAAGAAGGCCGTTGACCTGTTCCCGAGCGACCATGCCCTCGCCTACAACGTGGCCGAAATCTTCTTCCAGGCCGGCCAAGTCGACCAGGCCATCGAGTATTACACGCTGTCTTCAAAGATTAAGCCCGACTGGCCGAATGCGTGGCTGAAGTTGGGCTACGCTCATGTGAACAAGGGAAATTTTGAAGAGGCTATCAAGTATTTTCAGAAATTTTTAGATAGTGCCCCTCAGGATCCGCAGGCCGAATCGATCAGGAACCTGATTGATCAGTTGAAGAAACGTTAATTTTGGGGACACCGGCCTGATTTATCCACGATTTCTTCCTGTCCGGGAAGAGATGCCCTATTTCCGGAAGAAGCCATCCGATAAATGTCTCCATAAAAAAAAGGAAGGCTCCGAAGAGCCTTCCCTTATTTTGTGCGTGTGCGTCTTCTGTATACTTAGAACATGAACTTGAAGCCGAGCCGCATAATCCTGGGATCGCTGTAGCCTGTCGATCCTCCGAAATCAACGGGCACGTTATTCACGGTGAGGGCGCTGCTGGAAACGGTCTGGATTGAAGTGACGATCTGGGAGTTGAGGACGTTGAAGACATCCAGAAACAGGGCGGCTGTTCCGATGTTGCCCGGAATCCGGAAGGTTTTTTCGAGGCGCAGGTCGAGCATGTAGTATCCGGGCTCTTTTCGCGAGCCGCGTGTTTCGGCCCAAATGGTGGTATCCGTGTACAGGCTCAATCCCAAATCCTGACTGCGAATGGATCTCGCGTACCGGTTGCCGTCGAGGTACCGGAAATAACCGCTGAAGTTGATCCCCCACGGACCCTGGACGAATCCCTGGACTTTGAACTGATGGCGCCGCTCGACCCCGAATTCTCCCATCGCATTGATGTGGGTGTTGGGATTGTCGAAGTAGGACTGTCCGGACCAACTGTCGTCGAAATCGGTTCCGATGAGACCGCGGGAATGGGCATAGACGTAAGAAACCATCATCTGCCACCGGTTGGAGAGCCTCTTGTTGAGGGTGACTTCCAGGCCGTCATAATCCCTCTTGCAATCGCGTGGATTTGTGATAAAACCCTTCCAGGGGAGGGATGAGTCGACTTTATTCCAGAAATAGACTGTCTTTCCGGTATAGGGATCAACAACATACACCTGCTTCCAGTTCGTCCAGATTGCAGGATCCAGCATATCGGCCCCATTCTTATACGCTTCCCAGTCGAATCCGTTCAGATCCAAGTCTTCGATCAGGTCTCTGTCCCACTTCCGGATATACCGCACTGACAAGCTCACGTCGCGGATGATTTCCCTTTCGACGCCGATCGTGAATTCGTCGATATATGGAGCTTTGAGGTCCGGGTCCATTTTGGCATTGGCCGTGGCGCCGAAGTTAGATTTAACTCCCTTCGACGTCCAGTCGGCGTTGAGATATTCCCTCCAGTAGACGAAGCTGTTGGGATTGACGGTCACGAACCACTGCAGGATGTTGGCGACATAGTAGCGGGAGAAGCTGGCCTTGAGGATCGTCTTGCCGTCGCCGGTCAGGTCATAGGTGGCGCCGAGCCGGGGAGCGAGGGTGTTCCAGATGATGGGCTTGAAAGCTTCGCGGACGGCTACGTCATACGTTATGCCGCCATACGTAACGGGTTCTCTTTCCTCGCCCTGTTTGGGGATGATGCCTTCCTGATGGTCGAACCGGAACCCGATGTTGAGGGTCAGCCGGCCGGTGGGAGTCCAGGAATCCTGCACAAATCCGCCGATGACGAATTTCTTGTCTTTCCGTGTGAAGTCGATATAGTGGGTCACATAGTAGGGAACACCGTTTCTCACTGTGACAAATGGCCCCAGTCCGCTGACCGAAAGATGGTTGTGGCGCCTGTAGCGGCTGTCCGAAGAGAACTCGGTCTCGATCCCGGCCTTGAACTCATGGCTTCCCATCAAATTATCGACGAAGTATGTGGCGTCGGTCATGGCCTGGAATCTGTTTCTCTCATAGATGTCATCGTAGCCGTAGCTCTCAGAGTACTGTCTCAGGGTGCTGTCGTAAATTCGGGGCTTGTCATTCTTGGCCGTCAGATTCAGGTGGTAATCCATGACACCCGCCTTTAAATTCATGAAGAAGTTGCTGCCGAAGAATTTCGTCCACTGGATGTTGTATGTATAAATAGGGGTGGTCTGCTTCCAGGTGGCGTCTTCTGTATAGTTGACGGCCGCGCCGCGGTGGTTGCGCTTGTACTCGGAGAAATTGAATGCGAGGACGAGCTTATCGCTCTTTGTGATCTGGTAGGTGATCTTTCCATATGGATAAAGCCTGAAGTAGTCGAGGGGAGTATTTGTGGGCTGCTTGTCAAAAGGATAGCCAGGCAAGAATTCCTGGGATTTCATCAGCGAGAAGTTGCCGTAGAACCAGATTTTGTCCTTGATGATGGGGCCGCCGAAGTTGAAACCGGGTTCATACTCATAGTCAAAACCGCTCTTCTGGCCTTCGAAGATCGTCCCCTTGAGGTTATCGCTCTGGAATTTGTCATTCCGGAAGTAAAAGCTGGCCATGCCGCTGAACTTGTTTCCGCCGGATTTGGTGACGACATTGACGACACCGCCTCTGACGCTTCCGTACTCAGCGGGGAGCCCGCCGGTCTGGACAGAGAGCTCTTCCATGATATCCACACTGAAAGTGCCAGCCTGGGTGCCTGTAACCGGGTCGGTCACATTCACCCCGTCGAGGTTGAATGTGTTATCTCTTTCACTGCTTCCGTGAGTTGTTGAGCCGGTGACACCGGGGACCATGTTGAAGAATGTTGCCAGTGTTCTTGTGGCGGGAATGCTCTGGAGGAATTCTGTGGTCAGGTTGGCGGCCAGAGTTGTCCTTTGCCTGTCCACAGTCGGGGCGCGTCCCGTAACGGTGACGGTTTCCTCGATAGGGGAAAGCTCAAGAGTGACATCGAGTGTCGTTGTGACACCGACACCGATTTTAATGCGGTCCCGCACAAGAGTCTTGAATCCTTCCAGCTTGAACGTCACCTGGTATTCACCCGGTGAAAGAGCGGGGAACCGGAAGAGGCCGCTGTCGGCGGTGATCATATCCATCTGGGGAAGGATCATGGCCGGGGATTTAATGGTTACGATTACGCCAGGAAGAGGTTGGCCGTCCTGTCCGAGGACCGTTCCGTTCAGATTTCCTGTTTGTGAGAGCTGGGCAGAGCCGATAGCCGCAACCATTAGTGCCGAAAGCAAAAATAAGCATGCTTTCTTGAAGTTCATTTCACCTCCTTAAAGAAAATGGTTTTAAATTCATCAACCTAAAAATCCAAAATACCCATTGACCTGAAATGCATTTTCTTTGTTTTTTTCACCTCCTTGTTTATATTTCTCTGGCTGATTATTGCCTATCTGGTGGGGACAGGCATCTTTCAGCGAAAGATTGAACCTCTCCCTCGCTCCAGGAGACAACCTCGTTTCCATAATTATTAAATTAAATCATAAATTATAAATTATAAATTATATTCTATTTTTGGAGAGCAAGTTTCATACCAACTAATAAATTTATAAACGATTCATTTTAAATGAAATAATATTTAGGAGAGAGCTGTATGTTGCAGAAAAATTCAATAAATTGAATTTTTATCCAAATTTACGAATAATTAGTCTGCATTATTCATAAGAACATAAAATTCAGCAGAGAATGGGCATCTATTCTACGACTCCTTCCCCTTCCCTCCGAAAAAGAGTCTTCCTCCACATAGGGACTCTCCAACCCCCTCTTTATTTTTTGGTTCTCTTCCATTTTGGGTGGATTCATTTAAGGAAGATATCAGGAACGGCGTGAAAAACCTGAAGGGGAGCACAGCCATTCCGGATATCTCCTTTCTAACTCCCAAAGAATAGAAGAGAACCATTTTTTATCGGCAATTCTGGGTTTATCCCAAAATTGCCATTAGGAAATTACCAACAGGGATAAAACCTCATTGAGGGTATAGAAAGCGGTTGTGCAGCATGCTTTTCGACAAAAAGGTACAGCCCGATTTTCACTCTTGACCCACAGTTCA
>JBAVVD010000088.1:0-25442 GCA_049697115.1 Candidatus Aminicenantales bacterium
TTCCAATGCCTGAGCGATTTTTTCATTGTCCGCTTGGAATCCAATTTTTGAAAGAGCATCCAGGCTGCTCAGGATATTTGTCGTCCAGAAAGGATAGCTGATCTCCTCCCAGAAAAAGGGCGGCTGACGGTCTTCATATTTATCTCCTTTAAAAAATCGGCTGAGCAGCAGCTCACCGGCCTTCCGCGTTTCCTTGCTCTCTTTCCATGTGGGTGACTCCGCCAGAGCCCGAAGCACAACTCCTGTGACAAAATGGGAAAATGGTTTGGATTTGTCCGGCTTGATCGGTCTGGTCCTTTTCCGGTTTGTAGATTGCCAATGACTTTTGAGCTGTCTCTTGCTTAATGTCCGATAAGGAATGGCCCAACCGCCATCTCTCTGCCGGTGTGTGAGAAGCCACCGGAATCCATTTTGCATCCTTTGATCTTCATCCAATCCAAACTGGCAGAGAATTTCCAGAGCCAAGGCGTGTAGAGTCGGAGTGTATTCGGTCAGATGAACTCCCCGAAAATCTCCTTCTTTCATCTGGAAGGAATATAAAAAATCTATAGACCTTTGGACCCTCTCTTCTTTCCGCGAGCATCCATAGTCATACAGTTTGTGCAAATTCTTAAGTGTTTCTATAAGAAGGTCCGTCTTCTCGCCGTGTATGCCGTGTCCGGACTTTCTTCTCAACCAGCTCCCGTCGGACCTCTGACTCTCCAGTATTCTGATTCGCGAACCGTATTTACAAAGATTTTTTCTTTCGCGGTCGACCGGGACATTCAGAATATCATTTTTCAACCAGAAGAGAATTGGGAGGTTTCCTCTGGCAAGAATGAATTCGATCGCTTTCCCCGGACAAATTTTAGCTAAAGGCATTTTCGAAAAAATCCATTAACCGGTGGCTTTCCCTTGAAAATACCCAAATTACTACTTTCATTTTATGCCAAGAACAAAAACCTGTCAATTCCCAGATTTTTCGATGTTATATAAAAATTAAAAGCGGACTGTTTTTAGAGGATTTAAAGATTAAAAGTGGACTAGAGGGGCCAGATAAATTTAAAACCTCCGTTTGTTATCAACTGCCCTAATTAGGGTCTACTGAAAAACGCAATTACTTTCCGTAATCTCTTGATATTATTATAAATATATGTTATGTTGCGGTCAAGATTCATGCTTAAACTGCATGGTTTTTCGAACGACCCCCTCAAAAACCTTGCACTTTCCGAAGGAGCCATTTCCCATGTATAAGAGCAAAGGCCGCAAAACCATCCCACTTTTTCCGGAGCTTTTTCCCTTCGGCGGGAAGCTCGATGAGCGAAACCGTTGGCTACGGGTCGCGGAACTTATTCCTTGGGATGAGTTGGAAGACGAATACCGGAAACATTTTTCCGATGTCGGCCGTCCGGCCAAAGACGCGCAGCTTATCATCGGTCTCCTGCTTCTCAAGCATATGACAGGGCTGAGTGATGAAGGGCTGGTGGCCGAGGTGCTGGAAAATCCGTACATGCAGGCGTTCTGCGGATTCCGGTCGTTCGTCACCGAAGATGTTTTAGATTCGAGCACGTTAACAAAGATGCGGGAGCGGTTGGGGTTGACGTTCTTTAAGGAACTGGAGAGGAAGACCTACAAGGTGCTGATCGATCGGAAGATCATCAAGGCCAAAGGGATGTTGGTGGATGCAACGGTGTTTCCGGAGGACATTAAATACCCGAACGACGTGGGACTTCTCAATGATGTTCAGGAATGGCTGGTGAAGCAGATCAAGCGGATTGGAAGGGCTGTGGGGAGGAAAAACGTTCGGACGTATCGTCGTTCGGCGCGGAAAGAGTATCTGAATTTTTCGAAGAAGAAGGTGAAAACGAAAAAGGCGATCGCGAAGGCCAAGAAGAAGATGCTTCAGTACGTGCGCCGAAACATTAAACAACTGAAGAATCTTATTCAGATCGTAAGGGTTAAGAGGCATAAGATCCAGAAGAAGATTAGAGAAAGACTTCATGTGGCCGAAGAGATTTTCCGCCAGCAGTGGGAGATGTACAAGAGGAAAGTGAACCGGATCGCGAATCGGATCGTGAGTCTTCATCGTCCCTATGTCCGGCCGATTAAACGTGGAAAACAGCGCCAGGACACGGAATTCGGGGGCAAGGGGGCGGTGGTCCATGTGGACGGTTTTCTTTTTTTGGACTCCTTCAAGCATGAAGCCTATGACGAGGCCGAAGTGGCCGTTCATCATGTCGCCGCGTATCAAGAGCGGTTTGGGAAGCTGCCGCCGTATTTGGCCGCCGATCAAAAATACGGAACTCAGGATAATCGGGACAGACTCGGTCCGCTCGGAATACGGACATCGTTCAAGCCGCGGGGCCGGAAAGCCAAGGATGGCCCAAAGAGAGACGCCTGGTTTAAGACCAAACAGAGAGAACGGAACCGGGTGGAAGGCCATATCGGTCATGGGAAAGAACATAACGGACTGGATCGGGTGCGGTATGCCGGAGTCGATGGATCGGAGATGTGGGTGCGGGCCGGAATCCTGGCGATGAACCTGAAGACGGCGCTGAAGCGAACGTGAGGAATCGGAAGAACATAAGATTATAAAAGGAAGAACGGAATGGATCTAATGAAGAATCATCGGCCTCCAAGGCCGATAGATTATTTTTCAGTAGACCCTAATTACACAGTTTCTTGATTTTCTCAAATGCCTCAATGCCAAAATCTAATAATCCCTTAGCAACTTCAACGGTTTCCTTTGCGCTTACGTAGTCGTGAATTCGGAAAATGACTACATTCTCTTCTCTACGAATACCATTTCCCTGTGAGCCTGTTGGCAGGCGATGTGTAATAGAACATCATCATTACATAAGCTCTAGTGTAGTGTCTCATAAACAGCTTTACAATGACTGAGCTTATCGAGAATCTGTTCCACCTTCTTCGTCCAAACGAAAGGCTTCGGCTGTTGATTGTGGATTCGAATAAATTCATGAATGGCGGCGATCAATTCCGGCACACTGCGGAAAACGCCGCGTCTGATCCTTTTTCGCGAGAGTTCAGAAAACCAGCGCTCGATCAGGTTCAACCACGAAGAACTGGTAGGCGTGAAATGAAGATGAAAACGAGAATGTTTCTCAAACCAGTGCTCGACGTTCGGATGGGAATGCGTGCCATAGTTGTCAAGGATCAAATGCAGATCCAGGCCGCGCGGCGTCTCGCGGTCGATCTGCCGCAAAAATGTCAAGAACTCCTGGTGTTGGTGACGCGGATAACAGGTCCCGATCACCGTCCCTTCCAATACGTTCAGCGCTGCGAACAACGAGGTCGTCCCATGGCGTTTGTAGTCATGGGTCATCGTCCCACAGCGACCTTTTTTCATCGGCAATCCGGGTTGAGTCCGGTCCAAAGCTTGAATCTGCGACTTCTCGTCCACACACAAGATCAAAGCTTTC
The DNA here is from genome assembly GCA_049697115.1 of Candidatus Aminicenantales bacterium. Classification (GTDB taxonomy): domain Bacteria; phylum Acidobacteriota; class Aminicenantia; order Aminicenantales; family UBA4085; genus JBAVVD01. The sequence goes on from JBAVVD010000088.1 coordinate 3,420, forward strand.
TCGGGGGGATTCAGGTAAAGCCCGACGACGTCGGTCAGCTTTTCCATGAAACGCTTGTCCTTCGACATCTTGAATGTTTTGATCCGGTGCGGTTGCAGACCATGCGCCTCCCAGACTCTGGCAACCGTCATGTGGCTCACGCCGATCTCTTTGGCCAGCGTTCGCGTGCTCCAATGCGTCGCGGCCGGCGGCAGAGAATGCAGCGTTCGCTCGACAATCAGATTCACTGTCTCGTCCTTGGTTCGTCGAGAACTCGGTCCATGCGAAGCATCTTCCCCGATTCCAGGTGGCCCCTTTTTCTCAAAGCGATTTCTCCAAAGAATGACGGTTGGCCGGGAGGCGTTCAAGCGTTTGGCGATTGCATTGTTCGAAACGCCCTCGGCGGCCAGAAGACAGATGCGCGACCGCAGGACAACCCTTTGCGGCGACTTGCGCGCTTGAACCCAGGCTTCCAGGGTCCTCCGTTGTTGCGGTGTCATAGCCAATGGCTTGGATGGATTCCACATAAATGGATAATATCATAAGAATCGCCTATTGTCAATATATTAATGTTACCAGGAGTTCCCCCAAAATTTTTTAAGGGTCGAAGAGAAGTCTCTGAACGAAGCGAGGTTTGGGTGGGGATGGACCTATGCGGACACCTTTCTCACGATTGAAAAGGAAATGCTTAATTCCATCTGCCAAAGCATAAAGAAGAAAGTCCGGAATCTCAAACACCCTCCTCGCTGCTCTGAGCACATGACGCGCCAGGACCCTCAGCTTCATCTTAAGTCCTAAATACACTGACGTGAAGTAGGCCACCGCTATCAGGAGCGCCATCATGTTCTGCAGCCGAACATAGGTTAACAAACGAACATCTTCCAGCTGATAGCTCTGTTTCAGAAACCGGATCGTCTCCTCAATCCGCCACCGGCTCAGATAACCGGCCACTACATGCCAGACCGACTTTCGACTTCGTTTCAGAGGAAGGTCAGTCAACAACATCATCGGCTCCTGTCCGAACCCCCGAACAACAACTAATGTTAAGACCTCCGGCCGTCCCGGCAACCGAACTCTCCTGAAGCCTACCTCCAACCTTAAAGGACGTTCCTTGTCCTCTTCCTCCTTGGTCACGTATTCCAGAAACAACGTCGGGCAACGTTGGGCCACGTCCAAGGCCGACCGGCGTCCCTCTTCTGTCTCGAGGGATCGATCGCCCCGAAGACGAATGATAAACCTTAGTTTCCTATCTAACAGATAATGAAATAGTTCCCCCCAGATTCCACGGCCGGAAGTCCATGTGGAAATCTTGTTTATGGCCCGGGTTATCTCCACGTTTTCGCTCCGATGATCCGGTGCCTTCTGCGAGTAGAGTCGACCATAGAGAGAGAAACCACCCGAGGACTGGAAACTTCAGTGCCGATCACCTGAAGCGTCCAATAGCCCTGTCCCTGTGCCTTTTCGCTCCCATCCCGCACCCTCGCCAAATACTCCATTTTCCGCGCATACTTCTTAGAAAGGTCAGAGATATCCAATACCAAAAGAGTGTCCATCTGAATACGTGCCGCTGCCATCTTCACCAATCGTTCCGTCAGATGCTCCCACAACCACCACCGTCCCAACTGCCGTGAAAGTCGTCCCTGAGTCTTCTTCATCGCAATCTTCTCCCCTAATGCACGAGCGATCTCTGTCAAGTGGACCGACTGCCGCGCTTGAATCCCGTAGATCATCTCTGTCATAAACCGCCGCACCACCTTTGGGAATCCCAATGAAAGTTCCCCCGAAAATCGAAAAATCTGCTCTCGCAATTTTGAGGCGATTCTGGCAAAATCCATTTGGGGTCTCCTCTGGAAACCTTCATAATGTCGGTTTCCGATAATTTTGGATTGGAGACCCCCATTGTACTTAAAAGTTCCCCCAAATTTTACCCTTCCAGATAGATTTTCTTATAACTTCAATAATGTAAAAGACTTAACGAATTTTAAGCCCTATTTTTGGAGGAAGTCCTGTAAGATCGAGTGTGGCGGCCTAGAATTCAGCCGGGACCTCTCTCTCTGCAGTTTTCGGATTTTTCAGGAAGCCTTCGCGAATGTCTAGCGCCACGCCAAAGCGACAAGAGTTTTCGTGGGTTTGAAGCATATTCCGGCCAAGAACATGGTCGTGTTGAAAGTGAAAGATAATGGCCTGGGAATCCGGCCGGAGGAAATCGAGAGCGCCGAATCCTTCGGCTTAATCGGCATGAAAGAGAGGCTTGTTCCTTACGACGGTTGGCTTAAGATCGACGGCATCCCGAATAAAGGCACAACCGTCACGGCCTTCATTCCTTTGAAGGGGGAAACTGTCCCATGATGGATGCACCTAAGCTAAAAATTTTAATCGCCGACGATCACGGACTCGGAGGGGACGGAACACTCGATTTTTTTGTATAAGCGGTGAGACCGCCGTTAAATATTCCTTGACTCTGACGAAACGTCATACTTTACAATCCTTTCTGCGGAGAGCTTCCGTGATCAAGAATCCAGCCAAAACATATCGCCGCCACGGCAAGGAGGGAGTAGCGGACACGCCTGACGGTCTTCCACCAAACCGCGGCCGCCTCCCGCATGCGGATTCTCATGACGAGCGCGGAAAGGAGGGGCCGCGGCGAAGATGCCCGTGCCGGTGGCCGGTGAACGACAACCAATTGAATATAAACACGGCCCATTCGGGATCGCCGCCGGAACGAAGGGAGACATACCGTTGATCAGCCGGTCCACGCCCGGGACCGTGATTTTCACGATCGAGATGCCGTCAAAGAACTTCCTTCCGCACCCTCAAGGAACGCGCCGAAGGAAAACGCGATGAGCAGAAGCTGAAGGCGCCGGTCCTGGGTGATGCTGGTCAGGCTTTCCTGGAGGACCCGGAAAGAGCCCTTTTCGCTGGCCAGGTTGTAGAGGAAGATCACGTTCAGGATGATCCATCCTATGGGAAAGAGCCCGTAGGCCGCTCGGAACAGCGCGACGGATAATCCTTTTCCGGGCGGCATGCCGATTTCTATCTGAAAACATTTATTACACATCTTCCATGAAAACGTCTTCGACAAGAGCCTCATGTATTAAAATTGACCCAAATCTTACTTCAGAGAATGATCAAGGACAACGATCGCATTGACACTTCCATGTATTATGTTGGAAAAATCAATCTACAGCAACGGGCTTTATTGGGAAAACTAGACATCTGGAAAAAAGGTTGTTGAGGCGCGATGGTACGATGATCCTTTGGGTCAACTCCCCTTTAAAGGTGAGACAAGAATAAAGAAAATCACCTTGTAAATCACCTGAGCTGATGATTGACTGGGATCAGAGAAAAGGTGATGATTGATCTCGCCATGAGAACCAAAGAAGCTATGGTGAGTGGGAATGAGTCCCCCATTCGGGAAGTCTCCTTTTTCCCAAAGAATGAGGACGTGCTTTTGACCAATCGTCCTGTTCCCTTATCCAACTCCAAGAAGTTCAAGATATTAACTTCTTTTTGGAATGCCTGCCACGAGGGTTTCTTTATCTTCGATAAAAACTTGAATTGTATCCAAATCAACCGAAGCGCTCTCCGCACAATGAGAAAAACGAATTGGAACGTCACTGGGAAGAACATCCTCGAAATTTTCCCTGATTTGAAAGACACGAAAAATTATAACATCTTTCTCAATATCCTTAAAACCGGAAAGCCCTTCGCGTTAAAAGAAATGCCTAATCCCCAGAGAAAGGGCCATTACATCCATATTTTCGCATTCAAGGTCCTGGACGGTCTGGGAATCGTCATCTCGGACATCACGAAAAGCTATCATAATGAAATCAATTTGAAAAATTCATTTCGGCTCCTGCAAAATCTTTCCACCCATAGCCAAATCCTCCGAGAGGAAGAATCAAAGCGTATCGCCCGCGAGCTCCACGACGAGATGTCGCCTGTTTTAACGACTTTCAAAATGGACCTCTATTGGCTCGAATCAAAGCTCCAGGACGAATTCAAGCAAAAAACGGCAGTCAAGAAAAAGATCTTCGAAATGGCCGATCTCGTCGATAAAACAATTTCCTCCCTCCGGAAGATCTGTTCCGAGCTCAGGCCGGCCCTTTTGGACGATCTGGGGCTTTTTGATGCCATGGAATGGCAAATCCAGCAAATCCAAGCTCGCTTCCCCCTTAAATGCCGGCTCGCCATCGATTGTAACGGCATGGTGTTCAGCCCGGACCTCTCCATCTGCATTTTCCGGATCTTCAAGGAAGCTCTCACCAATATTCTTCGTCATGCCAACGCCTTAAAAGCCTTTGTCAGCTTGAAACAAATCCCTTCCGAAAACGCACTCGTATTGAAAATCCATGACAACGGCCGGGGAATCCGGCCGAAAGAAATCTCGAGCCTCGAGTCCTTCGGCCTGATCGGCATCAAGGAGAGGTTGCACGCTTATGACGGCCAGATGAAAATCCGAGGGATTCCCGATAAAGGCACAACTCTAACGATCAAAATTCCGATGGGCCCGAAGCCGCCCAAAAATGCCGATGTCAAATCTTAGAATATTGATCGCCGATGATCACGCGCTTTTTCGCTCCGGCCTGCGGGAGATCATCGCGGAGTTCGAGGGCGTCGTGAAGATCGACGAAGCCGCGTCCGGCCCGGAAGTCCTGAAAAAATTCAACGAAAGTAAATTCGACTGCGTTCTTCTCGACATCTATATGCCCGGATCCCACGGCATCGAGATCCTAAAACAGCTCAAAAGCATCAATCCCCGCGTCCACGTCCTGATCCTCAGCATGTACCCGGAAGACCAATATGGGATTCGGGCCCTCAAAGCGGGCGCTTCGGGATACCTCACGAAAAACGCCACGCCGGGAATCCTGAGAGAAGCCGTCGGCCGGGTCTGCAAGGGCCTGAAATATATTCCGCCGTCCCTCGTGGAAATCCTGTGTGGAGAAATTCAATCGGGAGGCGGAGGCCGCCTTCACGATCGGTTGACCGACCGGGAGCTCCAAATCCTGACCATGATAGCGTCCGGCAAAACGGTTTCCCAGGTTGCGAGGGATCTCTATCTGAGCGCTAAAACCATCAGCACTCATCGGGCCAATATCCTCAGGAAGACGGGATTGAAAAATAACTCCGAACTCATTCGATACGCTGTAAAGAATTCCCTCGTCATTTAACAACGCAACCTCCCCCCAGACGAATATTGGTCGGCATTTTTAGTTTTTGCCATCCCGTCCGGCGTCAAGGGATGGGTTCTCTGAGTAATTTAAAAACGGCCAAGAGGTTAACCTTCAAGGATCAAAAATCACCCCAACAATTCCTCTTAAAAACTTTGTCCCCTTTGGGATATGTCAAATTTCAACGCTGATTCGCCCGAAATTGATAAGACAAAATCCTATCATTAAATCAGACTCCCCCTGATTTACTTGTCTCCCTCCTTCAAGTAATCTACTTTTTCTCTATAAAAAAGAAAGACAAAGAATCTCATAATGAGCCATGCGGTGTTGAAAAAGCTCCAACTTTTCATCGCCGAAGACTCAGAACTGATGTGCTCCCGTCTGGTCCAGATCCTATCTGAGATCGACGACGTGGAAATCATGGGCGTGGCTTTTAATGCCTCGGACGCCTTCCATTATATTAGAAAAACCTGTCCGGACGTGGCGATTTTGGATATTTGCATGCCCGACGGAAACGGAATCGACATCCTCAAAAAGATCAGGGAATGCGAATATTCCACTAAAGTGATCATGTTTACTTATTATCCTTATCCCCAATACAAAAAAAGATGCATCCAATGGGGAGCGGATTATTTTTTTGATATATACACGGAATTCGAGCAGATGCTCCAAGTCGTTAAAGGCTTGGCCCGGCTGCGTCATGAAGAGATGAATCCGGATTGAGCAGTGATGCCTTTTAATGAGAGGCAAAGCAAAATATAAGGTCTGATTCAACAAAGGCGCTCCTGGGTCTAAGGGCGGTAGTATACCTATACCATGTTCCGGGGACATATGAGTTTGGCCGGCCCACGGCCGATGCTTCCCCAGGAAGTAGCCCTACTTACCGAATTGGGCGCCGGCTACATGAAAGCGATTTGTTTTTCAAAAACTTGCTGAAAGGATGGACTAGAAACGGGGGGCGGGTCAGGAACTAGAAATCAAGCTTTTCAGATGGCACAATAAATAGGCGCTGGTTAATTTCATGTTCTTGACTTTTTAAAGGGAATAATCTAATAAAGAGGGAAGTTTATCGAAAGGCTTGAAGGTTTTATGGAGCAAATTCATTACTTTTTTTCTCATAAACAAACTGAAAGTTCTTTCTTAAAACTAATTTCTACTTGAGGTTAAAGAATAATGGGTCTTCAAATCCTTAATCCGAATGAATATCCTGATTGGGATGCCTTATTGTTGCGCAGTAGAAATCATTCGTTTTTTCATACTTCCGCATGGGCGAAGGTCCTTGAAACTACCTATCGATTCAAGCCGTTGTATTTTGTTCTATTAGAGGAAGGGCAGATAGCTCTTCTGATGCCCTTGATGGAAGTCTACAGTCCCCTGAAAGGAAAAAGAGGCGTATCCCTCCCATTCACGGACCAATGCACCCCACATGTCCTAAAAAAGGAATTTTTACAGGGAGCAGTACAATGCGCCATCGAATACGGTAAAGAAAAAAAATGGAGATATATCGAGTGGAGGGCTGGTGAGTATTTCGCTGAAAGAATATCTCCGTGGGAAGCATATTATGTCCATGATATCGATCTCGTTAAACCTGAGTCAGGACTTTTCTCAGTTCTTAGCGATAACAATCGAAGGAACATAAAAAAAGCTATCAGAGAAGGCGTAGCCGTAAAAATCGGTCAGTCTTTTGATTCTATAGAGTCCTTCTATCGATTGAATTGCATAACAAGAAAACGGCACGGCCTCCCGCCCCAACCTTTCACGTTCTTCAAATATGTCTTCGAGTATATCATCTCCAAGGGCTGTGGTACTGTTGTTTCCGCATCTCATAAAGAGAAAGTGATTGCAGCATCTGTCTTTTTCCATTTCGGAACAAGCGCACTATTTAAGTACGGCGCTTCAGAAATGGAGAACCAGAATCTGAGACCTAACAATCTCATCATGTGGGAAGCCCTTAAATGGTATAGTCATCAGGGCTTTAAAACGATGAACCTTGGTAGGACAGAGCTTGAAAACCATGGGCTCTTGCAGTATAAAAGGACATGGGGAGCGAAGGAAAGCTTGTTGAAATATTACAGATACGACATCAGGAAGAAGACTTACCTCAAAAAACGTCCCGGAAGCGGTGATTTATACACGAGGCTATTCGCTCGAACTCCGACAAGTATTCTTCGCATAATTGGTCGCCTATTCTATAAGCATGCCGGATAAAACTCCTCTTTCATCACTAATTGCTCATAATGCAAGGTCTGGGCAAGCGTTTGATACCATGAAACATATCAAATTGTTCTACCGGGTTAAGCCTTTTATCCCAAGAAGGCTTCAGATCTCTCTCAGAAGGGCGATTGCGTTTCATAAACGGAAAGCTAATAAGGATACCTGGCCAATAAACCCAACGGCGGCTAAGGCACCCGAAGGTTGGAGCGGCTGGCCCGACAAGAAGAATTTCGCCTTGATTCTATCTCATGATGTGGATACGGCTAGAGGATACGATAAGTGCTCCAGATTAATGAATTTAGAAGAACAGCTAGGCTTCAGATCCTCATTCAATTTCGTTCTCGAGGATTATGGAGTATCCGATAGACTGCGCTCGAGTCTTGCAGAAGCAGATTTTGAGGTTGGAGTCCATGGGCTCAAACATGATGGAAAGCTCTTCAGCAGCCGTAAAATATTCGATAAGAGCGCCCTTCGAATCAATTATTATTTAAAAGAGTGGAGGGCCGTTGGTTTTCGCGCGCCTTCCATGCATCATAACTTGGAATGGATTGCTGATTTGGATATTGAATACGACAGCTCAACGTTCGATACCGACCCGTTCGAACCCCGGCCTGATGGCGTGGAGACCATTTTCCCTCTATGGATCACGAATAAATCACAAACACACGGATATGTAGAGCTTCCCTATACGTTGCCCCAAGATCATTGTCTTTTCGTGATTTTAAAAGAAAAGGACATCCGGATCTGGAAGGAAAAGCTTGATTGGATAGCCCAAAATGGCGGAATGGCGCTCTTGAATACACATCCTGATTATATGAACTTCGACGAAACTCTATGTTCCCTTGAGGCGTATCCTATAAGTCACTACATAGCTTTTCTCGAGCATATTAAAACCAGATACGCAGGACGGTATTGGCATGCTCTCCCTCGAGAATTGGCACGGTTCTGGAAGATATCTCTGCGGGAGAATGATCGTCTCTAGGATTCAAAAGTGAATATGACCGAGCCTTTAACACGGGGGCATCAATTCCAGCCGAGGCAAACGGCAGCAACTCCCGGCGCGAAAATCTGGATTGATCTCGATAACACGCCGCATGTGCCCTTCTTCATACCGATCATCCGCGAACTGGAACGCCGCGGGCATACGGTATTACTAACCGCGCGGGACGCGTTCCAGGTTTGCGAGTTTGCGGACAAGAAGAAACTTCAATACATTAAAATCGGTCGCCACTACGGCAAAAACATGTTCATGAAGCTTTTCGGCCTGCTGTGGCGTTCAGTTCAACTAGCTCCGTTTTATTTGCAACAGCGGCCGAGACTGGCGCTTTCACATGGGTCCCGGTCCCAATTTCTGCTCTGCAACCTGCTTCGAATTCCAACCGTAATCATAATGGACTACGAACACTCGCGAACTATCCTGCTTGCCTATCCCCGATGGAGGATCAGGCCGGAGGCATTGTCGGGCGAAAAGCGCTTTTCGAAGACTAAACGCATTCGATACTACCGGGGGAACAAGGAGGACGTCTACATCCCCGAATTCAAGCTGGATCCCTCGCTGCTGGAGGAGCTGGGTTTGCGTCAAGATGAGATTGTTGTTACCGTTAGACCCCCAGCGAACGAAGCGCATTATTACAATCCCGATAGCGATAAGCTACTACTCGAACTCATGTCGAGGATATGCCAGACGCCGGGAATTCGCGCTGTTCTTTTGCCACGCAACCACCTGCAGGAGCTGGCCCTTAAGGCAAGTCACCCAGAATGGTTTGTTGATGACAGGACCATTGTCCCGCTCCGGATCGTGGATGGTCTTAATCTCCTGTGGTTTTCCGACCTCGCTGTCAGTGGCGGCGGCACGATGAACCGCGAGGCGGCCGCCTTGGGTGTCCCTGCTTACAGCATATTCCGTGGAAAAACCGGGGCCGTCGACCGCATGTTGGAGCAAGAAGGCCGGTTGACGATGATCCGGAGTATTGAAGAGGTATGGACCAAAATCCGATTTGTTCGCCGGGATAAAAACGTGCTGCCGGACAATCAACCGCGAGCAGCCCTGGAGGATATCGTTAATCATATCGAAGACATCATACGGATTGAGCGCGTGCGTCCCCACAACAGGGCCAACTCCGGCCCGAACTGAGCTTGAGTGGATGATTGAGGGACTGCTCAAGAGCTTCACATGAAGATTATCAAAATGATCATCGTTGCCGGCGCCCGCCCGAACTTCATGAAGGTGAATCCCCTCATGAAGCAGATTGCAGACTATAATGCCCACCGGGAACCGGATACGCATCTGATTGATGCGCTGCTGGTGCATACGGGACAGCACTATGACGCGAACATGTCCGAGGTCTTCTTCCATGAACTCGGAATCCAGCAGCCCGATATCAATCTTGGAGCGGGATCGGGGTCACACGCCGTGCAAACGGCCAATATACTCAGAGGTTTCGAGGCTGTCTGCGATCGGGAAAAGCCGGATTGGGTCGTGGTCGTGGGCGACGTCAACTCCACGATGGCCTGCACCTTGGTTTGCGCGAAAATGGGCATCCGCGTCGCCCACATTGAAGCCGGCCTGCGCAGCTTCGACCGGACGATGCCCGAGGAGATCAATCGCGTCGTAACCGACGCTCTGGCCGACCTGCTCCTGACCCCATCTCAAGATGCGGACGAAAACCTGCTCCGAGAAGGGATTTCAAGGGACAAGATCAAGTTTGTCGGTAACATCATGATCGACTCTCTGCTGGATAATCTTCAGAAAGCGCGCTCCAGCACCATCCTGACCCAGCTCAAACTCGATCCGGCCCGATTTGTTTATGTCACATTGCATCGTCCGGCCAACGTTGATGAACAGAACAGCCTTTCCACCATCATCGCCGGGCTGGAGCGGCTGTCGAGACGCCTGCCCGTCGTCTACCCCATCCACCCGCGCACCCGCAAAAAACTGGAAGACTTCGGACTGATGCCGCGCACAAACGACGGATTGCTGCTCCTCGAGCCTCTGGGCTATCATGCGTCGCTGTGTCTGACGGAACATGCCAGGGTCGTTCTCACCGACTCCGGGGGCCTCCAGGAAGAGTCTACATTCTTTCGGACTCCGTGCCTCACCCTCCGCCCGAATACGGAAAGGCCCATTACAGTGACCCTGGGCAGCAACCGTCTCACGAGACTCGAAAGTTGGCTTGACGATGTCGAAGACGTACTCGCCGGCCCGGAGCGGAAAGGCCAACTGCCTCCATTATGGGACGGCCGAACGGCTGAAAGGACGCTTCAGCATATACTGGCTGCCTCCTCGGCTAAAACTGAACGCCCACAACGAAAAGAAGTCCGGATCAATCGATGACGGAACGTAATCCAGATGATTTAGAGATCGCGAGAGATACGACCATCAGGCTCCTGGCTTATTGCAGCGAAAACCAATGGGCGGGCTACGATCCTTACGATGCGCTCAACAGCCGAGTTTTCAGAGCACTCCCTTTTCTGGACTTCAAGCTGGCCCGCCTGATGTTGACCCAGGGGGTCAAACGATGCCCAATCAATCTCCGGCCATTGTTATTGGTAGCCAAGACACCCAACCCGAAGGGAATCGCACTTTTCCTGTCATCTCTCATCAAGCTATCGAAAATCGGGCTGGTCGAGGGAACCGAGATAATCGGCGCGATGGCCGACAAGCTCCTGGCCTTAAGGTCGCCCGACAAGCAGCACGCATGCTGGGGCTACAATTTTGACTGGCAAACAAGGGGCGAACTTGTTCCAAAGGGATCTCCCAACATCATCTGCTCGACGTTCGCCGCCAATGCTTTGCTGGATGCCTATGAGCAATCGCGAGAGTCCTCATGGCTGAATGCGGCAATCAGCGCCGCGGAGTTCAATCTGGAAAGCCTCTTTTGGCGAGACAGCGGGTCTAAAGCATGTTTCAGTTACACGCCATTAGGACGATCGGAAATTCACAACGCTAATTTACTCGGCGCCGCTCTTCTCTGTCGAGTCAGCCAGGTGTCAGGACAGGGGGAGTTCCTTGAACCAGCCCTCGATGCCGCACGCTACTCAGTCAGCAAACAGCACGAAGACGGGTCTTGGGATTACGGCGAGTCGCCCTTCCAACGATGGATCGACAACTTCCACACGGGCTACAATTTGGTTGCTTTAAGGAGAATTAGCGAATACGGCAGAACTAAGGAATTTGATACAGCCATCCGCCACGGATTCAAATTCTACAAGGCTCATTTCTTCCGAGAAGACGGAGTGCCGAGATACTTCCATAATGCCGCTTTTCCCATAGACATCCACAGTGTTGCCCAGAGCATCATAACACTCATAGAGTTTGGAGATATTGTAGATGGAAACATCAATCTCGCTCATTCGGTCCTTCATTGGGCGATGGCCAACATGTGGGACGCCCGCGGTTTTTTCTACTTCCAGAAGCTGCCATACTACACGGTGCGAATTCCCTTCATGAGGTGGTCTCAGGCATGGATGCTTTTGGCCCTTGCCACCCTTCTGGATGAACGGCCGAGTGCCCATGGTCAATTATCGCCATAGCCTGACACATTGAGATGAGAACACAGTCTCCGGGACCGGCGAATTCAGGCGTCTGAGAGAATTAACGTCATGATTAAATCTATCTTCACTGTCGACTACGAAGTTTATGGAAACGGCGAAGGCTCGTTGAGGGAGCTGGTTTATGAGCCGGCGGAGAGATTGAAGGCTATCTTCGAGAAATGGAACGCACGATTCGTTCTTTTCGTTGAAGTCGCTGAACTGGAAATGATAGAAGCTAAGGGAACGGACGCAGCCATCAATTTAGTAAAACATCAAATACGGAATTTCTACAGGGAGGGATTTGAACTAGGGCTTCACTTGCATCCGCAATGGTACAACGCGCGATATGAGAACGGAAAATGGCTGCTTGATTACGGTGAGTACAATTTGTGTACCCTACCTCGAGAGCGAATTGTTCAGATCATCAATCGCTCCATTGCATATCTACGAAAGCTATCGGGCCTAGCTGATTTTACGCCATTTTCTTTCCGGGCGGGCAATTGGTTGTTTCAGCCCACTCGAACCGTAGCGAAAGCGCTGGTTGATCGGGGCATTAAAGTTGATTCCTCCGTCTTCAAGGGCGGCCTGAGGCATCAACAAAAGTTGGATTATCGCCGGGCACTTAAGAACGGGTACTATTGGAGATTTACGGATGATGTGAATTTGCATGATCCTCATGGCGCCTTGCTTGAGTTGCCCATATATACTCAAATAGTTCCGATCTGGAAAATGTTCACCTCCAAACGTATCGAGATTCAGCAAGGGGAGGGGGGCCTTTCAGCAGCGCGAACCAGCAAGGGATTACTATATCGGCTTATGGATTTCCTGCGCTTCTGGTACCCGTTAAAGTTCGAATTAGGTCAGATGACGATGGAAGAAATCACGCGACTGTTGGACAAGGTAATCCGGGAGGACCATGAAAACCCAACATCATTTCGGCCTATCGTCGTAGTCGTGCACACCAAAGACCCAATTGATTTTGAGACTGTTGAGTCTCTTCTATCCTACCTGCAAAGGAAAGGTATCCCCCTCTCCACTTTTAGTGATATATATAACAGGTGTACATTTTAAGCTCGAGGCTATACATAATCAAGCCGATAAAATCATGAACCTAGATAAAAGATTATTGCAGAAACAACACAACAGCGGAACGAAGCGTCTAACATATGTGCTGATTACCCCAGCTCGAAATGAGGCCGCGTTTATCGAACAGACTATCCTATCTGTTATCCATCAAACGGTTCAGCCGGCCAAATGGGTGATTGTCAGCGACGGATCTAAGGACGGGACCGATGACATTGTCGAAAAATATGCGCTTTTATATCGATGGATCGAACTGGTGCGGATGCCCGAGCGGGCAGAGAGGCATTTCGGAGGCAAGGCGCTTGCATTCAACGCAGGGTATGAAAAAGTGCGGGATATCAAGTATGATATCATTGGAAATTTAGACGCAGACATCACGTTCGACAATGAGTATTTTGATTTTTTGTTGAAGAAATTCGCCCATGACGATACGCTCGGCGTTGCGGGAACGCCCTTCAGAGAGGATTCTTTCCAGTACAACTATCATTTCTCGAGGAAAGAGCATGTTTCTGGAGCGTGCCAGCTATTCAGGCGAGAGTGCTTTGAATCCATAGGCGGATACGTCCCTCGGAAAGAAGGTGGAATCGACCTGGCTGCCGTTGTGACGGCAAGAATGACCGGTTGGAAAACCGAAACGTTTACCGATAGGATTTGCATTCATCACCGCCCTCAGGGAAAAGCGGGACCCCGTTACTTAAAATATACGTTCAGAAGCGGGTACGGCGATTACATGTTGGGAGTCCACCCCGCGTGGCAGTTCTTCCGCTCGGTTTATCAGATGAAAGGGAAACCCTTTTTTTTATCGGGATTTCTTCTTTTGGCGGGATATTTATGGGCTATTCTGACCCGTCCTGCCAAGCCTGTATCAGAAGAATTCGTGCATTTTAGGGGAAAAGAACAAATGCGTTGGTTGAAGGAGTATTGTCGAAAGGCTCTGATGTTGCTTAAATAGATACGGAAAGGAATGCGATGAGAGCAGAACCAGTTGCAATTAACTGGCATTCGGGGCTGCCAATTTTTGCTTGCGAATCCTTTCTGAAAGCGGTTGGCGATGAATACGGCTGGCTTGGGGGCTTTGCCGAATCTGGAGAACTCCGATGCATATTGCCATATACGATAATTCAAAAGATGTTTTTTCGTATGGTTCGGTTCCGAGTTGAGACCATTCCACTGGGAGAAGAGCTCGATATTCGGGAGGAAAAGGCGTTCCTAGAAAGTGCTATGGAATATTTCCGATCTATCGGTGCAGATATGGTCATTCCGGCAGCGAACAATGCGATTTTTCGCACATACCCGGATGGGGCCGACGCCGCCCCATACGGCAGCTATGTCATCGACTTATGCCGGCCCGAGGATATTCTCTGGCGAAATATAGACAGAATAACCCGTCAAAATATTAAGACCGCGCAAAAAAACGGCATCAGCATCCGAAGCGGCCTAGAACATCTTGATGCGGCCTATATGCTCGTTCGGGATACCTTCAGAAGATCAAAACTCTCTTTCATGAGCCTTGAGTCTTTTAAGCGTTTTGTGCTCGGGCTCGGCGAAAACGGTAAAATCATGATGGCTGATTACCAGGGCGTTGCTCAAAGCTACGTCGTTTTTGCTTTCAGCGACTATTGCGCGTTTGCGATATACGCCGGGAATATAGTCAACCAGCATCAAGGCGCAAATAAGCTGCTCTACTGGGAAGCCATCCGTTTGTTTCAGAGTCTTGGGGTTCAGCTTTATGACTTTATGGGAGCTAGAGTCGACCCGGAAAAGGGATCCAAGCAAGAGGCGCTCAGTCTGTTTAAGAAGCGTTTTGGTGCAAGGCTCAAGCAAGGGTATATGTGGAAATACCCTCTTCATCCGTGGAAGTATCGCCTTTATTGTCTGGCGGCACGCCTCCGCAGAGGCGGTGATATTGTTGATGCGGAACGTCATAAGCTGAAGAGCTTCAGCGGCCCGCAAAACAATTAAGAATGATCCTTGCCGCAAAAGCTGAAATCGATTTGAAAAAGTGAGGTTCTTATGCTGAATCTTCTTCCTGTTGAGCTCTGGGAATATAAATTCAGCGACATACTTCGCGGCCTGACTGCCGCGTTGAACAAAATTAATCCGAATAAAATGCTTCATATACCAGGACTCGGCAACTGCATCCCTACGAGATCAGCCAGAGCTGCGATAATCGTTGCTATCAAAGCTCTGGATTTACGACCCGGTGCGCGGATCGGGGTCCCCCTCTATTGCTGTCCCGTTGTTTTCAAAGCAATCAAAGCGGCTGACTGTACGCCGCGCTTTATAGATATTGATCCTAGGACCTTTTGCCTATCCCCCGAAGACTTATCCGCAAGACGTTCCCAACTCGATGCCGTAATTGCTGTTCATATGTTTGGAAACCTGTGCGATATGACAAGCGTACAGAAGGTGATGAACAACAAACCAATAATTGAGGATTGCGCACAGTCGCTTGGAAGCAAGCTTGATGGCTATGTAACCGGATCGTTTGGTGCTATCGCTGCCTTCAGTTTCCGATCTGGCAAATATTTATCAGTGGGCGAAGGTGGAGCACTTTTTTCCAGCCACGCAGACCTTCGCTCTCGCATTTCCAAAATAATTGCTACTACGCATGCTCCTACCCGCGCAGAAGAGTTTGCACATGTTGTCATAACCTTTATTCGCTCGAAGCTCCGCAGCAAGCCTCTCTGGGGCCTGGTGGGTTCTCCGCTGTGGGGCTTATACAACAGAAGGGTTGATTTCGCCGCAAAATCGCCTATAGCTCTAAGCCAAATCTTCAGATCGGATCTCGCCATTGTCCGCAATCGCATGGATCTTCTTGATTCTATAATTGAAGTACAAAGGGCCAACGCCGAATTTTACACGCGCAGTCTGCAATTGGATTCCACTATGCTGTGCTTTGAAAGGCCTGGAACTTATTATAACCGCTACATTTACCCTGTAATCTTTCCGTCATCCGAGCACCGTGACAAAATCGCAGCATATTTACAGAGCCGACTGATCTGTACATCAAAACCCTACGAAGAAGTTATAGAAGGTGCTGCTAAGCACTATGGGTATGAAGGTGAATGTCCAGTGGCAGAACAGCTTTTAAAAAGAGTGTTAGTCATCCCCAGCCATTACAAACTCAAGAAAAGGGATATTGCGCACATTACTCAATGCCTAAACAGAGGATGGAGGGATATCACAAGTCGCGATATTAACGCAGTTCTATAACAAGCTGTTCCGCTTAAAAGGAATTGCTTTTTTGCTCCAGGCCTCCCTTCGGCCCGTTTCATGCAGTCATGTTCCTGCCATGGCAGGGACCTATCTTAAATGGAATTAAAATATGAAGCCCAATCCGGCACCGGCCTCGAGGCCTCCGACCTTGAACTCCACTTCTCCTGGTTTCATTTTGCACCAGGAATAATTCACAAAGACATTAAATCCGAAATTTGGGCTAAGAATGAAAAATCCGCCCCCTTTGATAATAAAACCAACCTTGCCGTCAGTCACCGTCCCCAGCAAATTCTCTTCCTTGAACGAATAGTACTGGACCCCACCACCCAGGGAGAGCTTCAGCCAGCTTTGAACCGGAATATCGTACATAATCCCCGCTCCGAAGGGGATGATCCTCACTTTGGTCTCTTCCTTTGTCAATGTTATCTTTCCGGTCTTATGGAAATAATCCACTCCGACCCACACTTCAAGGTTTTTGACAGCTTCAATGCTTCCCTCTAACCCAAATTTCACCCCGCTACTGTAGACATCTCGAAAGACTTTATCTTCTGGCTTAAAATAACCTGCTTTGATCTCAATCGATTTATCCGACGAATATCCAATTTCGCAAAACACCAATAATGAAATCCCGATTCCAAGTAGCTTTTTTATGGCTATTTCTCCTTATCTCACTGTGACATACGTTAAGTCACTCTCCCAGCCCTTGTCGTTTGCCGCTAGGATCCCGTAACGGTATTCTTTGTCCCTCTGAACATTCCGCACAAAATATTCAAACGTGTTTGCATTCACTTCGGCAAGGAGCGTTAGAGTCCCTTCATCAACTTGGTATAGCCGATACCCGCTGACATCGGGATTTGCCGGGTTGGCCTGCCAGGTTAGCTTGTTTATATATTCCACCATCGAGAGCGAGCGGTTGGCAAGCTTCTGTCCGGAGAAATTCAGCGGGGGCTGAAGGATCCTCGTCAAAGGATGGGGATACGGATAAGGTTTATAATATGCTTCCCAAGTGTTTGTTGCGGTGGCTTTATATAATATTTTTGTATCCGTCGCCCAATACCCGACCCCGACAGTGCAGGTGGCGGGCCTGGATGAAAGCGGGCCAACGCCAACGCCGGTCGTCCCATTGAAAGTTGCCCCCTGATACCAATAATCTCGGTTCGGTTGGGGGACAAGCCCTATATTTCCACCATAATCAACGCTTTGGTTTATGGTGATCGGAATCAGGTCGGTTCCGTTTTTCCAATTGTTCCACCAGTATGAATCGGAAACGTGTTGTGGCTGTCCACTTATTGGATTATTAGCTGGCGGATTGCTAGAGTCTAGGTATTCTTCCCGAACCTCTGCGATTGCTTGGTGGCAATAGGCAGTATTGTTGAAAACCAACGCCTTCCCGCCACGTTGCTGAAAAATGTTAACATCATAAATAGACTCTGCTCCACCAGGCATAGTAACGGTATTCTCATATATCTCCACGCCCATTACCGAATGGTGGGCATTAGGTATATTCCCGTGTGCGTCGTGCCACGGCCACAAACCTGTTGTGCATTGTGTGGCATCGTAAGTGTTGTGTCTTGAAACCCACATCGCGCCCATTTCAGAACGAATGATACATAGATCGTCGTGGCCTATCATCGTGTTGTCTTCAAAATAAAACGCATTGGCGGTTCCAAAATTAAATACGTAGTTGTTCCATGTATGCTCATCGAGATAATCAACGGATATATAACAACCGTCAAATATATTATTATCCGCAACACCCCAGACGTGTCCATATATCGCAAATGGGCTGTTAAGACAGTTGAATATTCTATTGTGATCTACGCGAATTTTACTAACAAAGTTAACGTTGATGTTGTACAGGAAAATCCCGTGGCACTTTGAGCCGCAATCGAAAGTGAATCCTGACAGACAGAACAGTTCGTTCAGCGCGGGCGAGGCTGGATTATAAACGACAAACCAGGCGCTGGGATTTTGTCGGTCGGCTGTAGATGGGTAATTGCTTGTAATTACCGTGTTGCCGATCCCTGCCCCAATCAGGTAGATTCCTTTCGTTATCACAAGTTGGCTGGCCCATGTTGCCCTACCGGCAGGAACAATAACGGTATCTCCCGACTGGGCAACATAAATAGCTGAGCTTACATCTGCAAAAGAAGGACTTGCGGCCGTATGAGTATCAGCGGAAATGTTCGGCGATTTGTATAAGCAGCTCGAGCATATTACCAAAAAAACAAATATTCTACTAAGTCGTGTCATCCATTATTCTCCCTTAATTTAGTTATGTATTTTCACTTAAATTATTACGAGGAGCGATAAACTGATTGCATTCAGGAGGCATTTCGGGCAATCTTATGTCTGAAGTTTCATCACTGACCTGATCTCCATTAATATACATCTGTAAAGTGACATTTTCAAGCCTAAAAAGTCTCTTTGACACAAAATGCTTGACAGTACCGCCTCAAAACTCTATTATAAAAAACCTTTCACTCATGAGAACGATCAAACTTAAAACATCGTTGGACTCGGCTAAAAAGCGACCATAGTATATAAATAATGCATTAACCAAAGGAAGTATATTTGCCACCAATACTAGCCTTAATCCTTTGTATTGCCTTTGTGCTTTTTCTGCTTCGGCTTGAGCGTAAACAATCACCTGATGTGACCCGAGCCTTATGGATACCAACTATTTGGATGCTTTATGCCGCCAGTAAACCTTTGGCCGTTTGGTTTCCATCATCGGGTGCGACTCCTGAGTCAAGTCCATTGGACCGAGCATTCTTAATCGTACTCATATGTGTGGCTCTCTGGATACTTATCCGGAGAAGATTTGATTGGTTCAGCGCAATGAAAGAGAACGCCTGGTTGATGGTTCTGATTGTTTTCATGCTCATCAGTGTTCTCTGGTCAAACATTCCCAACACATCTTTTAATCGTTGGGTAAGAGAGTTGCAGGCGGTCCTTATGGCCTTCGTTGTTCTTTCTGAACCTTCACCGCGCCAATCGATGGAGAGCATTCTCAGAAGAACAACTTATATCCTCATTCCCTTTTCGCTTCTTCTCATTAAATTTTTCCCTAACTACGGCCGCACGTATGGCCGTTGGTCGGGTAGACAAATGTGGATAGGCGTTACTCAGCAAAAGAATGGTCTAGGCCGCTTGTGCCTCATTGCTGTATTTTTCCTTATCTGGTCGCTCGTCAGGAGAAAGCAAGGAAACAATGCGCCGGTTTGGAAGTATCAGACCCATGTGGAAATATTGGTCCTGGTTATTGCCCTATTGCTCATAAGAGGCCCGGGAGGAGATTCGTATTCTGCAACTGCGCTCTACGCATTGGGTGTGGGGCTGTTGGTTTATTGGGGATTTCATTTCATAAAGAAATTCGGAATAAATTTGGGAGGCGGTACTCTCATGACGACGGTGGCTATGATCATTTTATTTGGAATTGTGGCTGTTTTTTCCAGCGGATCCAATGTGCGATTCTTTGCATCCTCCGTTGGGCGGGATGCGACACTGACAGGTAGAACACAAGTATGGGCACGACTCTTGCCTGTTGCAATGCAGCAACCCGTTGTAGGAAGAGGCTTTGGGGGCTTTTGGACCCCAAGAACAAGAGAGGCGTTTGAAATCAGCGAAGGTCATAGTGGGTATCTGGATGTGCTTCTGGGGCTTGGATTCGTTGGTATCCTGCTGGTCTCGATATTCCTTTTGTCGTCTTGCCGGAAAGCCCAACGGGTGCTATTCCATGACTTTGATTGGGGCGCCCTTTGGATTTGTTATATTATAATGTCAGTGGTCCACAATATAACCGAGTCTTCAATCGATTCACTGACGAGCCAGCTAACGGCAGTTCTTGTGTTTCTGGCAATCTCTTCTTCAAAGGCTGCTTATGCACCCAGAGATTCTCAAGAGAAATATGACCATGCAACATGATATTTATTAGAAATGTCCTGCGACCTTCGTCCGCTTTTGCAGGAGTCTTGTCCATGAGCGTATCCTTTCGGACCCATCCGAATCCATGTTGAGATTGGAACATCAACATAGGATACGCTCTTTCCTTTCATATAAAAGTTTCGTTTATATCTCCGGGCGAGATCCCCGTTATGAGGTTCCGTCGAGCCTTGAAAGAGAAACGTTCCCTCTTTAGGGAGTTCGCTGTTCCGCCTCCGTTCCAATCTACGAAGGATATCTTTTCGTTAAATGCGGAACATGAGGTGGATCAGTATAGAAAAATCTCTTTTCATAATTTGGAGTTTAAACTCTCTGGAGTCTCAGCCCAGGATACGGTTCAGCTACATGTCGTGCCCAATAAATAAACGGCATGGCAGAAATTCGATTCTGGCGTGAAAATGATTTTATCGGCGTCCAAAAAGCTCGCATGGAGGATCTTAAATTATTCCACTTTTAAACTTTACGACCGTCAAAATTTAACAAACAGCCGGCATCCTTGGGTCTGGAAGCGATGAGAGGTGGGCTAGCGTATGGAAACGGCCGAGAAGTCATCTTGGAGACCCAGGACTTTACGGAGAATTATCTCGGCGATCGGCGTAGGCCCGTCTTTCTTAAAGTAGTGATAATAAAGGCCAGGACCCGCGTTGACTTCCAAAACGATTCCCTTTGTTTTTGAGAGGTCCTGAGTGATATCTGGTGTTATGATATCGATGCCTGCGTACCGGATATCGACGATCTCTGTTATCTTATGCCCCATTTCAAGGATCGACGGCGCGATGTTGTCTTTGATGCTCTCATTATCGATTCCTAGGTTTCTGTTGATCACCGTCCTCACCTTAATGACCTGACCAGCTGCCGGTACCGAGTGCAAGGAGAGGCCTTGAGCGCGAAGGGTGTTTGCCATTTCGTAGTCGAGCGGCAATAAACTCTGGCTTCTTGCGATCCCTTGGGCAATCCGGAGGCGGTTTTCTTCCCTGACCAGCCTGCGGATTGTCGAACGGCCGTCACCGATAACAGTGGGAGAACGCCGGATGACGCACTCGAGCAATTCGCCGTTCAGATACAAGAGACGATAGGTATCCCCTTCGATTTGATCTTCGATGATGACCGAGGGGCAAAAAGCCTTTGCCCAAGCAATCGCTTTGATCAGACGGAACATGTTATCGATATTCGTCGTCACTCCACTGCCACTACCTGTTCCGGTCGTGGGTTTGACGACAACCGGGCCTGTTCCTCTTTCGATATGCCTTTTTGCCGAAAAGTAATCAAATTTTTCAAGTTCGAAATATCTTGGGATAGGAATGTTCGATTCCGTCAGTAATGTATGGATAATCCTCCTATTCAGAGTTTTTTCGACGGTGATGGAGTCGTCAAGGGAAAGATAGTTGTTATGAATCCGGATTGGCTTCTGGCCAGGAGAAAATATTTCGACAATGTCTCTGCCAAATACTCGGGTTTTGAAGCCCAACGCTGACGATGCTTTTTTCCAGGTGTCAACATAGAATTGGGCTCTTAATCGCTTGAGCATCTGCGCCCCTGGTTTCTGCTGCTGAAGTAGATAGCGCGCCATAAAATAGTAGGAAAGAAAATCAACAATATTTCGAGCCATCTTAACCAGCCTTACCGAAAAATTCTCTGGAATTTTTCAGCGATCCCGTTCATTTCTCCCAAGGATTTCGCGATAAATTCCACGCTCGCGGATGCAACTTATCGATATCACACAAGGTCAAATCAGTCAATAGAGGTGCTATGCCCAGGAATGCCGATAGAAAAATCTATTGAAGGATAAAGACTCCTGGTATAAGGTTATTTTTGATGAAAAAACAACATCACCCGTTGGGTGAGACCTTAACCAGGAGGACGCATCTATGATAACGCA
>JBAVVD010000089.1:0-36099 GCA_049697115.1 Candidatus Aminicenantales bacterium
ATACTTGTTGTCATGTATGGTCTTCTCTATGTCTTGATGTATTTTCTGAACAGGCCCGAAGTGAAAAATGTTGAAGGATGTCGGGAATATATCCAGGAGGAGCTGGGAAAACTCGGCCCATGGACAAGGGGACAGAAAAACGCTTTGATCGCCTTTCTTACGGCCGTTACTCTGTGGATTGTTCCCGGATTTCTGGCCCTGATTTTTGGATCTCAGGGAACTATTTCGAAACTCTATAATTCACGGATGCCGGAAGCCATTGCCGCAATTCTGGCGGCGGTACTTCTTTTTGTTCTTCCGGTCAACTGGAAAAAAAGGGAATTCACCATTTCCTGGAAACAGGCGGTCCAGATTGACTGGGGAACACTGCTGCTTTTCGGAGGGGGAATAGCCCTCGGGGAACTGATGTTTCAGACCGGATTGGCAGAGGCGATCGGCAGAGGAATTCTTCACAAGGTGGGCGCCACATCGGTTTGGGGAGTGACTCTTGCGGCGATTTATATTGGCATTCTTGTCAGCGAGACGACTTCCAACACGGCATCCGCCAATATGGTCGTTCCGGTCATTATATCCCTTTCCCTGGCGGCCAAAATCAATCCCTTGCCGCCGGCCATCGGCGCCACTCTGGGCGCCAGTTGGGGCTTCATGCTGCCCGTTTCAACGCCGCCCAATGCCATTGTCTACGGTTCGGGGATGGTGCCCATCACAAGAATGCTGCGGGCGGGCGTGTTTTTTGATATTTTGGGCGGCTTGGTCCTCTGGATCGGACTTCGCATTCTCCTTCCTCTGGTCGGCCTCGGGTGAGAATCGTCTTCTTTAAAAAAATTCTCCAAGAGATTATGATATTGTCGACCGAATGACTCACCATCGCAAGAGCCGTTTTTAAATTCAGGAGGAAACATGGGAAGAGTGATCGAAAGAGAGAAGGCGATATCTCCGGAAAAAATGGCCAGGAACGTCCTGAGTCTTCTCAAGAAAAAGGCGGACCCGGAGAAAGCCGCTCAATCCCAGAGATATTTTAAAGACACGGTGTGTTCTTATGGATGGACGGCCGAAGAAATCCGGAGTCTCGCGCATGAGCTTTATCTTTCGGTCAAAAAAGACTGGGATTTTGAAAACGCATTGGAACTCTGCGAAATTCTTCTGCCTCACGCGTATCTGGAAGCCAAAGGAATTGCTGTGGATATCCTTCTCCGGTATAAAAAGGATTTTCCGCCAAAACTTTTCAACAAAATCAAGGCGTGGCTATCTCAGAATTATTGTGACAATTGGGCCACGGTTGATTCGCTATGCCCTGAGGCCGCAGGTGCGCTGCTCGAGAGGTATCCGAATTTTTTAGAGAAGATCAAAACGTGGGTGCATTCACCCAATCGATGGGTCCAGCGGGCTTCGGCGGTATCGTTCATCAAGCTGGCCCGAAGGGGGAAATTCCTGGGCACAGTCTATGAAATTTCAGAGATGCTTTTTGCCGTAAAAGATGACTTGATCGAGAAGGCCAACGGCTGGCTGCTGCGAGAAGCCGGCAAAACCGACATGGAAAGGCTGGAAAAGTTTCTCCTTGTCCGGGGCCCAAAAATTCCGAGGACAACCCTCCGCTATGCCGTTGAAAGATTTCCGGAGAAGAGGAGAAAACGGCTTCTGCTCAAGACAAAACCAAAGGAGGAGAATAAGCCGTGAAAGAAAAAGTCAAGGTCAGCTGCCTGGAATGCGGGACAACGAACAATTATCCTGTTGATAAAACGGAGAAAAAGGTTGTCTGCGGCCGATGCAAGAATGTATTGCCTGTTCCGGGTCAAGTCCTTGAACCGCCCGCCAATCAGGTGGTGAACCTGGTTCAGAATTCCAGGCTGGCGTTGCTCATTGATTTTTATTCGCCGACCTGTGTTCCCTGTCACATGATGCATGCGGTTGTTGAGAATCTCGCCAAACGCCGTGCCGGGGAAGTGATGGTCGTCAGGATTAACGTGGATGATAAGCGGGAGTTGGCGTCTGCTTTCAATATCCAGGCTGTCCCGACATTCATCGTCCTGAAGCAGGGATTTGAAGTGGCGCGCACTTCCGGAGCGATAAACGAGACCGATTTTTCTCTATGGGTAGCCAGTAAAACTTAACTTTTTTTTTAATGCGTTCCGTTAGTATCGAGAAGTTTGGAACAAATTCGTCTGATTATTAAAGTAGGGGATAATGCCGAAGAGGGGACTCGAACCCCTACGAGCGGTATATTGCTCACTAGCCCCTCAAGCTAGCGTGTCTGCCAATTCCACCACTTCGGCATTCTCAAGCTTGGAGGGTGTTTTATTTCTTTGTGTCAGGTATCGTGTCCTTCTGCTGGCCGGTCTCTTGTTGTCTGGCTTTCTTTCCCTCTGTCTGAGGATTTGGCTGTTCTTTCTGGGTGGTTGTGGCGGCGGCAGGCGTCTGCCTGGCCGGAGTTTCTCCCCCTCTCAGGGCTGACCGTGCGCCTTTACCCGAGAGAATCCACATTCCCAGGGAAGTGAACATAAAGAGAATAGCGCAGATCGTAGTCGCTTTGGAGAGCAGGGTGGCTACGCCGCGCGGACCAAAGGCCGTCTGGCTTCCCACGCCTCCAAAGGCGCCGGCAAGGTCTGCCGATTTTCCGGACTGAAGAAGAACGGCCATAATGAGGACAAGACAAATGACCACGTGGATGAATGTCAATAATCCGCTCATGTTTTTTCCTTACATGCTTTAACAGCTTCTTTTATTATTTGGATAAAGGATTCAGCCTCCAGCGAAGCCCCTCCCACAAGAAAACCATCTATGTCTTTTTCCGTGCACAAGGAGTATGCATTGGCTGGTTTGACCGAACCGCCGTAAAGAATTATAGCACAGGATGCCGCATCTTTTCCATAATTTTCAGCCAGTTTCTTACGGATAAAGGCGTGGACTTCCTCGGCCTGGGCAGGAGTGGCTGTCTTTCCTGTCCCGATGGCCCAGAGGGGCTCATAGGCAATGACGGCCTGACGCATGTCCTTTTCTCCGAGCCCCTCCAGTCCAACGCTGAGCTGGGATTCAACTTTAGATATGGTTTTTTGGCGTTCTCTTTCTTCCAGGGATTCGCCGATGCATACGATGGGAATGAGGCCGGACTTCAGAGCGGCTTTGACCTTTTTATTGACCGAGGCATCCGTTTCTCCGAAATACTGCCGCCGTTCCGAATGGCCGACGACGACATACTGGCAGCCGGCGTCTTTGAGCATGCTCGGTGATGTTTCTCCGGTGAAGGCTCCTTTTTCTTCCCAGAAAAGGTTTTGGGCACCCAGTTGAACAGAGCTCTCCTCCAGGACCTTGCGGACTTCGCTGAGCGCAGTAAAAGGGGGGATCACGACGATCTCCGCTTCGGCGAGGTCGACGCTGGCTTTGACGACCGTGCTCACCAGGTCCTTCGCTTCGGGAATGGTCATATGCATTTTCCAGTTTCCGGCAATAAAAGGAGGTTTCTTGATGTCTGTCATTTTTATTGTCCTTTCAATGCTTCAAGTCCCGGAAGGGTCTCATTGGCCAGGAATTCCAGAGACGCGCCTCCGCCCGTTGAAATATGGGTCATTTGACCGGAGACTCCGGCTTTATAGACGGCGGCAATCGAGTCGCCGCCGCCGACGATGGAGACCGCCTTGGCGTTGGCGACAGCCAGGGCGATTTTCATGGTTCCATGGGCGAACTCCTCCACTTCAAAGACGCCAAGCGGGCCGTTCCAGAAGATGGTCCTGGCCTGGGCGATAATCTCGGAATACTTGGCGATTGTCTTCGGACCGATATCCACAGCCATGAATTCCGGAGGAAAGGGGAAAGAGTCTACGATCCTGGCCGCCGGCCCGGATGCGGCCGAGGCGGCGAGGACGTGGTCCTCGGGAAGGCAGAAATTGACCTTTCTTTCTCTGGCTTTCTGAAGGACGTCCAGGGCCATGCCCATTTTGTCTTTTTCGACCAGAGAGCGGCCCACCTCATATCCCTGGGCCTTGAAAAATGTGTAGGCCATAGCGCCCCCGATGAGGATGTCATCCGCTTTGTTGAGAAGGTTTTCAAGGACCGGAATTTTATCCGAGACTTTTGCCCCGCCGAGGATGGCCGAATAGGGCTTGGCCGGTGCATGAAGGGCCTTACTCAGGTAGTCCACTTCTTTTTTGAGGAGATAGCCGGCGGCCGACTTCGGGACGAATTGGGCGATTCCCACCACAGAAGAATGCGCGCGGTGGGAGGAGCCAAAGGCGTCATTAATGAAAATATCGATGCCCTCGGCCAATTTTTGCGAGTAGCCTATGTCATTGGCTTCCTCCTCGGCATGGAATCGGACATTCTCCAGGAGAAGGACCTGGCCTTCCTTGAGCTCTCTTTTGAGTCTGGATGTTTCATCGCCGATAGAATCCGCGGCAAAAATGACTTCACGGGAGATGAGTTCAGAAAGTCTTTGGGCCACCGGTTTCAGGCTGTATTTCGGATTCACTTTGCCTTTGGGGCGGCCGAGGTGGGAAGCGAGGACAATCCTGGCCCCCTGCTTCAGGAGATACTGGATCGTCGGCAGAGAGGCCCGGATTCGTGTGTCATCCCTGATTGCGCCGTTTTCATCCATGGGGACATTGAAGTCCACCCGGATAAAGACGGTTTTCCCTCTGACGTCTAAATCTTCGACGGTAAGCATCGTTTTATTACCGTGAGATGTATTTGATCAGGTCATGGAGCCTGCAGGAATAGCCCCATTCATTGTCATACCAGGCCAGAACCTTGAGCAGATTTTCCTCGACGGTCTTTGTGTAGGGGCCGTCCACGATGGCGGAATGAGGATTGGACATGAAATCCACGGAAACCAGCGGCTCTTCCGTGTAGTCCAGAATGCCTTTCAACTTTCCCGCAGCGGCTTTCTGGAAAGCGGCGTTGACCTCTTTATCCGTCGTTTTTTTCTTGAGTAGAACAACCAGGTCGACGACTGAGACATTGGGCGTGGGAACCCGGATGGAAATTCCGTCAATTTTGCCTTTGAGTTCGGGGAGGACCAATCCCACGGCCTTGGCGGCACCGGTAGTTGTCGGAATCTGAGAGATGGCGGCTGCCCGTGCCCGGCGTAAATCTTTATGGGGCATGTCCAGCACCTTTTGATCATTTGTGTAAGAATGGATGGTCGTCATGAAGCCTTTCTCGATGCCGAATTCCTCATGGAGGACCTTTGCCACAGGGGCCAGGCAGTTGGTTGTGCAGGAGGCGTTTGAGAGGATGTGGTGTTTGGCCGGATCATAATTGTGTTCGTTGACTCCCATGACAATGGTCACATCAGGATCAGTGGCCGGGGCCGAAATGATGACTTTTCGGGCGCCCCCTTTTTCGATATGGAGAAGGACATCAGGCCTTTTTGTAAATTTCCCTGTGGATTCCACAACCACGGAGACCCCGAGCTCTTTCCAGGGAAGCTTGGCCGGGTCTTTCTCGGCTAAAACCCTGATTTTCTTATTATTGACAAAAAGGGCGTCCTCTGCGGCTTTGACCTCTTGTTTAAAAACACCGAGGACCGAGTCGTACTTGAGGAGATGGGCCAGCGTTTTGGCGTCCGTGATGTCATTGACGGCCACACATTCAATTTCCGGGTCACTGAAAGAAGCTCTCAATAGATTCCGTCCGATCCGTCCGAAGCCATTAATTCCGATTTTTATAGGCATTAATAAACCTCCTTATTATAAAATTAATACCATGGATGAATTCCTGTTTTGGTATGGCTCCCTTCGAATGAAATTTTCATTCCTTTCTGAGAAAAAAGAACTATTCCCTGAAGTGGTCCGTGTCTTAATGGTCATGAATGATGAGATAAAAAATTAACATAAAAATCAATTTAAATCAACGAGACACCGGATATTTAAAATAGCCGAACAACATACATGGAGGAGGCGCTGAGGATGGCCACGCTGAAGTTGTCATTGATGCCGATAGGGAGGACTTCAGAAACAGACGCAATGAGAGCCCCCAGAAGAAACGGCAGAAAGGGGAACGAAAAAAAATGAAGAAAAACATAGCCGGAGAGGAGGCAGGCGTTAAAATGGGCCAGGCTGCCCTCAAAGGATTTTTCAAATATTTTTACCCGTCCAAAATGGATTCCGAAGAACTTGCTGAAAAAGTCGCCGAAAGTCAGAAAGCCGGCGGCCAGAATGGCAATGTCTTTGGGAAAGAGAAGGACCGTCAAAAAGAAAGCAAAGAGAAAGATGGTAATCGACGAGAATGTCTTGAGCTCTTTCAGTTTATAGATTTTTTTAACTGTGTTGAAAAAGAATAAATTAATCTTGCGCGAGACAAGCCGGATGAGGTCAAGGAGGAGGAAGAAAAGAGCGATGCTTCCGATCAAAGTCAAAGCCTGTTTCTTGTCTGTATGCATATAGTAGACGGCCAAAAGGATAGCCAATGGCCTGAGGTACAGGCGCCAGTTGAGATCGGCTTTCCCTTTGCTCGGAGGTGGCTTTAGGAGCCGGCGCTCTCTAATATTCAGAATATCAATCAGGAGAATATAGGCCATGACTGTCAGGATGAATAACGTATATTGGGAAAAGGCCGAAAAGACAGCGACAAAAACGCCCACGACAGGCAGGACAACAGTGCTGACAATCTCTCCCTTTTTGGCGATATACACAAAGGAGAGAACCCAGAAAGCGAGCACGAGGAGCGTTTCCAGAGGAAGCCATTCCCTGATATAGAAAAGGACGAGATAATAGATCAACATAGACGTGGCAATAGCCACTCCCTGACCGCCTTTGAATTTCAAATAAAAGGGGAAGACATGCCCGGCAATCGCGGCACAGCCGGCCAGATGGATGAGAAGAGGAGAGGCCCCTAGAAGATGGGCGGCGTACATAACCAGGAGGCCTTTCGTGGTGTCAAAAAAAGCCGTGATGACTGCCGGTCCGAGCCCCAGGACATGGAAGGTATTCATCGTGCCGGCATTTTGGGTGCCGTGCGCGCGGATGTCGATCTTTCTCAGAACGCGGCCGAGGATGTAAGAAGGCGAGATAGAGCCGACCATGTACCCGCCTAAAAGAATGGCGATCCAAATCGAAAGATTCATGAAAACGACTCTTCCCGCAGGATTGGATTTTTTCTCTGTTACCCAAAACAGAGAAGCCCGATTTTCATGAGATGGACTGATATTATAATTCCAGGCTAGTCAAGTCAATATTTCTTTTTTTATTGTCATTTAATAATTAAAAGTGGACTAGAGAAAGAATTTGGTTTTCGGCTGAGCTGGTCGAGAAAGCATCTTTGTGTCCATTTGCCCCTCCAACCATCGTGAGGTATAAATAGCGACTCAAAGAGATGTCAAGGACAGCTGAGGGGCTCACCTTGCCCTTCTTTTCATCGTACTCCTTCTCTAAGCGGCCCGCGTATTCTGAAATAATTCTCAGCGAGGAACAGAAATCTGGGGTAGCGGCATCCCGATGATCGGAATGCCTCTCAATCCTCGGGTATTCCCGTGTCTCCGGATTGGGCCCTAGATTCTGCCCCTGCCCAACATAATCAAGAGGTCGTTTCCATCCGTGAAAAAAACATGGACGGAATCTGAACCCGTGACTTTGACTTCCTTGACATTATTCTGCCTCTTCAGGAATTCGATGACTTTTTCGACCGCCTTCTCTTTGGCGATCTTCTCGTCAATCGCTTTCTCGAACAGGGCATGCGCTTCCCTGGTGATTTCTTCCACTGTCAGAATTCTCTGTTTTTCTCCGGTCTCTTGAGCCATTCCCTGGGGGAGGGAAGGAGGAGGCGTCTGTTGACGGGCCTTACAGCCTGAAACACTCAGAAATAACGCCAAGCAAAGAATAAAAAAACCTACGCGGCGATCCATGTGCTCCTCCTCTGTAACCTTAATAAAATAGATCACGCCTCCGAACTTCCAGTTGAAAGCGCAAATCCGCCAGGCTACTTCTTCACCATGACACTTCCGCTATCGGGCAAACGGTCTTTGCCTGACATGTCGTAAAACCAGACCTTGACCGATCCAATTGTGCCGAAAATAGTGTTCCATGGGAGGATGAGAAAGTAATCATTTCCGTTCGTCGACGCAGTGCCTGTAAAAATCTTGGTGTTGTAAAGACCGGGGCTTGTCTGAGTGAACGCTTCAAAATTTGTGGAGTGGCATCGGATGAGGATTTCCGCGGCAGAGGTTCCGCCTGTATCGACGTAGAAGAAAAATTCATCGAAGTTGGGAGAGGCAAAAAAAGTGACCGTAACAAAAAGGCCCGTCATTCCGGAGACGAGTTTAAGCCTGGAGAAGTCACGGGAGTCCGGCGCTGTCGTTTCATTCGGATCGGATCTCCAGAGCGTCAGACGGCAGCTGTCTTTCCCAGCGGGATGTGTGACAAGCTCAGGGGGACGGCATCCCGTCGCAAATACTGCGGCCACGGCCGCGCCGACATTTTCCTGGTCCCCTATCCTGTCAAAGAAAAGCTTCGAGCCGTTGTCGCCGCAGCCGAAGCTGACCGATTCATTCCAGCCCAGCCAGACGGCTGCGCCGTGGTTGATCGTCCATGTGGGCATGCCCGGCAGGGCTCCTGGGTCGGCGCCGTGGCAGCTCTCCAGAAAGAAGACGGTGCTGGGGAAGGATTGGTTGATCCAGTAAGTGGAACTGAAGTTTCCCGTGATGACATAGCCGAATTGAGTCTCTTCCGACGCGTTATTGTAGGCGCTGGCCCTGATAGTTCCGGTATATCCGCTATTGGCCGGAGGGAAGTTGGTGTACCAGGGGCGGACGAGAAATCCGAAATCCCCTCCGAGGTCGCCTCCGTGGCCCCGCATAAACACCACTCCGTATTCACCGTTATCAATGAGAGCGGCATTTGCGAGGTTGGCATTGTCGTTGAGCCGAACCGTGACGGAGTATCCCAGTGCCTGCAGGTTGGAACGGACTTGTTGACAGATTTTGGGCGTGATGACGTTATTATCATCTTCCAGGCAGTCAAAGATCAGGGCCTTGTGAGAGTTGGGAGCACAGGGAAGAAGAGGACGCACCAGCTCAGGCTTTTGGATTTTCTTGAGCTGCTGAAACTGTTTTTTCTGCGTCTGAACCTGATGGACAGGATACTCCTCGCTGGCTTCACTTTCAGAGCCGAGTTTATCCCTTCCCAGAAACATCAGAAGCTCGTTTCCGTCCTTGAATTTGACAAATAAATTGGAACCTTTAAGCCGGGTGACCTCCTGGACCTCAGGTTGTTCGAGCAGAAAATCCTTCTGCTGCTGGATGGCGTTGGCCATGGCTATCTTTTGGTCGAAGACGAGTGTTTTGAAGTTCAGATGGACTTTTTTTGCCAGTTGGGTCACTTTATCCGGCGGCTGCTGAGAAACGCCTTTCTGAGGCATTGAACAGAACAGGATCAAAGTAGCGGCTAAAATTGATATCCAGAGCACTTTTTTCATTTTTCCTCCTCGATCATAAAATTAAAAAATAATAATTTTCTTGAGAAGATACAAAACTTTGCCCTCATCTGATTTAGATTTCCCCTTTGAATGAATCTTCTTACTAGATTGGCTCCAATCCTACATATGATAAATATCATTGAAAACGGAACTTGTCAATAGAGTGAACGAGTTCAAAACCTTGACTTCAGTCACTGTCTGGCGCTATCATTTTGGCTCTGTGAGGCGCCATCAAGCGGAGATCCAGAAGAGGAATGTTTTGAAAGAGGGAAAGGAAATATGAACAATATAAGAACTCATCGATGCTTAGGGGCTATTTTTTTAATGCTTTGGCTAGTACCTGTCTTTTTTATATTCAGTGGACAATCGGATGCAGGAAATAAGAAATTCAGGGCGGCTCCCATCAATGCTCAGTATCAGGAATATGTAAAAAACTGGAAAGCAGGGGTCCTGCAAAAATTTTCCGATGACGGCCATCCTCTGGGCCTCATCCCCAGTATTCATGATCTTTCCTATATCAAGACAGAAGGCATTTACAGGACGTATGATCTCCCCGATTCGTATGACCTGCGCACTTTGAATAAGCTCACATCCGTCAAAAATCAGGGGAGTTGTGGATCCTGTTGGGCCTTCGCCAGCTACGGTTCTCTGGAATCCTATCTCATGCCCAATGAGAACAGAAATTTTTCGGAACAGAATCTTGTTGACCATCATGGATTTGATTGGGGACCCTGTGAGGGAGGGAGTATTGATATGGCCACGGCGTATCTGGCCAGATGGGACGGCCCGATAAACGAATCGGAAGATCCGTATATCCACGCACTGTCTATGAATCTGCTGGACATCAAAAAGCATGTTCAGAATGTGATCTATTTTTATCCCAAATCCAGCGCCGCTGACAATGACCGCATCAAACAGGCCGTCATGAATTACGGTGGGATTTATACAACCATGTATTATTCGGCGGCCTACTATAATTCCGCTAATAAAAGCTATTACAATCCATCCGAAAGAGTCGGCGCACACGCCGTTGTCATTGTGGGATGGGATAACAATTTCGATCAGTATAAATTCAATCAGGTGCCACCTGGAAACGGGGTCTTCATTGTCAAAAATAGCTGGGGATCCGGATGGGGTGAGAGCGGCTATTTTTATGTTTCCTACTATGACGCCTTTTTTGGCCGCAGGGATTTATGCGCGGCGGTAACGGCCGAACCGACCTCGACTTACCAGGATATCTATCAGTATGACCCTTTTGGTTGGGTCTGGTCCTTAGGTTATGAAGACACCAATACGGCCTGGGGCGCCAATATATTCACAGCCAAATCTTCTCTGCCCTTGAGCGCCGTCAGTTTTTATTGCGCGGGAAGATCCAATCGTTATGAAATCTATGTGTATACGGGTGTCAGCGCGGAGGGGCCGCGCACCGGCGTATTAGCCGCCGCAAAAAGCGGTTCAACCGACAATCCTGGCTATTATACGATTCCAATGGATTCAATGGTGCCGCTTTATGCGGGGCAGAAATTTTCTGTCGTCATAAAATTCATAACTGAAGGTTATAATTTTCCTGTTCCGGTTGAATATCCATATCCCGACTATTGCAGCCAGGCGTCTGCGAACAGCGGAGAAAGTTTTATCAGCGAAGACGGCAACGTTTGGGATGATATGCTTACCGCAAATGAAGGAGAGTATGCCAATACCAACATCTGTATCAAAGCGTTAGCCGGATATCCAGGCATTTATCCTCCTGAGAATTTCAGCCTTCAGAGATTGGAAAATAATTTGATATTTTCCAAGGAATACATCAACCGTCTCGAGTGGACGCCCAATCCGAAGAATGTCACACAAATCGTGAAATACAAGATTTTTCGGAAAAAAAAGAATCAGAATGAGCTTTACTATCAGCTTTTAACCGAACTCGCAGCGACAGAATTATCTTACGAAGATCGGGGCCTCAAAAAGACGGACCTTTACACCTACGGAATTTTATGCGTGGATGAATGGAACAGGGAAAGCGACCTGACGGAAATCAGCAATGAGGGAGAATAAAATGAAAAAGACTGTCTGTATCCTCCTGGGTATTCTTTTTTTCCCCCCGGCCCAATATGCGGTTCATATCGATGTTGGAATTTCTTATGGGCCAATCCGCATGAATGACGCTCAAATAAAAAATGTCTATGGCGATGGTTATGTTTATTCCCCGTATATGAATGTCCACATCGGGAAAGGCTTTTTCGCAAGTGTGGGATACGAGGGAGGCTATACGAAATCCGGGACAATCGGTCTGTACAATGATCCCACGACGTTCAAGCTCCATGGAGTGGAATTTTTTCTAGGTTTTCAAAAAAGAATCCAGTTTATTGTTACTTTTATCAAAGTGGGCGGCGGTTATTATTTCTATAAACAGACATTTGAAAGTCCTTATCTCAAAGAATTTCAAGTGGACAGTCAAGAAGTGGGGGGCGCGTTCAATGGAGGGATTAAATTGATCCCTTTTAAAGGAGTCTTTTTTTCCGGCGAGATCAAATATGTCTATCTCATGGACAAGCCTCTTGAAGAGAAAGTCAATCTCGGAGGATTGAGATTTATGGCGGGACTGGGATTTTCGATTTAATCGGAAATTATCCCCGTCCTTGGGAGATTTATATATCGTTTTTTTATCCTACCGTTGATTTATTTCCTGATCATTTTAAGGAGAAAATTTGGAGAAATAGTCCCTGGTTATGGTAAAATTTCAATAATTATGCGGATGATAAGTCTTTTTTTAATGAGCATCCAGGGGGCATCATGAAAGTTTTGACATCCAAACAGATGAAAGAGATCGACCGGAAAACCATCGAGGATATCGGTATCCCCGGGCCTGTGCTGATGGAAAACGCGGGAATTCAGATTTTCAGGGCTGTGAAAGCCAGATTTCCGGACATCTCCGGAGAGAAAATTGTCATCGTGGCCGGAAAAGGGAACAACGGAGGAGACGGCCTGGTTGTCGCCCGCCATCTTTTCAACCAGGGATGTCAACCTCACGTTTTGCTTTTGGCCTCCAGACAGGAAGTTAGAGGGGATGCGGCTATACATTTGCCGATTGCTGAGAAACTGGGCATCCGGATTACGGAAATTTGCACTCTGGAGGACTGGAAAGCACATAAAAAGGAAGTGCAGAACGCCACGCTTCTTGTCGATGCCATATTCGGCACAGGGCTTCTCAAGCCGGCTGAGGGGCTCTATGCCGCCGCCATCCTGGATCTGAACAAGTCCAGAGCTTACAAGGTGGCTGTGGACATTCCTTCCGGTCTCTCTTCAGACACGTTTCGGATTCTCGGGCCAACAGTGAAGGCCGATCTGACGGTGACTCTGGCCGCTCCTAAAATTGGCCATCTTTTTCCGCCAGCCGAGGATTGGGTGGGCGAGCTGGAAATCGCCGACATCAGCATACCGCCTTTTCTATTTGAGGATGAAGCCCTCAAACTGGAACTGGTGGAAAGGAAGAATTTTGCACTCGGCTTGAAAAAGAGGAGAAAGGATTCCCATAAAGGAACCTATGGCCACCTTTTCATAATCTCAGGTTCACTTGGAAAAACAGGAGCTGCGGTCATGGCCGCCAGAGCCGCCCTGAGAATGGGGGCCGGACTGGTCACGGTTGGGACTCCGAAAAGCTGCCTTCCGCTTGTGGCCCGCTCCACGATGGAGGTCATGACCGAACCGCTCCAGGAAACAGAAGAAAAAACGCTGTCCTCCGAGGCCCTGCCTCAGGCATTAAAACTTCTGCAGGGAAAGGACGGGCTTCTCCTCGGGCCAGGAATTTCGACCCATCCTTCGACGGCTGAGTTTGTCTTATCGCTCATTCCCCGGATTCGGATTCCGGCGGTCATTGATGCCGATGGATTGAACATCCTTGCGGGGAATCCGGATGTTTTAAAATCGCTCAACCAACCGATTGTTCTCACTCCTCATCCGGGTGAGTTCGCCCGGCTGGCCAATATTTCAACGAAAGAAGTCATCGAGGGGAAACTCGAGCTCGTGCCCCGTTTCGCTGAAAAATACCGTGTCTATCTGGTCCTTAAGGGCTATAAAACGCTCATTGCCACGCCGCAGGGAAAAATGTTCATTAATCCCACCGGAAATCCGGGCATGGCCACTGCAGGCTCCGGCGATGTCCTCAGCGGCATGATCGCTTCGCTCATAATCCAGGACAAAGATGTTCTGGCGGCCTTGCTGGCGGCCGTCTATCTCCACGGCCTCAGCGGCGACCTGGGTGTGAAAAAGGTTGGAGAAAGGCCTCTGGTGGCCGGAGACCTGATTCGCCGTCTTCCTCAAGCGCTGAAAATAATGGAACAGGACTGAGGACATAGGAGGGGAATTGATTTTAGACTCCGGCCGTTTGTCTTCCAGAGACAGAGATAGAAAGTTTCCAGATTGAAGTCGACGCAATGAGCGCTTACCGGCATAAAAAGGAAGACCATGTCACCCGTTCAGAAAGAGAGACTTTTCAACTGGCCAAAAAATTGGCCGAAGGATTCAGTGGGAATGAGGTCGTCTTCCTCGTCGGTGAGCTTGGGGCCGGTAAGACCGTTTTTACCAAAGGAATTGCCGCAGGGCTCGGCCTGAAAAATATCCATCAGGTCTGCAGCCCCTCTTTTACTCTTCTCAACATTTATCAGGCCCGATGTCCCATCTACCACCTGGACCTTTACCGTCTCAATAAAGAATCAGAAATCCAGGAGCTAGGATTCGAGGATTATTTGGGCGCGGGAGTTGTGATCATCGAGTGGGCTGAAAAGCTGAAGTTCGACGGCGAAGCCGTCCGTGTCACAATCCAGATCGGAAAGGGCGACGAAAGAAGAATTTCCATTCGTTTTATTTGACACGGCGGATATTTTATTTTTTAATGAATTCAACTCCAATGAAAAAGACCAAAGGTTTATGAGGTTGATCCCCTGCTGTGTCCCTATGCTTTTAAGCGTCTCTCGGACTTTTTAGATCGCCATGAGCAATTCCCGACTGCCCTGACATCCATTCGAGCTTTGCTTTATATTTCCTCACGATGATTGGATGAGTAAATCGACACAAAGAGACTCACTCGACCACACAGCCGAAAATGAAATTCCCTACATCCTTGACTCTTGTCCCAATTTCGTTCAAACGAAGAAATTGTCATCATCGCATCTGAGAGGATTTACGACTCGGGGAGTATGTATCAACGGACATAAACAAGAATGATTGCTTTTTTCATATGGTGTATATAAAATATTGATCACAACTGAGATCAGCATTAGACAACTTATAGCATAATTTCCGCCACAGGAGGGGGAAATGAACAATATCCTAGCTTTATTGGGGAAAACAGCCGCTGCCCTGGCGGCAGTCACCGCAATTTTTACAGCCATCCTGTCGGTATACAGATATATACAGCGCTTGAAACTACGCCCGATTCCTTTTGATAAGGAAGACTTTCTCCGAAGGATTCGTAATGGAGACTTCCAACTGAAAATTATTAAAAACTTTCTAAAGGCTGGGATGTCCAAAAATTTGCTTGATGAAGATGGAACTCCGATCTTAATTCTGGCCATCCACTATCGACAGATCAAAACCGTAGAAATGTTGCTTCAAAAAAAATGCTTTAAAAAGAATGTGGATTCCTCCATTAAAAGCGCATCCGGGACCAGCACGATCGTCGCCGCGGTTTTGTGCAGGAGGAACGACATCCTCCGTCTTTTACTGGATTACGGCGTCGATTCATCGGATATGAACGGGGCAAAGCTGATCATCGCCGTCAAAGATGCTGATATTTTAAGAGTCCAGAAGCTTCTCGAGGCGAATGTTGAAAAAGAACTGAAAACATTGAGCGGCGCATCCGCTCTATTCCTTGCAGCGGAGATGGGGCATCTCAGTATCGTGGAGAAATTAATCGAAGCAGGAGCCAATATCGAATCAAAAGACAATATGGACCGGTCCCCCCTTATGGCTGCGGCCGGCTCAGGAAGGACAAAAGTTGTTGAATTTTTTCTGAAAAAAGGTGCTGACCGCAATGCTCTGGATAAACACAGCAGAACGGCCTCGGATCTGGCCCGCAGCGCTGGTTTTCCCAAACTTGCAGAAATCATCGGAGGTCGGGGTGAAATATCAAGAGAGTTAATGGAGGCCGTCAAAGAAGGGGATTCAGAAAAAATTGGAAAACTTGCAGATACCGGTGTGGATATGAATCAATTAGATGAAAATGGAGATCCGCTCATCTACACCGCTATCAAAGAGGATAAGGTGGAGGCCGCGAAAATTCTCTTGCAAGCCAAAGCGGATATTGAACTACGAGGAGCCGACGGGACGACACCACTTCTGGAAGCTGTAAAACGAGGAAGAACTGAAATTGTCAGGCTGCTGCTGGAAAAAGGGGCCGATGTCGATCCTTCTGACGACAAAGGCGATACTCCCCTACTTTTGGCTGCAAAACTCGGATGGACGGATATTTTAAAGGCGCTTATTCCTCACGTGAAAAAAATAGATTCCATCGGATCGAAGGGTGAAACTCCGTTGATGGCCGCGGTGGAAAGGGGCCGGGCAAACATTGTTGAGCTTTTGATCAGAGCCAAGGCGAAAGTGGATGCAGTTGACTCCTTTGGTCGGACACCTCTGATGATTGCAATATTAAAAGGTTATGGCGGAATCCAATCTCTATTGCGTCAAGCGGGAGCCCGGAAAGGAGAAATGGAAGCGCATCTGCTGATGACGGCTCAACAAGGGAATATTGCCGAACTGCGTTCCCTTCTCAAAAAGGAGGTCAATATCGAAGTGCTCGACCGGAATGGAAGATCGGCCCTGCATCATGCCGTAGAGAGTGGGAATACCAAGGTTGTCGAGCTGTTGCTGGACTTCAAAAAAGCCCTTCATGCGGATAACGACGTTGGTGTGAATAGAGCAGATCTTTGGGGATGGACTCCTCTCATGCTGGCAGCGAAAGCGGGATATCTGACGATTCTTGAGTGCCTGATCGAAGCCCATGCCGAAGTAGATCAGCTGCGGCCGGATGGAACAACCGCCCTGATGCTCGCCGCACGTCGAGGCCATTCCCAGATAATCGAGAAATTGATAGAAGCACATGCAAATGTGAACTGGTCTCGCAACGATGGTCGGACCGCTTTGATGTTCGCCTCCGAAAGCGGACATCTTGCGA
Source organism: Candidatus Aminicenantales bacterium (assembly GCA_049697115.1). Taxonomy (GTDB): domain Bacteria; phylum Acidobacteriota; class Aminicenantia; order Aminicenantales; family UBA4085; genus JBAVVD01. Next base: position 16,568 of record JBAVVD010000089.1, read on the forward strand.
TCATCAAGCTGTTGGTCGAGGCGAAAGCCGAAGTGAATTCGAAAAGTAACAGCGGGGAAACTCCTCTCATGCTGGCAATCCTGAGGGGGGAGCGGTACATTGCGGACTATTTAAGAGAAAAGGGGGCTCATGAAGGGGAGTTGGAGGCCGAATTGTATGCCGCAGTCCGGCGCAGCGATCTCGATATGGTGAAAGCTTTGATCGAAAAGGATGTCAATGTAAATTTTAAGTTTCGATTAGGGCGGACTCCTCTTATGATCGCGATCAGCAATGGTTTCTTGCCGGCCGTCAAAGAGTTGGTGGAAGCGAACGCCAATGTGAATCAAAAAGAAAGAGACGGCAGTACGCCCCTCGAACGCGCCGCCCGGGAAGGACGCTTGGCGATTGTCAATTATCTCATCCAAGAGGGAGCGGATCTGAATCTACGCGGATTGCATGCCCGAACTCCCTTATTGGCGACGGTTGAGTATGGAAGAACAAGAATCGTTGTAGCCCTGATAAAGGAGAATGCGGAACTGGAAACACCTGATGAATATGGGCGGACTCCCCTCATGATGGCAAAATTGTTGCGTTATAACAAAATTGCAGAACATCTCATAAAAGCCGAGGCTCAAGCCGGAGCGAATGAAGCCGATCTTATCTTGGCTTCCGCACAAGACCGCCCGGCTCGGATTAAGAACCTGCTGGAGAAAGGGGCGGATGTGAATATTCCAGGAGTCCGCTGCACCACTGCTTTGCTGGAAGCCTGCAGGAGCAATAAAGCCGAAGTCATAAAAATTCTAATCGATGCGGGTGCAAAAGTGAGTGTGAATGACGATACCGGCACATCCCCATTAATTGCAGCCGCACGGCGGGGGAATATTGACATTGTCAATCTGCTTCTTGAAAAGGAGGCTTCCATCAATTTCCCCGGAGAGTCGGGCAAAACAGCTCTGATGGCGGCTGCCGAGGCGGGTCATGCCAATATAGTGATACGACTGCTCGAGGCGAAAGCGGATCCGAATCTACCGGATCGAAAAGGCAACACGGCCTTGATTACAGCGGCGGCGCGCGGACATATCAATGTTGTTTCCGCGCTCATCAACAAAGGAGTCGAAGTCAACGCCAAGGGCGATCAAGACCGTACGGCATTAATGTCGGCGGCAGAGAAGAATCAGATCAAAGTGATGGCGGATCTTATCAAATCCAGCAATGTGGATGCACGGGATCGAAACGGTTCGACGGCATTGATTCACGCTGTTTCCGCTGGACATCAAGAAGCGATACAGCTTTTGCTCGAGAACGACGCCACGGTGAATATCCGCAATCGCCAGGGCAATACTCCCTTGATGGAGGCCATGATCAAAGGATATAAGGAAATTGAAGCCCTTTTGCGGAATTCGGGTGCCGGACTGGGAGAAAATGAAGCTCGACTGATCATCGGCGCCACTCAGGGAAACATGGATGAGATCACAAAATTGGTAGGAGAGGGTGTGTTCATCGACGCCAGGGTGGAAGATGGTGATACGGCTTTGATCCTGGCGATTGCTCAAGGTCACATCGAAACCGCACGTTTATTGATAAGAGAAGGAGCCGACACGAACGCCAAAGGAAAAAACGGCCGAACCGCACTGATCGAAGCCGTCTTGCAAGGGGATGAGAATCTGGTCGAAGAGTTGATTCTCCACAATGCGTGTATGACCGTAGAAGCCATGGACGAAAAGGGAAGATCGGCCTCCCTGGCTGCCTATTTTTCCAACAATAAGGCCATACTTGAAATGCTCACAAATACATGTCATTCGCTCCATCCGGAAGGCCTAGTTTTCAGAGCTGCCTCCGGCAACCGCTATCACATGATCAGCTGTGCGTTTGTGAGACGGGAAAGATGGGATGAGAAGCTGATTGATCTCGCAAAAAAAGACTATCGCCCCTGTTCCATATGTCTGCCCAAACAGTAGCGCCTGCCTGAAGGCAGCTGCCGAATAAGAATTTCCTTTTTGGCCGTGCCCGCACGCGGACCGGAATTCAGGTCGATTCTCCATCTTGCCACCCGGGACAATAGAAAATCCCAGCCCTGATGATGTCAAGGATGGTGAGAGAGTAGGAAACGTGGCTGTCCGCGTCACAATCCAGATCGGAAGGGGTGACGAAAGAAGAATTTCAATCCGTTTTATTTGACACGGCAGATGTTTTATTTTTTAATGAATTCAACTCCAATGAAAAGGACAAAAGAATGAAGGAGAAACTCAAGGAAATAATCTGTGAAGTCAAGGATTTTCCTAAGCCGGGAATCGGGTTCAAGGATATTTCGCCTCTGATCCTGGACGCCAAATGCTACCATTATGTCATTGGCCGCCTGACGTCATGGGCCAAAAAGAAGAAACCGGAAGTCATTGTCGGCATTGAGTCCAGGGGATTTCTTTTTGCGGCGCCTGTGGCGCACAGGCTCAAGCTGGGAATGGCCATCATCCGGAAAAAAGGAAAATTGCCGCGCCAGACGGTCAGCGTCAGAGCTCCCAATGAGTATGCCATCGAATATTTTGAGATGCACAGCGACAGCATCCTCTCCTCCCAGCGTGTCGTCATCATCGATGATTTAATCGCTACAGGCTCTTCATCGATCAGCGCCCTGGATCTGGTCCGATTATTAAAAGGGAATCCGGTCGGTTTCGGCGCCGTTGTCGAGCTGGCGTTTCTGCACGGCGTGGAGAACATCCGGAAAAGTCATCCGGATGTGGATATTTTCAGCCTCATTCAATATAAAGAATAGGGGAAAAATGGGAAATTGGCTGAACCGTTATTTCAGACTGGACGAAAATCGCACTTCTGTCCGGTCCGAACTTGTGGGAGGCGCGACCACATTTATGACGATGTCCTATATCATTTTTGTTCAGCCGGCGGTCCTTTCCCTGGCTGGAATGGACAGGGGAGCCGTGATGGTGGCCACGTGCATCTCCAGCGCTGTCGCCACTCTGCTCATGGGGCTTCTGGCCAAATATCCGATTGCCCTGGCGCCCGCCATGGGCCACAACATCTTTTTTGCCGTCATCGTCTGCGGAACAATGGGATATACCTGGCAGGTGGCCTTGGGGGCCAATTTTATTTCAGGAATTCTTTTCCTGGTCCTCTCCATTATCGGCGTTTGGGGAGGGCTTGTGGCCTCCGTGCCCGATTCTCTCAAGCACGGTATAGCCGTCGGGATCGGGCTTCTCATTGCCCTGGTGGGGCTTGAATACGGAGGGCTTATCGTCGACGCCCCCGAAGTTTTGGTCGGGATTGGCGATATTACCAGCCCGCCGGTTTTACTGGTTTTATTCGGCCTGGCATTAATTTCCATCCTGATGGCGCTCCGCGTCCCCGGAGCGATTCTCATTGGAATACTGGCCGTAGCGGTCGTCGGTGTCCCTCTGGGGATCGTCAAATACCACGGGATTGTGGCGCTTCCGCCCGCTGTATCGCCCACCTTTCTCAAGCTGGATATTGCCGGAGCCTTTAAAGCCGGCCTGCTGTCCGTCATCTTCGTCTTTTTCTTCCTGGACGTTTTTGACACCATGGGCACCCTGATCGGAGTGAGCGGTCCTGCCGGGCTGTTGAAAAACGGAAAGCTTCCACGGGCCAATCGGGCCATGTTTTCGGATGCGGTGGGCACCGTCACCGGAACTCTGCTGGGGACTTCCACGGTGACCAGCTATATCGAGAGCGCGACAGGAATTGCCCAGGGAGCCAGGACCGGACTGGCCAATATTTTCACATCCGTGCTCTTTTTCGCCGCCTTATTCCTGAGTCCGCTGGCAGAGATGATCAGCGGTGAATACATGTATAAAGGGATGAAGCTGCATCCGATCATCGCACCGCCCCTGATCATCGTCGGCTACCTGATGATGAAATCGGTGATCCGGATTGACTGGGAGGATATCACAGAGGCGATCCCGGCCTTTTTAACCATTATCATCATGACCCTGACACTCAGCATCACAGAAGGAATTGCGTTCGGATTTATTTCTTATTCTCTCTTGAAGCTGGTCTCCGGAAAAGGCAAACAGGTGCACTGGCTCATCCATCTTTTTTCCTGCCTGTTCATTATCCGCTACATGATCAAGTAGCGGGCAGGGAATCTCCCGCTCCTCCTTCATGCGGCCTTCAGACCGCATATTCCTAGCCCAATGAGTTTTTAATTTTCAAGGTTTGACTTACGGGTAACTTGCGCTCCTGACCTGGAATTTGATATATAGCGGACTGAGCGGAAACTGAAAGGAGGACAGGAATGATGTTTGAGGGAAGAAAAACAGGTTGGCTCCCGATCCTGATCATCTTTATAACCGTGCTTATTGCTTCCCGTTGCGCACGCGGGCCTTCCAGACCCGCGCTGTTTTTCGGAACCGAGGAACTGAGTTGGGTGAACCGGACATTGAGCCGGATGACCATAGAAGAAAAAATCGGGCAGATGATCTCTTGCGCGTATTTGGGATATTTTGTCAGCAGCGACAGCGATTACCTGAAGGACTTGAAAACGCTGATTGTCAGGTATAAAATCGGCGGTTTGATTATCTACGGCGGAAATGTCTATGAAACAGCCTATTTCACAAATACTCTCCAGCGCACGGCCAGAATTCCTCTATTGATCGCTTCGGATTTGGAACGCGGGACCGGAAACCAGATCAGCGGCGCCACTCAGTTTCCGCCTCTCATGTCCGTGGGCGCTGCGGATTCCGAGGAGTTGGCCTACGCCATGGGGCGCATTACGGCTGAAGAAGGGAGGGCCATTGGCATCCACATGACCTATGCGCCTGTCGTGGATGTCAACATCAACCCCGATAATCCGATTATCAACACACGGGCGATCGGTGAAGATCCTGAGCAGGTCAGCCGGTTGACCATGGCCTTCATCAGGGGATGCCAGGAAAACGGAATGATTGCCACAGCCAAACATTTCCCCGGACATGGAGACACCAACCAGGACTCCCACTTGCTGCTTCCCGTCATCCAGCAGAATCGGGAAAGGCTGGATAAGATCGAACTCTATCCTTTTAAGCGGGCGGTGGAGGCGGGCGTCCAGGCTATAATGACGGCCCATCTTTATGTTCCGGCTCTGGATCCAACGCCAAACCTGCCGGCCACCCTCTCTCCGGTCATTATGACCGGACTCCTGCGCAGGGAAATGAAATTTAGAGGCATTATTGTCTCGGATGCCATGACCATGGGAGGAATCACACGTTACTACGCCGCTCCGGATGCGGCCCTGAAGGCCGTCGAGGCCGGCGTGGACATCATCATCCTGCCGCCTCAACCGGAAGATGTGATTTCCTCCTTGATTGAGGCCGTGCGTTCCGGAAAGATTCCCGAAGCCAGAATCGATGAATCGGTCCGGAGGATCCTTAATGCCAAGGCCCGCCTCGGACTTCATAAGAGAAAGCGGGTGAATGTCGAATCCCTGGCCGACCGGATTGCGACGAAGGAAAACCTCGGACAGGCCGCATTGGCGTTTGAAAGCTCGGCCACTCTTGTCAAAAACGAAACCGCTGTCCTTCCTTTGAGCCAAAGCGATAAAAGAATAGCGGTCTTTTCTCTGAGCAGCGATCCTGGAGATTATTTTGCCGGAAGAGATTTTTGCAATTCTGTGAAGAAGAGATGTCCCCGGACACAGATATTCTATGCGGATGCGGACACCGGACAGGAGCGCCTCGATAATGCCGGCAAATTGGCATCCGGAGCAGAGACGATTGTATTTGCTCTTTTTTCCAGCCTCCGAGCCGAAAAAGGGAATGTCGGGCTCGATGTGAAACATGTTCGACTCATTCGGAAATTTGCCGAAGGCGATGTCCCTGTGATCGTCATTTCCTTCGGCAGCCCTTATTTTTTAAGGGATTTTCCTGAAGTGGACGCCTACCTCTGCCTCTACAGGAACACGCCTCAGACCCAGGAGATTGCGGCAAGGGTTATTTTCGGCGAGATGGAGACGAAAGGAAAACTCCCTGTCTCGCTTCCAGGCCTCTATCCTCTGGGCCACGGCCTAAAACTAAAATAAGGGTCCATTTCCGGAAACGGCCCATGTGAAATATTTAAAGGAGGAATAATGAAAAGTCTTCATCGTCATCTCAAAATAACGGCCGTCATTTTGCTCTTTTTCGTGTGTCTTCTATCCTCATCAACAGCATTGGCCCAGGCGCTGAGCGAGGATTTCCTGAAGAGTTTCACCTACAGGGAAATCGGTCCGACACGGCAGGGCGGAAGGTTTGTCGACTTTGCCGTGCCGCTCCAGCCGCCCTACACTTTCTATGCGGCCACCGCTTCTGGCAGCCTGTGGAAAACAGTGAACAACGGCCAGACCTTTGAGCCTATATTCGACCATGAGAATGTCTTTTCCATCGGAGATATCGCCGTCGCGCCTTCGGATCCGAATATTCTCTGGGTCGGGACCGGAGAGGCCAATAATTCGCGAAGTTGCTACTGGGGAGACGGCGTTTACAAATCCGTTGACGCCGGAAAAACCTGGAAGAATATGGGACTCAAGGAGTCCCACCACATCGGGCGCATCGTCATCCATCCGGCGAATCCCGATATCGTCTATGTCGCGGCCCTCGGCCACCTGTATTCGGAAAATCCCGAGCGTGGGCTTTACAAAACCGAAGACGGGGGCAAGACCTGGGTCAAGATCCTGGATGTCGTTATCCGCAATAAAAACATCGGTGTGGTCGATGTCGTGATGGATCCCCGGAATCCGAATGTTCTTTATGCGGCTGCATACGATAAAGTCCGTAAGCCTTGGACGTTTAACTGCGGCGGTCCGGGGAGTGGAATCTACAAAACAACGGACAGCGGAAAAACCTGGAAAAAACTCGGAGGAGGGCTTCCGGGCGGAATGCTTGGCCGCATCGGGCTTGCCGTCTATGCTAAAAATCCGAATATCCTCTATGCCGGCATTGAGAATGTCAATAAGCCCGGCCTGTCGGATGAAGAGCGGGAAAAAGAGCTGCGGGAAGGAAAATCCAGCGCCGGAATGATCGACGGCGAGGTCTATCGCTCGGATGATGCCGGGGAGACCTGGCGCAAGGTCAGCCCGGATAAACAGAGCATCGGCGGCGCTCCCGGATACTACTACGGCCAGATCATCATCGACCCGCAGGATGACCAAATCGTCTATGTCCTGAGCGTGTCGGTCCTGGGAACAAGGGACGGTGGCAAGAACTGGAACCGCCGCGTTTTCAATTTCGGCGGGGACAACCACGCCCTGTGGATTGATCCGGACAATTCGAACCATATGCTTCTCGGCTACGATCACGGGATGGGGATCACTTTTGACGGTGGCAGAAACTGGTATCATCCGGATTTTGTGCCCCTGGCCCAGTTTTATGCGGTCGGCGTCGACATGTCTTTTCCCTACCGTGTCGCCGGCGGGACCCAGGATAACGGCTCGCTTCTGGGCCCCAGCACAAAAAAGGGAGGGGTTCCCATCAATCTTGAAGACTGGCAGATGGTCGGCGGCGGAGACGGCATGTACAATGTCTTCGATCAGAGGACAAACCGCTACCTCTACAATGAGTCCCAATTCGGCCCTCTCCAGAGGATTGACCTTGTCACCGGCGAAGTCAAAAACATCGCCTACCAGAATATCCGAAAAGACCTTCGCTGGAACTGGTGTGCGCCGATACTCATTTCCCCTCATGACAGCGATACCATATACCACGGCGCGAATATTCTCATGAAATCAACGAACAGAGGAGAATCCTGGAAGGAAATCAGTCCGGACTTGAGCACAAATGACAAGACAAAATTGACGACGGGAAAAGGTGGGGATGGAAATATCCAGTTCTGCACGATCACAACCATAGATGAGTCTCCGCTTGTCGAAGGTCTGCTCTGGGCCGGAACGGATGACGGCAATGTCTGGGTGACCAAAGACGGCGGCAAAAACTGGACAAAACTCAACGACCGCATCACAGAGAATCCAGGCTACTGGGTCAGCCGGGTAACCGCCTCTTCTCATGATCCCGGAACGGCCTATGTGGCCTATGCTGGATATAGAAATGATGACTTCAGGCCTTTTCTCTACAGGACAACCGATTATGGCGAGACCTGGACTTCCATTGCCGGAAATCTGCCAGAGGGGCCGGTGAATGTCATCCGGCAGGATCACGGAAATCCGAACCTGCTCTTTACCGGCACGGAATTCGGTGTTTTTGTTTCGATAGACGGCGGCCAAAATTGGACAAAGATGAAAAACAACATGCCGACCCAACCCGTCCATGACCTGGTCATTCATCCGAGGGAAAACGACCTTGTTGTCGCGACTCACGGCCGCGGCCTATTCATCACCGATATTACGCCTCTCCAGGAATTAACTCCCCAGGTTCTGGCCAGAGAAGTTTACCTTTTCCGCATTGAGCCAAAAATCAGATGGGAAGAAACGAAAAGAATGGCCTCAAGCTCGTCCAATTTTAACGGAGAAAGCGAGCCTGCAGGCCTGGTGATCAATTACTTCCTGAAGAATAAGCCAAAAGGCGAGGTCAAAGCGGCTGTTTATAAGGGCACTTTACTTATCAATGAATTGAAGGGCACGGCCGATTCCGGAATCCACAGCGTTCTCTGGGATATGACCAAATGCAGAGAAAGGACTCCGGAGGAGAAAAAGCAGTATGCAGAAATGCAGAGACGATTTGCCGCGTTCGGAGGATTCCGCGGGAGGCGGATGGACCCCAATTATATTTTCAGCCCTGCGCCCTGCGGCGAGTACAGGATTGTTCTTACTGTGGACGGCCGGGAGTTCTTCGGATTCGCCTCGATTCTCCAGGATTTCCGGCAAGAGAAATGATTTAAAGTTTTTTTGAGTCTGGCCTGAGCCTCCAGGTCAGAGAGATTCATTAAAAGTCCGGCGACTGGGAATATTTCTGTTATTTTCATGTCTATATATTTTCCTGGATTATTCATGAATCTTCCAGATACGTGAAAAATTTATTGAGAAAATATTTTAGAATATTGGCCACAAGAAAACATTTAAGATAATCTCTCGAACACAAGAGAGGCAAAAGTCATCGGTAAAGGGAGAAATTCGAAATGATTTTTCCAAAAAAAGTTTTGGGGGTGTCATTTGGCGTCATTGTTTTCGGGCTGCTCATCTATTTTCTTTATATAAAGAAAGAAGGAAATCGTCTTGAGAATGAAACCGCTCAAGCTCCGTCAAATTCCGCCGCAAGCGCCTTGGAAAAAGCTGAGGCAGTGTCCCTTCCTGTGAAGGCTGTCTCTATCCGGAGAGGCGAACTCATTGTCCGGCTGAAGTCTCCTGGGGAGGCTTTTACAGAGAAAAGAATAGTGGTGAAAGCGGAAATCGAGAGTGTCATCAAGAGCCTGAACGTCGGAGAAGGAACGCATGTCCGGACAGGAGAGGTTCTGGTCGAACTGGAAGACCTCGAATACAGGCTGAGGCTGGAGAAACAGGAGGCGCTGCGCCTGAAATATCTTTCAGAGCTGTTCCTGGAGAAACAGTTTGCCTCGCCGGAAAAAGAATTGAGCGCGACAGCCCTGGAAAAACTCGACAGAGCAAAGGAAAGTTACGAGGAAAAAAGAAAGCTTTTCCAGAAAGGACTTCTTTCCAGAGAGGAATTGGAAAGGTCATCAAAAGACTATGAGCTGACGCTGATCGAGGCCGGTCGAAAAAAGGAAGAAATCATGGCGGCGTCCAAAGGGCTGACCCAGGCCGAAATTGACCTTCAGATTGCCCGGATGGAACTGGAAAAGACAAAAGTCAAAGCTCCATTTCCTGGAATCATCACCGGAATAAATGTTTCTGTCGATGAACATATTGAGAGAGGAAGAGAGCTCTTCACACTGGTCAACATCAGCCGGATTAAGGTCAAGGCCAGGGTATTGGAAAGCGAAGTGGGCAAGATTCAGGTCGGCAGGGGAGTGGATCTGAGATTCAGCGCCTATCCGGAGAAAGTCTTCAAGGGATGGGTGGTGGCCGTAAGCCCTATCATCAATCCTGAAGACAAGACCTGTGCGGTCCATGTCGCTGTCAATAATCCTGAGGAGGCGATCAAGCCGGGGATGCATGCGGAGGTCGAGATTGCCGCCGATATTTATGAGAACAGGCTGCTTGTGCCCCAGGAAGCGGTCCTGGTTCGGGGCGGACGGAAGCTCGTTTTTGTTGTCGAGGGAGACCTGGCCAAATGGCGCTATGTCGAAACAGGCGTGGAAAATGAGGAATGTGTGGAAGTCCTGGACGGCGTGAACGAGGGGGAACTGGTTATCACAGATGGACATATGACTCTGGCTCATGACGCACGCGTCCGAGTTGTGGAATAGCCTTGGTTTATCGGTAATTCTGGGATCAGGAAAAAAGTTGAAGTTATGAAGCTGACTCGCCTTTCCATCGACAGGCCGGTGACAACAGCTATGTTTTTTCTGGCCGTCGTTCTCTTCGGATTTGTATCGCTTCGTGAATTGAGCGTCGACCTGCTGCCGGACATTAACACCCCTAAGCTTTCGGTCCTGACGCAGTATCCCGGCGTCGCGCCTGAAGAGATTGAAAAATTGATCACCATGCCGCTGGAATCCGCCGTCAGCCAGATTCCAGGAATGCGGCGCGTTGAATCCATATCCAGGGAAGGGATTTCTTATCTGACATTGGAATTGACATGGGGAACAGACATGGATTTCACCCTGCTCCATTTGAAGGAGAAGATCGACAGCGTCCGGGAAGCGCTTCCGGAGGACACTGAAGATCCGACAATTATCACTCTGAACCCGCAGAGCCAGCCCGTCATGGTCCTGGCTGTTTTCGGGGAAAGAGGACTTCTGGAGCTCAAGGAATTTGCCGAAGAACTGATCAAACCGCGTCTGGAGCAGATCGAAGGGATCGGCTCGGCAGAAATCACCGGCGGAGTTGAGAGGGAGATCCAGGTGGACATCAATCCCGATCTTCTTTCCCTTTACGGATTTACCATCGATCAGGTGGCTTCCAGAATCAACGCGTTTAACCAGAATCTGCAGGGAGGGACGATCCGCAAAGGCCTATTTAAATACGCCATCCGCGTGGTCGGAGAATTTGAGTCCCTGAGCGAAGTTGAAGAAATGAGCCTGAAGATCACAGAGAACAAAGGGATCATCCGGCTCAAAGATATTGCCCGGGTCAGGGATTCTCTGAAAGAACGGGAGGGGATGACGCGGCTGAACAGGAAGGAAAGCATCGGTATTCTCGTCCGGAAAGAATCCGGCGCGAATACTGTAAAAGTCACTAGAATAGCGAGGAACTTGATCGGGCAGATTCAAAAAGAGAATCCCCGGATTCGCGTCCAGATTGTGTCCGAGCAAGCCAAATACATCGAGCAGGCCATTTCCTCGGTTGTGACGTCCTTAATACTGGGAGGGATACTGGCGTTTCTGGTCCTGGTTCTTTTTCTTCAGGAACTGAGGACTCCTCTAATCATCTCAGCAGTCATTCCCATCTCTGTCATTGGCACGTTCAATCTGCTCTATTACCGTCATATCACCCTCAACATTATGTCCCTGGGAGGCCTGGCTCTGGGCGTGGGGATGCTCGTGGACGCTTCGATCGTTGTCTCGGAGAATATTTTCCGTCACAAAAGCCTTGGAAAAAGCCTTCCGGAAGCCGCTTATACCGGGACCAAAGAAGTGGGGATGGCGGTGGCCGCGACGGTCTTTACGACCATCGCTGTTTTCCTTCCCGTGATTTATGTTCACGGCGTGGCCGGGCAATTGTTCAAAGACCAGGCCCTGACCGTGACCTTCTCCCTCCTTTCCTCGCTTTTCATCTCCCTGACGCTTCTTCCCATGCTCGAATCCCGTCAGTTTGATTTCCAGAAAGTCGAGACAAAATTCCCCGGAAAAAATCCATCCGCGCAGAAGGAGACCGCAGGAAAGAAAAGAAAATTCAAATATTTGGTCCTTCCTATCAAAGGAATTCACTGGCTTCTCTATGCCGTTCCCAAAGGCATCTTTTTTGTCGCGAATGTGATCCTGAGTTTTTTCCTCCAGCTTTTTTTATGGATCGTCCATTATCTGAGCCTGCCATTCAGGCCTGCGGTTAAAACCGTCTTCAAAGTCTTCAATTTTGCATACAAAGGGTTTTCCAGGCGCTACGAGCAGTTTCTCATGTGGAGCCTGAACAACAAGGTCCGGGTCATAGCCGGCGCCATGGTCTTTTTTGGAGGGACTATTCTTCTGGGAACTCAGATTCGGCGCGAGCTGATGCCAAAAGTCGAGGCGGCATCGTTCGAACTATTTTTGAGAACTCCCGAGAACTATTCCCTTGAGCAGACATCCGATGTGGTGGGTTTAGTGGAGAACTTCCTGGCCGGGCAAAAAGATGTCGCACTGACATTTTCTCAAACCGGTATTGTCAGCGGCATGGAGGGCCTGAATCCGGAGATATCACTGAACTCCGGCCAAATCCATGTCCGGGTGAAAAATCCGGACCGGATGGAGCCTGTGCTGGAGATTTTGAGACAAAGACTCGCCAGCATTCCTGATCTTCATTACTCCCTCCTCAAAGAGCAGTCCACGCTGGCTCAGTTTTTGGCCTTTTCGACGGCTGAGATAGGCCTGAGGATCAAAGGCGATGACCTGATCCGGCTGGAAGCAATTTCGGAGAAGCTGGCCGGGAAGCTGAAGGATGTCCGAGGAATTGCCGATTTGGACACAAACATCGGAGAAGGAAAGACGGAATTCCTGATACAAATAAAGAAAGACGCCCTGGGAAAATACCCGAATATTTCTTCGGCGGATATCGGTAATTTTATCGTCCATGCCGTCCGGGGGAGGTTGGCCTCCCAGTATAACGAGCTGGAGAAAAAATATGATATTCTGGTCCGGCTGGAAGAAAAAGGGAGAGAAAATATAGACGCACTGCTCAATGCGCACTTTCCTTATCAGGGAGTTCTGATCCCTTTACGGGAGCTCGTCACCCGTGAGGTTGTCCGGGGCCCCAAAGAGATCCGGAGGGAGAATCAGCAGAGGGAAGTTCTGCTCACGGCCAACCTTCACGGGACAAAAATCAGCCAGGTCGTTCCGGCCGTCCAAAAAATAATTGCCGGACTTTCCCTTCCCTCCAATTACAGAATTGTTTTCAGCGGGGAAGCGGAAGAGATGAGACGGTCTTTCCGGAGCCTTATTCTGGCCTTCCTTCTGGCAATTGGACTCACGTATATGATCATGGCGGCCCAGTTTGAAAGCCTCCTTCATCCGTTCCTGATTCTGTTCACGCTGCCCATGGGCGTTTCCGGATCGATCCTGGCCCTGCTCGTTACCGGAAAAACGGTCAATGTCATCTCTGTCATCGGAGCCGTCGTCCTGGTCGGGATTGTCGTCAATGATGCCATCGTGAAAATTGACTGCACCAATCAGCTCCGGAAAGCGGGCCTGGGGCTCAGAGAGGCGGTAGTCGAGGCCAGCCATATCCGTCTGAGGCCGATTCTCATGACCACGGTCACAACCATTTTCGGGCTTTTGCCCATGGCCGTCGGCATCGGGAAAGGATCTGAGCTGCAGCAGCCGCTGGCCATCGTAGTGATTGGAGGCCTGATAGTATCCACATTTCTGACGTTAATTCTGATCCCTGTGATTTATGAATGGACAGAGAACTGGAAAGCCAAAAAAAGTTAAAATTCCCTGAAAGAAAGGGGATCAAAGATAGTCCATGTAACCTGTTCACGTCCGATCCATTTTGAACCATGAAGATATTTATTGAAAGGCCTGTGGCGACGGCCATGTGTTTTCTGGCCCTGCTTGTCCTTGGAATTTACTCTTTTCTCCACACTCCTCTCGAACTTGCTCCCAAGGAAGACTTTCCACAGGTGGACATTCAGGCGGAATGGTATGGAGTTCCTCCGGAGACCATCCAGACACGGGTCACCTCTGTTCTGGAAGAAGTGTGCGCTTCGGTCAAAAGAGTGAAAAAAATCACTTCTGAATCCGGTATCGGAAGGGCGCGGATCACGCTCGAATTTGATGCCAAAGCCAACATGGAATTCGCCCTCCTGGCTTTGAGAGAGGAATTGGCCAAGGCCAGACGGAAGCTTCCCTATGGCGTCCAGCCGGTCGTCTTTCCCTATGTCCCTGAGGATTTCCGGGTCAGCCCGTTTCTCAGCTATACGGTCTCGGGCGATTATCCCCTCCAGAAATTGAGAGAAATCGTCAAAGACAAAGTCGAATTCGGACTTGGCTCTGTGAAGGGCATTTCCCGTGTGGAAGTGAGCGGCGGGTCCGATCCTGAAATTAGAATCATTCTCGACAAAAAGAAATTAAAGGCATTTGGGATCCATCCCTTCCAGGTAACCCTCGCCCTCCACGACCGCGCCCGCACATACCCAACAGGAAAAGTCAAAAAAGGAACTCAGGAATATCTTCTGAAGGTCTCCGATGTCGTCCATGGACTTGCGGAGATGGGGGAGACCATTGTGGCTTATTCCGGCCGCCGTCCGGTTTATTTAAAAGATTTGGCCCGGATTATTCCGGCTTACGGCGATGTCCATGCCATCAACAGGATCAATGGAAAGCCCACGGTCAACCTGAGTATCGCCAAAGAAAAAGGGGAAAATACTCTCCAGGTGGCCCGTGCGGTGAAGACAAAGCTTGCGCACATTCAAAAAGAATTGCCGCCGGACTTAATTTTTACTCTCGGGAATGATGAAAGCGGGGAAATCCATAAGAATTTAAACAGCCTTTACCTTCTGGCAGGTTTGATCATTCTCGTGATTTTTGCCTTGATATTTGGCATTTTGAGAAGGGTAAAACCGGCGCTTTTAATTCTCTCTTCAATCGCTTTTTCCATGGTCATCACATTTAACCTCATCTATGTCTTTAAAATTTCGCTGAACATGCTGACTCTCGGAGCGCTGGCCCTGGGATTCGGCACTTTTGTGGACAACTCCATCGTCGTTTTTGAGAACATCCTCCGTCTTCGGGAAAAGGGTGTTCCGCCGCTGCAAGCGGCCGTTCAGGCTCCCCGAGAGGTTTTTATCGCCGTCCTGGCCTCGACGCTGACCACCATGAGTGTATTTTTATGTTTCCCCTATTTCCAGGGACGCTTGAAAATTTATTATCTGCCTCTGGCTTTTATCATCTCCTCGGCCCTTGCCGCATCATTCCTGGTCTCTTTTTCTTTAATCCCCGCGTTGAGCCCCAAACTGGTAAAGAGGAGCCAAGAAAGGCCAAAGGGAAAAATGTTCCGCTTCTATGATCAAATTCTCCGGAGAATCCTCCGACATCCGCTGGAGATCATTCTCATTCTCGCGGCCATGCTCTACGGGAGCTACAAATGGTTCAAATCCGAAGTGACCATTGGAACTTTTTTCCCCTGGTATTCCAAAAATATCCTGTATGTCTCTGTCGGCATGCCTCCGGGAGCGGACATTGCCACAACAGACGAAGTGATCCGAAAGTTCGAGGAGAAAGTGCTTGAGGCCGATTATGCCAAGGAGATGGATTCTTTTATTTCTTCGGAAAGGGCAAATATTCGAATCTCTTTCCCTCCTTCCGTGGAAAATTCCTTTCATCCCTATCTGCTCAAAGAAGAACTGATCCGGCTGGCCACCCAGTTTGCCGGAATCACCATTGGCGTCTCCGGATTTGACCCTCAGTTCTATTATTCCCCTATGGACGCCGGTACATATTACAGCTCACGCATTAAGTTAAACGGATACAACTTGAAAAAGCTCAGAGAGATCACCGCCGGTCTTGAGAAGACTTTAAGGAGAAATCCGAGGATCAAAGAGGTCCGGATCGTCTCCAGCCAATACGGCTGGTGGAGAGGTGACTCTTATGAGAATATTCTTAAGCTGAATAAGGAATCCATGAGAAAATACAGCATTGATCCTCAATACCTCTATTTCCATCTTCAGACTCTCCTTGAAGGACGGTTCGGAACTCTGCAGCGGGTCAAAATAGGAGGCCGGGAAGTCGCTCTGAACATTAAATTTCCAGAAGCGGAGGCCATGGATTTGCAGGGCCTTCTCGACTCTCTGATCAGGACCCAGAGCGGTGAGTATCTGAGAGTCAGAGAGATTGCTTCTCTGACAGAAAAACCGATCGCCGGTTCCATAGACCGGGAGAATCAGCAGTTTCAGCAGACCGTTATGTGGGAATTCCGGGGACCGCAAAAGGCCGAGGAAAAATACAAAAATGCCGTTTTTAACAGCCTCCACGTGCCGCCCGGCTTTTCCGCCAGCCTGGAAGAAACATGGCTGATGACCGGAGAAGAAAAGGGCCAGATCAAGTTCGCTGTCGTTTTCTCTCTGATCATCATTTTCATGATTCTGGCCAGCCTCTATGAGTCGTTCATCCATCCCTTTGTCGTCATGCTGGCCGTCCCTCTGGCGCTCATCGGCGTTTTTGTGGCCTTTGTGATCGCCGACTATCCTTTTGATTCCAGGGCCTATATCGGAGTCATCCTTCTCGGCGGTATCGTTGTCAACAACGCCATCCTCCTTGTGGACCACATCAACCTCAAGAGGAAACAAGGATTTGAGCTTTTGGAAGCGGTTGTCCAGGGGGCGAGGGAGAGAGTCCGGCCCATTTTTATGACCACAAGCACCACTGTCTTCGGCATGCTGCCCATGCTCCTCCTTCAAGGAGAGGCCGGGAAAAGGCAGATATGGTCGACCTTTGCCCTGGTGAATGTGGGGGGGCTTGTGAGCTCCACGTTCTTTGTTCTTATCGTCATTCCCATCTTTTATTTCTACGGGGATCGGATCCGCTTCTGGGCGCACAGGAAGTTCATGGAACTGCAGTCGGCCTGTAAAAAATTTTAAAAAGCAAAAATCTGGAGACACACACCGGTTTTAAACATGCCCGATATGTTCCTGGAAGCACATCCAAATCCGTGAATACGGAAAGGCTAGGAGTATGCGGTGAAGAAGGTCGCGTATGAAGGAGGATTTTTTTGATTTCCGATCTTTTTTTTGATAATTTATACGGCAGAGGAAAAGATGGCTTCATATACGATTTCAGACGTCGAAAAAAGAATTCATAATTTCCCCCGGATTCAATTGATTCCTCTGCCGACTCCTTTCTACAAGCTGGAAAATCTCTCGCGTGAACTCGGCGGGCCCGAAATCTTCATAAAGAGGGATGATCTCACAGGCCTGGCCTTTGGCGGAAATAAGTCACGGAAGCTGGAGTTCATTATTCCCGATGTTCTGCAAAAAAAGGCAGACGTCCTGATCACCTGGGCCAGCCTCCAGTCCAATTGGTGCCTGCAAACCGCGGCCGCGGCCAGAAAATACGGAATCAAGCCCATCCTTATTCTTTTTAAAACCAGTGAGCTTCCCGATGAATTTGACGGAAACCTTCTCCTGGACTACATCCTGGGAGCGGATATCCGGATTAAAGAAGGGGACAAAGGAAAAACCGTGGGACACAAAGAAGCTCTAGCGGCTGTGGAAGAGGTGATCCATGAAGTCCGGCAAACAGGTCATACGCCCTATGTCGTGGCTGTGGGAGGTTCCATGCCTATGGGGTCCATGGATTTGCCGCTCGGGGCCATCAGTTATGTCAATGCTTTCCAGGAAATGCTGGAACAGGCGGAGGCTCTGGGTATTGATGTCCACTATGTCATCCATGCCACAGGCTCAGGAGCCACCCAGGCCGGACTGGCTGTGGGAGCAAAGGCTTTAAAACCAAAAACGAAAGTTCTTGGAATCAGCGTCTCCGATGAAAAAACATCGTTTACCCAAGAAGTGCTGGCCATTGCCCGCTCCACGGAACGAGCCCTTGATCTGGAGACGAACATTCAGGAGAAGGATGTCTTTGTTTTTGACGGGTATATCCGAGACGGCTACGGCATCGTCAACCGCGATGTGGCTGAAGTCGTTCGGCAGGTGTTTGTCAGGGAAGGGATCGTCCTGGACCCGGTCTATACCGCCAAAGCCATGATCGGGCTTATAGACTTGATCCAGAAGGGCCATTTCAGGAAAGAAGATAAGATTGTCTTTTTTCACACCGGAGGAACGCCGGCTCTGTTCCCGAACAAGCACCGGCTGGTCGAATTATTGAAGAACGAAATCCGGTAGATCCGGAGCGAGAGTTTCTGGGATGTCCCATGAAGACATCGAGGAGAGTGGAAAGTCATGTGTGAATGGCCTTCGTTCAGAGACATTTTGGAAGCCAGGAATATCATTAAAGATTATCTTCCAAGGACGCCCCTGTATACGTATCCGGCATTGAACGAGCTCCTGGGTGCAGAAGTCCTCATCAAACACGAAAATCACATGCCCACCGGCGTCTTTAAGGCCAGGGGAGGGATCAACCTCATTTATCATCTTTCCCCGGATGAAAAAGCCAGAGGCGTCATCACGGCGTCCACTGGAAATCATGCCCAGTCCATCGCCTATGCGTCAAAGCTCTTCGGTGTGCGGGCCACGATCGTCATGCCGGAAAAAGCCAATCCGGTCAAAGTGAAGGCCGTCCGGGGATTCGGAGCTGAAGTCATTTTTTCCGGAAGAATCTTTGACGAATCAAAAGATTATGCCGAGAAATTGGCCGTCACAAAGGGAGCCCGCTATATTCACGCGGCCAACGAGCCGCACATTATTTCCGGTGTGGCCACGTATGCACTCGAAATTTTTGAAGACTGTCCGGATCTGAATATCATTATTGTCCCTGTCGGCGGCGGAAGCGGAGCCGCAGGCTGCTGCCTGGTGAAAGAGACTGTAAATCCTGGAGTCCAAATTATCGCTGTCCAGGCGGAACAGGCGCCGGCGGCCTATCTTTCCTGGAAGAATCAAAAGATCGTCATGGATAAAATGGAAACCCGGGCGGAAGGCCTGGCTACTATGACCGGATATGCTCTTCCCCAGGAAATCCTATGGAAATATCTCAACGATTTTATTCTTGTCTCTGAAGAGGAGATGGAGCAGGCTGTCCGGATCTATCTGGAACTGGTCAGGAACCTGACCGAAGAGGCCGGAGCCTCCCCTCTGGCCGCGGCATTAAAAATCAAAGACAGGCTTCAGGGCAAGAAAGTGGTGCTCATCCTCTCTGGGGGAAATATCTCACAGGAAAGGCTGCGGACGATCCTCTCCTCAAAAAGATAGAAATCCTTCTCTCTTTCACCTTCCAATTCGTAAATACTTCAACTTCAGGAGATCTATTTGCCGGCCGAGCTCTTCAGGTACTTCAAGAACTCACTGTCCGTGGACAGCAGCAGCCAGGTATCCTTGTTCAGGCTCGCCCGGTAGGTCTCCAGGGTCTTCATGAACTGATAGAACTCCGGGTCAAGATTGTACGCCTGGGCATAGATCCGGGTGGCCTCGGCATCCGCTTTTCCCTTGATCTCTTGGGCTTTGCGGTAGGCCTCGGACTGAATCCGTTTCAGCTCTTTTACGGGTCGCCGAGTTTCCCTTTTAACCCCCCTGTCTACTTTTGATTTTTACAAAATGTCTGATTTTAATTTTAACGGAACACAGTTTTGAAACATGTGTCACGGCAAAGTGATAATGTCCTATTTGGGCAAAATGAAAATGTCCGGTTAATAGGAAAAGGAGTAAGGTACTTCTTTCATAGCGAGAGCTGGAAGGAGCGCCTGAATGCGAAAGGACATA
>JBAVVD010000090.1:0-1663 GCA_049697115.1 Candidatus Aminicenantales bacterium
GGCACGGCAAACGGCATGAACATTTTCATCGCGTTTTGGAACATCTCGGCATTGCGCCGCACTGTGTCTTCCATTGCCTTCATAGGCTCAATTCCGATCATGCCGACAGGCGTCTTGCCGAACGCCGCAGCCATTTGCTCACGCATCCGCTCCTGTTCGCCGACGAACGCCTTCATCGATTGCTCAAGGAAGCTGGGCACGACCATTTGCATCTGATCACCGTAAAAGGAGATCAATTGACGCAGGAAAGGGATCGGCAGCATCGTCTGCCCATCCTTGTTCTCAAGTTCAAAAATGATCTGCGTCAAAACCGGATGCGTGATGTCCTCACCGGTTTTGGCATCCTGAACGGTGAAATCCTCGCCCTTCTTGACCATTTCGGCGAGGTCCTCGAGCGTCACATAAGTGCTCGTCGACGTATTGTAGAGCCGCCGGTTGGCGTATTTCTTGATGACAATGTCACCTGTTTTCGCAGCCATGTCTCGCCTCCCGATGAAACTCGCCACACAAAGGTAAGCAGTAACTTTCTTTAGTTTCATCTGCTTTTGTGCAGCATAGGCGCAAAATGCTGCACTTTCCAAGCAAAATTGTGCGCCGCGAAAGCGCAGTGCAGCAACATGGTTGATGCAGCAAATCGGGCTTGAACCTTGGCGGGAAGTCGTAATCCCATTTTCCCGTTTGACAGCAACCTATTCCGGTGAAAGCTTTGGGCAAAAGCCGTCGCAGCGGCACATTTGAAACATACGGGAGAACTTACATGAGCCAGTCCATCGTCATCGCCAGCGCCGCCCGCACACCGGTCGGTTCGTTCAATGGCGCGTTAGCAGGTGTAACCGCACATGCGCTCGGCTCCATCGCCATTCAGGAAGCACTGTTGCGCGCAGGCGTTGCGCCGGGCGAAGTCGATGAAGTCATTATGGGCCAAATCTTGACTGCAGGACAGGGCCAGAACCCGGCACGCCAGGCAGCAATGGGCGCGGGCATTCCGCAGGAAGCAACCGCCTGGGGCCTGAACCAGCTTTGCGGCTCCGGTCTTCGGGCAGTCGCGCTCGGCATGCAGCAGATCGCCATGGGCGATGCCAAGATCATCGTTGCAGGCGGCCAGGAATCAATGTCCGGCGCACCGCACGTTGCCCATTTGCGCAACGGCACCAAAATGGGCTCGCTCGAACTAATGGACACGATGCTGAAGGACGGCCTGACGGACGCGTTTTTTGGCTATCACATGGGCACAACAGCCGAAAACGTTGCCAAAAAGTGGCAGTTGACACGCGACGAACAGGATAGTTTCGCTGTTGCCTCACAAAATAAGGCGGAGGCTGCGCAGAAGGCTGGCAAGTTCAAAGATGAAATCATCCCGGTCACCATCAAGGGCCGCAAGGGCGATGTGGTGGTTTCGGACGATGAATATATCAAGCACGGCGTGACACTCGACGGCATCAACAAATTGCGCCCAGCCTTTGACAAGGAAGGCACCGTGACGGCCGCTAATGCATCGGGCATCAATGACGGCGCTGCCGTTGCGGTTTTGATGAGCGAGGCGGAAGCTGTCCGCCGCGGCGCAGCGCCGCTGGCGCGCATAGTCTCCTGGGCCACCGCCGGTGTCGACCCGGCAATCATGGGAACCGGCCCGATCCCGTCTTCGCGCCGTGCGCTGGAAAAG
>JBAVVD010000091.1:0-1539 GCA_049697115.1 Candidatus Aminicenantales bacterium
TCACTCGAGACGATGGCACAAAACAATGGGCATACAAAGGCATGCCACTTTACAGCTGGGTCAAAGATACCAAGCCAGGGGATACAACCGGTGACGGCGTCAACCAAGTCTGGCACGTTGCCAAGCCGTAACGTCAAATAATTAATAGGCTGGCTTACCCCACTGGATTTGTCAGTGGCGTAAGCCAGAAGAATACACACCTGATAATTTCGCCAACATACAGCCGCCGCGCCTCATAAATCTTTGATGGATCATTTCAACGAAAAATGGGGCCGAGGTACGGTACACCTTGGACGTATTCCCGTAACGCCAGCCTGGGGTATGAAGCCTCCAGAAACTAAGCCGCATCTACACAACCCACCTGGATCACCTCTGGACTGTTGAACTCCAATAGGGGCTAGCAGCGGGACTGGGATTTATTACGGTTTCAACCCACAGATCTGATTAGGTAGGATGATCCAAGGAGCATAGCAAAAAACTTAATTCCGCTAAGGAAAAATTACTTAAAAAATCTGATTTAGTTGTATTTGACCACCTGCTTGCATTCAACTTGACCAATTGCATTCGTATTCCCCACCTGGATAAGCGTCAGATGCTCTTACGACCGTTTGCGAATTTTGATTCTTCGCATTGATTCGCCTTTCAGTTCGATGATGTGGGACTTGTGAACGATACGGTGTATGCGTCCGGCCAAGTCATCTACCCAGCTCCGAAAAGCCAAGACATGGTGTTCACTTAAATTAAGTGGACACCAGTTATAGCCTTTTAAGCGGGTATTTCGTGCAACCAACACGCCGTTCCTACTCCAATTCCTTCAGAGCCCAAGTCATTCAAGAGTGTGCCCAGCCTGGTGCTTCGATTGCCAGCATCGCACTCAGCCATAACCTCGTCCACAAATGGATTCGGCTGCAATCGCAGAAAAGCACAGCGCTGCGACCTGCATTTATTCCATTACACGTGTGGCTGGCTGGGGCAAAATCTCACCCGTCCTCATCGAACAGTTGCGTTGAAATACAGCACCCGCGAGGCACCGTCAAAGTGAACTGGCCCGCTGAAAATGCTGCTGCCTGCGCGACCTTTCTTCGAGACCTTTTGCGATGATTCGCATCGACGCCATCTGGCTTGCCATCGAGCCGATGGACATGCGCGCCGGCACCTAGACGGCATTGGTCAGCGTGATAGCGGTGTTCGGTGCGGCGCAGCCGCACTGTGCTTATCTGTTCGCCAATTGCCGCGCCAATCGCATGAAAGTGCTGGTGCATGACGGCTTTAGAATATGGCTGGCGGCGCGCCGGTTGAACCAAGGCAAGTTCCATCGGCCTGGCATTCGCCATGGTTCTGAGATGGAACTGGATACCGAGCAACTTCAGGCATTGGTGCCGGGTCTGCCATGGCTACGCGCGGGTTCTGGAGGCTCGATCACACTGCTTTAACGGCTGCCATTCGCCTATCGGTCTATCGCCGCGAACTGCCTGCTCTGGCAAAATCCGCAGCATGACTTCTTCGCCCAATCTCGACCAAATGTCCTCCGACCAACTG
>JBAVVD010000092.1:0-1721 GCA_049697115.1 Candidatus Aminicenantales bacterium
GGCAGGTGGCTTTGTTGTGCAACTCGCCTCGTTCCGGTCCAAAGCGGAAGCGACAACCGAATTTTCTCGCCTCAAGGCCAAGCACAGCGGTACTTTGGGCCGTTTTTCCCCGATTATATCTGAAGCTACAGTTGGCGGTGCAACGCGCTATCGTTTGAGCGTGGGAAGCATGGAAAGCCAAGCACAGGCTAATGCAGTCTGCTCTTCACTTTTTGCCGGTGGCGAACGTGATTGCCTTGTAAAAAGACGTTAAGCATCCAATTTAACAAAAAATAACTTTGTGATGAATAGGATTGCAACTTTGATTCCCGTTTCTGCTATGGGATGAAATCAGAGATTGAGGATTTTATAATATGCAACGGCAAATCAAAGCATACATCAGCGGCTGTGCAGGGACCGAACTCACGGCTAGCGAAAAAGAATTGTTTCGAAAACAGCAGCCTTGGGGCTTGATCTTGTTCCAGCGTAATTGCGCTTCGACTGCGCAATTGGCGGCTTTAACAGCCGATTTTCGTGATACCGTTGGCCGCAAAGATGCGCCAGTGATGATTGACCAAGAGGGTGGTCGCGTTCAGCGCATGAAGCCTGAAGCGAACACTGAATGGCGTAAATACCCACCGGCCGCACGTTTTGGTGAAATGTATGCCAAATGTCCGTTACATGCTTTGCGCGCTGCCCGTAATGTTGGCCGCCTGATGGCTGCTGACTTGGAAGCAGCAGGGATAACTGTGAATTGTCTGCCTGTTTTAGATGTACCTCAACCTAGGGCGCATGCCGTTATCAGTGATCGTGCCTATGATTCGTCACCCGAAATTATTCTAACCTTGGCGCGGGCACATGTTGCAGGCTTTCTGGATGGTGGGGTTTTACCCGTCATGAAGCATATTCCAGGCCATGGCCGTGCAACGGTGGACAGCCATAAGGAATTGCCAAGGGTGTCTGCCAATCGTGCTGAACTTGAAGCGCTGGACTTCCGCACATTTGCTGCCTTTGCCGATTGCCCAATGGCCATGAGCGCCCATGTTGTTTTCGAAGCAATTGATAAAAACAATCCAGCCACACTTTCTAAAATCGTTATTCGTGATGTCATACGTAAACAGCTTGGCTACAACGGCTTGTTGATGACGGATGATCTATCAATGAAAGCGCTGAGTGGAAGTTTTGCAGAAAAGACGGCGGCTGCTCTCAATGCTGGTTGCGATGTGGTTCTGCATTGCAATGGCGTCATTGAAGAAATGGAACAAGTTGCTGAAGCGGCAATTCCACTCGCTGGAAAAGCAATGGTACGGGCAAAAGCGGCTTTGAAACATCGTCGCAAGCCCCAGCGCTTTGATACCAAGGTTGCGTTGAAAGACTGGGAAACTGTAATGGAAGCGGCCTTTGCCTGAAGCCTTAACAGGCTTGGGGAAAACCCGCATTTTCTGACAAAAGGTTGTGCATTGGGCGTTGGAAACGGCTAACTTCCGACCATGTCTGACAATGTACCAGATTCAAATAATTCGTGGCCGGATGGAGAGTCCGACCCGCGCCGTATTGAAGCGGTTGAAGTTGACGATGAGGCGCTCATTATCGACGTGGAGGGCTTTGAAGGCCCACTTGATTTGCTTCTCGACTTGGCGCGGACTCATAAAATTGATCTATCGCGCATTTCAATCCTTGCGCTGGCTGATCAATATATCGCCTATGTTGAACGTGCGCGTTCGATGCGGTTGGAGTTGGCG
>JBAVVD010000093.1:0-1692 GCA_049697115.1 Candidatus Aminicenantales bacterium
GATGAGCAGAGCCCCGAAGGCGCCGGCGGCTCCTGCCTGGGTGGGGCTGAACCAGCCCAGAAACAGCCCCCCGATCACCAGGGCGAACAGGACCATCATCTCGATAACCCCGGCCAGCCCGGCCAGCTTTTGCTTAAAGGTGGTCGGCACTCCCCCTGGTCCGAGGTTGGGGTTGCGCTTGCAGAGGATGACCACCACCGCGATAAACAGTCCGGCCAGGAGTATGCCGGGCAGAACGCCGGCGATAAACAGCTTACCTATGGACTGCTCGGTCATTATGCCGTAGATGATGAAAATGGTGCTGGGGGGAATAAGTATGCCCAGGCTGCCCGCGGCGGCGACGCAGCCGGTGGCGAGCGAATCGTTATAGTTGTACCTCTTCATCTCGGGCAGGGCTACTCGGCCCATGGCGGCGGCGGTGGCGTTGGTCGAACCGCACATGGCGGCAAAGCCGGCGCAGGCGGCGATGGTGGCCATAGCCAGCCCCCCCCGCATCTGCCCGAAGACGGTATAGCCCGCTTCATAGAGCCTTCGACTCATCCCCGAAGCGTAGGCAATCGAGCCCATGAAGATGAACATGGGAATGACGGTCAGGGAGTAGGCGGAAAGGTTGCTGAAAAAGTCGCGGGCGAGCAGGCTCAAGCCCGCGTCGGGCGCAACCAGAAAGCAGAAACCAGCCGTGCCGACGAAAGCCATGGCAAAGCCCACGGGCATGCCGATGAGAAAGGTCAGCACCAGCACGCCGATGCCGATAAGGCCGACGGTAACCGGGCTCACCCTTTCACCGCCTTCCGCACCGACTTAAAGCACTCCAGCGCCAGCGCCAGGCAGAGTGGGATGCAGCAAAAAGCGATGGCATGGACGAAGGGATAAAAGGGTATCCTCTGCGTCATGGAGACGGTGCCCTTGGCCTGCAGGCTCAGCCCGTACTCGACGCTCTGCCAGGCGAGCATGGCGAACAGAACCAGACTGAGGAACCAGATAAAGGCGGCGATAGCCGACTGCGCCCGCGGGGGCAGTCTCATTACCACGAATTCCACCCTGATGTGCCCGCGCAGAACCTGCGTGTAGGCGATGGCGAAGACGGTTACCACCACCCCCAGGAAAGCCACCACCTCGATACCGCCGGGGATAGGGCGGAAGAAAGGAACTCCGGCCTGGGCGAGCTTGATGCCGAATATATCGGCTACGGTGAGGCCGAGAATGGCCACCAGGCCCACGCCCGCTACCCAGTTAAGCCAGTTGCTAAAAGAATCGACGAATCTTTCCAGGCGTTCAATTTTGCCCGACATAGGCTTAAACCGTTCTTTAGGGGTGCCCGAAAACTAAAGGCTGTCTCCCGGCACCCCTAACTAAGTCCCGTGTGGGAGCGATTAAGTTATCTATTGTGTCGGTACGAGCGGTTTTAACTCGGTCTCAACCCAGGTGACGCAATCTTCTAGCGATGGCGCCAGAGCCGACCAGTAAGCTACCTGCTGGTTTATGTAGTCCTCGTATTCATCTACGGTCAGCCCCAGAGCGGCCTTGTCCACCATGTAGGTGTCTTTCACCACGGAGGCGGCGTCAACCCACCGGGCCATCTCGGTTGCCGAAAGCTCGATTATCTCTTTGCCGGGGAAGGTCAGGAAGTAATCGGCGGCTGCCTTGTCGTAGTAGGTCCAGAGCATGGCGTGCTTTTCAGCCCACTCCTCG
>JBAVVD010000094.1:0-22980 GCA_049697115.1 Candidatus Aminicenantales bacterium
TTTCATACCTCCTCCTTTAAAAGGTTTATACAAATAATAGAAATCTTGCTAACATTAGAGGTCACTGGCGCGCCTTTTGCGTCCAGTGCAGCGATTTGTTATACATTTTTTCTTAAAGACGGCCTAAATAGCTTTGTATCTATTAAAAATTCGTAGCCAGTTAATTCTACCCAAAGTTTTATACTGCTGATCAAGTCAAGAAGCGATTCCGCAAAATAGTCTAGATATTTATCGTTAACTCTGTATACCTGTAAGAGCTTTTCTTTTTGGTAAAGAGCAAAGTCGCCAAAGTCTTTTACCATAAATTTATCCCCTTCTAAATGTTTTAATAACAAGTATCTGTCAGGATATTCATCGTTTCTTTCATTGAGATTCTTACCACTTTCAATTTTGTATCCTTTTACATTTTTACCTATTGGAATATATAAATCATCTATATTTTTAGGCATGAACTCGAATGATCTAATTTCTTTTAACAAGTCAATAATAACAATAAGTTGGTCGTTATCTAAGTGTTGGAGAATAAATGAATTTTCTAAGATTTTTGTAATATTCCTTTCTGTGATTGACCAATTTTTAAAAACTTGAAAACCCAAATATTCATTTGTCTTTATTGTTGTGGTGAGATCGTTTTTTTGCTGGGATAGAAAGCTTTTTATGCTTTCTGGAGATATAGCTACTTTTTCATAAGACAAAACTACTTTCATTAGTTGGTTAATTATTGACAATACATCTCTGTCGATTTGCATTTTTGCATAATCGAACAATTCTTTATTTAATCTCCGTTGAGAATAATTTTTTGATAATTCATAGATAAGGTAGAGGGCAGGGATAGAAAGGAATGAACCTGCTATACCATGTATTATGCCTTTTATGTCAGAATGGAGTTTATTACCTACAATAAAAAAAACATATGCAGCAATTATACATACAAGGTAAGGCAATGACTTTAGACAATATTTTTTGATTTTTTTCATATGTATAACATAAAAATCAGCGGCGTAACGAGCCAGCGAACTTAAGAAAGCGGCGAGTTACGTCCGCTGGATTGGGTTGTTATGCAATGGTCAAATTTTTAATAATTTTTTCCATTTGTTTTTCTATCCAGTCCTCAGAAATTCCTAACTTGGATAACCATTTATGATTAATTTCTGATATCTCACTATCAAGCTTTTCAAAAAAATCAGTTATTTCATTCAATTCTCTAATCATATAATTTCTTCCGTCTTCTCGCATGAAATGAGCAGCCCTGTCCCAAAAATAAGTATGGGCAAGCAAATTACGCTTTTCGAGTGCGTTTTGCAATCTTTCTTCTAATTTAGGCGTGATTTCAATGGTGGTGTTCAATTTTTTAATACAGACCCCAAACGTTTTATCAAAATAACTTTTTAAAATCCTATCATAATCAGATTTTGTCATTGTTTTTGGGTCCGATGTTTCAGCAGTAAGAAGGATACATATAGCTTTTTCTAATGACTGCGCTGAATACATAGCTAAACCGTAATGGGCATAAACCTCTCTTACGTGGTAATCTTCTTTTTCCATCATTTATCTTTATGCATAACAATGTTTATATGTATCCATATAAAACCCTAAGGACGGCATTGAGTGCCGTATAAGACGCCGGTGAATACGGCATCATTTCTGGCCTAATTGCAATGTTTTCAACATTTCCCGTCAAGGTGATGTTATTATCATAGTGTTTTATAAGGATCGGCATAATATGCTTCATGACCAGCTCAAAGTCCATCGACCGGGCTCCGAACTCCGGCCGGTCCCCGGTTGAGGACATGTGTGTAAATCATCGTTGTTTTGACATCCTTATGGCCCAAGAGCTCCTGGACCGTCCGAATATCATAACCTCCTTCCAACAAATGCGTGGCGAAAGAGTGACGGAAAGTATGGCATGTGGCTCGCTTGGTCAATCCAGCCCGAGCAACCGCGTCTTTAACGGCTTTTTGAAGGATCGATTCGTCAATGTGATGGCGTCCCTCTTCTCCGGTCTTCGTATTCTTCCAGCGATTTCCCTGGGGAAAGATCCACTGCCAGCGCCATTCAGTAGGTGCGTTGGGATACTTACGATCCAGAGCTTCGGGCAATTGAACGCGCCCCCACCCGGCAGCCAAATCCTTTGCGTGGATCTCCTTGACCTTCGTCAGATGATCCTGAAGCGGAACCTTGAGGGATATTGGCAACATCGTGATCCGGTCTTTTGCCCCTTTGCCGTCACGGACAAGAATTTCGTTTCGCCCGAAATCGATGTCTTGGACACGCAAACGCAGGCATTCGCTAAGCCTGAGGCCTGCCCCATACATGAGTGATGCCATTAGCCATTTATAATCGGTGAGTTGCGCAAGAACGGATTTCACCTCTTCGCGCGTCATGACCACGGGAAGGCGCGTGGATTTGCGGGCGCGGATGACTTGGCTCAGGTCACCCACCTCGCGCCCAACGACGTGGCGATAGAGGAATAGAAGCGCCGCAAGCGCTTGATTCTGCGTCGAGGCGCTAACTTTCTCTTTTACGGCCAGGTGGGTTAGAAAAGCATTGATTTCAGGCTCTGCCATCTCCGCCGGATGGCGTACATTATGAAAGAAAATATATCGTTTCACCCATAAACAATAGGTTCTTTCCGTACGTCGGCTGTAATGACGCGAACGCAAAGATTCGCGAAGGAGGTCGAACAATCGCGGCTTTCTTACAGAATAAGAAGCTTTGTTTTCCGCAATAAAGAGTGGTCCTTCGATCGATAAAACATGTCCCCCCATTTCCATGGAAATAGTCTAGTTAACACTGGCGGTGTTGTCAATATATTTAAATACCTCCAGGCCACAACCGGCACTGAGCTTCACCCGGGGATTGTGGCCGTCATTCAGACTTCAGGAGATAGGATTAATTTCCACGCCCATCTCCACCTCCTGGTGACCGAGGGCGGCGAGGACCCGGACGGGATATTTCATCATCTCGCGGAGTTCCAAGATGACCTGATCGCCGCGTTCTTCTCCCGCGAGGTCTTCGCTCTTCTGCTTGGGGAGGAACTCATCTCAGAGGCCCTGGTGGAGAAGATCGCAGGCTGGCGCCACTCGGGTTTTTCAGTCCACAGCAAGGTCAGGGCTCAGACCAGGAAAGAGGCCGAGCGGGTGGGCAAGTACATGATCCATCCGCTGCTTTCTCTGGAGCGCCTCTCCTTTTCGGAGAAAGAGGGCAAGGTCTGCTACCGGTATGGGAAAGAAGCCGAAGAGGTAGAAAGGATGGACTATCTGGAATTTATCGCCCGGGTCACCTCACATATTCCTGAGAAGGGTCAGGTCACCATTCGTTACTTAGGCCTCTACGCTAACGCCCACAGGGGGAAGCGACGGAAGGAAGAGCAAGAAGGCCGCAAGCTCCTGATCATCGAGGAGGAGTGCCCGAGGGTCCCACGCGAACCACATTCTGCCCACTGGCTCATCGGCCCGGTTCTCCTCAGGATTGAGTGTGCAGGATTTTGTCAGACTCCAGACTACTCTTCAGGTCCGTTCCGATGGAATCAGAAGAATCGGGCCGGCGGCCAGGATTATGGCCGACGGAGAAGGATTGTTCGCCCATGCCGCCTCCGTGAATCTCCGCTTGCAGGCGGTCAACGGCGAAAGAGCCGCGAAGCGATCCGGAGCAGGCTTCTTAAGGGGGTTGCGCCCTGGACCAAAGAAAAAGACGGCCAAAGCGAAAACGCGGCCCTGATTTTTTTCACCGGATTCCGTTGGTGGAGAAGAATAAGTGATTTTTGAAAAACCTTAGTCTTGGACGCCGAATAGGGATACCACCACAGCAGATCCGGTTTTTTCACAAAATCCGCGCTGATATATTTAATGTTCATCAGGTGGAGAAGGCCGTAGGGCCCATGGGAACGGCCGATTCCCGTCTGCTTAATCCCTCCCCAGATGGCTTTCGGCTCTGTAAAAGAAAACATATGGTCATTGATAGTCACGGTGCCGGCTTCGAGTCTGTCCGCCACGGAGGCGGCTGTTTTTTTGTTTCGTGTCCAGACGGAGGCTGTTAAACCGTAGCGGCAGTCGTTGGCCAGGGAAACCGCCTCCTCCACATCCTGAAATGACTGGATCGGAAGAACAGGCCCGAACGTTTCCTCCGTCATCACTTTCATGGTGTGGTCGACGCCGGTCAGAACGGCCGGTGTGATAAAATAACCGGCACGGTCATCTTTTCTCTCCCCTCCGAAAAGAATCCGGGCTCCCTTTGCCCGCGCGTCCCTGAGCTGCTCTTCGACTACCTGGAGCTGACCCAATGTGGTCATCGGGCCGATATCCGTCCCAGGCTCCATGGGATTTCCCACCTTCAGCCGTCGTGTGAGGTCGAGAACTTTTTCTGTGAATTCTTCGGCGATCTCTCTGGCCGCATATACCCGCTCCACAGAAGCGCAGCTCTGGCCGGTGTTCATGAAGGCATTCCAGACCGCGCCCCGGGAGGCCCGCTCCAGGTCCGCATCCTGAAGGATAATCATCGGATCTTTTCCGCCCAACTCCAGGACGATTTTGGTCAAATTCCGGCTGGCAAGCTCCATGATTCTTTTGCCGACGGGGACGCTTCCGGTGAACATGACCGTCTGGACGGCGGGATCGGTGATCATCTCCTCAGCCTGCGGAACGCGGCAGTTGACGATGTTCAACACGCCCGGAGGAAAACCGGCCTCGATAAAAATCTCACCGATAAGCAGCCCCGCCAAAGGCGTGGAGGTGGAAGGCCGCAGGACAACCGTATTTCCTGCGCTCAGGGCGCTCGTAATGTCGCAGAGCGGAATCATAAAAGGGAAATTCCAGGGCGAAATGATGAGCGTTACGCCGAGCGGTTGAAAGTGATACGCACTCCTCTTATGCGCAAACAGAGGGACCTGTGTCTTTGTTCTCTTCGGCCGCAGGGAGCCGGAAAGGCTGCGCGCATAATAATCCAGAGCTTCCAGGCCGGTCAGAACCTCAACCGCCATGGACTCAATGAGAGGGGTCCCTTTCTCCTGCGTGATCAGCCGGGCCGCTTCCTCGCTTCGTCGGAGGAGAATGTCTTTGGCTTTCCTGAGAATTTTCTGTCTTTCTTTTGACAGCAGAGTCCGCCATGCCGGAAAGGCTTGCGCAGCGGCACGGATGGCTTCCCGACAGTCCTCCGAGGAAGCGAGCGATACTTCGCCCACCGGCTCAAGGGTCGCCGGATTTATTGAGGTCAATTTTTCTTTTGTTTCAATTCGCTGATGACCGATGATCAGTCTTCCGTCCATGGCGCTACAACCTTCCTTTCAGAAATCTTCTCGTCCATGAGAGAAACAAAAAGAAATAGGCGTCAAAGATGAGGTCGACGCGAAAGAGGGGATTGAGAATCCCGGCTTTCAAGAAAAACCAGAGCACAAGGTCTTTATGCCTGGGTGGACAGCCTTTGATTCTTCGCTTTTTTGTGTATTTGACCTTCCCCTCGATTCCTGAACAGGAACCCAGAATCATCAGCTTCTCCGCCGTAACATCTCCCCTGTATTTACCGATGACCACCGTCCAGCGGGGAAGGCGTTTCCACAGCTTGGGCTTCCGGTCTTTGATCATGTAGAGCCAATCCAGGAAGACCCCCTGGCATCCCCCGCAGCAATAGGGCTCGCCGCTGAGGACCCGGATATTGCTTTTCACTTCATCCACGCGGATGAATCCGACGTCCCAGGTCTTTGTTCTCTCCCTGACGGCTTCCAGTGAAATGTCTCCCGCAATCTCGATATCCTGAAGGTCAATGGAGCCGTAACCCCGGGAAGACGCCAGCGCCAGATGGCGGATGTTTTTCGGCTCCAGATGAAAGATCCGGGCGCAGACCACATCATGGGCAAGGGGGTCATTGGATATGAGGACAATCCCCAGATGCCGCCCATGCTGGGTGAATTGGTTCCCTCCCATGGAGATTTCAATGGCATCCGTGGCGATGAAATCCGGATAACCCGCTTCCAAAAGGTCCACGATTTTTTCGTCGAGGTTGTAATTATGATTCCACATCCTTTCTCTGTCACAGAGAATTCCGATGTTGAGCTTGAGGGCCGCGGTCAAACCCTGGGCGAGATAATTGGTCTTGAGCTTCGGAATATAAATAAGAAAATCATTGTCCACGACCTCACGGGCGGTGGTCACGGTCTTGTGGATCACTCCTTTTTGAAGACGAATGGTCTTTTTCCTGGCTTCCTCGATAGGCAGGAGCCGAATGGGCTGTTCTTTCTTCAGCCGGAAGTATCCGGCCCTGCGAAACATCCGGGAAGTGGGCAGCCCGGAACCGCTCTTCTCCGCCACAGTGATTTTTGTCTCGCTGCCGCTCAGATTCCTCAGGGCATTGACCACACCCTCCAGAAACTCAGGCCGCGTGTACCCGGAAGGAGCGATTTTGTGGTGGGCCATGACCACATTGGGCTTGATTGTAATCCGACCTCTAGCTCGTGAAGCAAGACCGATCTCTTCGAGACCTTCCCTGATAATTCTCTCGATGAGGACCGGGTTGTATTCCGGGGCCTGGCGAATGATGACTCTGGCTTTCTTCCCGTCCATTTCCCGAATTATATAAAAAAAGCAGGTTCAGTCCTTATCATTCGCTTTTTCGGCTGTTTATTTGTTATTTGCCCTTTTTCCAGGATTCCATCATCTCCCAGCGCTTCACGGCCTCACAAAATGTGGCGGCGATAAAATCGGCCTTTTTTTGCGCGTACTCTTTGGCCTTTTTGATGTCGAAGTCAAGATATCCCGCTCCAGGCGCAGGATACCGGCTTGTCGCCCAAGCGGGTACCATGGCCACTCCGGCATCTGTGCCTGCCCTTCCCACATTGTCTTTGCCGAGCTTTTCATACATCTTTTTATCCACAAGCTCGGGGTCATAAGCCATGACCAGCGCCGCCTCTTCCATATCTCCGTGACCTGGCTGTTGGGCTTTTGCCCCGTAGACTTCATTCACGACGTTAAAAGCAGCCGTCCACCAGTCCACAACCATAAAATGGGCTCCTGTCTCCACATGGAGCCGTGTCATAGCCCGTTTCACTGGCTCCGTGTTCCCTCCGTGGCCGTTGACGATCAGAACATTCCGGAAGCCGGTGCGGATGAGATTTTTCAGGACATCATAGATATACTCTTCGAAAACTTCCGGCCGAACTGTGATCGAGCCGGGGAACTGGGAGATGCTCGTCCCTGTGAAGCCGTGATTGATGGGCGGTGCGATGAGGGCGTTGCATTTCTCCCATAGGAGTTCGGCCAAGTTCTGGGGAATGATATTATCCGCTCCGATGGGACAGGCGCCGTGCGATTCGACCGTGCCGATGGGCAGAATCACTCGATCGGTAACGGCGGGCACGACCTCAGCCAGCCTCATCCAGCAGTAGTTCTGCATATGGTGAAACTTCAGGTCCCTGACACTCTTTTGGGAGAACGTAGGTGTGGCAAGGGCCAAAATTAAAAGGAGAGAAAAAATCAATGCTCTTTTGATTCTTTTCATATGTTTTCCTCCTGTCTTCGAAATAATTGGCTCAAGTATATAATTAAGATATTGCCATTTCAAGAATTCTCTCTCCCCAAGGGCATTGATGGTTGTATGAGATCTTTATTTCTATTTGAAGGAGGAAAAGTCAGTGGCTCGCTTCAAATTTTGGCATCACCGCTCAGCCTCCTTTAAACAAAATTTCGAAACACTGATGGGAAGAATAAAATAATACAATGAAGAGGTTGGTCATGAAAATCTCGAATGAAGGGCGTATCGCCGGATTAAATGCGAACCTGACGGGAACCTTTAACGACCTCTCCGATGACCCAGGCCTTTTGACCACTTTTTTTAAATACAGAGAGAGCCATTTCTGCATCCCGGGCGGCCACAACCAGAACCATTCCCACTCCCATGTTAAACGTTCTGAACATCTCCGGCTCCCCGACACGGCCCCTCTTCTGGATCAGGTGGAAAATGGCGGGAATAGGCCAAGCCCCCTTCCGGATTCGCACTCCCAATCCCTCAGGCAAAATCCTGGGAATATTGTCATAAAATCCGCCGCCCGTAATATGGGCCATGGCCTTGATCCGGATTTTCTTCATGGCATGGAGGAGCAATCTTGCATAAATCCGGGTCGGCTTCAGAAGTCCCCTCCCGTATTGTTCTTTGATTTCTTTTCCGGAGAAGATCCGGCGGACAAGCGAATAGCCATTACTGTGCAAGCCGCTTGAGGCGAGGCCGATCACTTGATCTCCTTCCCGGCAGCGGCGGCCGTCGATGATTTTTTCCCGGCTGACCAGCCCGACACAAAAACCGGCCAGGTCCCATTGCCGACTGGCGTACAGGCCGGGAAGCTCCGCGGTCTCGCCGCCAATCAGGGCACAGTTGGCCTCCCGGCAGCCCCTCGCGATCCCCTTCATCACATCGGCCAGCATCCGCTTGTTCAGTCGGCCGCAGGCGATATAATCCAGAAAAAAAAGCGGCTCCGCTCCGGTGACCACCACATCGTCCACACACATAGCCACCAGGTCGATCCCCACAGTGTCGTATTTCTTCAGCACATCCGCAATAAGGAGTTTGGTGCCGACGCCGTCTGTGGAGGAAACCAGCACGGGATTCTTCACCCCCTTGAGGCGGGGAAGGAAAAGCCCGCTGAACCCCCCGATGTCAGCCAGCACTTCCGGACGCCGGGTGCTTCGGACCAAGGGCTTAATCTTTTTGAGGAACTCATCCGCTTCCTTGATATTCACGCCGGCTTTCTGATATGTCAGAACACCCATATGATCTCTCCCGCTGAAAACAAACGGATTTATATCACCCGGAGGACGGCAAGTCAACTTTGGAAGATCATCTGGGCCTCAGGCACGACGGCCGCGAAGGAAGGCAATCATTTTGGGCACGGCCAGGGGGACAACATCAGGAAGCATTTTCGGCATGAGGTTATCCATGACTTTGGGCATAAGGTCCGGCATCTGTTCTTTCATGTAATCCGGCATAGGAATTCTCTCCGCCACTCTGTCCAGCATAACCGGCATGACCTTGGGCATCATTCCTGGAAGAAGCCTGGGGAAGAGCACCGGAAAGATCGGCTTCATCAGAGTGAAGAGAATATCTCCCGCAAATCCCAGCTTCCCAATAAATTTCATCATCCCGCCCATGCCCAAAGGCATGGCCTTGAGAAGCTCAGGCCACATGGTGTCCATCAGGCCGGCAAATCCCTGGGGCGTCATCAGGGCAATCATACCCTCAAAAACGGCCCATTGCCGGGAGACCTCGGGGCTCGGATCCTGGAATTCCTTCCCCAGCGCCCGGCAGGCAAAAGCCGCCAGGTCATGGATTTCCACAGCTAGGTTTTTCTTTTCTTTGGTCACGCGGAACTGAAATTCGCAGCAGGGGCAGAGGGCGAGGACCGTGTCGGCCTGAATTTCTTCCGCCTCATCCAGGCGAGTCTTGCCGATCTCATGGGCAATCAGCGGATCCTTGATCAACGTCAGCACGCTGCCGCAGCAGTGGGCCTCTTCGCGGTTGTAAGGCATTTCTCTGAAATCAACGCCGGGGATGGCTTTGATCACCTCCCGCGGCTCGTCATACACTCCGGAAACCCGGCCGATATGACAGGAGTCATGCCAGGTGACTTTCTTATTGATGGGGACTGAGAAACGAAATTGGCCGCTCCGGATACGCTCAGCCACAACCTCGCTGTAGTGGCGGGTTGTCAGGTTGTATTCAAGGCCAAGCTTCTTTTTCCACTGCGGATAGACATAACGCCACATCATATCGCAGGCCGGACAGGAGGTAATGACCGTATCCGCGCCTGACGCCTTGACCGCGGCGATATTCTTCCTCATGATCTCCTCAAAGACCTCCCATTTTCCGGCCACAAGCATGGGCGTTCCGCAGCAGTTTTCGATGTTGCCGAGATAAGTAAAGTCGACTCGGGCCACATCGAGAAGAGTCACTGAGGCGGCACCGATGTCGTTCTCTACATAAGAAACTGTGCATCCGGCAAAATAGACGTTCCGGCTTTTCTGATGGGGCCCGTGCTTAACCCAGAGGTCCTTGGGAAACCACTGGGTGCGGTCCTTGCGGTAGCCGGCCCAGATATTTCCTTCCGCCCGAAGGGCCGCGGCCATCATTTCAAAAGGAGGGATGGTCATCTGT
The DNA here is from genome assembly GCA_049697115.1 of Candidatus Aminicenantales bacterium. Classification (GTDB taxonomy): domain Bacteria; phylum Acidobacteriota; class Aminicenantia; order Aminicenantales; family UBA4085; genus JBAVVD01. The sequence continues at coordinate 10,135 of JBAVVD010000094.1, forward strand.
CCGTCTTCCTGGATGAGCTTCCCCCGGAGCTTCATCCAGCTCTCCTCAATGGGCAGTGTCGCCGAGCAGCGCAGATTGCAGAGCTCACAGGTGGTGCAGACGAGGATCGTGTCCACCATGAACTGATTCCACTTGGCCCGGCCTTCCATGTATTCCCGCAGCCAGTACCATTTTCCCCGGGGGGACTGGCTTTCCCAGCCACGGCCGTAGAACTGGTCGCACTCATCGATGCAGTAGCCGCATTGGGAGCAGGCATAGGCATACCAGGCCACATCCGCCGGAATGCCGCGAACGGGCTTCTCAAACCTCTCCCCGACCCGTGTGACAACGTTGTTGCCAAAAGGTCTGACCAGAGGCTCAAGAACCTCTGCGGCTTTCAACAGCCGGCTGACAAGCCTTTTCCCGATGACCTTGTCGGGATTTAAAATGCCGCGGGAATCCACCTGCTTCTTGAAAGTTCGGATGCGCTCCACACGTTCTTTTCCCACAACTTCATTGACCTTTCCCGTGAAATAGAGCCCTGTTGAATAAGGCCGGCCTCCGTGTTTCTTCACTATTTTTATAAAGGTCAGGACGAGTCCGAAAACAAAATTATAGGAAAACTTTCTCTGGTCACTGGGAATAAAGCCGAGGATCACCGCCTCGGGTTTGCCCCCTCGTCCCCTTTTAATAATCACCCCTTCCTTGACGACCGGCTGATTGACTTTGTTCTCAATCTCTTCCATGACAGCACCCAGTTGATCAAGAGGGACGACCACTTCCGCCGGAACCAAAGAAGGTCCCAACCGCTTGACGATCATCAGCCGGAATCGGTTTTTCCATTCGTGTTCCGCGATCTCCTGACTCAGAACTTCGCCCTGGCAGGGCTTTAATATCTCAGGGAGCCTGGGCTCCACCTTATTGCGGTCCTCTTTCTTAAAGGCGAGGAGGGCGATGTAGGCGGCCGGCAGAATCACTTTTTGCTCCACAGGCTGACCGTGGTGCATGAGCACAGGGGAACGGTTCTTCATTTCGGCCATCCGGGGATTGATGAAAACCACAGACCACAGAGGAAGGCCCTGGGCTATAAATTCCTCAAATACCTTCGTCAGTTTGTGGGCATCGGGGCAGGCGACGGCCGTCAGCCCTAATTCGGACAATCTCTGGACGCGCAGAGTGACCCGGCTGATGAGACCGGTCGTTCCTTCGGCGTCGGCAACAAGCTCGAGGTCTTTTCCCGTCAGCTCTTTGACCTCGCCAGAGGGAAGGACGATGCGGGCGCTCACAACATTGTCCGAGAACCAGCCGAACTCAAAAGAGCCGATTCCCGCGCCTCCCTGAGCCAGCCATCCGCCCACCGAAGAGGAGGGATAGCTTGTGGGATAGAGACGCAGAGTCAAGCCCTTGGGGCTGAGCTTCCGGTCGAGCTGCTCCCAGGTTATTCCGGGCTCAACGGTGACGGTTTCTCCCTTTGCGTCAATTGAAAGAACTTTTTTCATCCGGTAGAAGTCGACGACGATCCCTTTCCGCGTGGGAATAATTCCGCCGTAGCCAGAGGACCCCTTTCCCCTGGGCACAAGCGGGATTCTTTTCTCCCACGCCCAGCGGACGAGATCCACAAGTTCCGGCTCGCTTTGGGGCTGAACGATCGCATCCGGAACCGTATTGCGAAGAAAAGGCTTGATCAGCCCTGGGATGGCAGCGATGTCGTGGCCGTAGAGAACCCGTTCTGTGGGATTGAAGTTCACGTGCGGGCCGAATTTCTCTTCCAGCCATTGTCTTTCCTTTTTATTGAATCCAGCCATACTTTTTCTCCTTGAAAATGAATCGCCTCGCATCTCTTTGATCAGCCGAAAAAGCTCAAAGCTTCTCTAGCTGATTCACTGTCTATTTCAATTGTTCTATGAGAGAAAGAGAACAGACAGGACAATAATTAATGTACTTATATATTTTATAGGAATACTTTTAAGGAGTCAAGAATCTGAGACCGCAAAATCCTCTCTTTCGACGATATTTTTAAGCAGAGGGATAATCCCCGTCCAGCCGGCAAAGGAAACCGTTGGGCGCTCCAGTCTACGTGTGACATCCTAACAAAACAAAAGATGCGCCCGAAATTGTTCAGGCCGGCTTGAAGACTTCTTGAGTGATCGCGGCCTTTCGGATTCTCTCATCGACAGGTGAAACGCCAATGCCTGCTGCGCAGGGAACTTTGATCACTCCGCCGGGGCTGAGCTCTACGGGAGGCTCGATCACATCCTGCGGGTAATAGCGGCGGCTCGCCGAAAGGTCGTTGGGATACTTAAAATTGGGCAGCGAGGCCAGATGGAGATTGTGCGCCCGGCCAATTCCTGACTCGAGCATTCCCCCACACCAGACAGGGATGGAATGGGCTTCGCAGAAATCGTGGATCTTGCAGGCCTCAACAATGCCGCCGACCCGTCCCACCTTGATGTTCACAATCCGGCAGCTTTCCATTTCAAAGGCCTGGCGGGCTGTTTCCGCAGAGAGGATGCTTTCATCCAGGCAGAGAGGCGTTTTCATCTCCCGCTGCAGCCGGCTGTGGTCCCAGAGGTCATAGGGGGGAAAAGGCTGTTCGACCATCAACAGGTTGAAATCATCCAGCTTTCTCAGGTGTTCTCTATCGGCCAGGCTGTAAGCGCCATTGGCATCAACCTGAAGCGGTATATCGGGGAATTTCTTTCGCACAGCATCACAGACATCCACATCCCAGCCCGGCTTGATTTTAATCTTCACCCTCTGATACCCCTCCTTGAGATAGCCCTCGATTCTCTCTAATAGATCAGGGATAGAATCTTCTATGCCGCAGCTTACCCCGGCAGGAATTTCTTCTTTCTCGCCTCCATAGATCTTCCACAGCGGCAGGCCTTCTTTCTTCGCTTGAAGGTCCCAGAGGGCGAGCTCCAATCCCGCCTTGGCCATGGAATGGCCTCTGAATCTTTTCGCAGCCCTGTAAAATTCTCCAGGGCTCGTGACTCCTTCTTTAAAAACCAGAGGAATCAAAAAGTCCTTTAGAACATGCCACGCTGTGGCAGTCGTTTCCGAACTATACAGAGGAGCCGCGGATGCCGCGACTTCTCCATACCCGCAGATTCCCTGGCTGAAAACCTTGACAATAATGAACGTCCTCTCATATTCGCGTCCGAAACTTGTTTCGAAAAAATGGACATAGGGAAGCTTTAGAAGCACCAGTTCTATTCTTTCCGGTTTCATTGTTCTTCCTTTCGAATCCATTATACATCACTCTTCCCCTAATTCAGACATCCTCTCTGCAAAGCCATTTTGATCCAGGAACAATTTCCTTTTTGCTTCACGCGTTCTGGAAATGAAGGTAATGAGGTATGTGTCCTCGAAATATGCGCTCATTCGTCTTTAAGCTTTTGACTCCCTCTCTCTTTTCAGATATATTCTTGAACCATGGACAAGAAGCGCTTGCTCAAAGATTTAATAAATAATTACACAATCACACATGAAAAATCAGGCGTTTTTTTCAAACAGGCTTCCAGATTTCAAGTCCAGGGAGGCAGCCATAACCTGCGTCTTTTTGCGCCTTATCCTTTTTACGATATCCAGGCCCACGGTTCCAAAATCACCGATATGGACGGCCATACCTATGTCGACTTCTGGCAGGGCCATTTCTCCAACATCCTCGGGCATAATCCCAAATTCGTGCTCCGTGCCCTCCGCGATTACTTCCGGAAGGGCCAGGGACTGACGACAGGATTCCCAGGGACATTCCAGAAAGATCTGGCCGAGCTGATTCTCAAGTCAATTGGCGCGGACAAGATTCGTTTCACGACCAGCGGCACTCTGGCCACGATGTATGCCGTGATGCTCGCCCTGGCTTACACACACAGAGATATGTGGCTCAAGGTCGGGGGCGGATGGCACGGCGCACATCCTTACCTTCTTAAAGGAATCTCGGCTTATGAGAAGGGCTTCCGTCAAATGGAATCCGCCGGGTTTCCGTCCGGCCTCAAAGCCAAAATTTCCATCACCCGGTTTAATGACATCGAGGACTTGGAAGACACGTTCCGGAAGCACGGGGAACGCTTGGCCTGTTTCATCCTGGAGCCTTTTATTGGCGCCGGTGGATTTATCTTCGCCAGCAAAGGATATCTCCGGAAGGCCAGAGAATTGACCCGGAAATACAACGTCCTTCTCATCCTGGATGAAGTCGTTTCCGGATTCCGCTTCCACGCGGGCGGACTCCAAAGCCTCTACGGAATCCGACCAGACTTAACTGTGCTCGGCAAAGCCATCGGCGGGGGAATGCCCGTGAGTGCGGTCGCAGGAAAGGCAGAGATTATGGACCTCTGCAGCCCGGAGAGAGGGGACGGCAGGAAGGTCAAGTTTGAAGGGGGGACATTCAGCGCGCATCCGGCCTCCATGCTGGCCGGCTTGACTTTGCTCCGGTATCTGAGGGAGCATGAAGTTCAAATCTACCGGAAGATCGGGTGTTTGGGAGAGCAGGTCCGGAAAGGGATCGAAGACATTTTTTTCAGCTATGGCTTTCCTGTGAAATGCTCCGGCTACGGTCAGGGGATTACAAAAAACAGTTCTCTTGTCGGAGTCCACTTTCTCCGCAAAAAAATCGAACGGATTTCTTCTCCGGATGAAGTTTGGAATCCCGGCCTCTGTGACATTGACCTGAGGGAAAAATATTTCAAGCTGGCCATGCTCGAGGAAGGATTTAATATCTTCCACGGCTTTGGAGCCATATCGGCCGCCCACAGTGAAGCCGAAATTCAGGCCTCTCTCAATGCAGTGGAACGGATTGCTCGGAAATGGAAAAAATACATGTAATTTATATACCCCTAGCCTTTCAGATTTCATGGTTTTGGGGATGCGTACGTTCGGTTCTCTCGGTTTTCATTTCCTCTTTCTTTTTTATGAAGAACGTAGAAGCAGCGCTCCCCGAAAAAAAAGTCCTCCACCCGATAACCCCGAGAGAAATAATGCGTCATAGTTCTCCGGATGGAGCTCTGCCAGCGAGCGACAAGCGGCGGCATTAAGCGAAGTTCTTTGATGTCTCTCGGGGCCTCCACGAGAAGAGTTCCTTCCTTCAAAAACAGCCGGGGCGGTTCTAGAGAGGAAACGTCGCTTTTCGGGCCCACCCTTCGCTCGAGAGCCTTAGCCATATTCTCCGGTTTAAAGGTCTTGTTTTTCTCCTTGCGCCTGAGCTCGACCCTCCTCTCTTTGATCCACCACTCCATGAAAAATCGATCCGTAGGCATGTTCTGCCTAAAGGTCAGGGCCGGCATCCGCCCATAAAAATTAGAAAGATAGGTTTGCGTTACGGCTCCCAGAGAATGAATGTTGAGGTTGGCGTTGCGGGCTTGAAGGGGATCAAAAGTCCAGGTGATTAAATTAAATCCCCGCTTCAGGGCTTCTGCTCTTTGGGCCCATTTGAGCCTTTTTCCGATTCCATATCCCTGATATTCGGGCATCACAGCCAGCAGATGAGAATGCTGGCAAAATGTCCTGCCAAAAATAGCCGGAAAAGAATAGACAAATCCCGCGGCCTCCTTCTCTACAAATGCTCCGAGCAGAATCCCTCCCGTCTGGACCGAGACGCAGAACTGATGGACAGGCGTTAAGTCAATATCTTTATGACGCCAGATTTTTTTCTGGATATGGACGCAAAGGTCGAAATCCGAAAGGGTTTTTAAAGCTCTGATTTTAACATTCCTCATCCGGTCGAGCCTTTTTTCAGAGCCGTCTCCCTTTTCCTGTCTTCTCTATGGGCAGCGAAAGTCACGCGCTCTTTCATTGCCGCCATATTAACATAGCGGAGAAAAATTGCGCAAGCACGCCACAGGATGTTGACATTTATTCTTCTCCAGGTTTATATTTTTCTGGTAGGCTACCTGGATAGCCCATCCGAAGTGTTTAGATAATCACAAAGGAGAAAACGTATCCTCTGTTCCTTAGAGATTATGGTTTATCAGAGTCCATAAAAATGGAGTCAAATACATAAATCGGAGGACATATGAAGATCATAAAATCCATCAATTTTATCCTGATTGTGTGCATCCTGTTCAGCCTTCCTGTCCCCGGATTTGCCAAAGAAAAGCCCGCGCCGAGCACCTGGGCTTCTCTGCCTGTGGCCATTGACGCATCGGAAGAGGAGTGGAGCGAAGACAGTCTCATCCCTGAAGACAGCGCGGGCGTTGATCTGGCTTTCCGAAACGACGTCCACAATCTCTACTTGCTTTTTATCATCAAAGATAAAACTTTCCTGAGTACTCTTGAGGCCACAGGAATCACGATTTATTTCAATCCTGAAGGAAAGAAGAAAAAAGACCGCGGCCTCCGCTTTTTTAAAAGGATTGCCACTGCCGATGAGAGTATTCTGGCCCTGGAAAGATATGGCCAGACTCTCTCGGAAGAACAAAAAAAAGAGATCAAATCCAAGCCGAATTATGTCCTGTATGACTGCGAGCTCATCGAAAAGGAGAACGTATCTGCGGTTGAAGTTCCACAGGGCAGCCCATCTCCGCCTCCGGTTTTCAAATATGTCCGGAAAGGCGAGTCGACGGTTTTTGAATTCCGAATTCCCCTCAGCCGGGAAGACCAGCCTTCTGGAATAGGCGCGGCTCCCGGTGGACTCTTTAAAATTGGCTTCGAGTGGGGAGGCCTGACAAAAGATATGCAGACGTCAAGGCTCGCCAAGGCATACCTTGAGGCGGATAGAATCGCGCAGAGAGAGCTTAGGTCCGGAGCCGGAGAGACAGAATCGGGCAGAACTGACTTAACCCGCACTTCTCAATCCCAAAGGCAAAGCACACGACCCAAAAAATATTCTTTCTGGCTGGACGTCAAACTCGCTTCAAGTTCGATGGTACCCTAAGATTCATTGGTTCTCTTCTATTCTGGTTGGATTAGAAAGGAGATATCCGGAATGGCTGCGCTCCCCTTCAGGTTTTTCACGCCGTTCCCTCTCCGCTCCTGGAGGCGGCTGCGGAACTCGCATCAATGATTTTCTCATTAAAAGGAAGATCAAAAAATGGGAGAAAGCCCCCATTTTTTCCATTGCATTTCCCTTTTCCGGGAGAAGCTCAGACATCCTCGCCGCCCGACAGAGCCGGGTGCCCTCCAAGAGCGGCTCGGGAAGGCTAAACCTTCAATGGTCGCTTTCGCCATTCCGGATATCTTCCTTATATGAATCCGTCTTAAATGGAAGAGAACCGATTCATTTAACTATTACGGACGTAATAAATAAAGTCACAATGTTTGATCGGCGCTGGGGCCGCCGTATCAATAGAATTTCAACGGTTGGGAAGGGGAGGAGAGTTCCTTTGTTTCAGCCATGGTTTCTTTAGGAAGCTGCACTCCTTTCTTTGAGGCCAGCTTCTCGTAGAGTTCAATCACCCGGCCGGCCATGGCTGCAGCGGAGTATTTCCGGTGGACAACTTCATATCCTTCCTCCCCGAGCTTTCTGGCGAGTCTCCGGTCATTATAGAGTTTGAGAATGGCCTGGGCCAGAGCGGCCGGATTTCGCGTTGAAACGAGCAGCCCCGTCTTTCCATGGAGAACGACCTCAGGAATGCCTCCCACCCGGGTGGCGACCACAGGAAGCCGACTGGCCATGGCATCCAGAAGAGAGCTTCCCATACCCTCCAGATAAGAAGAAAGGACGAATACATCAAGGGAGGCGAGAATCTGAGGGATGTCCTCCCGAAAACCCAGAAAGAAAACAAGATCCTCGACCTGCAGCCGCTTCACTTGCTTGGTGAGTTCCATCCGCAGGGAGCCTTTCCCGACAATAATGAGCTTGATTTTCGGAGTGTGCTCTTTGAGAATTCTTGTCGCTTCGATTAAATACCGGTGCCCTTTATGATCTTCCAGGTGGGCCACAATGCCGACCAAAAAGTCGTCCGGAGCAACGGCAAATTCCCGGCGAAGAAAATCCCGGGTGGCCACCTCTTCGAAGGGAGTAAAATCAATCCCGGAAGGAATAACTTCAACCCTTTCCGAGGCTATGCCTCCCTGGACCAGAACTTGTTTGACTCCCTCGGAGATGGCTATGATGGCATCGATATTTTTTGTGTATTTGCGGCGGGAGATGAAGTTCTTTTTTAAAGGGAAATCCACCCGGCGGGAAATGACCCGGATCGGGACTCTGGCCAGAGAGCAGGCCATAGAGCCGACCGCCACCGCATGGGCGTCGTGAAAATGAGCGAGGCGGCAGCCGCGGCGCTTCATGAGAAGTCCCAGCCGGAACGCTGCCAACAGGTCCAGTTCGCTTTTGATGCGAAGCGGAAGGATCGGGAGGCCGCACTCAGAGGCTTTTTGAAAAAGAGGGCTTTCCGGCTGGACGATGAACTGAAAAGCATAGCCCTGCTTTTTTAACTCCCTGGCGAGGAAAAAAGACTGCCTCTGACCACCCCTCCATTCACAGCCAGTGTCAATCTGGAAAATACTCAATCCGCTCTCCCCTCTTCCAGATTTCTTTGAGCTTGGCATACCGAGTGAATACAGCGTAGCTATTCAAAACAGAAACAACCAGGCCGGCAAAGCCATCCAGAAACCCCAGTTTTAAGAAGTAAGATTTAGCGAACCTGAAAAAAGGAAGTAAAATCAGGTGGTACCAGCGGCACTTTTTCTTTTGGGCATAAAGTTTTTGGGCTCCCAGGTCAGAAAAATGATTGATCCGGGCGAGATGCTCGTGGATGTTCCGATAGGTATAATGATGAATCGTTCCCCTGAGCTTCTCGACCTTCCCTGTCACGACAAGGTTTTCGTGGATGTATTCCCCCTCCCAGAAGGCCAGGTCTTTCCGAAAAAGACGGACTTTTCGGTCCGGGTACCATCCCGAATGACGAATCCATCTCCCGAGATAGAAGACCTGCCTGGGAATGGAAAAACCGGAACACGACGGCTCGCTTTCTTTCAATTCAAGAAGCTCTCTGCGGAGTTCGGGAGAGACTCTTTCATCCGCGTCCAGAGACAGTATCCATGGACAGGTTGCCCGGCTGTTGGCGAAATTTTTCTGGTCCGCATAATTTGTCCATTTCCGTTCAAAAACACGGTCCGTATATTTTTTGGCGGCCTTGACGGTTTTGTCTGAACTGCAGCTGTCCACTACAACAATCTCAGAAGCGATCCCCGCCACACTCTGCAAGGCGGCTTCCAGTCTCTTTTCTTCATTATAGGTAATGAGGACGACAGAGATTTTCATTAAGAGAATATTATCATAGGGGAAAAAACCAAGTAAATAGGGATGTCGGCTTTTTCTTTCTTCGGGCTTCTGAAAAATAGTCCGTCTCTATTTTTCCAGGCTCGTCCCCATTGCTTTTTTCAATCTGGCCAGAGAAAGATTGTAATCCACGAGGGCCTTGAGTTCCATGGATTTGGCATTGGCCAGGCTATCCTGGTATTCAAGGACAAAATAATTGATCGAAAGCCCGACCTTGAGTTTTTTCTCCTCGGCTTCCAGTCTCTTTTCGGCCAGCTCGCGGGCCACCCTGTAGGCCTCGACTCTTTTGGCGTTGGTCTCGACACTACGCACAGCGTCGCTTATTTCCAGGGCCACCTGCTGCTCAAGGCTCTTCAATCTGGCCAGGCTCTGGTTCAACTCCACCTGAGCATAGGCATATTCGGCTTTGGTTAAAAAATTGCTTAACGGGATGGAAAGCGTAAGGCCGACGTTCCAGTTTTTATAGAGAAGTTTGAAGGCATCGCGGAAGGAATCCCAGCTGTTTCCCTTCTCCCGTCCAATGATCTCTCCTGAAAGAGGATTGTCGTCCTTATAGAGCAGCTGGTCACCGGAAATGCCCGGGCTCCAGTACGAGAACTGCATATCTAGGCCAGGGAGCATCTGGTTACGGGCCACTTTCAGATTCAGATCTTTGCTCTCCATATTTTTTTTCTGAATCTGCAGGTCCGGTCTCAAATCCATCGCCGTTTTCAAGGCCTGATCCAAGGATAGATCCACTTCCTGAAAACCCGGCCTGTCTGAAGGCACAATCTTTTTCAAATGGACACCCCCCTCTGCAGAAAGGTTAATGAGCGTCTTGAGGAGTTCCTCATTCCGGGTGATGAGCGCTTCCGCCTGGATCAAATCCGCCTCGCGGGAGGCCACGACGGCTTCGGCGTTCAGAATTTCGATCGGTGCGATCTGTCCCAGTTCCACTTCTCTTTTATTCTTCGCCAGCAAGTCTCGGCCCAGCTCAAGAGACTGCTGTTTGACTTTAAAATCTTCTATGGCATGGACCAGATTCCAATAGGATTCCTCGACAAAATACAGGGTATCCAGAATGACATTCTGAAGCTGGTTGTTTGAAATCTCCAGATTATTCTGAGCCTGGAGGATCTGTTGGCGGTTGACTTTGAATCCAAAATTCTTCAGGAGGGGCTGGACAAAGTCGATGCGAAACGCACTCTCATAGCGGGGATTGATCAACTGAAAAGCCTGGTTGGTATCGGACTTGTAGTTGGTCAGAGAAAGGGAAAAATTCCCCCCTGTAGGAATTTGCTGCTTCAGAGAAATCCCGTAATCGGAAATTTTGGTGACAATGTTATTCTCGCCCTGAATCCACCAGTACGGAGGACTTTCCTGATGTTCACTTCCGTAATTCATTTCAAACCGGGGAGTGAAAATTTCTCGGGCACGCGTCACGGCGATATCTGCCAGCTCCGGATTATAGACTTCCACTGCCACCTGGAGGTTGTTCTTCAAGGCTTTGGCCAGGCACTCTTCCAGTGAGAGCGAAAGTATTTCCTTTTCCTGACACCGCCCTTCCCCGGCCACAAGCGCCAGAATCAATACGGTCATTAATAGTATTTTTTTCTTCACTTCATCCTCCTTGATGAAATCTTTTTCCTTGATTCCTTCGGATTCCTGCATTCCTCTCACCCCTGACAGGCGAGATAATCCTGCAGTTTATCAAATTATTGAGACTAACAAAACTTTTAAAACTCTCTCTTATAAAATACGAATAGGAAAGCGTTAAGTTTCCCTCTCTCCACAGATTATCTGTCATCGGCATTTCATTTTTAGCCTTCACAGCCAGCACGGATTAAGTCTTCCCCTCCTTCCTTTCACCGGCGGGAGACTGATAGTATCCCAAATTCCGTGATGCATTTTCTAATATAATAATAAAGTGGGTGGCACGGTGCCCGCCCCCGCCCGGCCTCAGCGAATGGTGGCGGGGGGGGCTTTAGCGAGGACGGACGGGGACGCACCGTGACAGAATCCACTGAATTAGCTCAATCAATAATAACGGATTTGGGGATGCTTCCCCAGGGACTTGTCGCCTTCCAAATTAAATGCTATAAGAGGGAAAATGGAGACTTTGTGAAAGGATTTTTTAGTATTCTCCGGTTGGCCGTCTGGTTTTCTTTCTCTCTTCTTCTGAGCTATTTTATCCAGTTCAGGGGGCAGGTCAGAAAATTCGTCTTTCTCGACCACACATTCCATCTTGATCTCCGCTCTTTTTTGCCCCTCGCTTTCTGGTTCCTCGCGATCCTTTCAGTCCTCTGGCTTCTCACCGCCAAAATTCTCTCAAAAACCCTACCCCTAAAATACCCGAAGGCCCTAGCTCAGGATTTCCTTTCTTATCTCCCCTTTGTCTTCCTGGCTCTGACTCCTCTCGCTCTCACCCATTATCTGACTTCTGAGGACCTCCAGACAAGGACGACGCTTCTGCTCCTGGCAGTGCTTTTCTCCATTCTCTACCTGAAAGCCGTTCCGCTTTCCCAATGGACCAGAGAAAATCCATGCTTTTTAAGAACTCTGACCCAAAAATTTCTGAACCTGTCTCTTCCCAAAAAGCTCATTATTCTCTTCCTGGCCGCTCTCATCCTTTATAATGCCGGTTCGGCCTCACTGAGTTCCAAAGGGATCACTTTTTCCGGCGACGAGCCTCACTATCTTCTCATCACCTACAGCCTCCTACATGATAGAGATTTTGACCTGGCCGAAAATTATGCTCGAAAGGACTACACCCAATTCACCATTCCCCAGGCATTCATCCGGTCCCACGCCATTCCAGGCGCAAGACCGGAGAGTCGGTATTCATTCCATTCTCCCGGAATCTCATTTTGCATGCTTCCTTTCTATGCCCTGGGGTCGCTCTTCGGAAGAAAAATGCTCATCTTGATACTCCGCTTCGGAATGAGTATTTTCGGCGCACTCCTTGGACTTCAGTTGTATCTCTACGCCAGGGAAGAATGGAAAAAAGAAAAACTCGCCCTGGGACTCTGGCTTCTTTTCAGCCTGACTTCGCCCGTCTTTTTCTATTCCATCCACATCTATCCGGAAATTGTCGTCGCCCTCCTTTCCTTCACCGTCTTCCGGATCTTCCGCTTTTCTCCTTCTCTTTCAAAAACAAAGATCATTCTCTGCGGATTTCTTCTGTCTTCTTTTATCTGGTTTCATGCCCTCAAATATCTTTTTATCCAGATTCCGCTGATCCTCTACTGTCTCTGGGTTTTGGTCAAAAAACACAGAAAAAGGACGGACCTGGTTTATTTCCTGGCGTTCCCCGTTCTCCTCACCGGAATTTATTTTTATTTTCAATACACTCTTTACGGCTCCTTCTCCATCTCCGCAGTATCCTGGCAGAAGACCATGGACACCCGCCAGACGTTTGACTTCTTTAGAGAAATCCTCTTCAACATTCCCCTTCGCTTCCGATGGGAAACACTGGCCGGCTATTTCCTAGACCAGCGGGACGGGCTCCTCTTCTATGCCCCGATTTATTTCTTTGCCTTCCTGGGGATGGCCGAAGTCATCCGGCGGAAAGGAAGAGAACTACTCCTTCTTCTCTTCCTTGCGGCCCCGTATGTGCTTTTTTCTGCCTTCCTGACGCAGAGGACTGGGTACGCCCCCCAGGCCAGGCC
>JBAVVD010000095.1:0-82219 GCA_049697115.1 Candidatus Aminicenantales bacterium
CCCAGGAATGCCGATAGAAAAATCTATTGAAGGATAAAGACTCCTGGTATAAGGTTATTTTTGATGAAAAAACAACATCACCCGTTGGGTGAGACCTTAACCAGGAGGACGCATCTATGATAACGCAAGGCATCCTGCCATTCAAGATCGAAGTTACCGACGAGCTCATCACTCCACGAAGCGGTTTGGCATTATTCTCTGAAGTCGTTCGGACATTAAAGGTCGAACAGAAGGTTGGGAGCTATTTTCCGCGTCCCGGTTCAAACCGTGGCTATGAAGCTTGGGCCTATATAGAGCCGCTGTTGTTGATGCTGGAAGGCGGCGGGCGTCATGTGGAAGATGTACGCGAGATACGGGATGATGCGGCGCTGCGGGCGCTGATCGGGCTGGAGGAGATGCCGTCGACCTCGACGTTTGGGGATTGGTTGGCGAGAACGGGAGAGAAGGGCGGAGTGGAGGCGATGAGGAAGGTTGGGCAAGAGACGGCGAAAACGATCTTGAAGAGATTGGCGACGCCGAACTACACGCTGGATGTGGACGCGACGGTGATCGAGGCGGAAAAGCGGGAGGCGGAGTGGACGTACAAGAAGGTGAAAGGATACCAGCCGATGTTGGGATTTCTGGCGGAGGTGGGGGTCTGTCTGAGGGAAGAATTTCGAGAAGGGAACGTCCCTGCCCAAAGCGGGGTATTGGAGTTTTTGAAGGATTGTATTCAGCTCTGTCCCAAGATACAGCGTCTGCGGTCGGACAGTGCGGCCTATCAGGCGGAGGTCATCAACTGGTGCGAGGAGAACGGCATCGGGTTCACGATAACGGCTGACCAAGATGCTGGTGTTAAAGGAGTTATTAAGACCGTTCAGGACTGGAAGCCGCTGTTGGATGGGGAGGGAAAGAAGACCGATCGTGAGGTCGGAACGGCCATCCATATCATGGCCAGGACCAAAGAGCCTTTTCGGTTGGTCATTCAGCGCTGGCGCGATCCTCAGCTTTCGCTCTACGAACCGGCGGGCTTCTGTACCTATGTGATCGCCACCAGCCGGGACGATCTTACGCCGGAAGAAGTCGTCTGTTTTCACAATCAAAGGGGACAAGCCGAAAACTTCATCAAGGAACTCAAGCTCGGGTTCGGGATGGAACAGATGACCAGCGGCGACTTTTGGGCCAATGCCCTATGGTTTTCGATCGGCGTACTCGCTTACAATCTGACCCAGGCTCAAAAGCTGCTGTTCATGGATCCGGAATGGAAGCCCAAGACGGTGGCGACGCTTCGGTGGCAGCTCATCGAAATCGCTGGACGAGTTATCCGTCACGGCCGGCGTCTCATCCTTCGCTTAGCGACAACCCGCGAAAAATATAGGCTCATGCTTCAGATGCGTCGGCGGGTGGCCGGTTTCACTTAACTCTGTGTACGCCTTATTTTTATGAATCCTGATCATGACCCACAGAAACAGAGGGAGTCCCCTTGAAAAAGCTCAAAACGTTGAACTGTGGGTCAAGAGTGAAAATCGGGCTGTACCTTTTTGTCGAAAAGCATGCTGCACAACCGCTTTCTATACCCTCAATGAGGTTTTATCCCTGTTGGTAATTTCCTAATGGCAATTTTGGGCTATGGCACCTCTCACTCGTGCGATGCCCTCCCCGTCTTTCAGAAAACTTACGGACGCAGCTTCAACATCGCTTCACGATGCCCCCTCTCACGGGCTCGAGAGCGTCCTCAGAATGCCAGGACTTCCCCCAATAATTAGGGGTATTTCCGGTTAAGTCTAATTTGAAGTTCCTCTGATCGGAACTCTCCTGAGGGCTTGGTGGTTCAGAGCTTCGGGACTCTTTTGAGAGAACTGGGAACCCGCTGCCGCAACCGCTGCCGGATCAAATCCGATCCCCAAGGCACCAAGTTTAAACAAATAACTGAAATGATCCTTCTGCAGAAGCACGCTTTCCAATTTCTGGGTCTGTAGCCATGTAAGTGTATCTCCAATTGCCTCAATATCCCTTTCATATCAATAAGTTATGCCTCATATATCCCAGGAACTTAGGCCTAAAGGCCGGCGTTTCAAGCCATGAAGATAAATGGCCTTCGCTTCGCTCCGGGATGCTATTCATCCCCAGGCCTAAAATCCTGGGATTTTCTTGCATGCTTTGATAAGCCTATCGACCTGAATCCCGTCGCCCCCCTAAAACTTGGGGATTTGACAGGCGAATTCAAAGGGATCTATGTCCAAAAGCGAGGTTCCCAGTCGAACTCCTCGACGGCGAGAGCCGCCACGCAGCCGGGTGCGGGATGTAAGTCGAGAAGACGCCATCGCGCCGCTTCGGCGGGATCGTCTTTGACTTTCAGAAGAGCCGCGGGTTGGCCCGCGGCTACCGAAACGTCAAAATGGTCCAGAGGCATCGAGAGGCCTGTCCCTTTGGCCTTGATATAGGCCTCCTTGCGGGTCCAGCAACGCAAAAAGACTTCTGACAGCCTTTCCGGCTGAACCGTTTTGAAAACCTCCTTCTCATAGTCTGAGAAATAGTGTTCAATGATATCCTCGGCTTCCGGAATGGGGCGGAGAATTTCGAGGTCGATGCCGACTTGACGGTTCCGGGAAAAAGCAAAGACAGCGAGTTCGTTGGCGCGGGACAGGCTGAAATGCAGGGCATTCCTGCCGGATTTTTCAATCAGGACGGGTTTACCCCACGGGTTGAAGCCGATTTCAATCTCGCCCTGATCTCGGTCCAGATAGATGCTCAGAAGGATTCTGAGCAGGATGTGGGACGCCAGGAAACTCTCCCGTTTGAAATCGTAACGGATCCGTTCCGCATGACAGAGATCGTCTTGGCCCAGAAAGGATTTAAGGTTTTTATCGGAATCTGTTGCCTGCTGAAAAGAAGCCGCCCAGACGTGCACTTGGTCCCCAATCAGTCCGACGACCTGCGGTGCCGGCTGCCACATCTCGTCAATTCGGTTTGTTGCGGAGATGCCATTCATGAATACAGGCCTTCAGTTTTTCTGCGAGTACCATGATATGCGCTTCTTCGATGGGGGTATTCGCATAACCTGTGATCGTATTGTGGTTTCCCGGGATTTCTTGCAAATTTACCTTCCGTTTCGAGAGCTTCAGCCACTTGAGTTGAGGATTGTTCACGTTTTGGAGGGAAGCCTTTGAAAGGAACAGATGCATCTCATCTTCATAAGGCCAGGGCTGATAGTTCCGCATCGCCCAGCTGTTGGCTATTTGCTTGAGCTTGAGTTTGAGATAGTCCAGCTTCTCGGACGGGTTCGACAGAAGGACTTTTTGCGAATTGTGGCCGACTCTTCTGAAAAGACGACGCAGAACAGCCCTCACAAAGTCCCCATAGGAATCTAATCCCGGAGAAAATGGTCGGGGCGGTTCGATAAGGGCGAGGAGGGCTACTTTTTCGCCTTTTGCCCTGATCTGTCGGGCCATCTCGAAAGCAATAAACGCTCCCGAGCAGAGTCCTCCAATTAAATATGGTTCCTGTGGTTGGACCGTTCGTATTTCGCCGATATAGCGCGCCGCTAGACATTCAATTTTGGATGGATTTTGGGCCAAATCCTGAAGACCATAGAAAGGCTGGTCAAGCCCTAGGTGGTGGGCCAAATAATTGAAGTCTGTGTAGACATTTCCGAGGTTTCCTGGGATGCAGAAGAAAGGAGGATTGGACCCTTCGGACCTGAAAACGACCAATGAACGTAAGGGGACGGATTCTTTATTGGCTCGGATCAGGTTGGCCAATTCTTCAATCGTCGGAGTTTGGAAAAGCGTCGCCGGACTGAATTTGTTGCCAAATTGTCTCCCGAGATGGATGCATAATCGGGCCGCTAATAATGAATGGCCTCCAAGAAAAAAGAAATTGTCTTTCACGCCGATCGGGCGGACTCCAAGTATGCTTTCCCAGAGTGCGGTGAGCTTCTCCTCGATAGCATTCCGCGGAGAAACAAAATCGCTTGAAAGGGCGGGGCGGATGTCACTTGGAGCTGGAAGGGATTTGTGATGGACTTTGCCGTCGGGAGTCTTGGGCAAGGACTCTAGGAAAACGAAAGACGAGGGAACCATATGAAAGGGAAACCTGCTCCTCAAATGAGCGTCCAGGACGCTGACGGGGGGGGCGGGGTTGCGATTCGAAACGACATATCCGACAAGGCATTTCTCTTTTGATTTAAGATCCCAAGCGACGACGGCGCATTCTTTGACGCCGGGATGCTCGAGCAACGCAGCTTCGATTTCATTGATCTCGATCCGCTCTCCCCTGATCTTCACCTGCGAATCTTTGCGGCCGAGCAAGGCCAAGCACCCGTCGGGAAGCATTCGTCCGATGTCCCCCGTTCGAAAAAGGCGTTGGCTCTTGTTCTCTGGGTCTGGCAGAAAGGCTTGGCGGGTCAATTCGGGTTTTCTCCAGTATTCCAAGGCGAGGTAGGGGCTCTTGACCACGATCTCCCCCGGTTGATCCGGACTTACTTCCCGGCCTTGTTCGTCGAGGAGCAAGACCTCTTTATCCTCGACGGCGTAGCCGACGGGGACGACATGCCCTTCGATAGTTGTTTCTTTGTTCATCAGGAATTGACGATACATCGACACTTCCGTCGAGCCCAGGTTATTGAGAAGGTAGCAGGTTGAGGGAAAGAATTTTTTATAAAGATCGACGTCTCGCCGAGAAACCATTTCCCCACCGAGGTGAATCAGACGAAGATGAGGAAATTGTCGCGTCCCGTCTAGAGTATCGACAATATGGCGAAAGATCGTTGGGACCGACGTGTAGATCGAAATTTTGTTCTCGATGAGCCAGTCGACTATCGGATCGACGCCCTCTGAAAAGATATTGAAGGGAAAGAGGGCCGCTCCGTTCAGCAGCGACCTAAAGGTGGCGGTTACACCTGTCAAATGGCTGTATGAAGAGAAAAGTGACAAACGGTCCTCGGGAGAGATGCAGAGTGAGTTGGTATGCAGGTACATGGAATGGAGGACGTTCCTATGGTTTTGGACGACGCCCTTGGGCTGTCCGGTCGACCCGGACGTGTAAATGATGTAAGCCAGAGCGTCAGGGGAAATCTCCAGATCCGGATTCTGATCAGAGAGACCATCCCGAAGTTCCTTAAGATTGAGTAGCCAAACGTGCTTGTCGGCTAGGTCCCTAGCAAGAGGTAGATGCTCGGTCGCGGTTAAAATCAAGCTCGCTTGGGAATCCTTCAGAAGAGAAATCAGCCGGCCGCTCGGATAAGTTGGGTTGAGAGGGATCCAGATCTTGCCCGCCTTTAAAATTCCCAGGACGGAAGCACTTCCCAAGGGACTCGGATGCAATAGTGTTGCGATCGGCTCAGGAGTGTTTCCACATTGGCCCAAAAGCGCATGGGCGATACGATTGGCGAAACGATTCAATTCCTCGTAATTCAGCTGGTGATGCCGGGTTTTAACCGCGAGCCTGTCAGCGTGCCTGGCCGCCTGCTCTTCAAAGCATCTGGGAATAGACCGCTCGATCTCATCCCGCCTGAAAGGAATAAAAGAAGCCGGGGCAATAATCTTTACCACGGAGGCGAAATTTTCATGTCTTTTGCGAATTCAGCGAGCGACTTCATGGCTTTCTCATCCAATGAGATTCCGTGAGAATGCTGCTCTTGGTAACATCGCCAGCGAGTCTCGCCGGGGATGAGGATTTCGTCGATACCCTTTTGCTTTCGCGAGCCCTTAATAAATCCAATCAACGTGTCCATTCGGCCGTAAAAAAGCTCGGCCGGCATCATTTTTGTCACATCGATAGCGAGGAATGAATGTCCGACGCGTGAACTCCGGGAGAAGTCTTTATGGAGCGATGCGATCTCGTTGGAGATGGCCGACCCCGTGAGAACGCCACTCAAAATCTCGACGGCCAGGCACAAACAGAAGCCTTTGGCTCCGCCGAACGGCAACAAAACGCCCTGAACAGCTTCTTTGGCATCGACGACGGGATTCCCTTCATGATCAATAACCCAACCGGAGGGGATCTGTTTTCCTTCCTGAGCGGCTTTCATGATCGCAGACCCGGAGCTTGGACCGGTTGAGAGGTCAATGAGCACAGGATATCCCCCTTTGGTAGGAACACTGATGGCCATTGGATTGGTACCAAGGACCGCAGATATTCCGCCGTGGGCGGCGACGTGAGGAACAGAGTTGCTGACCGCCATTCCGATCTGGCCGTCCTGGGCAGCGAGATTGACATAATAGGCAGCGGCTCCGAAATGATTACTGTGCTTGACACCAACGAGACCCACCCCAAACCGACGGGCGATATCCACAGCCTTTTTCATGGCCAAATGGCCTAGATAGTGACCGAAACCATCGTTCCCTTCTAAGAGGTAAACGGCCTCGGCTCTCTTGACGAATTCCGGATGGCATGGCGAATTGATCAGTCCCAGCTGGAACCGTTTCAGATAGACCGGCAACCGCGCGATCCCCTGAGTGTATCTGCCAATCATGTCCATCCAGATAAAAACATCCGCTATGATGTCGGCCTCTTCGGCATCCAAGCCGGAAGCCTGGATCAAGTCCAAGGCGAATCGCTTCAATGTTTCATGCGAAATCCTCAACTCGCTCATCAATGATCGTTCCTTAAAAGAAGAAAGAAGACTAGTCGACGAAAAGACAGTTGTTGGCCTCTAGCATGGCGTCGACCCAATCGTTGGAAAAGATTCCCTGCCGAACCTTCGCAACGTATCCTTCCAAAGACTTCTGTTGATTGATCACTCTTTCGAGGACTTCCTCGGCAAACTCCTGTCTGATGACGACGACACCATTTATGTCTCCGAGAATAATATCCCCCGGATTGACGACGATACCGCCGCAGGAAATGGGGAAGTTGATTTCCCCGGGTCCGCGATGAAGAGGACCGATAGGCGTGATTCCCCGACAAAAAACAGGCATCCCTACTTCTTGAATTCCCAGGACATCCCGAATGACTCCATCGATCACGAAGGCCTGAATACCCCGGTGCTTCGCTTTTGTCGAGATCAGATCGCCGAGAATTCCGTTCATGTGAGAGCTTCCGGCATCGACGACGACGATATCACCGGGTTTGGCAATATCAAGAGCTTTGTGGACCATCAAGTTATCACCGGGGAACACCTTGACAGTACAGGCCGGTCCACAGATGCGCATGTCATTGATTCTGTTCTTGATGTGATCATTCATGGTGTAGAGGCGGTTCATGATGTCCGAAACATCGGGAGTTTCGAATTCACGGAACTTATCCACTTGCTCCTGGGGGGGGCGGGTGATATTCCTCCTGATTCTGAATCCTGGACCTGGATTAATTTCTGCGGATTTTGGTTTTGATGACATAATTATTCTCCTTTAATCATTCTATTAAAGAAAGCTCGATAGGTTCAAACTAAATTTTTCCTCAATTGATGATAAGCAATTGGATGATGAGATGTGCGTCCTCGGCGAGTTTAGTAAACTCCCCTTTGGAATATGGTTTTTCAGGCCATGCACAGATGAATTATGTCCGAATTGACTATCATTGTCAATACTGCTAATTGAATGAACTCTCGACGAAGACGTATATGAAGCTGAATAGGCATGGTCGAACTACCTCCTTGAGAGGTGTTCTACCATGAACTCCGCAGCCGCGAACAACCACGAGCGACAGAGGATCGTTAAGGCCGGGGAGTGTGACCGGCCGGACACTGAACTCGAGACGCCGGCGGCGGGCTTGGTCTCCCTCCTCTTTGATGATGGATTCGAGATAAAGCATCGGATAGCCTTGGGCGGTCTTCAAGCCGTCGAGAGTGTGGCCTTGCGAGATCAGATCCCGACCTTTGCGCAGGCGGATGAGGAATCGATGTTTAGTTTTTATCAGGGGAAGAAGCAGTTTGTCCCTGTCGCCGCCCCGATCCATGACCCAGACCCCTTTTCCCTGGGTCGCCTGGCTGACCGTTCCAGATACGTGTTAAGACTAATTTCAAGGAATAAAATAACTTAGGCCGATTTTGGCCTAATTATTGGGGAGAATCCTGATCTTCAGAAGGCACCTCAGCTGTCCAAAGAACGGGAAACACCTCAGATTCCCCAAAAAGTGGCCGGAATAGACCGGAATCGGTGGCCGCTTTCAACCGGAATCACCGGCCGGATTGGACAGAAATATGCAGAAGCTATGGTTTGACGAAGTCAATTCCGGCGTGGCGTCTTCGTCATGCCCCATTTTCTTTTAAAATCCGTTGATCTTTGATCTGCGCAAATATATCGTCCATGATCCTCGATGTTAGTAGTATTTCCCTGTATGAGAGTGGTAAGGGTGCATTGCCGGCAATCGATTTGTAGAAAGACGCTATGAGCGTTTTCAAGGCCGCGTCATTCGGTAGGTGGAAGTCTCTTAGCATGAATTTCTTGAAGTTTCTCCCAAAGTTACCAACGTACTGTTTTGCGTATTCTAATGGGGGGACAAAGTATCTCAAGTAGCTCTTGTATTCTTTATTGCCTATCTTGATGAGTGTTTGATGTTCATCATCAACAATCAAGGAATTTTTCGGGCCATACAACCGGAATTGATGAGGCGCGGGACTGATTTGGGAGGAAAAAGTGAAGTAGGCGGTTGTAGAGTCTTCATCCCGGATAATGACCCTTACTTCATCGACAATATCATTTTCTCCAATATTTTTCAGAAATGGACTAGTGAACCCGTGGGCAATGACCACCGGACTATTTCCTGACAAAAACTCCGCTATCTTGCTGATGCCGTGACTGATAATATTCTGCAGCAGCGAACCGGGAAGCTTTCTTACCCAATGATCTCCATCGCCTAGAAGGGCTTTTGCATAGCTCGCGTCCGTAAAATCATAGCAGTAATGGCTCTCCATGTGAACTGGTTTGCCCCCTAGATAACCATTCTTTACCAATTCCCTCATCCGAACCATAGCATGAGTGAACTGGGCATTATGGCCCGCGGTAACCTTGAGCCCCTTCTGATCAGCAAGCCGTATTAAATCCTCAGCTTCAGATGTGTATAAAGTGAAGGGTTTTTCCACATAAATATTAGTTCCAGCCTCCAGGCACATCTTGCTTAAATGGAAATGACTTTGTGGTGGTGTTGTTATGTGAATGGCATCGAGCCTGACTGAATCAAGCATTTCTTGTACATTCGCGAAATATCTCCCAATATGGAAACGTTCGGCCATCTGTTTGGCCATTAACGGTTCACTGTCGCATACGCCTATTATTTCAGCGCCTGGGATTCTTTGGATTTGGGATGCATGCTGATCAGCCATTTTTCCGCAGCCGATGATACCGACCTTGATCATTTTTTTTTGCCCTCCACTTCCCGCATATAGTCAAAAAATCTTTGCAAGCCCTCACGCATCGTTATCCTCGGGCGCCACCCTAACAAATCTTTCGCCTTCCTATTTGAGTATCTGTTTCCTTTCCAATAAACGGCGCATCCCCTGCGATTAAAGACGGGAGGGAGCTGCCCATCAGACCATTTTGAATACTTTTCCCAGAGGCAACAGAAGGAAAACCAGACCCGATACGGAACGGGTATCGAGAGAAATCGGCGAACATTGCGCTTATAGGATCTAAGAAATTCACGGCTTGTCGGGAGGTCGTCATCAAAAATATTAAAGACCTGCCCTTCTATCCCCTTTCTCAACCCGGCTAAAACGATAGCTTCTGCACAATTGTCCACGTACGTAAGAGGAATCCTGTTGTTTAGGCCCAGATGTAGAAATACTCCAAAGGCAGCAGTCCCGATCCTGTCGGTGATTTTTGCTTTCCCGGGACCAAAGACAACGCTGGGCCGAACGATCACATATGGCAGATTATGTTTCTGGGCATACTCAAGCACGATTTCATCTTGCTTCGCTTTCCCGTATGTATACGGCTCATATCGATCGGCCAGTTTAGTTTCTACATCACATGATTCGTCCAGCAAACCACCGCGCGGGATCCTCTCGTTGGAATAAACAGCGATAGAACTGGTATTGACAAATCGCTTTAGTGATTGCTCTTTTATCACGGCGTCAAGGAGATTTCTCGTAGTCACCACAGAATTTAAGAAACAGCCGGAAAATGACTTTTCAACACCAGCGGCCAAATGATAAATGACGGACACCCCTTCTGCGGCAACTTGACACATATCACGGGAAAGCAAATTCCCCTTCACTATTTCTAAGCTCGCTCCGCCGAACTCCTTGGCGATATCTTCAAGATTCTTCGATTTACTCGTCGGTCTTGTTAGGCATCGCACTCGTTTGAAACCGTATGCCAGCAATGTGCGAACTGCCCTTGAGCCAACGAACCCGTTAGCTCCTGTTACTAGTATTGTTTCCTCCGGGTCTATGATAAAAGAGTTTAGATCATGGTCTGATAATGTCCCGCGATTAGAATCCACTTTCAACTCCTACGTTATCAACTTACATACTTATCTCTGACCAATTCAATATATAAAAAAAGCTAATATTTTGCCAAGATGGTCGCAATTCTTGATCAGGCATTTCATAGAAACATCATAACCGAAAACAGGACTAAGAACAAAGAGAAGCGGCAAACAGACTGTATAAATGGCAGTTGCCGCTGTAGAGATAAGAGTCATTCCCCCGTTTTTTCGATCAGTTTTGGAGCTAATTTTTGCTAACATCTCACCGGAGATCACCTTTTGGGGTAAGGCTGGGGGGAGCCGAATATCCCCGTGGAAATCGCCGGGGGAGGTGATTGCGGGCCTTTCGCCCCTCATCCAAAATGCGTATCAAAAAGGAAACGTGGGGCCGGACCGCGGAGCGGTCCGGCGGGGATCCTCCCCAAGCCGCGAAGGAAAACGGTCATCGCCCAAAACGAGCTTGCTGTACGAATCGGCGGTCCTCATCGACGAAATCGAGAGCGGACCCGAGCGAATCCTCCAGAAACGCAGGGAGGAGATCACGCGCCAGCTCCTGGAGCGCATCCGCCCGGAGCGGGAGGATAGAGGGGAGCGGTCAGTCTGGAAAGAGAAAGCGATAAATATTGATAGGACGAAATCCTATTATAAAATCAGATACCCCCTGATTTACTTGTCTCGCTCCCTCAAGTAACCTACTTTTTGTCTACAAAAAAGAAAGCTTATCATGCGGTCATCCTGGAAAGAGAAAGCGATGAATTCAGAAAGAAAGGAGTCGAATATTCCGTGATGAACGTTCCATTCGTGGACCTCAAAGCCCAGTACAAGTCTCTCAAATCCGAGATCGACACGGCCATCCAGTCCGTCATCGACAACACGGCCTTCATCGGCGGCAAGTCCGTCAAGGCTTTCGAACAGGCTTATGCCAAGAAGTTCGGCGTCAAACACTGCGTCAGCTGCGCCAACGGCACGGATGCGATCTACATCGCTCTGAAGGCCCTGGGGATCGGCCCCGGGGACGAAGTCATCACCGTTGCCAATACCTGGATCTCGACATCCGAGACAATCACCCAGGCCGGGGCCAAGCCTGTTTTTGTGGATATCGACGAGTATTTTCACATCGACCCCCAAAAAATCGAAGAGAAGATCACGAAGAAAACCAAGGCCGTAATCCCCGTCCACCTCTACGGTCAGGCCGCGGCGATCGACGCTATCCTGCGGATCTGCGAATCGCACGGCCTGCCCATGATCGAGGATTGCGCCCAGTCGCATTTCTCCACTTTCGATGGCCGGAAAACCGGGACCTTCGGGTTGGCCGGGACATTCAGCTTCTACCCTGGCAAAAACCTCGGCGCCTACGGCGACGCAGGCGCGCTCATCACGAACGACGACGCTTTCGCACGGAAAGCCCGGCTCTTCGCCAACCACGGCTCCCTCCAGAAACACATCCACGAAATCGAAGGCATCAACAGCCGCCTGGACGCCATCCAGGCCGAAGTCCTCGCTATCAAGCTGAACCACATCGACGAGTGGAACAAGGCCCGGCATGCGCACGGCTTGAAATACAACGCCCTCCTCGCGGCTGTTCCACGGCTGAAATACCCCAAGCTGCGGGAGAACGCCTTCCACATTTTCCACATCTATTCCATACGGGTGCCCAAGCGAGACGAGCTGGCCGATTATCTCAAGTCCGAGGGCATCTCCACGGGAATCCATTACCCGACGGCACTGCCCTTCATGCCGGCTTACAGTTACATGGGACATAAGCCGTCCGATTTCCCGGTCGCATATCAAGGCCAGAACGAAATCCTCTCGCTGCCGATGTACCCCGAATTGACGGACGAGATGATCGAATACGTGGCCCGTGCCATCAAGGATTTTTTCGCAAAATACTTGACCCCCCCATCTATTCCATCCGGGTACCCAGGCGAAACGAGCGAGCCGATCATCCCAAGTCCAACGGCATCTCCACGAGAATCCAGTACGACTCCCGCGTTCAAAAATGCTTATAACGAAACAAGGAATCCCATCGGCTTTTCGCCAAGGAGCCTCGCAGGGATTCGGATAAAAAAGGTTTAAGGGAGTAAGCAAACATGATCAATATCGGAGTTGTCGGATACGGGTACTGGGGGCCCAACGTGGCCAGGAATTTCAATTCCTGCCCAGGGGCCAGGCTGACCTCAATCAGCGATATCTTGAAAAAGCGCCTCGATATGGCGCAATCCCATTATCCCTTCATCAAGGGGTACCAGAACCACCGGGAGCTCATCCGGGCCAAGGACGTGGACGCCGTGGCCATCGTCACGCCGGTTTTCACGCATTATGCGCTGGCCCGGGAGGCGCTTCTCGCGGGGAAGCATATCTTCGTCGAGAAGCCGTTCACCTCGACGAGCGCCCAAGCTCAGAGGCTCATCGACCTCGCGGCCCGGAAGGGCCTCAAGATCATGGTCGACCACACCTTTCTCTTCACGGGCGCCGTGAGAAAAATGCGGGCTGTCATCGATTCGGGCGAGCTGGGGAATCTGTTTTTTTATGATTCCGTGCGGGTCAACCTGGGCCTTTTCCAGCACGACGTCAACGTCATCTGGGACCTGGCCCCGCATGACCTCTCGATCATGGATTACCTCATCAAGGACAAGCCCGTTTCCGTATCCGCCCAGGGTGAAGCCCATTACGCCGGTGGACTCAAGGATATAGCCTACATCAGCCTCCAATTCGGGAAATCGAACCTCATCGCCCATTTCCATGTCAACTGGCTCAGTCCGGTGAAGATCCGGAGCACCCTGATCAGCGGCGACAAGAAAATGCTCGTCTGGGATGACATTTCTTCCGACGAGAAAATCAAGATCTACGACCGAGGCGTCGATTTTTACGGGCAAAACAACAAAAATGGGATCCACAAGCTTCTTGTCAGTTACCGGTCCGGCGACATATACATCCCGAAAATCGAAAACTCCGAGGCCTTGCGGGTGGAGGTCCAGTATTTCGCCCAGTGTCTCGAGAAAAACGAGGAGCCGTTCAACAACGGCCAAGCCGGCCTCCAGGTCGTCCGCCTCCTCGAAGCCGCGGTCCTGTCTATCAAGAGCGGCGGCCGGAAAATCAAGCTGTAAAGAAGCGCCCATGGAATACTGCCGCATCGCGCCCGACGTCAAGCTGGGAAAGGACGTCAGGATCTTCGCGTTCGTCAACCTCTACGGATGCACGATCGGAGACAACGCGAAGGTCGGGGCCTTCGTCGAGATCCAGAAAAATGCCGTCATCGGCCGGAACTGCAAGATTTCTTCCCACACCTTCATCTGCGAAGGGGTGACGATCGAGGACGACGTCTTCATCGGCCATAACGTCACGTTCATCAACGACATGTACCCCCGGTCGACGGTTCCCGGCGGGATCCTCCAGACGGAAGCCGACTGGAAGGTCATCCCGACCTTCATCAGGAAAAGGGCGTCCGTCGGCTCGAGTGCGACCATCCTGGCTGGTGTTACGATCGGCGAGGGAGCGATCGTTGGAGCCGGCGCCGTCGTCACCAGGGACGTCCCGGCGTGGACGATCGTCGCCGGAAATCCCGCCCGGGTCTTGAGAAAAATCGAAGACCGTTAGATAATAGCAGGAGAACAAAACTTCAGAAGTGCTGAGAACTTGAGACGATGTTAAAAGAAAAAGAGACCGTCCTCCGCCGGTTTATGCTTGTCGTGGACGGCCTCGTCGTGGCCCTGGCCTACCTGACTACCTTCCTGCTACGGGATATCATACGGGAATCCGATATTACCTTGCGGAATTACGTTATATCCGTTTTCCTGGCCGCTCCCCTCTGGGGACTGACGCTCTACGCGAACGGCATGTTCCTCTCGATGCGGACGCGTTCGTACCTGGAAATCGTCTGGGCCATCGTTAAATCGGCCGCCCTGACCTTTCTCGCGTTCGGCACGTTCATCTTCCTCCTCAGACTCACATTCATAAACAGGCTCTTTTTCCTTCTCTCCGCCGGCCTGAGCTTCCTGTTCATCCTTATCGAAAAAACCGTCCTATTTATGATCGCCCACTATGTCCGCCGCCAGAGTTTAAACACTCGGCGATTGCTGATCGTCGGGACCGGCCGGCGGGCCATCGAGTTCATCAGAAAGGTTGACCGTCACCCGGAGTGGGGCTTCGAAATCCTGGGGGCTATCGACGACGAACCAGCCCGGGGTGTTCGCCAGGTCGACAGGCTGAAAGTCATCGGCACGCTCGAGGACATCCCGCGGATCTTCCACGGCGACGCCGTGGACGAGGTCGTCTTTGTCGTCCCCAGGTCGCGTTTGAACGCGCTCCATGGAGCGATCGACGACTGCGAAACCGAGGGCATCGTCGTGACGATCGCCGTCGACCTCTTCGACATGCGGCTCGCGAAATCCTCCGTCACCGAGCTCGATGGACTCCCCCTTCTCCACTTCAAAACGACTCATACCAAGGAGTGGCAGCTTTTCATCAAGCGGATATTCGACTTCGTGGCCTCCGGTCTGGGCATCCTGATCCTGGGACCTATTCTGATCATCGTCACCATTCTCATCAAAGTAACCTCGCCTGGGCCTGTCTTTTTCAAGCACTCCCGACTGGGACTTCACGGCCGGATGTTCACGTTGTACAAATTCCGGACCATGCGGGTAGGAGCCCATGATGTTTTGTGCCAAGTCAAAGACCTCAACGATATGACCATGCCGGAATTCCGGGAAAAGAAGATACAGTGGATAACTCCACTTGGCCGATTCTTGAGGAAATTCAGCATCGACGAGCTGCCCCAGCTATTCAACGTCTTTATCGGACACATGAGCCTCGTCGGTCCGCGTCCGACGGTCCCGGACGAGGTCGAGAAATACAAAGCCTGGCAGCGCCGCCGCTTCTCGATGAAACCCGGGATTACGTGCCTATGGCAGGCCAGTGGAAGAAACAAGATCGCATTCGAAGACTGGATGAAGCTGGATCTCGAGTACCTGGACAACTGGTCTCTGAGGCTGGATTTCAAGATCCTCATGAGGACGATCCCAGTGGTCCTTTTCGGCATCGGGGCTTATTGAAGGCCACTATGATCGCTCAAAGTGCAATAAGGAAATAAAAGCAAAATGAGAAAAAAAAGCAAGATGAAGGCTAACGAAGGATTGATTATTGCCGTAACCGCGGTTATCTTCTCCGTTTTACTGTTCCCCGGCCGATCCTTTGGGTGGGGGAAAACCTGGTTGGGAGCAAATCTAGAACAAATCGTCAATGCGGCACACTGGAAGATGGGGTCCTTCAGATACAATGCCGCCTTCCGGCTCACCAACGCAGGCTATGATTCCGACATTTACTTCGGTAGTACCCTGAATCCGGTCCCCGATTACACCTTCACAGCGGGGCCCGAAGTTCGCGTTTACCTTCTTTTAAAGAAAGGAATCGTCTTCGACATATCCGAGATTCCACAGTACGTGTTTTACCTTTACACAAAGCAAGCTAGGGCCTTGAATAACGCATTCCGGGGCCAGGTCCATTTCGCCCTCGAAAGGTTGTACTTCCAGGCCGGCGGAGGATTGATAAACGCCAAGGAACGCATTAGCACGGAATTGAACATCCCCGTCCGGCGCAAGCAGAACGACCTCGCGGGACAGGCTTTTTGGCAGATTTCCGAAGGGTCGGCAGTCGCATTACAATACAGGTCATTCACCTTTGAATACGAGAACCCTACAGACGGAAGTATCAATCTTCGGGAGAACCTCAACAGAAAGTCAAGTTACATTAACTTCGCGGCCTACCTCCAGCTTGTCTCGGGGACGAGGTTTTACCTGGACGCAGAATACGGGTCATTTGTTTTTAGGGAACCCATATCGAGCTTCAAAGACTCCCGGAGCTACAGCATCTTCGGGGGGGTCGAATTCTTGCCGGCACAGGCGGACAAAGAACAAATAAGAGGTATCCAGGGGAGAATCAATCTGGGATACAAGAGCTTTGATATCCTCGACCCCCAGCTAAAAGACTACAAAGGTCTGGTCGGTAATACGAGTATCGCCATAAATATTATTAAATTTACAACGCTCCGCGGAGTATTTGCCCGGGATATCCAATTCTCCGTCTATTCAGACATCCCTTATTATATCCAAACAGTCTACGGGGCGGGTTTTTCTCGCGCCTTCACGAGCAGAATCAATTTAACCTATGACCTCTCCTTCAGCCGGAATGATTATGCGCAACTTGAAGACAACGGATCTAGGGGAGCAAGGCTGGATAAGTATATAACCCATGTTTTTGGACTCGGCTTCAAGCTGAGGAAAGATCTCGAACTCAACTTGATGGCGAGCCTCAGCACGAGGAGCTCGAATCTTGTCGAGGAGGTCAATCACCGCAACTTTATCGGTTTCAATCTGACATACGGCTATTCCCCTGGCGGCATTTCCATGCTTGCGAGCCCATTTTCTCGATAGACGTGATCCCTTTGGGCTTGACTCAAAGTCCCGCCTGAGTTACGATAGAAAGGATTATTTTATAATGTTTATTAAAGCAAGAAGTCGAAGAGAAATTCTCATGAGAAAACTACAGGAGAAGGCGAAAAAATCGAGATATACCATCCCAAGCACCATTCTTGTAATTTTGATAATCTTCCTTATTTCTTCAGTTTCACAGGGAGAAATCCTCGGCCTTCAGCAAGAAAGCACGCTTCCTGTCTCGGATTATAGAATCGGATCCAAGGACCTGCTGGAGATCAAGGTTTTCGAGCTGCCCGAACTCAATCAGACTGTCCGCGTCTCCGAAGACGGCTCGATCAGCCTTTCCTTGCTCGGCAAGGTGGATGTCGCGGGGCTGACTGCCCAGGAGCTGGAAAAGAAGCTGGCTTCGATCCTGGATCAAAAATATACGAAGGCCGGCCATGTCACGGTTTTTATCAAGGAATATCAGAAAGTATCGATTATGGGTGCTATAGGGAGACCCGGCAACTACGAATTGGTCGGGCCTACGACTCTTCTTCAAGTCATTTTACAAGCCGGAGGATTGACGGCCCAGGCCATGAGCGAGCTCTATGTCTATAGACGGGAGAAAGACGGCCGGAAAACCAGAATCGCGGTCAACCTGGAAGATTTGATCAGCGGGAACCAAACCCTGAACATCGACCTTCAACCCAATGACGTGGTCAGCATTCCGATCGATCAAATGCTCACCGTCTATGTGTATGGGGAGGTCAGGAATCCTGGCGCGATTCAATTCAAGCAGTCGAAAAAGATCACCTTGTTGCAGGCCATCGCCCAGGCAGGCGGGACGACGGAATGGGCATCGAAATCGCGCGTGATGATCAAACGAAAAGATAAAAAAACCGGGAAAGATATGAAGATTCGGGCGAACCTGAAATCTATAATCAGCGGAAAAACTTCCGACATCGTCCTCGAAGAAGGCGACATCGTGATTGTCCCTTAAGCTAACGGCTATTTTAAAAGAGACCATGATGGCTGAACATAACATTGAAACCAAAAAAAGGCCTATAGCACAAGTCCAGCAGTATTGGCGCGATATTCTCAAATGGAAATGGACTGGCTTGATTTTCTTTTTCACGGTCGTCACGGGCGCGACTCTTTACAGCCTCTTGACAACGCCGATATACACGGCCAGCGGCAGCGTTTGGATCGAGGATGTGCCCAAGATCCTGCCCTTCGAAGAGATCCAGGCGCTCGATGCCGGCACTAACCTGCCGAGTCACGCACGATTGCTTCAGAGCCGGGCCCTGGCTGCCAAAATTATCGAAAAACTCAAGCTTTACGAGAATCCAGAATTCGTCGGGAAGGTAGCTAAAGGGAAAGGATCCATCGATGCTTCGGACCCGATATTCAGGGAGGGGCTTATTGAGAGCTTTTTGAGGAGTATCGCCGTCGCGCCGGTCGTGGGGACCCGATTGGTGGATGTTAAATTCAGCAATCGCAACCCGAGGCTTGCTGCCGAGATCTTGAACGCTCTTTTTGACGGATTCATCGATATGATCGTCAGGAAGAGGTACATGACGTCGGAACAAGCCACGGAATTCTTGAACACCCAGGTCGCGACACTCCGGACCGAGATCGAAGAGCTCGAGAAAAAGTTCAACGAATATGGGTCGGAGAAGGATATTCTCCCACTCACCGCCGCGGAAGCCCCGGCCGTCACCAGGCTGTCGGAAGTCAATAGAGCCCTGACGAACGCGACGATCGACCGAATCAACAAACTTAATTATTATAACCAACTCAAGTCGGCCCCTCTGGGAGAAATTCCTGATGCCCCGGCGGGCACCCTCATCCAGAGACTACGCGAGCAATTTGCGACGCTCAGCCGAGAGTATGCCAGAAGGCTGGCCACCATAAGGCCGGAGTACCCGGAGATGCAGCGTCTTAAATCCGAGCTCGACGCGGCTAGCGATGCTCTCCAGAAAGAAACCCAAAACTTTGTCGGTACCGCTTATGCCGATTATCAGGCCGCACTCAGGAAGGAATGGTCCCTCCAGAATCTGCTCGAAGATTTAAAGAACGAAGCGTACAAGGCCAACAGCAATTCCATCCTCTACAACAGCCTGCGGATTGAGCTCGCAAACAAAAAAATTCTTCTCGAGGCTCTTTTTAAGAGACAGAGCGAAGCCAATGTGTCCTCACGGCTCAAGGGTTTAGAGGCCGTAAATGTCTGGATCGTGGACAAAGCACGTTATCCCCTGAGGCCTTCATTCCCGAATAAGCGAAAGATCGTCCTCATCGGCCTTCTGATCGGCCTAATAGGGGGAGTGGGTTTGGCCCTTGGCCTCGAATATTTGAATCAAACGGTCAAGACATCGAAAGACGTGGCGATCTCCACGGGATTCCCCATCCTAGGGGTCATCCCCTCTTTCGACGCAGAGACGAAATCGAAAGGCCCCAGGTCCGAGTTCACGAGGCTCGTCAACATTATCAGAGGTGGCGGCGGGGCGAAGGAGAGGGAGAATAAATCCGCGCTACGGAAAGCAGACACCAGCATTCTGAGAGCGTCCCCTCACCGCCCGGACATCGCCGACGAAGAGCGCCGAAGAAACACGATCGAGCTCATCGCCTCGTGCAAGCCCCAATCGATACACTCGGAAAGCTACCGCTCGATCCGAACCACTCTACTTATCTCCTACCCCCCGGGGAAAATCAAGTCCATCCTCTTCACGAGCCCGCTGGCCCGGGAAGGGAAATCCTCAACGGTCTCTAATTTGGGTATCACTCTGGCCGAGGCCAACATGCGTGTCGTGATCGTGGATTCCGACCTTCGGAAACCGAAACAGAGCCAAATTTTCGGCTCAGATAACGGTCCGGGCTTGACACGGTTCCTGAGTTCTTATGTCGACCCGACGGACCTCGCGAAGCCCACCCAGATCCCGAACCTCTGCCTTATTAACAGCGGGCCTCTCCCCGCCAACCCCCTCGAACTTCTCACGTCGGAGAAGATGAGTGAACTCGTCGCATTCCTGAAACGGAATTTCGAATATATCCTCTTCGATACCCCTCCAATCCTGGCGGTTTCCGACGCCTTGGCCCTGGCCCCCATGGCCGACGGGATTATCCTCATCGCCCGTGGAGGGCACACGCCGATGCAAGCCATGAAGCAGACCAAGCAGAAGCTCGACGCCCACAAGCTCAAGTGCCTCGGCGTTATTCTTAACGGCGTCAACCTGATCGAGCAGGACGGCTATTACGCCCGGCAATACTATCACTATTCCAAATCGGACTGAATCCCTTTTTAGCACACCGGGGCAGGAGGGATTCCCTTTTCAGGGCTAGAGGCTGTGTTTGATCCCTCCCCCCGGGCTCTTTTTCCGCCTAACGCCCCCTCAAGGCTCGGTAAGCCCGCCCAAGCGCCATGTGGCTGGTCTTCGGGCTCGAGGCGGGCGCCTGCGCGATCCGGATCCGGGCGAAGGTTTTCGACCTGACGCTCCTGGACGATCGGATCGACCGGGAGAACAAGGATATCTCCTTCGTCTCATCATATCCGGTTCAACGTAATCGGATGGAAGGAATCCGTTTGATAAATGTGCGTCAACGGACTAACCGATTACAGCCTTGCTTCGGTGCGATGTCTGACGTAGTTCACTCTATATTTCATTTCTTTTAACAGCGAGTAAATCCCTATTTCTTTCAAACACTTGGCGACTTTATCCTGCAACTTGTATGGAGGATTGATCGGCCACCTCGTCAATTCTGGCCACATTTTGCGGATCATCTCTCTAAAAATCACGGGTTTATAGTAATTGGTATACCTATCATCAACACCTAAAAAGATCTCGTAAAGCTTATGGCTGTCATATGGGTCAATCTCTTCAATCGCGATATCGGATTCCGAATTTCCAGTTGCCCCCCAATTTCCAAGCCAATGTTCCCAGTACAGAAGTGTTAACACATTTAAACCGTACTCTCTGCCCACGGGCAGCAACTCAGCCACTATACTTTCGCCTTGCGTTATCGCGTAGCGGCCTTCTTTATATCCCATTTTATAGGCAATTCTGTAACTGTTCAAGTTCTTCGGCTCTTTCCCAAACCGTATGCGACCTATTTCTCCAATGCCCAGAATGTTGACTTTCTCTGAATGGTCTTTGAAATAAATGTTGTAAATTGTAGGCAGGATTCGTTCCGATGCAAAAAATGTGTTGCTTAAAAAGATTTGCCGGAATTCATCATCAACATCGTTCGGTACATCGTGAATATGAAATGGAACCCTGATACTCTCAAAAATCTTTTTTGGAACTGAAATGTCAGGATGACTAGGACCTAAGCCCTGGCTATTAATAAAATAATATATTTTATCCTGGATGTCTCTAGTCGCCGCAAGCAGAGTTCTGCTATCCGTTCCTGCGGTCACGGCCATCATGACCGAGTGCCGATTCGCCACTGCTCTGATACTTCCCTGCAGAAACGAACAGCTCTTGGACACTGCCTCTTCTAAATCTAACTGTTTTATGGGTTCATTCGGCCAATAACGCCGAGCTTCACATCTGTTTATATCGAGATAGTGATTGGGCAGGAGGTGTTTGATACCCTCGTAGTATGTTTCATCACCGATCCATTTACAATAGGGGTTCCATTTTGAATTCTTCGAATGCGTTGTGTAGTATTCTAAAAAGTCGGGATCGCTTCTCGGTAGTATTTTAGGTTTTGCGAATTTGATCAGCAGATTGGGCTGGGATCCGCATATGATCTGGTTTTCTTTTGAACAATAGTATATTTCCCTCAAAGCAAGAGCATCATGCAGGATAACAGTTTTCTTATCATCTTTGTATAACAGCGCATAACTCCCTGCATATCGCTTGATCCATGAAAATAAACCTTCCATGTTGCATGTGCTGACAAATATGTCTTTTAAAATATCGGTGTTTCCCTTTTCAGGTTCAGCTGGACTAAAAATACTTCCAATTAGCACAATGTTCTTCCTTAAATCCGTAACTCGATTGACCTCAAGATCAGGATGAGCATGAAGATAGTATCGGCCTATCTGTAAACACTTCCAGTCGACAAGCGATGTGATAGGAGCCCTACAAAAAAGAAATTGTCGCCGGAACTGAAGCTTTTCGTACATCTATTGTCCTTCCATAAGCCAGAGTAAAATATCATGTTTTCATTGTCATTGAAGAACCTTGAGGGCCCGATTCTTTATGAAACGAACAACGTCATAATTTCCATAAACTCTCGCTCTAAACACTCGCCCAGGCATTGAGGCTCCGGTAAGCTCCCTATGTAACAGGTATGGGCTCGACCTGACACTGTTGAAGCCAGGTACCGTAGTCACCGCTCCCTTGTATCCCAAGTCTTTCAGCACTTCTGCCAGATTTATCTCAGGATTGTAATACACCCCAGATGGGTACGCAAAGTATTTAATCTTTACGCCGGTTACTTTCTCCAATCTCATCTTGTCCTCGGCAATTTCGTATCTTGCTTGAGCGCTATCCCGAAGCTTTCCCAGATTGCAGTGATTCAAGGTGTGCCCACCAATGGTAAAACCTTCCTCAACAATCCTTCTCACATCTTCAAAGTTAAAACCTCTCGTTATTCTCCCGGGACCCAGTGTTAAGAACAGTTTCGACCGTAGAAAATCGGCCTCATCATCCTTTGAGATACCGACAAAACCGGACGTCACGAAAAATGTCGCTGGCAATCCAAGCTCCTTCAGGACTGGTACTGCGTGGGTGAGCCAACTTTTGTACCCGTCATCGAAAGTAATGACTACATTGATTTTCTTTGATGATAATCTGCCTGCGAAAAAATCTTCGAGGCTTACAACATTCGTGCTTCGTTTCAGAAAGTAAATATTAGCCTTGAAATTACTGAAGGTCTCGGGCAGTATGTCATGGAAAGTCACGAACCTTGTTACTGGTTGACGCTGAAGGCGGAGGACTAAATTTCTGATTCTGGAATATCCCAGGTAGTAAAGTAATAAAACACAGAGATCCTGACTACGTATCATCATGTTTCTACACTTCGAGTAAAAATCACGGGTGTTAGTAACTCCAGTATGTTTCTAAAACATGCCATGTTGCGAGAAGTCTTACTTATCCTGAATTTCCCTCGTTTTAGGGGCATAAGAATTTCTTTTTAGCCTTCACGCTGGAACGCCCTTCGTTAAGCTCGGAATCGATACCTCCCACCACGAAATGATGATATTCCCGGCCGCGGGTCGCTGTCAAGAACAAGGAAATGGCCTGAACAGGCGCCGATTTGCTGACCGTCGAACGGTTTCATTTACTTTTTCCATAGCGGTTGAGCCAGTTGAAGGAGCACAAGGCCGGCGGGGGCAGATGATCTTGGCGGAATCGCGGCGAGATGACGATTTGAGATTGAAGGATGGGCCAGAGAAGCAATCCGACGGAGAGATAGGATAGACGCGGCCCCTTGGTTTTCGAAGGCGGCCGGATCGATGGATGCCCGTCGGCGACGGCATGGCCGACGGCGGTGAGTAGAAGACGGCGAGACCGATCTGGAGGACGCCTGCTGGAAAGTGCTTCACTTCAGCCTCCACTCCCATCGCGTTACAGCCATTTATCATGTTTTTTTCTAAATAGGCCAGGGAATAAAACAGCTGCGCGACAAACATAATGAAACGCCAAACTTTTTGCTCCATAATACCAAAGCCATTCTTTCCAGGTGAATGTCTTTTTCCTACTTCGCACTTCATCAGCCAATTCTCTGTTTCTTGTATGAAAAGCAAGCCGTAATGAACAATCGTTCCAAAAATCTTCTTGCTTGTCTTTAATATGTTGCGGAAGATTGTATTTATTACAGAGGTAAAGAATAAGTTCTGCGTCGGAAAGTGTGTGTCGCAATACCTTTTTAATATCCTTGCTTCTGGTAGCTGATTCGTCCGTGATGTTATGAGTGGCCATAGACTCAGGAATATAGTGCAGTTGGGCTTTTGTTGCCATCTCCGCCCAGAGTTGTGTATCACCCATTAGAAAATGGTCACTTTGGTGAAGGTGGGGATCCGATTCAATAATCTGCTCACAGAGAGCATGTCGAACCATAACAGCACAAGTTATAATACCACGCGAAAAGTCACCTTTGTTTTCACAAAAGTCAAATATATCCGGGTTTTTAGGCATCTCCAACTTTCGGTGTTTGATAAAGTCTTTTATCAGTTTCCCGGATTCGACATGATAAACATCGTAACTGGAATACACCAACCCGCATTCCGGATGGCTTTCCATATAATCCACCTGTTTTTGTAGTTTATCCGGATGAGGCCAGTAATCATCCCCTTCGCAAAAGGCACTGTACTTCCGCTTGTAAGCTTTCATAGTGCGATAAGTATTTTTCTTCATCCCGACATTTTTATCTGATGTGATCACTCGAATGATATCCGGGTACTTTTTTTGATATTGAAAAACAATCTCTCGTGTTCCGTCGGTGGAACAGTCCTCACCAATTACCAGCTCAAAAAGAAAGTTCGTTTTCTGCTGTAAAACCCCTTCGATCGCCTGGGCGATAAAAGGGGCATGATTGTAAGTAATCATCTTGACGCTGACCAAGGGCTCTGTCATATCAAGCAACTCCTATAAGGATCAAACTTAATTATTTATTTTATTATCTGGCGGTGCCATCTCTCGAAAAAGGTATTCTCTTCCATACCACTTGCCACAGCTCCATAAATGCCGTTAGCCGAAACAGCCTGCATATGCAAACATATAGAACAATTCCAATGGGAATTTGTACTACAAGCATGATCCAATGGTTGGGAAATGGCAGCAGTCCGGCCGCATATATTGCGATGCCCATCAGCACGGCCATGATCAGATAGGAGAACACGTCACGCATCTGCTCCCATATCGAATATCCGATCAGAACACCCGCATAATAACTATTCAGATAGTAAGCGATGAGGGACATCGCAATCATACCATAAATCATCGCGGATATGCCCCATCGCCATGTGACGGCAATGTTGATGACAATCAAAGCCTTCTTGATAATCTCAAGGCGTAAAAATAAATCTGAACGTCCCAAAGCCATCAGTAAATTTAAATTTATCACGTGTAAAGAATACAGCACGCCGGCAACACAAAATAGCTGCAAATAGGGAATACAAGGAGCCCACTTTTCCGTCAACATCACCAGCACCAATGGACGGGCGACTACTGCAAGGCCGATCATCATTGGGAAATTCACGAGGACCAGCACAGTCAACGCCTTTTTCAATCCCTTTTTCAATCGAGCCGGATCATCCTGGATGCTGGAGAAAACAGGAAAAGTGACCCGGCCGACTATCCCAGCTAATGTATTCTGGGGAATCTCCTGGAAGGTCTTGGCGCGTGTAAAAAAACCCAGATCAGTCGCCGAGAACAGCTTGCCGATGACCAATAAATAGATATTGTCAAATAGTCGGTTAAGCAAATCTGAAAACAAGAGGCGCGAGCCAAAACCAAACATTTTCCGTAGGGCGCTAAAGCTGAAGATCATTGCCGGCCGCCAGGAACTGAAAAACCAGAGACAAATAGTCCGGAAAAGCGCTCGGGATACTTGCTGGACAACCAGGCTCCATACGCCAAAACCAACGGTGGCCAGGGCAACCCCGAGTAAGCCGGACAGTGTGCTGGCTATCAGGCTTACCTTGGTCAGGATCTTGAAGTTGAGTTGCTTTGTGAAAATGACGCCTTGGATCAAACCAAAGGAATTGATCACGATCTCCAGCGACAGAGCCCGCGTCAGGGGAGTCAGGATTGGCTGTTTATAGAAAGCAGCAATCCAGGGAGCAACCAGGCACAATAGGCCCGCAGCCGCCAGCCCTACCACGATGTTGAAATAAAAAATCGAACAGGTGTCGAGTTGTGTGACGTCGCGTTTCTGAATCAGGGCGGCCCCGAACCCACTATCGAGGAATGACTGCGCCAAAGCCATGAAGATCATCAGCATCCCGATCAGACCGAACTGCTCCGGAAATAACAGCCGCGCCAGGACGATTCCGATGATAAACCGCACTCCTTGGAGCCCTACAGACTCAAGAAAACTCCAGGAAAGAGCATGAAGGGTTTTGGATCTTAGAGAATCGGCCACGATGTTTTATTCCTGTACATGCTAAATAATCCTAAGAATCGCAACTTCCGCCTAACGCAAATCAAGCCCTTTCATTAATGAGCATTTCAACCATACTACAATCAACTGTTCCGCGTTTCTTGGGAAATATCGATTTAAAACCAATTTACGAAACAAAGAATTATCCTATCCCTTCTGAAGAGACAAAATGATGTCACAAATGGTCTCGACTTCAGAAAGTTCCAGGCCATCGTAAATCGGCAATGTCAGTATGCGGTCAGCAACGCGACGGGCGACGGTCAAGGGATCCTTTATCGAAACACTTCGGTAGCAGGCGTAATCGCAAATTAAGGGGTAAAAATATCGGCGAGAAAATACGTTGTATTGTTTGAGAGCCTCATATAATGCATCCCGGCTCATTCCAAACTCTTGTTCGTCCACTTCGACAGGCATGTAAACATGGTTGTGCTTGATATCAGGAGATAGAGCTGGTAGAAGATGAATACCCGGTATTTCCTTGAGGCGCTGCCGATATAAATCAGTGATCTTACCTCGCTTGAGAATTATTTCTTCCAGATATTTTAGAACCAGACTTCCCATTAAGGATTGCATTTCGTTCATTTTGGCATTGGTGCCGGGCATGACCACTTCGAGCTCGTTTTTGAAACCGAAGTTCTTTAAATAGTCGAATAATCCTTTGAGCCCTGACTCTTTGAATGTGAGCAGTCCACCCTCGATGGAGTGGAACGACTTGGTCGCGTGAAAGCTGAACATACTCAGATCGCCAAAATGAGCGATAGACTTGTTGCCGATTTTTACGCCGAAAGCGTGAGCGGCATCATATATAAGCTTCAAATTATGCCGTCTTGCAATATCGGCTAATGCATTGAGTTTACAAGGGTAACCGTAAACGTGAACTGCCAAAATGGCTGTTGTCCAGGGGGTGATTGCCGCTTCGACCTTTTCCGGGTCAATGGTGCAATAATCTGGTTCGATGTCCACAAAGACGGGCCTGATCTTGTTCCAAAACAACGCGTGGGTTGTTGCCACAAACGTAAAAGGAGTGGTGATAACCTCTCCCGAGATTCCCATCCCCTGCAATGCGATTTGAAGAGCCAGGGTCCCGTTGTTAAAAAGACAGATATTGTCAGTCTCGAAAAAGCTGGACAATTCATGAGTAAACCGCTGTAAAATGGGCCCATTGTTTGTTAACCATCCTGTCTCCCAGATTTCGTTAAGTCCCTGGCAAAATTCCTCCACCGGTGGTAAAAAGGGCCTAGTTACAAAAATAGGTTTCTCAAAAGGTT
Source organism: Candidatus Aminicenantales bacterium (assembly GCA_049697115.1). Lineage (GTDB taxonomy): Bacteria > Acidobacteriota > Aminicenantia > Aminicenantales > UBA4085 > JBAVVD01. Next base: position 27,140 of record JBAVVD010000095.1, read on the forward strand.
TTATCATAAATCTCCTTTATACATATTATGACTACTATTAAGATTCAGTTCCACCTTAAGAAAGGCTACAGGCACAAATACACTTTCTCGGTTTCTCCCCATCACCGCGCCTCCGCTTCAGTCTTTTTTATCCACTTCACCATACACCCTACACCGTGCTTTAGTAGATGATTAAGGGTATTTCCTTTTAGCCTTCGCGCAGAAACGCTCTTCGTTAAGCTCGGAATCGATACCTCCCATAACAAAATAATGATATTATCGGCCTGGGATCAATGTCAAGGAAATGGCCGCGAAGAGGGTCATCCGGCCGCATCATCGTTCCGGACGACTACGAAATCCCCCAAAAGACGATAGCCCTCCCTCCCCCTCTTGAAATCACCTGTCCTTAATAATATTCCCCGCTCTCCTCGGCCGCCATCAAGGCGACCGGCTCGAAGACATGCGACGGAGGCGGCTTCTCGGCAACAAATGTCAACTTCAGAGAATCGATCACGGGTAGCGTTATTCGCGGGGAAATGTTAATATCAACAGGTTGGAAGACTTCTGGAGCTATGCGAAAGAACGGTCGACAAAGTTTCGCAGTCTGTCGGCGGAGAAGTTACTTCCATATCACATAGAAATGGAATTTCAATATAAGATAGGAGAGGAAGCATCTCCACCAGGCTCATTCAGAATCTCTACGATTTCGCGTAAAAATCATTTAAAATTCTCTAAAAATAACTAATGTCTCAAAAGCATCACATTTGCGTGTGCATCTGCACATACAAAAGGCCTAAACAGCTCGATCGCTTGCTGTGGAAACTGGAAAAACAGGAAACCGGAGGTATTTTTGACTACTCGATCGTCATTGTGGATAACGACAGGTCTGAATCTGCGCGGCTGACCGTGGAATCCCATGCGGGTCAATCAAATATTGCGATCAGCTATCATGTGGAGCCGCAACAAAACATCGCTTTGGCGAGGAACAGAACCATAGAGAATGCCAACGGTGATTTTCTTGGTTTCATTGATGACGATGAGTGGCCGGACTCGAGGTGGCTTTTCAATCTCTTCGGGGCGATCAATCGCTATAAATCGGACGGGATTTTGGGCCCGGTCTTACCCTGCTTTGAAAAAGAGCCACCCCAATGGGTATTAAAAGGACGCTTCTTTGATAGACCCGCTCACCCGACAGGACATGTTCTGGAGTGGAAGAATACACGGACAGGAAATGCGCTGTTAAGAAGAGACATCTTTAAAGATGATCGTGAGTGGTTTCATCCTCGATTTGGCAGAGGAGGTGAAGACCGCGATTTCTTTAGGAGAAAAATTGGAGAAGGACATGTTTTCGTTTGGTGCGACGAGGCCCCCGTTTTTGAGACGGTGCCGCCGGAACGCTGGGGACAAAAAGTCCTGATGAAAAGGGCGCTCTTGAGAGGGAAAATGGCCCTCCTTTCCTCAGAATCTGGTCCCCAGAGTATTCTGATCTCGGTGGGAGCCGTGGCCATTTATTCTGTTTGTTTGCCGCTTCTCTTTGTTCTTAGCCCTATTATCGGTTATGACGTTTTCATGAAATATCTGATCAAGAATTGTGACCACCTCGGTAAAATATTAGCGTTTCTAAAAATCGATTTGGTGAGAACAAAATACGTCAGTTTATGACGAGGAGGTGAAAGTGTACGCTAGCCTGCGTAACATGACCCTCTACAAATAGAGTCTCTATCCTCCCTGCGAATAATAATGTACATTCCTGGGTGAAGTGCCCCCCAAAACCTTGCCCGATCAGCGACAGGTGCTATATGCAAAGTCAAGTGATTTTAAATAGTATTTGAAAGTATCCGTTGGCGGCACGGTGGCGTTCGCGGGCCGCCATAGGAAACGATGCTCATGGGCCCCAGGGAAGGGCGTCCTTCGAGTTTCTCGCATGGTCGCCCTGCAGTTCATATCTCTCGTGATTATATGTCATTATTTGCACGCTGACTTTCATGCAAGCAACTTTGAAATCGGGCAAATTGGAGACGAATGGCTCCTCTAGACTCTGTACCCTTGTCTTTACTTGTTCGGCGGTTTGCTTTCGATGATTGCCCAATTAGGTTTTCTCCCGCTGTAAATGCGGGTTGGCTCAAACGGAATGATCGCGGTGAGTTGCAAGCCGGCCATCGCCAGTAAAGCCCGATACTCTGCTTCGGTGCGTTCCCGACCACGTGTGAGCAACAGCATGCTCAAATCGCTGCTGACCGTTACTGGAGCATCGACAACACGCTCCGGCATAATCTCCTCAATCAGCAAGAGTGTGCTGTCATCTCGCATCGCGGCGCGGCAGTTGCGCAGGATTTGCGCTGCGCGCTCATCATCCCAATCGTGAATGATGTTGGACATGAGATAGAGCGCGCCACCCGGAGGAACGGTGTCGTGAAAGAAATCTCCAGCTATTGTTTGACAGCGATCCGCCACACCATTTTGGGCGAGATAATGCTGGGCTTCAACCACCACCTTGGGCATATCAAAGATAATACCCCGAAGATGGGGATGGGCGCGCAAAATGGCGATGAGCAGCGCGCCATTTCCTCCACCCACATCAACGATGGTGCTGGCCCTAGAGAAATCATAAGCTGCGACGACGCCCGCTACGCGATCATCAATCCCCCGGCTCAAAAGATCGTTGAAGAGGGCGCCAATGTGAGGATGTTGTGCAAAATAATCAAAGAAGGACATCCCAAAGATGTGATCAAAAGCAGGTTCGCCTTTCTGAACGGCGTGGAGCATCCCTTGCGCTGCACGATAGTTCACTTCACCAATATAGAGAATTCGGTTACGCATCGAGTCAGGATGATCGGAGCGAAGGAGGTCGCCCAGAGGCGAGAGCCGAAAGCCTCCCTCGTTTTCCTGGACCAGCAAGTTCAGCACGACCATCATTCGAAGAAACCGATAAAGTGCCTGTGGAGACGCGTTCACTGCCTGGGCCAGCTCGTGTGCTTGTTTGGGGCCATTCGCCAAGTGATCGGCAACCCCAAGTTTCACAGCCGTATACAGCACCTGGGTGAGTGAAAATCCGCCAGCCATCTGGCGTAAGGTGTCAGTTAGTGATTCTTGAGTAGAAGGCATCGTTTTGTCTCCGGTTAGATAGTTTTATCTTGGCAAAATAGAGGCATGAGCAGCACAACTCCTTTTTCATCCGACCTCCTATAAAACCGACCGAGGTGAAGCTAGTCCGCACATGTCTTCACTCGTGTAAGATAACAGTCTCTCTCTAACTTCCTGCCCATGCTCAACCACAAAGCGAATGATCCGACAAATTTTGCCGACCTCTTCTGACCCGACCGCTGTGCCCGTGGGTAGGGACATCACACCTTGCACCAGCTTTTCCGTTTCAGACAGCATGAGCCCTGCATGGGGAAAATAGGAACGATAAGGCTCCATATGATGATAAGCTGGATAAAAGTAGCGCCGGGCCAGGACGTTTTCAGCATGCAGAACTTGAACTAGTCGAGTTCGAGAGCTCTTAAGTATACAAATTCCAATTTATTACCTCCTCGCATGCTTGCATTCGTCTCATTCAGACGGATCGTGGAACAAGCTCTTCGCCATGATCCGCATGTAGCCTTATTATCCCATTTCGCCACTCCTATATGCCGGAAAGTAATCTGTCCTGGGAATAGCCTTTGCATCCACAAGTGCTGTGTATTTTGCCTGATCAAAAACCCTCCCGCACAAATAGGCCGTTCGAGTTCCAGTAGACCATCCGCGCTTGAATTGGCTCAAGCCATCCGTCCTGTCATTTTGAACACCGGAGGTTCCGCCCCAATCGAGCCACCGGACTTTGCCAGAGAAGTACTGGAGGTTGGACCAGTACAGTGCATACGATACCCCCAATTTGTGACCGACTTCGCTGGCCCCCATCAGGTGACCATAGGCCACTTCCCCTTGCACAAAGCAAAGGGCTGTCCCAATTGTCGTGTTCTGATGGAAGGCGCGGAACATTACGAGTCCCGGAATACTAAGTTGCTTGAGAAAAGCCGCTCTCGAAAACGTCCTGAGTCCCCTGACGTTATGTCTGTCAGTCAAAGTAGCGTAAAGGGCCGTCCATTCGTCAATGTGCTGCCTTGGGTCCTCACACGTTTCTGTACGAATAATCTCTAACGCTTTTCGACTGTAATAGCGATGATGCCGGGAGACAATCTCATTTATGGGACGATGAAGGTCAGCGACATAGTGTTCCTTGAAAGAGATGACGACATCAAAGCAGCGATGCAGACAGGCCTCATCATATTCTCCAAAAGGGTCAGCGACCAGGGCCAGACTTACCAGATCGTCTCCTAGACCGTCCAAATCAGCGGCAAGCTGAGACCAGTCCTGACAAGCAAATAAAGGGTAACACCCCATGGCATCACGGTAGGGAAACCCCGGTATCGGGCGCTCCAAGATCCACCCCCCGCAACGAGGCAATTCGCGCGGGGTGCCGAACTCGCTCAATGATTCTGCGTATTGAGGGTGCAAGTATCCCGTCACCATTCCAGTGCCTCTGCAACCAGCCGAGCCATCCGCTCCATATCGTCGCCATCATATCTTTGGTCACAGGGTAAGGTCATGATCTCGGATGCCAGCTTATGACTGTCGCTGTACTCTTCGGGAACCACTCCCTGAATTGACCAATGAACAGGAGGATAGATCTCGTGGGCAAATAACGCTTGCCTGACTTTATCACGTTCTTTCGTGCGGATCGGAAATCCAAGCGGAACGATCTGATCAGGTAGACAGGGAAAGAGTGCCAAGCTGCCCAATTTGTCAGCCAGGGCCTGATAGTTGTCCACTCGCCTCTGGGTGATCGTCGAGTAGTCAAAGCTATTCAGCAATAGCATCTTGGAGAGTTCGCTCATAGCGAAGGGTCCGATGGGAGAATTCGGCTCAGTCTTTTGAAACAGTTCAAACCACTTCCGTGTTCCTCCATGAACATCGAATTCCCTTCGTAAGAGAGAGGCTAAAAAGGCACTCAGCCACCACTCTGGGGACGGGGTTTCAAAATCAACACCTTGAAAATGGATATCACGATTGATACGCAGAATCCCACCATCCGGTACGCCTACAAACTTTCGAGGACTGAACAGGACGAAATCGGAAAACTGGCCCACATTTCCGGATAGAAGGGCCTGGCCTGCGTCTTCCAAAACCCAGGCCCCACGCTCTCTTGCTTGAACCGCACATGTTGAATCGCAGCTAAAACCAAAATAATCTATCAATATCACCAGGTCGCCTTGCTGCACCTGGTTAAGCCAATCAAACGAGGGAATCGCCAAATCACAGTTGACCTGATAGAATCTTACACTTGTCATACTGTTTTTGGCGGCATCCAGTATTGTATGACACAAGTACGACGGGCACCAGACTTGTTGAGGGGATAGCTGATACACCAGAAGCCAAATGCCGGATCGCGCATTGACCAGGTAAATGCTTCGGTTGGATAGAAAGGGCGGCGTGCTTGCGTCCGAGTCCGGCGTTGCTTGTAGGCCGAACATGCCGCCGATGATTTTTGTCGTCATGCCTTTTTCTTGAATTCCAAGGACCGACTCTCCCCGAGTCTCAGACTCTCTTTAAGCAACCTTTCTCTAGTCCACGATATCCACGCAGCGGCCAATCGCCTTCCCAAGATACCCTTGCGCTTGCGCCAAGTCCCCTCCATTAGATGAACACCATATTCCCCAAAGCGTCTCCATTTGGTAGGATCGCAGACATTTTTGGGAAAGAGCACTTTTATCTGGTTGGCAGCATCCGGATACTCTGCCATCGTCCTCGAAACTAATCCGGGCCCGGTTGTACAGAAGCCATAAAAATTTTTTCGATACATTCTTGGAATCGATCTCATCATTGCTTGCGCCCACTTCGGGCTCTTCTGCGCTCTCACGCAATTTTTAATGATCGCATCGATAAAGGGGTGCCCTGCCGCTGCGCCAAACGCATAGTTACCAATTTCCCAGTCCATCCCATACTGCTGGCGCAAGAACTTATATATCGTTAACTCTTCGAAGGGAAATACGCAACCGAAGTCCGATAGATCCGCCAGACTAGACGCCAGGAACACATCAAGGTCGAGGTAAAACCCACCGAAGTGATAAACCGCCAAATACCGGAAGAAATCGTACCGCTGGATATGAACGTGAAACGAATCGAATACGCTCCGGTATTCCGGAAAATGCATATCGATGAATTCTTCAACTTGCGTATCATCGAAAAACAAGTATTCGAAATCAGGATTGAGTAGTCTTACATTTACGACAGCAGCTTTCGCTTGCAGAGGCAAATCCAGACTCTTACCCGTCTGGATGATACGCCTTGGGATTCTTGAATTCAGAAATTATCTCCCTTTGAGTATCTATCGGCCGGCTGCCAACGCCATTGGCCATTCAGACAAACAGATCCGCGCATCACGGTCTTCTCCCCGTAAGCCTTCTCAAGGCCCTAGACAGCCGCGCGTCGGATTGCGAGACACGTAAAGTCTCAATCTCGCGGCTAGGGTATGGGAATTTCCTTTTAGCCTTCGAGTAGGAACGCTCTTCGTTAATCTCGGAATCGATATCTCCCATTACGAGATAATGATATTCGCGGACTGGGATCGATGTCAAGTACACGGAAATGACCACGAAGAAGGCCATCCGGCCGCATCATCGGTCCGGACGAACAAGAAATCCCCCTCAATAAAACCCCATCCGCTCTTGAAATCACCTGTTAAAAATACTCCCCGCTCTCCTCAGCCGCCATCAAGGCGACCTTGGTGAAGACATGCGACGGAGGCGGCTTCTCGGTCACAAATTGCAAGCGGCTGTTTTTATTGAGGACTGGAGAAGTGAATATAACCGATGCCGGCCTCACAGCTCTCTGGGGGTATATGCCACCGGCATCAGAGGCTGTTAGGCTTGAAAATGTCACTTTACAGGTGGTATATTAATGGGGGGGTAGGTCATCTTAGCGCCGGTGCTTTGGGCTTTAAGAAGATCTGAGATAAAAAGTTTGGGCAGACAAATAGCTCCTGAGGAACATGTTCCGGGCGGCCATGAGGGCGGCGGCTAAAAAAGCAGTTAAAAAAAGTATTAAATCGTGCAAGCACTATTGAATGATTACAGGCGCTTCCTTGGGGCCTTTTGTATTGCTATGACGATAGGGCTTCTTTTTGTGGGTCTTTGGCCCTTTGCCTTTTCTCCCAAGAATAGGGCTTATTGGTTTTCCGATGGAAAGGGCCTGTATTTTGATGGGAAGAAGAGGCACTGGAAGCTTTCGGTCGGAGGCATCGCCTATTCACCTTCTCTAATAAGCTCATTGCAAATTCCACCGACGGAAAAGGGCTCATTCACCATCGCGATTCATCTTCAGCCGGCGGAGGAAGTGACTGGAGGAGTCCCCCAGATTCTTTCTTTGGTGGAGAAATCGGGACATGAAGTGCTGCATCTGGGCCAATGGAAGCAATCCCTGATTGTGCGATGGTTCAGCTCCGAACAAGGGGGGAGAAGGAAGTTGCGAGAAATAGGCGTCGGCGGGGCGCTATTAAAAGAGAAAGCCCGATGGCTGACAATTGCGTCGGATCAAGCGGGCACGACCATCTATGTGGACGGTGAAGTAGCGAAGCGTTTTCAAGGGACAGCGTTGCTGGCTAAAGGAAGCTCAATCAGAGGCTATTATGTTGTGTTAGGCAATTCGCCGGAGGCGAAGAGCCCCTGGACGGGCACTATCATGGCTTTGGCCCTGTACGAACGGTCTTTAAGTGAAGGGAAAGTTTTTGAGAGTTGGAAACGATCAAAAGAGAGTTTCAATGATTCGAATATCGCTCATGATGGATTGATATCGGCTTTTAATTTTAAAGAAGGGGAGGGGACGCGTGTTTCTGACCTTTCCGGAAATGGAAACGCCATCGTGGTTCCGGCGCGTATTGCTTTCAAGAGCAGGATGCTCGAGTGGCCTGATAAAAGGTTCCGATCCAGCGCTTCGATGGTGGAAGACATGGTCGCTAATGTTTTTGGGTTTGTGCCTTTTGGGTTTGTCTTTTTATTGTGGCTCAGGGGTACAAAGCGATGGAATCGCAGGCGTTCTTATCTATTTGTCATTCTGATAGGAGGATTGATCGGCCTGGGGATCGAGATGGCGCAGGCTTTCATCCCAGCCCGCGATTCGTCTCTGGCTGATGTCATCTGCAACACGGTGGGCACTATGCTGGGTGTCATGGGCTTTCATTTCTTCTGCGGTTCCAAATGGGGGCAATAATAGTTGTCGTACGCTCTTATAAAATCCATTTCCGGCCTCTTTAACTCAGCCATTGCATGACGGAGGATAATATGAATAAACGCATCGCGTGCATCCTGTTTTTACTTATAGCGGCGATCCCCACGAAAAAGTGGACCTCGCTTTCATCGCCGAGGGCTACGCGGCCGAGGATAAAGATAAGTTCAAAACCGACACGGACCGGTTCGCGGGATATCTCTTCGGTATCGAACCCTATAAAAGCGCCCGGGACAAGTTCAACGTCTATGGCGTATTACGTCCGTCCCCGGAACGGGCGATGGACGAGCCGCGCCAGGGCGTTTACAAGAAAACCGTCCTCAATGCCTCGTTCAACGCTTTCGACCTCGACCGTTATATGCTCATTGAGAAAGACCACCGGCTGCACGAGATCACAGCCCGGGTGCCGTACGACGCCATCATCGTCCTCGTCAACAGCAAGCGCTACGGAGGAGGGAGCATTGGCTTCGATTACTGCGTGACCACGGTCGACCATGCCTCAAGCCGACGGGTCTTCGTTCACGAGCTCGGCCATTCCTTCGCCGGTTTGGCCGATGAGTACTATGCCTCGGAGGTCGCCTACAACGATTTCTATCCCAAGGGGGAACACCCATTCAATCCCATGAAGGAATTTGAGAGTCACGAACCGGGGAATAAAAAAGATGATCCAATCGGCTTTGAAGCCGCTATTAGAGGCTTATTCAGGGGCTTCGATGGTCTAGAAAGATTGAGTAAATTTGATAGATATCCAAATCTGACGGTATATCCATTAGCCGTTTTTCGCGATATTTATCCAAAAGGAAAGGTCTAACAACAGCATCAACCTGACGCGGATTAGCCGCATCAGGTTTTTTGGCATCGGTGATTGCTCGCGCAGGTTATGCAAATCGTTAGAAGGCTGAAAGAGAAGTCTCAGTTATGGACCAAAACATCGAACATACAGAGTTAATAAATAAACGCAAATGGGACTTAAGAGCAGCCACATTCAGCCAAAAGCGCTTTGATTACTTTCGCTGGATGCAGAAGAGGGCCATACGACTCATCGACTTAAGACCCGGCATCCATTTCCTCGACATTGGTTGCGGTACGGGGTGGGCTGTGCGTTACGTTGCCAGCCTTCTGCGGTATGAGGGTGAGTTCTACGGCATCGATATTTCCAAAGCCATGATTGAAATAGCTCGGGTTCAATCTCATAACTTTAGGAACGTGCATTTTTATGGGGCTAATGCCGAGCAGCTTCCTCTCGATAGCGAATATGTTGACTGCGCCATTTGCACCAATTCTTTTCATCACTATTTGAATCCATCTAAAGCCTTGGCCGAGATTCACCGCGTCCTGGCAGCAGACAGCCGCATACATATCATGGATTTGACCACTGATGATTTTCTCATGAGATTCATTGACGACCTGTTCAGAAAGAAAGAGCGCGAACACGTTAAGTTCTATGGCAGTAAGGGATACCAGGATATGTTTGAGGCGGCACAGCTAAAATACCTAGGCAGTAAATTGCTTGTGTACCCCATTAAAGTCCACATAGCAAAGAAACAATCGCCAACGTTGGTTCAACCTCAGCCGAGATATTAGGCTCGTCTACACCCTCAGAAGTGACAATGATGCCGAAAACGCTCTTTCGAGGGTGCCGCCGACTGGCTTCGTCTCGATGCGCTCGGCTCGCCTGCAGGTGAACCGCACTGTTCACCGAGAGAGAAAACTCAAAGCTATTTGATTATTCAGGTGAAATATATTTGATTTTGGCCAAATGTTCCATTAGTATTAAAATTCCTTTTTCATGGCCTGAAAAAAAACGTGAGGAGGAATTCCATGGAAAAGTTCATTTTTCTCGATAATGCCGCCACTTCCTTTCCAAAACCAGAAGAAGTCTATACATATATGGATCAATTTTATCGAAAATATGGAGTCAATCCGGGACGATCCGGATACGATATGTGCCTGGAAGTCGGAGAAATGGTGGAAGACACCCGGAAGATGCTGACGCGATTCTTTAACGGGAATGATCCCAACCGGCTTTGTTTCTCTTACAATTCGACGGACGCCCTGAATCTCATCATTTTTGGAGTTCTCCAGCCCGGAGACCACGCCATCACAACCACTCTGGATCATAATTCTGTCCTGAGACCTCTTTACCATTTGGAGAAATTCAACGGCGTGGAAGTCGACCACATCCCTTTCAACGGCCAGGGATTTGTCGATCCGGACGACTTCCCCAAAAAATTCAAAAAAAACACAAAGCTTGTCATTATCAACCACGCTTCCAACGTAGTCGGCACGGTTCAACCCATCAAAGAAATCGGCCGGTACTGTCGGGAGCGAGGAATTATTTTTGCGATCGATGCCTCTCAATCATCAGGAAAAATTCCGATTGACATCGAAGAAGATTATATCGACATCCTGGCGTTCACCGGTCACAAATCCCTTCTTGGCCCTACGGGAATTGGAGGCCTTTATGTGAGAGAAGGCATTGAAATCAGGCATACTCGAGCCGGAGGCACAGGTGTCCGCTCCGCGGTCCGGACTCATCTTGAGGAGTATCCTTACCGGCTCGAATACGGAACGCTGAATGTCCTGGGTGTGGCGGGGCTTCATGCCGGCTTGAAATGGATAGAAAACAAGGGTCTCACTGAAATCCATGCCTTGGAGATGAAGCTCCATATGCGGCTCGTCAGCGGGCTGAAAGAGATTGAGAATGTGACACTCTACTGTCAGGAAGACCTCCGTGACCATATCAGCGTGATGTGCTTCAATATCAATTGATTAGAAGCCCGCGATACGGGCACTCTGCTCGATGTGGATTACTCTATTGCCAGTCGGACCGGCCTCCACTGCGCCCCTCTCATTCATGAGCAACTGGGGACGGATAAAATTCACGGCACCGTCAGATTTGGAGTGGGGCCGTTCAATACGGAAGAAGACATTTTCTCGGCCATCCAGGCTGTCAGGGAAATTGCCACTCTCAAATCGAAAAGTTAAGTTAATCCTCGCTATTGACCTAGACACACCCATCCGGTTTGGGAAGCCCGGCGACTTTACAAGCTCCTTTGGCCGGGCCTGAAGGGAAAAGGTTATAGATATATTTCAAGGCAAAGCCCGTTGTCTGACAGATTTTTCTGACAATTGGCGCGAGGTCCTTTTCCAGATAATAATTTCTGATGTAATGGATAACGGCCCAATGGTCTTCAGTGAGCTGGTCGATACTCTCTTCCAGCCGTGCCAGGACCTCCGCGACATCTTTATTCCATTCTTCCGGACGGACTAAAAATCCCTCTGCGTTAATCTCAATCTTTTTATCTTTGACATCAATCTCCGGCATAGTTTTTCCTCTCTATGATGCAACTATAAGTTTTAACTTATATCACAGTGGGCGCTCCAAGGGCCAGTTATTTTCAGATTCCGTAAGCCAACTCATTAAAAATATAAGATCATTCGGCCAGGGGAATGTAGTGAAGAAGGTCGTAGGAAGGCGGAACATAAGCATCACTCAATAGGTGACCTTAGAGTTCCTGTGTATTCTCAACCAAATCCACCCGTCCCCCTGGGTTTTCGAACACACAGGAACTCTCCAGGTCCCAAATGAATTTCTATCTGGTCTCTCCCATGAAGCATTAATGTCATTCCGGTAAAAATGTTATAATGCGGAGAGATTAAAAGTGGAGGTTTTTTCTGATGAAAAAAATATGGACCTGGCGGCTATCAATGTTTCTGATCCTCATCTCCGCTTCCTTTCTTGTCTATACCCTTCACTATTCCATCTTCCATGACCTGCATCACATTTTTATCTATCTCATCGGTGATATCGGATTTCTCTTTCTGGATGTCCTTCTGGTTATTCTGCTGATTGAACGCGTCCTGGCCCAGAGAGAAAAACGGGCGATCATGAAAAAGCTGAATATGGTGATCGGCACTTTCTTCAGCGAAGTGGGGCTGGAGTTCTTGAAGAAAATCTCTGAGTTCGTGCACAACTCGGAAAACCTCGCTCGAAGCCTCTCCATCAGCCCTCACTGGGACAAAAGAGACTTTCAAAAAGCCATGCAGGCGGCCCAAAATTTCTCCTACGAGATTCGCGTCTCTCCACCCGAACTGCTCGCCCTTCGCCAGTTCCTCCATGAGCAAAGGCCTTTTTTGCTCCGCCTCTTGGAAAATCCGAATTTGCTCGAACACGACCGCTTCACGGACCTGCTCTGGGCCGTGTTCCATTTGGCCGAGGAACTGGACTTTCGCGGCGATCAACTGGAACACCTTCCCGAAAGCGATTCCCAGCATCTGGCCGGAGATCTCAAGCGGGCTTATTCTCAAATCACAAGCGAATGGCTGGCCTACACAATGCACCTTAAACAGAGCTATCCCTTCCTGTTTTCACTGGCCGCCCGGATTAATCCTTTCAATCTCAGGCCATCTCCGATTATCCAGTCCTGAAAAGCCGGAACTCTTATGCGGTGCGGAGGCCGCCACATCCGGCGTTCCAACAGGGCCGGTTGTCGGAGGATATTTTTTATCTTCCGACTCCGCTTCCCGCGCAGAAGTTCAATTTGCGGACAAAAAAGATCCATCCAAATCCGTGATATCTGAAGGGCTAGGAGTATGTGGCGAAGAAGGCCTTGCAAAAAAGATCATTTGGCAGATGGGGATGTCTCAATTATAATAGATTTTCTAATAAGATTCTTTAAAGGAGGACGCCTTGGTTATACGCCATCTCAAACATCTTGTTCTTGGCCTTTTCTCTTTAGCTCTGGCTTCTTCTCTGACGGCCCGACAGGCCCAGGCGCCGGCGGCGCTCTCTCTCAAGGAACTTATAGAGAAAAACATCCAGTTTTCCGGAGGTAGGGAAAAGATTGCCCAAATCCAGAATTTCTCATTCCGAACAGGACCGGCGGCTTATACCTGCACTCCCAGAGGCCAGTTGAAGATTGTTATCGGCAGAGAACCCGTAATCACAGAAGTGATCCTAGTCAATCCGGATCAAGTGCAGCGCAACTACTTTCATGAAACGAGCGAGATCTTAGGTCTTCAGGGCGCCATCTTACAGGCCCAGGCCAGGCTTTACAGTGGACTTTTCACCCTTCTGCAATTTGAAAATGATTTGCAATATTCAGGTTTGAAAACATTTGGCCCGGAGAAATTCCATCACCTGGAGACAAAAATCGGAGAACTCAATATCGGTTTCTATCTCCTTCCGGATAACTTTGCTCTCAAAAGAGCCGTTTTCCAGAGCGTATCCTCTGAAGGAAACAAACTGGAGATAAACTGTGACTTTGGCCCTTTTGAAGAAATCGAGGGCTTTAAAATGCCGCTCTCCTGGTTCAGCTCTCAGGTTGGAACGCGCGGTATCCTCTATGAGGTGACAGGCTTGAAATTCAATCAACCGCTGGAAGAGGATTTTTTTACTAAACTCGAAGTCCAGGTGGGCGAAGTGGAAACCGGCCCCGGCCTATTGAAAGGAAATGTCCTGGCTTTCAATACCCAGCGGAACATCCTGTCTATCTCAACAAACTGGAGAAAAAGTGATGCAGAAAGAGCCGGCCTGAAAACCCATGACGCATTGGTCCTCAGTATCGAGGGTACGGAGACAGAGCTTGTCTTCTACGCCTCACCCAATGAACTCCCGTCACAGAGCGAAATGGCCGGAGGCGCTCAAATGATGTATTTCAACCCGCGCGGCTTGGAGACCTACGTCATTACTTTCTTTGCGACGGATTTCTCTCCAATATCCGAAAAACTCAAATCCCTGGGGCCTATTCAAGTAAAGAAAAAATAAAAAAGGAGAAACACATGTCTCGATTAAATAGAAGAAACTTTATCGCCGCCTTCACATCCGGTGTTGTCGGACTGGGGCTGCCTAAAAGTATCAAAGCAGAGACAACAAAACTCGCTTCTCTCCAGAACCAGACCTCAACTCCCAGGATCCGGAAGTTCAATCTCCTCGGAACAACCGGCCTGAAGATCTCTGATGTGAGCTGCGGCGCTATATCCCTTTTTGAGCCCAATGTCCTGAGGTATGCCTATGAGTGCGGAGTAAACTATTTTGACACGGCCGAGGGCTATCTCCGGATGAAGGGCGAAGTTTACGTCAGCCAGGGATTGAAAGAGGTCAGAGACAAGGTCATCATCACCACCAAACATCCTTATGACTTCGACCAAAAAATTGATAAGGCCTCCATCCTCCGCCGGGTGGAAGCCAGTCTCAAGCGCCTCCAGACCGATACTGTTGATATCGCCATGGTCCATAACATCTCCGACCTTTCTCCCCTCCTCCAGAGTGAGGAAATGCTTTCCGCCTACGCACAGCTCAAACAGGAAGGCAAAATTCGCTTCACTGGATTCTCCACCCACAACCCCAAGCTCACGCTCAGGCAGGCCCTGGAAACAGACTTTGCCCAGGTCATCCTGTTTATTTACAGCCATATGGAAGGCAGGGAAATCGAGCCACTGATCAAGGCCGTCCGGCAAAAAGGAATCGGCACTGTGGCCATGAAAATTTTTGCCGGAGGCATGCAGGACAATCTCAAGGCTTTTATCAGCCCGGAAGTCAGCTATTCCCAGGCGGCCATTCGGTGGGTGATGACGAATCCGGATGTGGACTGCTGCATTCCCACCATGAGTAGCTATTCCCATGTGGAGGAGTATGTGGCGGCCTCAGGTCAATCGCTGAAAAGAGCGGATTTAAATGCTATTGCCAGCTATAGGAAACAGGCCGGACCTCTCTACTGCCGCGTGAGCTGCCAGAAATGCCTGCCCGCCTGCCCGCATCAGGTCGCCATCAATGAAGTCCTCCGCTATGCCATGTACTTTGAAAACTACAAGATGGAAAAGGATGCCGTCAGCCACTATGCGGATCTCGACAACAGCCGGAAACCCTTGATCTGCTCTTCCTGTTCCGGCTACTGCGAGAGCTCCTGCCCTTACGGGCTTAAAATCAAGCAGCGGCTCATCCATTCCCACGAGATTCTCACGGGATAAACGGCCGATGAATGGGTGGGATAGATTCTCGAGCTGGAGAAATAATGGTTAAAATGACTTTTCCTTTTTGGCTCATAACCATCGGGCTTACTCTTCTGGGAGCCCGTCTCCAGGCCTTTGAGGAAGACATCATTTCAACCAGCCAAGGCGACCTGAGAATAACGCTCATCGGTCACGCAACGGTGATGTTCACATTCGGAGGTAAGACTATTTATGTGGACCCCATTTCAAGTCTGGCCGACTATTCTCAATTCCCCAAGGCCAACCTCATCCTTATCACTCATGACCACGGAGACCATCTGGATCCGAAAGCCATCCAGACTCTGCGCATGCCGGAATCAAGCCTCATCTACTCAGAGAAATGCGCTGAAAAAGTCCCGAATGGAATCATCATGAAAAACGGCGATAAAAAGACCCTTCAGGGTATTGTTATAGAAGCCGTGCCCGCCTACAACATCGTCCACATGAGAAGCGAGCGCGTCCCTTACCATCTCAGGGGACTGGGGAATGGATATGTCCTCACTTTCGCTGATAAAAGAGTCTATGTGGCCGGCGACACGGAAAACATCCCTGAGATGAAAGAGATCAAGAATATTGATGTGGCTTTTCTTCCGATGAACCTCCCTTATACCATGTCGCCGGAAATGGCGGCGGATGCAGCCAGGATGATCCGGCCAAAGGTCCTCTACCCTTATCACTATGGCAACACAAACACCTCCACGCTGGTGGAGTTGCTCAAGGACACAAAAGAAATCGAGGTTCGGATCCGGAAAAGGAAATAATTTTTCGAAATCCCAGAGATCTCGCTCTGTTTGCTTTTTACAAATTTCTTTGGTATATATTTCATTTCCAAATTAAAGATGTCGAACTCAGTCAAAAAAACCATTTCGTGCCGCCATAAATGGGAAATTGTGAACATGCGCAGCGGATATCTGGTGATTGAGGGATGTTTCCACTGCCGGAACCGAATTTCTTTCTTTTCGGAAGAGCCGGTTCCTCCCATTGATGATTATCAAGAAGGGGAGCATTTTTGGAGCTACCTGAGCAGTTATCAGGCATCCAAGTTCGACCTTAAATGCAAAAAATGTGCGAAAGACGTCCGCCTCCCTGACGTTATGGCCATTATGTTGTGTCAAAGTTGTAATCCCGAGTGCGGCGTTTTCCAATTGGGCGCGCAGCCGCAGAATCAGAAGGCATGGATCTATGTGGCTCTCTGCGCGAATTCCTCTCATGCATCCGGACACTGTATCTCGACAGAAGGGATTCATGCCTTGAACGAATATTTCAATTACGGTCTGCGAGATCCTTTAAAGAAAATCATCGTTGCCCCCTGCCGGCTGCGCAAATCCGTCGATACATGTCATGGAATTATTCTCGCGGATGTCGGATTGACAGAGTTATATTGAAGAAAAGCCCATTGATGTGCTGTTCAGCCGCCGTTATGGCTGATCGATGATATATAGTGCGGATGATCATTGGAAGCCGAATGCATCATAGGATCTTTAGGATTATTATTCCAAAAAAGGAAAGGACATCATGAAAATCTCCGAACTTGTCGAAAAGGCCGGCCTCAAGGCATTTAACGAATCCAGCGATAAGGACATCCTTGGAGTTTACATCTCCGATATGGTGAGTGACATCATCAACATCACGGAAGGAAATCTGCTGGTGACCTTGCAGATGCACAAGAATATCATTGCGGCGGCAAATCTTGTCGATGTCGCGGCCATCGTATTTTGCCGGAGCAAGACGCCGCCAGACGATGTGGTCGCGCTCGCCAATAAAGCCGGTATCGAGTTACTGGGATTCGACGGAGACACCTGGACGCTGGCGAAGAAGCTTTATGAGCTCGGATTAAGGTAGCGATTTGCTCTTCCATTCCTGTCCATCTCTACAGAGAGGGCAGGAAAATTCTAGGAATTATCAAGGTTAAACCATGGCGCGAACAGAACCACGAACACTGGCAATGATGATGAACCACCGAAAGGTGTATTTTCCGGAAGGCGTCACCGTCCTCCGGACGGCCGAGCTGAACGGCGTGGACATTCCCTCTCTCTGTTCCCACAAAGATCTTTCCCCCTACGGCGGATGCCGATTGTGTATGGTGGAAATCGAGGGAATGCGCGGCTATCCTTTAGCCTGCAACACGATAGCTCAGGAAGGAATGAAAGTCCTGACAGATACAGATATGCTGCGGGAACTCCGGAAAGAAATCTTGAAACTTATCCTCTGCGAGCATCCCTCGAGCTGCCTGGTGTGCGGAGAAAAAACCGAGTGTCAGGATTATCAAGGAACGATCCGGAAGACCGGCGTAACGACGGCGTGTCGATTTTGCCCAAATGACGGCCAATGCGAACTGCAGAGCCTGGTTGAAAAAATCGGTGTGACGGAAATCGACCATCCCATACTTTATCATGGCTATGAGCCTGAGCACGACGATCCCTTTTACGACAGGGACTACAATATCTGTATTCTCTGCGGCCGGTGTGTTCGGATGTGTCAGGAAGTTCGGGGGACCGCGGTGCTTGCCTTCACCTCGCGGGGTCCTCAGGTCAAGATTGCCCCGGCCTTTGGCCGAAGCCATCGGGAAGCGGGATGCGAATTCTGCGGGGCATGCGTGGATGTCTGCCCGACAGGCGCCCTTGTGGATAAGGCCTCCAAGTGGGACGGCCGGCCGGATGGATTTCATGTTTCCACATGTCCGTTCTGTGCGCTGGGATGTCAGATTGAGCTGTTTTATAAAAACCGCAGGCTGTCCAAAGCCAAAGCCCATATGGATCCGGAAGTCAATGACGGACAGCTCTGTGTGAAAGGACGCTTCTGTCTGCCGGAAGTCACTCACCATTTCGAACGGGCAAAAAAGCCCATGCTCCAAAAAGGGGATTATTTCCGGGAAGTCTCCTGGGAGGAAGCCTTGGAAAAAGTGGCCGAAGAGCTCAAAGGAATTCAATCGGATGAGTTTCTCATGCTGGTTTCTCCGGATCTCACCAACGAGAGTTTGTATGCCGCTCAAAAATTCGTTCGGGACGGCCTGGAAAGTCCGAACATCGACTCCACGGCGAGACTGGAACTTGCAGGCGGATTGGGATTTTGGTCAAAACTGTTCTCATTGCCCATCTCCATCAAGAATATCGCCAGAGCCGATGTGATCCTTGCCGTCGGACTCGACAGCCGGTTCAATTTTTCGGTGGTCGGGACAAAGGTTCGTCGAGCGCTCGATGTGGGTGCCCAATTGGTGACCATCGATCCTCTCGACAGCAATCTGGCCCGCTATACCGATCACTGGCTCCGTCCTGTGCCGGGCCAGGAAGGACGGCTTCTGAAGTTTTTCGCCGATCGTCTGGCCGGCCGAAACAACAATCCTTCCTCTGTCGCTCAAGAAACATCCGTGGATATTCCACTTTTGGAACGGGCGTTCGCAATTCTTTCTTCCGGCGACGATTTGACGGTGATTATCGGCCCCCGGATATTTCATTATGAAAACAGCGAATCTTTCGTGGACGGATTAATGAGCCTGGCCAAACGCCCGAATACGAATTTCATTCCCCTTTTCTTCGGCGCCAATACGCGCGGGGCCCTTGAGTTGGGCGTATTTCCGGAACTCGGTTCAGATGGAACTTCCCGCTTTGGGAAGGGATCAGGTTTGTCCGAAATAATCAACGGATCAAAGCGTTATAAAGTGATCTATCTGGTCGGCGATGTCCCGTTTTTTGAAAGGCCGAACTGCGATTTCTTAATCGTTCAGGATATTTATCTGCCGCCCTTCAAAGTCGATGCATTTCTTCCGGCATCCTCTTTTGCGGAGGCCGGTGGGACTTTTGTGAATATTGAAGGACGGATTCAGGAGATCGTCCAGATCGAAGATCCGCCCGAAGGCCAGGTAACGGGATTTATGCGTCCCGATTGGCTGATCTTTTCTGAGCTGGCCAATGTTCTCAATGTTCATCCGCTGAATTACAAAACTTGGAAGGATGTCTTCAAGGAAATTCAAAAATCCATGCCGAATTTTCCAGAACGGATCAACCGGAAGCCCCGACGGATGAACGCTTTCGATGATCCGGCCATCCACAAATCAACCGATGGACAAAAGCCGGACGGAGATTTCTGGATGGTGGCCGAACCGGGCGGCTACCGCCATCGAGGGATCGATATCTCGTCGAAAGTCGGAGGTTTGAGCGAATTGGCCCTGGAAGAAGGATTCCGAATGCACCCCGAAGACATCGAGTCCCTTGGTTTGAAAAGCGGCGATCCGATCACTCTATCGCTCGGCAAGAGTAAGCGGCGCGTCACGGGCACTGTCAAATCAGACATCGAATGTCCGAAAGGGGCAATTTTCTTCTCCCGGCCAGTTATCTTGGGCGGTCTGAAACATCGACGTGAACTTCTTCCCTTATACATTCTCCAAAAAAATCCGATCCGCGTTCACATCTTGAAGACGGCGACCTGAAAAATAAGAATATATATTCATGGAAACGCGATGGGTTCGGCCGATGGATGGAGGACAGGAATGTATGAAATCATTGAACGACGGATGATTGTTCCGAATTTGCACGAATTCAAAGTGAAGGCTCCGGCCGTTGCCGAAACCGTGAAACCCGGCCACTTCATCATCGTCCGGGCGGATCAATATGGCGAGCGTATTCCTTTGTCCGTCGCGGACTGGGATCAGGAAGCCGGCACGGTGACATCCATTTTTATGCAGGTGGGCGGATCCACCGGCAAGCTGGCTCGTCTGAAATCCGGCGATACCATTCCAACATATGTTGGGCCTTTGGGGAAAGAAACCGTGATCGATAATTTCGGCACGGTTCTTTGCATCGGCGGATGCTACGGGATCGGATCGATCTACCCCATCGCACGGGCGCTGAAGGAAGCCGGGAATAAAGTTTATGTCCTGCTGGAAGCCCGAAGTTCGTTTCTCCTGTACTGGCAGAAGAGGTTCACCGGAGTCTCGGATGAAGTATTTGTTATCACCCGGGATGGCACTGCGGGGGAAAAAGGTCATGTGAGCAAGATCCCTGAGTTGATTGAACACGCAGGAATCATTCCCCATCTGGTCATCGTGAACGGGTGCACGTTCCTGATGATGCGGGTTTCTCAGGTGACAAAGCCTTTTGGATGGAAAACGATCGTCAATATGAATCCGATAATGATCGATGGAACGGGGATGTGCGGAGTCTGTCGACTCTCGGTCGGAGGAAAAATGAAGTTCGCCTGCGTCGATGGGCCCGATTTTAACGGCCATGAAATCGATTGGGCAGAATTCCTGGCGCGGCGCAAGAGTTACAACCCGGAAGAGGTCGATCCGCTCCGCCGTTCGAGCTGCCGGTCTCATTTCTGATTCGATGGAAGACGCCCGCGCAGAGGAGGTTGGCCAGAGTGAGTGAGGAAAAACAGGAAAAGAAAAAATTGGATCTGAATCGTCGGTCCATGCCGAAACAGAATCCATGGGAGCGGGTCAAGAATTTTGACGAAGTCGCCCTGGGATACTCCGCCGCGGTCGCTGTGGAAGAAGCCCGTCGCTGTTTGCAATGTCCGAAGCCGCTCTGCAATCAAGGGTGTCCAGTAGGGATTGATATCCCCGCATTCATTAAATGTATTGTCGACGGGGACTTCGGCTCCGGAATCAAAAAAATCAAGGAGACCAATGCCCTTCCGGCGATTTGCGGCCGGGTCTGTCCTCAAGAAGAGCAGTGCGAAAAGACGTGCGTCCTGGCCAAAAAGAAGGCCCCGATCGCCATCGGCCGGCTGGAGCGGTTTCTTGCCGATTGGGAAGCGGCGGAAGGAAAAATCGAAGTTCCGGATATGGCTCCCAAAACCGGGAAGAAGGTAGCTGTCGCCGGAGCGGGCCCCGCAGGCATAACCGTCGCCAACGACCTCATCATCCTCGGACATGATGTGACCATCTTCGAAGCTCTGCATGAATGCGGCGGCGTCTTGATTTACGGCATTCCGGAGTTCAGGCTTCCCAAAGCCATCGTGAACCGTGAAGTGGAATACGTCAAGAGCCTGGGAGTGAAAATCCATACGGATTTCGTCGTGGGAAAAACCAAGTCCGTCGACCGACTCCTTGAGGAATACGATGCCCTCTTTATCGGCTCGGGCGCCGGACTTCCCTGGTTCATGGAAATCCCCGGCGAAAACCTCAATGGCGTCTTTTCGGCCAACGAATACCTCACCCGGGTGAATTTGATGAAGGGTTTTCGATTTCCGGAGTATGAGACGCCCGTGAAACGTCCCCCTCGAGTGGCGGTTATCGGAGGCGGTAACGTGGCCATGGACTCGGCGCGAACAGCCGTCCGGCTGGGCGCTGATGAGGCCCATTTGGTCTACCGCCGCAACAAGACGGAATTGCCCGCGCGCGCCGAGGAAGTGGAGAATGCGGAAGAAGAAGGAGTGATTTTCGATCTTCTCACATTGCCTGTGCGTCTCATCGGCGATGCCAACGGCTGGATCAAAGAGATGGAATGCCTGAAAATGGAATTGGGGGAACCCGATGAATCGGGACGGCGAAGACCGGTTCCCATTAAAGGGTCAAATTTTCTCATGCCGTTTGATGCGGTCGTCATCGCCATCGGTAACAGCCCGAATCCGATGATTCCCATGACCACTCCTGGATTGGAGATCAGCAAAAAAGGGGGCATCGTGACTCATCCGGAGACGGCCCGGACCTCAAGACCAGATATCTGGGCCGGCGGGGATATTGTCAGAGGCGCGGCGACGGTGATCAGCGCGATGGGTGATGGGAGGATTGCCGCGTCATCCATACATAAATGTCTCATAAACAAAGGAATTTAGGCCGCATGGAACTTATGGTTATATGCTTATTAACGATGTTCAGGACAGGCCAAAAGTCTGGCTCATGGATTTCATGCGCAGCTCAGGAGCACACATGACATTGCACGAGATCAAAGAGATTCTCCAATGTGAGGTTCTTGCCGGAGAAGAGAATCTTGCGATAGACGTCCAACAGGTCGTGGCCTCAGATGGAATGAGTGAAATCCTGGCGTTTGCCAGATCCAAAGAGCTGATGATTACCGGTCTGACCAACATCCAATCCATCCGGACGGCGGATGTCGCCGGCGTCAGCGCCGTCATTTATTGTCGAGGAAAACGTCCCGATAAGGCCGTGATCGAATATGCCAAAAAGAAAGCGATTCCGATCCTGATGACGAAGATGGTCATGTTTGATATCTGCGGAATTCTTTATGCCAGAGGCCTCAAGGGCGTCTCATAATGGTCATGGAACTACTACGAGAACGATTCGAAATTCAGGGAAGGAATTTCGATAAGGCCGGCGAGATCGCCACCGAAATCAAAGTGATTCTTAAAGATCTCGGCATTCACGCCGCGAATATCCGGCGTTCCGTGGTCGTGGCGTTTGAGGCCGAGATGAATGTGGTCATGTTTGCCGACCGGGGAACACTGACCCTCATCCTGACCGATGAAGAAGTCTGCCTGGAGATTACAGACGAGGGGCCGGGAATCCCGGACATTGAGCTGGCGTTTCAGCCCGGATATTCCACGGCCTCAGACGAAATGCGCTTAATGGGTTTTGGCTTTGGTATGGGACTGCCGAATATGAAAAAGAACTCCGACGCGTTTCAAATCGAATCAGAGGTAGGAAAGGGGACGTCGGTCTTTGCCAGAATAAAATTAAATGCCAATGACTGAATTAAAGCACGGATTTAAAATCGACACGGACAAGTGCACAGGAAGAATGCACTGCATGCGCGCCTGTCCGACGCGGGCCATCCGGGTGAAAAACGGCAAAGCGCGTCTGATCCAGGCGCTCTGCATCGACTGCGGCTCATGTCTGCAGGCATGCCCCACGGGAGCCATCACGGCAACGACGATCACCTTTGCCGAACTGGACAGGTTTAAGTTCAAGGTTGCGGTGGCCTCGCCAGCGCTGTTCACCCAATTCGGTATCCATATTTCACCCGCCCAAGTCGGCAGAGCTCTGTTGGACCTTGGATTTGACGCCGTCTGGGAATACGCCGTCGACATTGAGCTGATCGACCAGGCGATTATGGATTCCGTCAAGAAATGGCCCGGCCCATTTCCCCTGATCTCCAGCTCCTGTCCCGTTGTCGTCCGATTGGTCCAGGTCGCGTACCCCAGTATGGTCGAACAGCTCATTCCTATCGAATCCCCGCGAGAAATTGCCGGCCGGGAACTGAAACGGAAATACTCCCAGGAGTTGGGCCTGGATCCGGAAGACATTGCCGCGATATATATCACGCCCTGCCAGGCTAAAACGATTTCCATCCTTCAACCCGCTGAGGGCGTAGAAAGTTATCTGGATGGATCGGTCGGCATTTCTGAAATTTATAATGACATTCTTTATAAACTGCGAAAAGATGCGCATAATCAAGAATCCCCGAAAGACTTTTCCATCTCCGGCGAATTGTTTCACGGAGGAGTGATGGAAGGGGAATTTCCCCGCCTGTCCCGGGAGCATTATCTTCCGCTGACCGGCCTGACGGATATCATTAAAGTTTTCGACGACATTGAAATGGGAAAAATCAGAAATATTGAATTTTTGGAATGCCATGCCTGCCAGGGGGGATGCATCGGGGGAAACCTGACGGTCGAAAATCTTTATGTGGCGCGCAGCAAAAATCTCCATTTGATCGCCAGTATCACGCCGCCCGATTCGACCTTCAAGAATGAGGTTGAACGGCGTTATGCCATTGAAAATTTTTCATTAAGACGACCTTTGAAACCCCGGATCATTGAAGAGGGCGTCTCGGAACTGCGCGAGCGCGTCACAAGACGAAAGAGAGCGGATGAACTTTTGAAAAGCCTTCCCCTGCTGAATTGCGGCTTGTGCGGCGCCCCGACGTGCAAGAACCATGCCGAAGACGTGGCCGCTCTCAGGGCGGACTTGAGGGAATGCGTTTTTCTCTCGCCCGACCGGATTGACCAATTGAGAAGAATCCATAAAAAATAATCGCTCCACGAAGGAGAAGAAAGAGATGACGGCTAAGTTATCACGCGGAGGTCCGGACAACACCCATGAGAGGCGAAAGGATCTGATTCCTCTTTTACAAAAGGTCCAGAAGACGGATGGATATCTCTCTCCGGAATCCGTAGAGACCATTTCCCGGAAGCTCAAGGTTTCGGAAAATGAAATTTACGGAGTGGCCACATTCTACGCGCAATTCCGATTTCAACCTCCGGGGAAGTACAATATCAAAGTTTGCCTGGGGACTGCTTGCCATGTCGGAGGCGGCCATAATTTTATGGAGGTCATGAAAATAGATAAGAACATCGGCCACGGGGAGACAACGCCGGACGGGACATTCAGCCTTGAACGAGTCGCCTGTTTGGGTTGTTGTGCCCTGGCTCCGGTGGTCGTCGTCAACAACGAGGTCCATGGAAAAATGAACCGTGTCACATTTATGAAACTCCTGGAATCCCTGGACCCTTCCCGGAAGGTTGAAGAACCGCCGGAAACATCGAAATCGCCGGAATGACTCACCGGCCGTAACCGTATACCGATGAGCACATCAATGCCAGTCAGAAAAAGTCAAGCGGATCGGAGGCGTATCAGAGATCCGATTAAGGAGCGGCCATGAGCAGTGATCATCCGAAAATCGACACACGGCCCGGAGGAGACGGCAGGGAGGCGACCCTTGGGAATAAAATCCGGGTTCTTGTCTGCGAAGGCACCGGATGTGTGTCTTCGAAATCGCCGGACATTCGAGCCGCTCTCGAAAAGGCCGTGCGTCAAATCGGCTTGAGTGAAAAGATTGAAGTGGGATTTACCGGCTGCCACGGCTTCTGCCAGATAGGCCCTATCGTGGTCGTCGAACCCGAGGGGATTTTCTATTGCAAAGTGAACCCCAGGGATGCCAAAGATATTGCCGAATCCCACCTCGTCGGCGGGGAACCGGTCAAACGCCTTTTTTACCGCCACCCGGTGACCAAAGAGAGTGTCCCTTATTATCGGGACATCATGTTCTATAAAAAACAGCAGCGAGTGATCCTGCGCAACTGCGGCAAGATCAACCCGGAAAAAATATCGGATTATGAAGCTCTGGGCGGTTATCAAGCGCTCCGAAAAGCCGTTCTCAAGATGGGCCCTGAACAGGTTATCGAAGAGGTTCGTCGTTCCGGCCTGCGCGGACGCGGCGGGGCCGGCTTCCCAACCGGAGTCAAATGGAATTTTTGCCGGAAGCAGCCCGGGGACATCAAGTATGTCATTTGCAATGCCGACGAAGGCGATCCTGGAGCCTTTATGGATCGCAGTATTCTTGAGGCCGATCCCCATACGGTAATTGAAGGGCTTATTATCCTTGGCTTTGCCATCAACGCCCGCCGGGGTTTTTTCTACTGCCGCGCGGAATACCCTTTGGCCGTCAAAAGGGTAGGCATCGCCCTTGAGCAGGCGCGCCATAAAGGCTTTCTGGGGAAAAACATCTTCGGATCGGGCTTCGATTTCGATGTCGAAATATTTGAAGGAGCCGGGGCGTTCGTCTGCGGAGAAGAAACCGCTCTGATCCGTTCCATCGAGGGTTCAAGGGGAATGCCGCGCAGCCGCCCGCCCTTTCCGGCCGAAAAAGGACTCTGGGGGAGGCCCACTGTCATCAACAACGTCAAGACTCTGGCTTCCGTCCCCGTCATTATCAATCAGGGAGCCGACTGGTTTGCATCCATCGGGACGGAAACCAGTAAAGGAACGGCCGTCTTTGCGCTGACGGGAAAGATCGCCAATTCCGGACTCGTCGAAGTGCCAATGGGGGCTCCCCTGTCACACATCATTTACGATATCGGAGGAGGAATTCCTAATAAGAAAACCTTCAAAGCCGTCCAGACCGGCGGGCCGTCGGGAGGATGTCTGCCGGCCACACAGCTCGAACTTCCGATTGATTTCGATTCCTTGCAGAAAGCGGGTTCGATGATGGGCTCCGGAGGTCTGGTTGTGATGGATGATGATACGTGCATCGTGGATGTGGCGCGGTTCTTCCTCTCCTTCATCCAGAGCGAATCATGCGGCAAATGCGTCCCCTGCCGGATTGGCACTCGTCTTATGGTGGACATTTTGGAGAAAATCATGGCCGGAAAGGGAACGGAACAGGACCTGGTGCGACTTGAAAAGCTGGCTAACCTGGTGAAGTTCGGCTCACTCTGCGGCCTCGGACAGACCGCTCCCAATCCCGTCCTCACAGCGCTCCGATACTTCCGGTCCGAATTTATCGCCCATATCGTCGACAAACGATGCCCGGCGGCCGTCTGCCGCGAACTCGTCACGTTTCGCGTGATTCCAGAACGGTGCACGGGCTGTCAGTTGTGCGTTAAGGTCTGTCCGACGAAAGCCATTTCCGGACCCCGATCTCAACCGCATAATCTCGACCAGACCAAATGCATCAAATGCCGCGCGTGTTATGAAATTTGTCGGTTCGATGCCATCGCCGGCGAGGCCATCGTCATCGTATCTTAGGACAGGCAACAAAGAATCTTACTTTATTTATTGAGTGAGAAAAGAGCTTCAGTCGAAGAAATCAGACAGAAGCTCAAATTGGTGAGAAGAACAGTTCGGCGCGATCTATCAAGATTATGTGATTTAGGCCTATCAAAAGAGATAGTTAAGAGCAAAACAGATCCGACAAAATCTTACGAGTTAGTGTGACATTTTATTGTGACAACACTGCGACATATATTGTGACAGGTTACTGTGACACAATATGAACCAGGGAGTTCCTGCGGGACGGTTGTTGGATGGGGAGCGAGTTCTCCGAGCGGAAAAGGGCGAGGCAGACGAGCGAACATGCGCCTCTTTTATGTGTTTGAAAAAATTATTCAGAATGGCTCCTCGGGCAGGACTCGAACCTGCAACCTATTGGTTAACAGCCAACCGCTCTGCCAATTGAGCTACCGAGGAGCAAATCGGTCTCAATTTAGCATGATTCAAAAAAAATATCAATAGAACCGCATTGACCGGCGGTTCTCCGGCTCTCGGGTAAAAAAAGAAAAAATGTCTTTTAAGAATTAAAGATCTGGGGAAATCTTTTTAAGAAAAGGGAGGGACTCAGGAAAGAGGTCTTCCAGGCCGATTTCTTCCCACTCCCCATAAAAAATCCGCCAGCGGGCATCCGTTTTTCGCAATTTCAGCCGGAAACGATAAAAACTTCCCGCCAGGCGGACAAGCTTCCGGAAGATTTCCGCCCCGCCTGAAGACAAAACCACTTCTGTCCGGATGGATGCCTCGAAATCCTGGAGATCGTCGAATCTGGTGCTCAGAATATGGATGACGATACCCCTATAATCCCTGAAATAACTTTGAATCAGATCTTCTGTCTCTCCCCTGCCCCGGCCTTCGAAATCCGTATAGTCTTCTTCCACAAGCTCCATGAGACCTGAAACATTTTTCTTGGCTGCAAGGTCCTCTACTTGATCCATCATCTCCAGAATCAAATCCCGGTCTGTTTTCCGGCTGCAGGAACAGATGAAAAAAGCAGGAAGAACGACCAGGAAAATGAAATAATAAAAATTATTCTTCATTCTACAGGATAAAATTATAAACAAAAAATGACATTTGACCAGGATTTTTTTGTTATACTATAAAATTAGGTTATGCCGGATGAAATAAACCATGGCGACACCGCTTGAAAAATGGGTCGAAGAACAGGCCCGTCTCCTTCAGCCAAAAAGAATATACTGGTGCGACGGTTCCGAAGGTGAAGCCCGCCGGATGATCGAAATGGGATTGAAAGAAGAAGGAATCGGGGAGTACGGCATTTTCCATGAGCTCAACCATAAATCCTGGCCCAAATCCTATCTCCATCGCAGCCATCCCACGGATGTCGCCCGCACAGAACATCTCACCTTTGTCTGCCATCCGAACCGGGAGACCACAGGTCCCAACAACAACTGGATGGATCCACGGGAAGCCAAAGAGCTTCTGACAAAGCTCTCCACCGGCAGTATGAGCGGAAAAACAATGTACGTCCTCCCCTACATGATGGGCCATCCGGACTCTCCCTATGCCAAGGCCTGCGTCCAGTTGACAGATATTTCCTATGTGGCTGTGAGCATGAGAATCATGACCCGGATGGGCAAAAATATCACGAAAAAAATCGGAAGCCGGGAAGATTTCGTTAAAGGCATTCATTCGGTCGGAAATTTCGATCCCAACAAGCGCTTCATCATGCATTTTCCCGAGGACAGCCTTGTCTGGAGCATCGGCTCCGGCTATGGCGGGAACGCCCTGTTGGGAAAGAAGTGCTTTTCTCTGCGGATCGCCTCATGTCTGGGACTCAAACAGGGCTGGCTGGCCGAACACATGGTTATCATGGGCATCGAGGATGTGAAGGGAAATGTTACCTATGTCACGGCGTCCATGCCTTCGGCCTGCGGCAAGACAAACCTAGCCATGCTGGAATCGGCCCTTCCCGAATACAAGGTCTGGACGGTCGGCGATGATATTGCCTGGCTCAACATCGGTCCGGACGGCCGCCTGTATGCCATCAATCCGGAAGCCGGTTTCTTCGGGGTGGCTCCGGGGACATCGATGCAGACAAATCCCAATATGATAAGGACATTGAGGGCCTCGAATTTTTATCCCACGCTATTCACCAACACGGCCCTGGATCTGGATACAAATGAGCCGTGGTGGGAAGGGCTGGATGGCTCCCTGCCCATGAATCTTCTGGACTGGCAGGGCCGGCCGTGGGACAGCACTCTCAACACCAGGGCGGCACACCCGAACTCCCGTTTCACGGTCTCCCTGTATAATTGCCCCACGCTCTCCAAAGAGTTTGACAATCCCCAAGGCGTTCCCATCTCCGCCATCATTCTCGGCGGACGCCGGTCCAGACTCATTCCTCTGGTCACAGAGGCCTTCCATTGGGACCATGGAGTATTTATGGGCGCAAGGACGGGCTCAGAGACAACGGCTGCGGCGGCAGGCAAGACTGGCGTTCTACGCCGAGATCCGATGGCCATGATTCCGTTCTGCGGCTACAATATGGGAGATTATTTCCGCCACTGGATCAACATGGGCAGGCTGCTTACACGCCCGCCGAGGATTTACACCTGGAATGCCTTCAGGGTTAATGAAGAAGGAAAATATCTCTGGCCGGGATTTGGCGAAAACATCCGGATCTTGAAGTGGATTATGGACAGAGTAAACGGCCGTGCCGGTGCCCAGGAAACCCCTTTAGGACTGATTCCGGACCTCAAAGATTTTAACGTGGACGGTCTGAGCATCCCAAAAGAGAACCTAAAAAATTTATTCGAGGTCAATCCTTCGGAGTGGCATGAAGAACTGAAGGAAATAAAAAATTTTCTGGGCCAATTCGGACGGCATCTTCCCTATGAAGTCCGGGATGAGTTCCACAGGCTTGCCCAGCGCCTGGCTCCAGAAAAGAATCTTTCCCTCTAACATTCAATATGATCCAATTTTCTTAATATTCTCATAATTCTCTTCTACAGTTGATGTATGAGTACTAGTAAAGCAAAATACACAAGTATGAGAATCTTTCAATAACAAGAAGTGAAACTTTTTATTGTTTTCTGCCTGGAGCCGAACGTTAAAGGATTGAAGCAAGCATAACTCATTGGGAATAGAGCATGAAATTACACTTAGTCCGAGAATAGGGAGCTTCGAGTTTGTTAAAACCTGTAGGAAGCTTGCTTGGCGACTTTTCGATAGTCTTCCCCCTGCATCTCGACGACCTTGCACATTTCATAGATTCGCGACCGCAACCGGATGCCGATCCGGTCCACGAGCGAGTCCTCACCTCTTTTGACAAAATCAGTCTTTTTGAAATACGTCTGCCTGGTATCCTCTTCTTCCTCACCTCTGTCCAGGTAATTGGAAGTAAAAATGGTCAGCTTCTTGTGATTGTAGCGGTGGTTGATGACGTAAGAAATCGTTTCTTCCACCCAGGCCGAGGACCTCTTGGCGCCGAGCTCGTCCAGCACCAGAACCGCGCTTTCAAAAATCGGGCTCAGCACATCCGATTCGGTGATCGCAGAATCCGGTGTGAAGGTGTTCTGGATGTCCCGGATGAGGTCACGGAAATCGTAAAAAACACAGGGCACTTTCTTTTTCTGTATGAACTCACGGATGACGGCCACGGCCAGATGGGTCTTTCCCACTCCGCAGGGGCCAATAAAAAGAAGCCCGATTTCCTGTTCAGGAAAGTTGGCGATGAACTTCTTGGAAATCTTCAGCGCATCCCGATGAGAATCGTTGTGGACTTCAAAATTCATGAGAGAGCAGCTCTGGTACCGTTTGGGAATGCCGGCCTTTTCCATGAGAATCTGGGCCTGCCTGTTGTGAAAGCACTGGCATCTTTTGGCCAGAGAACTTCCTCGGGCTTCCTCCAGAATCCAGCCCGTCCCTTTACAGATGGAACATTCTTTCTCTGGCATCTTCTTCAAACCTTTAAGGTCTCACCGGACTTTCCTTTTAAAACAGACGCAAACTGGTCTTCACGGTTCGCGCCCACCGTTTCGGCCGTCCGACATCAGTTCAGATATCCTCTCAACTGCTGGAGCCTTCGAGATCGCGACAGCTTGCCCATGGCTTTCTGTTCGATCTGCCTGATCCGCTCTCTCGTCAGATGGAGCTGGTCGCCGATCTCCTGAAGGGTGCGCGGCTGGTCGTCATCCAGGCCGAATCTTAATTTTAACACAAGGGACTCTTTCTCATCCAATTCATCCAGCATTTCCCTGATCTGATGCTGGATGGAAGATTTGATGATCTGGTACTCGACTGAAGGAGAAATGGGGTCTGTAATCTTTTCCTCCATCTCCATATCGTCTTCATTATATTTATCGCTCAGGGAAATATTTTTTTCTTCAAGCATTTCCATATCTTCCACATCCTCCACAGAAATGCCCATGTTCCTGGCGATTTCCTCCCTTGTCGGCTCCCTCCCCAATTCTGCCTTCAGTTGAGCGATTTTTCGCTTCTTCTGCTGGATCTGGTCGGAGAGCTTCTGAGGGATATGATAGATGCGCGAGTATTGGGTTAGGGCATGAACGATGGCCTGCCGGATCCACCAGATGGCATAGGAGATGAATTTGACATTCCGCGTGGGATCGAACCTTTTGGCGGCTTCAATCAGCCCCAGGTTTCCTTCATTGATCAGGTCGAGCATACTCATTCCCATTCCCTGGTATTTCTTGACAGCCGAGACGACAAAGCGCAGGTTGGACTCGATCATCTTCCTCAAGGAATCTTTGTCTCCCTTCTGGATGAGCTCACCAAGCTTCTTTTCCTCTTCTTCGGAATTGAGAGGAAACTGGGAGATTTCCTCCAGATAGTGCCTCAGGTTTTTGGACTCAAAATAATCCTTGTAGTTCATCGTTCATTCTGCTTTTTCAATTTTCACGATTTTGGAAGGAGCGATGGGAACAAGGCTGTCTTTTTTGACCTCGAATTCCTCTTCGCGCCCCTTGAAGAATTCTTTTCGGATGTATTCCAAAAACTCATTCACTCCGGCCTCCATCTGCTCCATCTTTTTCCTCATGTTCAGAATGACTTCAACGCCGGCCAGATTGACTCCCAGATCGCGGACAAGATTAAGTATCAATTCCAACTGTCTGAGGTCCTCATCCGTATACAGCCGCGTATTCCCTTCACTCCGGGAGGGTTTGAGAAGGCCTTCTCTTTCATAAAGCCTGATCGTCTGGGGATGAATGTTGTACTTCCGGGACACACTGCTGATATGGTAGTAAGTTTTGGTCTCTTTCTGTTTCGCTTCTCTGGATTTTCTCATGTCAATGCTCCATCATCTTGTCACGGGGATTCTCGCCCGCAATTTTCTCCAGCTCCTTCATCAGCTCCCTCACTCTCTGGTCATGGAATGGGGGAGGAACAATTGTCACTTCAATAAACTCATCTCCCCGAACACGCTTCCCGGGATGCGGAACGCCCTGTTCTCGCAGTCTGAATTTCTGTCCGGATTTTGTCCCGGGAGGGATTCGGATCGTCGTCCTTCCGTCCAGTGTAGGGACTTCAATTTTGCCGCCCAGAGTGGCCTCGGAGACGGTGATAGGGACTTTCACATAGAGGTTCGAACCTTCTCTCCGGAAAAGCGAATGGGGTGTGACTTCGATGGTAATGTAGAGGTCCCCCGGAGGGCCTCCATTCATTCCGGCATTTCCTTTTTCAGGAATTCGGACTCTGGAGCTCGTGTCCACTCCGGCGGGAATCCTGACATTGATCAATTCCGTCTTTTGGACCAGGCCTTGCCCTCGGCAATTTGCACAGCCTTCCCCGCGCACAACACCGCTTCCACCGCAGGTGGGACAGGTCGATGAAAATTTCATAAAACCTCTCTGCAGGAAAGAACGTCCGCTTCCGCCGCATGAAGAACAAACCCGCTGTCCTCCCTTCTGTGATGCGCCCGACCCCTGACATTCTGAACAACTCACCATCCGAATGAGCCGGATTTTCGTCTGCAGTCCGTGAACGGCATCCTCAAAGCCCACTTTCATTGTATAAATCAGGTCTTCGCCTTTCTCGGGCCTTGGCGGCGTCGGCTTTGACCGGCCGCCAAAGAGGTCATTAAAAAAATCTCCGAAAGAAGACGTCCCAAAATCAGAGAAATCAAAGCCCTCAAATCCGGAGGCCTGGGGTCTCGGGTCTCTGGCTCCTGGAGGAAAGTCTCCAATAAAGCCAAACTGGTCATACTGGCTTCTTTTTTTTGGATCGCTGAGGACGGAATAGGCTTCCTGAATTTCTTTAAATTTTGCCTCTGCGGCCTTGTCTCCCGGATTCAAGTCAGGGTGGTACTTCCGGGCAAGCTTCCGATAAGCTTTTTTTATTTCCACAACCGAAGCTTTTCGGTCTACTCCAAGGATTTTATAATAATCCTTCTCCATCCTGTCTCCTTGCTCCCCTGGGGAAGAAACTGGAAAAATCGGTTTCCTTTATATTCTCGTTTCCCGCTCTTTCTGAGGAGAGGCGAAACTTTACAGTCGATTTTATAATATTCAGCTCTTCTTGTCTTTGTCTTCGTCCACAACCTCGGCATCTATGACATCGCCCTCGGCCGTGTCCGAAGAGCGACTGGCTTCCTGGTTCTGAGAGGAAGATTGCTGCTGGGCTTCACTCTGTTGGGCCTGCTGCTGAGAAGCTTGCTGGTACATGATTTCCGTCAGTTTATGCGAAGCCTGAGAGAGAGACTCCATGGCTTTCTTGATTTTCTCGAGGTCTTCACTCTCTATCGCCTTTTTTGTATTTTCAATCTCTGCCTTTACGCGATCAGCCTCCTGTTGGGGAATCTTGTCCTTGTTTTCCTTGAGGAGTTTCTCCAGGCTGTAGACGAGCTGATCGGCCTGGTTCTTGGCATCAATGACTTCCCTTCTCTTTTTGTCTTCTGAGGCGTGAGCTTCAGCCTCTTTGACCATCCCATCTATTTCTTTATCATCCAGGCCGCTGTGGCCGGTGATGGTGATGGCCTGGTGTTTTCCAGTGCCAATGTCCTTGGCCGAGACATGGAGAATCCCATTGGCATCAATGTCAAAGGTCACTTCAATCTTGGGGACTCCGCGCGGGGCAGGTGGAATGCCGTCGAGATGGAACCGCCCCAGAGTCCGGTTATACGAAGCCATCTCTCTTTCGCCCTGAAGGACATGGATTTCAACGCTCGGTTGGTTGTCCGAAGCTGTGGAAAAAATTTCCGCCTTCTTTGTCGGAATGGTTGTATTTCGGGGGATCATCTTGGTAAAAACTCCGCCCAATGTTTCAATGCCAAGAGTGAGCGGCGTAACATCCAGAAGAAGGACATCCTTGACATCCCCGGCCAAAACAGCTCCCTGTATGGCGGCTCCGACAGCCACCACTTCATCCGGATTGACTCCCTTGTGAGGCTCCCTGCCGAAAAGCTCCTTGACCAACTGATGAATTTTTGGCATGCGGGTCTGTCCGCCGACAAGAATCACCTCATCGATGTCTTCAGGTTTCATATTGGCATCGGCCAAAGCCTGCTTGCAGGGTGTCATTGACCTCTGAATAAGTTTTTCCGTCAGCTGCTCCAATTTGGCTCTGGTCAGCTTCATCAAGAGATGTTTGGGCCCAGAAGCATCGGCTGTGACAAAGGGGAGGTTAATCTCCGTCTCCATAGTTGTGGAAAGCTCAATTTTAGCCTTTTCAGCGGCCTCTTTGAGCCTCTGCAGAGCCATTTTATCTTTGGTCAGGTCAATCCCTGATTCTTTTTTGAACTCGGCCACAATCCAGTCCTGAACGAGCTGGTCGATGTCGTCACCTCCCAGATGGGTATCCCCATTTGTGGACTTAACCTCAACCACGCCTTCTCCGACTTCCAGAATAGAGATATCAAATGTCCCGCCGCCAAAGTCATAAACGGCGATTCTCTGGTCTTTCTTTTTATCCATCCCGTAGGCCAGGGCTGCAGCGGTCGGCTCGTTGATTATTCTCACCACCTCCAGCCCGGCAATAGTTCCGGCGTCTTTGGTGGCTTTCCGCTGGCTGTCGTTGAAATAGGCCGGCACTGTAATCACGGCCTTTTCGACTTTCTCTCCCAGATAATCTTCAGCCGCTTTTTTGAGTTTCTGAAGGATCATAGCCGAAATTTCGGGAGGTGAATACTTTTTTCCCAGAGCTTCGATCCGGACATCTCCATTGGAATCTTCGTTGACCTTGAATGGCACCTGTTTGATTTCCCCTGGAACTTCCTTGTAGCGACGCCCCATGAATCTTTTTATCGAATAAATAGTATTTTCAGGATTGGTAATTCTCTGTCTCTTGGCAACCTGTCCAACCAGTCTTTCACCCTTGGGAGTAAACGCCACAACTGAAGGTGTAGTCCTGCCCCCTTCTTCATTGGGGATAACAACAGGATTATCGCCATCCATCAAAGCGACAACTGAGTTTGTTGTACCCAGGTCAATTCCTATTATTTTAGCCATTTTTGCCTCCTATTTTAGTCATCTAATAATATATTATTTGAGTATAGCTTTGTCAACTATATTTTAATAATTCATCTATACTGAAGAAAAATTACCTGGAAGGGATAATCAAGCAACCCTTTTTTTCCAGAAAAGACCAAAACAAGGCTTTGGCATCCTTTTCGCTGGCCATAAGCACGTCTATTTCCGTGAATTTTCTCTTCTTTGCGGACTGCCAGAGTGTCTTTAAAGGCAAGAATGCATACCATCTCACATTCTTTCCGAAATTTCTCAGCTTTGAGAAAAAATTCGATGTCTTCTGCCTTATTGAAATCCGAATGCCCTCCTCCAGAGAAATAATGTATGAAGAAGGCATGTCTTTCAGCTCGAATACATCCAGTTCAAAAGACTTTTTTTCGTCATTTTTGCCGGGCATAATTTTCTTTCTTTTGGGCGGGAACCAGGCGCTTTTTTTGATCAAAGAATACGGCTGACATGAGAGAGGGTCTCCCCAGAATTTAATTCTACTGATTTCCCATTTCCTGAGGACCAGACCTTTCGCCTTAATTTGTATACTCTTTTCGTCCAGGTCAAATACAACGTATGTGGAAGTTCTTCTCGCCAGGAGAAGCTCGGCTTCGAGTAATTGATTCCCCCTGATTATTTCTCCCCTTTCCATTTCAAAGGCGGACATTCCGGCCGCGAGCGTCATCCACAGACCAAAAAATATTATAATGGACTTAATGCGCATTGGAAGATTAATAAATAAAAACCTTTGTCCCTATGGTCGTCATCCGAAAGATATACTTTAAATCTTCATCACAGACACGAATACAGCCATGAGTCACATTTCTCCCCAGAAGCCGCGTATACAGTGTGCCATGAATGAAATATCCTTCACCAAAACCCAGGGCAAAATCTCCCAGTGAGTCATAGTCAATCCTCTCATCATATTTTTTTGGAAGCTCCTCTCCCTCTTCTATGAACGCCCAATCGGGCTTGATCCAGGTGGGATCGACCAATTTTGATCGGATTATAAATTCTCCCCGGGGAGTATCAAAGACCCATTTTCTTTTGCCTCCCGGCTCTTCAAGGACATCCCCACTCCCGCAGGAAACTACCGCTTCCCGAAGGACGTGACTTCCCTTTTTGATATATATTTTATTTTCTCCTGTATCAATGACAAGATATATTCCTCTGGGAGAAAGGACTTTCATTCTGTTTTTCAAAGTGCGGTTCTTTGTTTTCAGGGCTTTCATGCTAAAATCCGCCATTTCCTGGCTGAGGACAGGATTCTTCCATTGAAAAATCTTCTGTCTGCCGATGAGATATCCAACCGTCTCTATGGCAAAAAATATGAGAACTGCTCCTGAAAACAGGATCAGCCGTCTCTTTCTGGCCATCACTCAAAAATCTTTAAGATCCGTCAAGATCGAGTTATCAACGGTCAGTGCTCCAACGATAGTCACAGAGGTTCCCACATCCACAAGTCGGAAAAGTTCATCCATGACCTCATTCTCAACAGCAATACATCCTTGAGTCAGGCTGTCCTTTCCTCCTCCATGGATCTCTATCAGACCGCCAATGCTTGCCTGAGCCGGAAGCAGCCCGTTCTTTTTTGCCCGGGCAAAATTTTTTATGTCTTCTTGATTAGGATAGTTGATCAACAAAGCTTTGTAATACCGGCTATTATATATTTTTTTTATTATCTTATAGTTACCCTCAGGAGTGGCGTCATCTCCCGAATTCAGTTTATCCGATAATCCGTATCGTCCCAAACCGATCTCGTAGGCGGCAATCGGTTCTCCTCCTCTGTAAAGGGTGAGTTTCCTCTCCAGTTTATTCACAATAATGACCAGGCTCTTTTTCCGTTTGGATTCCAGAATTGTGTCCATGGCCCAAGTTTGCCACTTCTCCAGTTGGCGCCTGTCCATATATCGATTGAGAACTAAAAGAAAGGCCTCTTCCGCCTGTCTGATGTATACATCGGCAGCAGCAATACCGGCAGCCGCAAGATTAAATTCTTCTTTCACCACCAATGTCTCTGCCTCTTTAATTTTGACTTCAGCCTGGGAAAGATTTTTCCGGATCAACTGACTTTCGTTGATGGATAAAGTGGCTTCCTTGAGCGTGAGGACTCTCTTTCTCAGTGCGGTAATCTGCGCATAAAGACGGTTTTCGATGTTGTTTTTTTGTTTTCTGATGGATTCAAGTATTTTCCTTCCCTTTTCAAGAGTCTTCCGGAGATTTTCCTGGAGGGGACGGTAATTCCTGAACCAGCCGAATCTTGCCTTTTCTCTGCCAAGATGTATTTTAGCTTCTTTAAGAAGGGCTCTATACCCGTCATATTCCTCGGCGGCGTAGAGAGAAGCGCCGGCCCTCCAGAGGATATCCTCAAGGTCAACCGCCTCCTGGAACTCTGAAGGGACCGGCGGAACTTTACATCCAGCAAGAATGAGGCTCAACAGAAACAGCAGAATCCAGTGTCTTGTCAAAATCCGCTTCAACAAAAAAGCTTTCGCTTCACGGATTTGTTCGGACTCTCAGCTCGTTTATTTTTTCTTAATTTTTTCGATGGCGGCCTTGACCTGGTCGCTGATGGCCACTGCTTTTTCCTTAATCGTATTGGCTTTTCCAGCCGCTCCGATATAATCCTGGGAATCAATGGCCGTTTGAATCTCAGCGAACGCCGCTTCAACACCCGAAAGGTCAGCTGTCAGAGCTTCGATGTCCTTCTTTGTTCCTTTGCCCTTGGGAGCCTGCTCCAGCAGAGCCTTGGCCTCGGCAATCGCCGCTTGGGCTTCTGACTGGAGGGTGATGGCATTATTTTTGGCGGCTTCAATTTTCGCCGGCAGAGCGGCTTTCATGGCTTCGGCATCGGCTTTCACCGCAGCCAGTATTTCTTTAGATTTCCCGAATTTCTTGAAAAATTTTTGATCCTGAGTATTGACCTCATCTAGAGCTACCGTCAAGTCATCATTCAGCTTCTTGAGCTCTTCAACAGCGTAGAGGTCCGCTCCGGCCTTGGTCACGTCATTGACAGCCGCTTTGGCTTCGTCCATCATTTTAGTGGGCTGTTTACAGCCAGAAAAAACAAGGGCAATCGCCAAAAGCAAAACAAGATTTTTCAAAGTCCCTTTCATTGATTTCCTCTCCTTTCTGTTTATATTTATTTCCATCAGATCTCTCTGCCAGTCTAAGTATTCTGGCGATTCTCACCTCCTTTTTCACTCGATGCACGAATACCCGTATTCAATCATCTGGAAATACTATTTTTGCTGTGATGAATGCTTTCGTTTATTCGGATGCCTCTGTTATCTCTCTATACTCACCAATTCTTGAAATTCTGCCGGCTCGACTTCTTTTGCTTTTCTCCTCTTTTTATGCGTCAGGATCAATGATGTATTTTTCTTCCATTAACATCCGGACTTGTTCTCTGGACTGCTTGATTATAGATTCGGCCAGCTTGAATCGCTCCTCGGCCGTAGCTTTTTTTCTGGCCACGCCCTGCTCAATCCCCTTTGATCCCACTGCAACCGCCTCTCTCGTAAAGACTTCCCATTCGTCCATATTGGGGATAATATATTCCTCATGAATGCCTTTGTCCTGGGCCACCTTGGCCAATTCATTGGCCGCTTCGATGCACATCTCATCTGTAATTTGAATGGCCCGAATATCAAGAGCACCCCTGAAAATTCCGGGGAATCCCAGCGAATTATTGACCTGATTCGGGAAATCCGACCGGCCGGTGGCCACAATCCGCGCTCCGGCTTCTTTGGCTTCCCAGGGCCAGATTTCAGGGACCGGATTGGCCTGGGCAAAGACAATCGCATCTTTGGCCATGGTTTTCACCCATTCCTTCTTGATTATTCCAGGGCCCGGCTTTGAAGCGGAAATCAGTACATCCGCGCCATTAAGGGCATCCGGAATATCCCCTTTGATCTGTTGCGCATTGGTCGTCAAGCAGAGGTTCCATTTCTCCTTGTAGCGGGTCTGGAGAGTCTCGCGGTCTCCCCTGTCGCGGTGAAGAATCCCTCTTGAATCAACGGCAATGATATTGCCCGGTGTTGCTCCGGCTGTTATCAGCAGCCTGGAAATGGCGATATTGGCAGCTCCGGCCCCCACCTGAACAATTTTGACATCTTTCATCTTTTTATTGACAATTTTCAAAGCATTGATCAAGCCGGCCACAGTGACACAGGCTGTGCCCTGCTGGTCGTCATGCCAGACTGGAATTTCACATTCTTTCCTCAGCGTGTCCAGAATGTGAAAGCATTTGGGATGGGATATATCCTCCAGGTTGATACCGCCGAAAGTGGGCTGGAGGGCTTTGACGATATAGATGAACTTTTCCGGGTCCTTTTCACTAAGGCAGATGGGGAAGGCATCCACGCCCCCTAAATACTTATAGAGAAGGGCCTTGCCTTCCATGACGGGAAGGCCCGCCTCAGGGCCAATGTCTCCCAGTCCCAGGACTCTTGAACCGTCAGAAATCACGGCCACGAAATTCCACTTGTTGGTCATTTCATAGGCCTTTTCCTTGTCTTTTTGAATCTCCTTGCAGACAGCGGCCACACCCGGCGTATACCAGATGGCAAAGTCATTGAAATCTCTGATCCGGCACTTGAGTGTGACACCGACTTTTCCTTTATAATACGCATGAAGACGAAGAGCATCTTTCGAAGGTTGTTCAGCTTTGGCCAACAACTCTTCTACTGAAACTTTCATAATATATTACCTCCTTCTTATCAAAAAACATTATTATATTCTTTTCCCCTACAAAGTCAACGACGATTCATTCCTGAGTCAACCTTGGAGACAGACCTTCCGCACCCGAGAAAAAAGAAAAAAATGCATGAGCCCTTCTGTTTTTGATTTTTGCCTGAACTTATCTGGAAACTGTTCCCTTATGGCTTTGAAAGGGGCTGGAACTCGTATTTATTGGCCGCTTTCCGGACACGGCCGAAATAATGAGCCGAATCGTGCACAAAGGCCATCACCCAGTCTTCCTCAATCGCTTGGTCGTAGAACCGTTTTTTAGTCTTCAGGGTTTCCAGAGGGTAAAGGTCGTAGCTCATGACATAGGCCAGGCGGACATGGGCCGATGTGGGAACCAGGTCACCGAGATAAAAAAGGACCCTTCCCATGGATTTGATCTTGACGCACTGGTGATGGGCGGTGTGGCCCGGAGACAGAACAACCTCCACTCCATCGGCGATTTCCGTATCGCCATCAACCAGAAGGAGCTGGCCGGCTTTCTCCAGAGGGAGAAAATTCTCCCGGATGTAACTGGCCTTGTCCCGCTCATTGGGATTGAGGGCATCCTCCCATTCCCCTTTCTGGATGACATACCGAGCCTGAGGGAAAGTGGGGACGATTATCCCATCCTCGCCCTTCATCGTGTTCCCGCCGCTGTGGTCAAAATGGAGATGGGTGTTGACGACGAGGTCGATATCTTCCGGCCGGACTCCGAGCTCGCGGAGAGACGGAACCAGCCCGGGCTCCTGTTCCACGGAATACAGGCCTGAAAACTTCTGGCCGAATTTGGACCCTATGCCTGTTTCAATAAGAATCAAGTCTTTGGGCGTCCGTATAAGAAGGGAATTCAGAGCCAGCCGGATTCTGTTGGCACTGTCCGAGGGATACTTCTTTTCCCACAGGATTTTGGGCACAACACCGAACATGGCTCCCCCATCCAGGTGGAAATAACCGTCGCTGATTCCATAGACTTTCAGGTCCCCCAGAGAGAATTCTTCGATTCTCATTTCAGGAGTCTGTCAAGGTCGAGCACCAGGTCCGGACGGGAATATTGGGCCAGTTCGATAGTTCCCGTATCCATCCGGATGGCATCCTCCGGACAGGCCTCCACGCAGAAACCGCAAAAACAGCACCGGCTGATGTCGATCGTAAACCGGGCGGGATACTTCTGGATTTCGGGGTCAGGATCTTCGACCGCTTCCACATAGATGCATTCCGAAGGACAGACCGTGACGCAAAGCATGCAGCAGACGCAGCGGGGCTTGCCGTCGTCTCTCTTCATGAGTCGGTGAAGGCTCCTGTGCCTGGAAGCCAGCTCCTTCTTCTGTTCGGGATACTGAATGGTCACGGCGCCTTTCCTTTTTGTCTTGATGCCGAAGACATTCAGCGTGTGAAAGAACATGTTGACGAAAAAATGCCTGGCGGTGATCCAGCTTCCCCTGATG
Organism: Candidatus Aminicenantales bacterium; assembly: GCA_049697115.1. Classification (GTDB taxonomy): domain Bacteria; phylum Acidobacteriota; class Aminicenantia; order Aminicenantales; family UBA4085; genus JBAVVD01. The sequence continues at coordinate 68,431 of JBAVVD010000095.1, forward strand.
AGTTCCAGAAAATATCCGAGTGCTTTGAACATGTTATCTCGCCAATAAAATAATTCCTGTTCCGATAATATTGACAAGGCTCAGCGGGACGAGCAGCTTCCAGCCGAGATCCATGAGCTGGTCGTAGCGGAGCCTGGGATAGGTCCACCGGATGAGCACCTGAAGCCAGCAGAAAAAGAACACCTTAAGATTGAACGCCGCGACTTGAAGCCCCACGACAAGCCATCGGGCCATCAGCCACTCTCCTCCCCAGGGAAAATGAAATCCGTCAGAACAGAGCCATGGCACCTGCCAGCCTCCGAAAAAGAGCGTTGTCAGAAGCGTGGAGATGATGATGATTTCCATGAAATCCGTCATCATAAAAAGGCCCCATTTAAGACCTCCGTACTCGGCGAAGAAGCCGATGATTTCCGACTCCCCCTCGGGAAGGTCAAAGGGGACTCTCTTGGTCTCCGCCAGGGCGGCAAACAGAAAAATGAGGAATCCAAGAGGCTGGAGGAAAATTCCCCACTTGGGGAGGAAGCCAAAGAGCAGGTTTCCTTGCGCCTGAACGATCTGGGAGAGCTTCAGGGAGGGATATACCATGATCAGCCCGATAAGCGAAAGGCCCAAGGCCACTTCATAGGAAATGAGCTGGGCCGCACCCCGGATTCCGCCCAGAAGAGTGAACCTGTTGTTGGAAGCCCAGCCGCTGATTATGATGCCGTAGATCCCCAGCGACAGCATGGCCAGCACAAAAAGCAGTCCCACATGAAAGTCCAGAATCTGGAGAGCGATGGCGCGGCCGCCGATGTGAATCGTGTCGCCGAAAGGAATGGCGGAAATGGTCACAGCCACGAAAAAGAACGATAGGAATGGAGCGAGCGTATGCAGGAATTTCCTGGAAAAGGTCGGCACAAAATCCTCTTTAAAAATCATTTTAATGGCATCGGCGAACGGCTGAAACAGACCCAGAATGCGAATACCTAAAATGGAGGCCCGGTTGGCGCCGATGCGGTCCTGAATAACCGCGCTCTCCTTTCTCTCCACCCACGTCAAGTAGAGGGTGAGGGTTAAAAACCAGACCAGGGCCAGAATGATCTTGATCAGAATGATGACGACGTCAATCATTGGTCTCGCTAAAAAAAGGAATCTCTCTTTGGAGAGCCTGGAATACCGCCTCCGGGTTTGAAAACCGTTGATAATACCTGAAATTGATTTTCAATTCCTTGGCTAAGGACGCCAGCATCTCCCATTCCGGCCGACTTTCCGAGCGGGGATCGAGCGCGGCGGAAAACCTCTGGATAATTCCCTTTGTATTGGTCAGAGAGCCGCTCTTCTCTGTAATGAGGGCTGTGGGACATACGAAATCCACCACGGACTCAAGGCCGCTGAGATGGGAAGTAAACAGAAATTTCGACCCGATTTGATCCAGGACCAAATGAAGATCCGTCAGGCGAAATGTGTCCGTGAGAAACGGGCCGAAGATCAGGAGCAAATCTGTCTCATGGGCCAATGCTTCCAACCGGACCTCTTTTAAGTCGAATCCGATTTCTATCGCTCCCTTTCGATTCGGGCTGTGCTCGGCCTGGAGTAAAAACCCGTCGCTTGTTCCCGGCTTCGGGTCGGCAAAAAAGACTTTTTCCAGCTTCAGATCGTCCAGGAACAGCTTCTTGATAAGAAACAGCTCTTCATTGGAAAGCAAGGAGGTGAGGACCAGGCCGATCCGGGAGGTCTTTTTCATGAAGTGGAGCGTCCGGATTTTTTCGGTAAGCGCGCCCAGGATTTTCTCCCAGGTGAGGATCGTTTCTCCCTCCTCTTTGTTCATCACGAATTTCTCGCACCGGTTCTTCTCCAGATAGGCGGTATTGTACCGGCCGATGTCACAGATCCAGTGGTCGTTAACATCCAGATTTTCACGGGCCCTGATCCGGTAGACTTTTTTTGTTTCCGGGAGACGCGGAAAGCCCGGATGGTGTTCGACGTATATATTGCACCCGCGGCTGCAGAGAGGACAGATGGATTCGCCTTTGACCAGGAACCAGGACCGCGTTTTGAACCGGAAATCCGTGTCGGTGATGGCTCCTACAGGACAGAGCTCAGCCAGATTCCCGGAATAATTGTTATCCACCAATGCTTCCTCGAGAGTTCCGATTTCAGAGTGGATTCCTCTTTCGAAGACGCCGAGCTCACGGGTTTTTGTGATACCGGCCAAGAACCTCACGCAGCGCGTGCACAGGATGCAGCGCTCCCTGTCCAGGAGCAGCCGTCTTCCGATCAGGATTTTCTTCTCTTTTTTCTCCTTGAGCTCCCTAAAGGCGCTTTCAAAAAGCCCGTATTCATCATAATAATCCTGAAGCTTGCACTCACCGGCCTTGTCGCAGATAGGGCAGTCCAGAGGATGCTCGGCCAAAAGGAACTCCAGAACGCTCTGCCGCGCCGAGCGCACGCGCTCGTTCTGTGTCGCAATCTTCATGCCCTCCCTGACTACAGTGGCACAGGCCAGCTCAAGCTTGGGCATGCCTTCAATCTCGACCAGGCACAGCCGGCAGCTGCCTTCGGGAATGAAGGCCGGATGATAGCAGAGGTGAGGAATGAAAATCCCGGCCTGTTGGGCGGCATTAAGGACGGTTGCGCCCTCCTTAACCTGCAGGCCTATGTCATCTATGAAAATTTTAACCATTGTCCGTCATTTGAATTGCGGCTGACCTGAGAGACTCGCCTCCAGCTCTTTTCTGAATTTCTGAACAAGGGAAAGGATGGGCATTGCCGCTGCGTCTCCCATCGGACAGAGAGTCTGGCCTTTGATATTCGCGGCGAGGCGATGGAGGGTTTCAATATCCCTGCTTTCTCCCTTGCCCTCGCTCATCCGGCTAACGATCTTTTTAATCCAGGAAGTCCCCACACGGCATGGCGTGCACTGCCCGCAGGACTCATGGGAATAGAATTTGGCCACTTTCTTCAGGACTTCCAGGATGGGAGTCTCTTCGTCGATGACGATGATCGCCGCCGAGCCCAGCATGGAACCGGCGCTGACCAGTGATTCACAGTCCATCCGGACATCCAACTCCTCGGCGGTGAGGACCGGCGCAGACATTCCGCCCGGGATGACGGCTTTGATCTTCCGGCCGGCCTTGAGCCCGCCGGCATGTTTGAAGATAATGTCCCGCAGGCTTGTGCCCACAGGAAGTTCATAAATTCCGGGTTTGATGACTGCTCCGCTGACTCCGAAAATCCTCATCCCTCCGTCTTTGGGCATGCCCCTCTCACAGAACCACTGCGCGCCTTTGAGGATGATGGCGGGAATATTGGCAAGGGTCTCCACATTGTTGATGACCGTTGGACACTGGAAAAGCCCCACGGCAGCCGGAAAGGGAGGCTTCAAGCGCGGATGGCCCCTTTTTCCTTCCAGGGATTCCAGCAGAGCGGTCTCTTCGCCGCAGATATAGGCGCCGGCTCCCCGATGGACAATGACATCCAGGTCGAAGCCGCTTTTAAGAATATCCTTGCCGAGATACCCGTTGTCATAAGCCTCAGAAATGACCTGTTCAAGCCTTAGGGCGACGGCTTCGTACTCTCCACGGATATAGATAAAAGCCGTATGAATGCCGACACAGTAGCTGGCGATGATAATCCCCTCAAGGAGAAGATGGGGATTATGGCTCATAATATACCGGTCCTTGAATGTCCCGGGTTCCCCTTCATCGGCGTTGACACAGAGATAGCGGGGCTTTTTCACCTTCTGGGGAACAAAACTCCATTTGACTCCTGCGGGAAAGCCCGCTCCTCCTCTCCCCCTCAGGTTAGCCTTCTTGACTTCCTCCAGTATCTCCGTGGACGTCATTTCTTTCAGAGCCTTTTTAACCGCCTGATAGCCGCCCTGCTTGGCATAGATCCCGATTTTGTACAGGTTTTCCATGCCGAAATTTTTGGTTATCACTTTCTCTTCCACTTTATTATTCCAGGCTCTTCAGCAGTTGATCTATCTTTTTTTTATCGAGGTTGCCGTAATAGTCCAAATTAACCATCATGCAGGGAGCCTGCTCACATGCGCCCAGACACTCCACTTCGGAGAGCGTGAATTTCCGGTCCGCTGTTGTCTCGCCGATCTCAATCCCCAGTTTTTCCTTCAAGTAATCGATGAGCCTCTCGGCTCCAAGAAGCGAACAGCTCAAGTTGGAGCAGACCTGAATGTGGTATTTCCCGAGAGGCTTCTGATGAAGCATGGTGTAGAATGTCACCACTTCCCTGATTTGAATCGGCGGAATGCCCATCAGGCGAGCTACCCATTGTTCTTCTTCCGCGGATATCGATCCCTTTTCCCGCTGGACCAGATGGAGGACAGGGAGAAGCGCCGCTTCCTTTTCCGGATAGCGCGCGACAAGCTCTTCGACCTTTTTTTTCAATTCCGGAGAATATTCAGGGCTCATCGGTCCAGTTCTCCTCCGATCATGTTCATCGAGCCAAATGTGGGGATGACATCCGCCACATAGCGGCCTTTAATCAGCTCTTCCAGAGCCGCCACCACATGGAAACAGGGGGCTCTCAAATGGAGACGGTAGGGCTTGTCGCTCCCGTCGGAGACGATGTAGAAGCCCAGCTCTCCGTTTCCGCCTTCCACGGAAAAATAGACCTCGCCTTTAGGAGGCCGGATACCGTGTCCCTTCATGAAGAATTTGAAATGCTGGATGAGCCCCTCGATAGATGTGTACGTGTCTTCTTTGGGCGGAATGATGGACCGGCGGTCATCCGCCAAAATCGCTTGGTAAACCTCTTTTTCTGATCCTTCCAGGCCGGGCGAAAGCCTGATGTTTTCTTCGGCTTTTTTGACCCGAGAGGTCTTGATGGCCGCGGACGGCTCAATCTCCGCGGCCGAGACGCGATGTGGAGACGCAGGGATTTTTTCCATACACTGTTCGATAATGCGCAGGCTCTGTTCCATCTCCTTCATCCGGACCATGTAGCGGTCGAAATTGTCGCCTCTCTCTCCAAGAGGGACTTCCCAGTTCAATCGGTCATAGACAAGGTAAGGGTGGGTTTTGCGGATATCATAATAAACTCCGGTGGACCTCAAACAGGGACCTGTCCAGCCGAAGGAAATGGCATTTTCAGGAGTCATCACGGCAATGTCCCTGGTCCGGTTCAGAAAAATCTTGTTTTTATCGAGCAGGCCATGGACATCTTTGAGAACTCTCTTCGTCTCCTGGATCGCTTTCGCGATGGCCTGCGGAGAATCGGGATGCAGGTCCGCTCTCACACCGCCGATACGGATGTATGATGTGGTCATCCGTGCTCCGGTGGTGGCCTCGATGACATCCCAGATGAACTCACGGGCCTTCATTTTATAGAGAAACACCGTAAAGGCCCCGCATTCCATGGCCATGGCGGCCAAACAGGTCAGGTGGTCAGATATCCGTGACAGCTCGCTCATGATGACGCGGATATACTGGGCACGCTCCGGGGTTTCAATTCCCAGCATCTTCTCCAGGGTCATTACATAAGCAAGGTTGTTGATGAGAGGGGAAACGTAATTCAGCCGGTCCGTGTACGGAAGGAGGTTGAAGTAAGTCCGGTGTTCACAGATTTTCTCAAAACCGCGGTGTAAATAACCGACTTCGACTTCGGAATTAAGGATTTTCTCCCCGTCCAGCTCCAGCATGATGCGGATGGTCCCGTGCATAGCCGGATGGGAAGGTCCCATGTTGATCAGAAGGCTTTCCGTCCTGGCTTCTCTCTGAATTCTTGTCGGCATTCTATTTCCTCAACGGAATCCGCGGCTGCCGCTTGCGCAGAGGATAGTCCTTGCGCAGCGGATGGCCCTCAAATCCATCATACATGAACAGCCGGCGCAGGTCCGGACGGCCATGAAAATGGACACCAAACATATCGTAAACCTCTCTCTCCAGCCAGTCGGCATTTTTCCAGATGGAGGTTAAAGACGGCACACTAGGGTGCTTCTCGGAAAGGGGAATTTTTACCCTCAGCCGGCGGTTCATGGACAGAGAATAAAGGTGATAGACCATCTCAAAACGGTTCTCACGGTCCGGGTAGTCCACGCAGGTGAGGTCAAGGAGCATCGTGAATCCGTAGGGTTCTTTCCTCAGAAAATGGACAATATCCGGAAGAGCATCACCCGTGATGACCACCGTGTCATCGCCGAATGGTGAAGACGCCTCCCGTATTTCTTCCGGAAACTTGAGCGTCAGTTCGTCTAGTATTTTCTTCGTTTCCATCGCCATTCATGCTCTTGTTTCTGAATTTTTTCCTGAAGCTTCAAGATTCCATCCAGAATGGTCTCTGGCCGCGGCGGGCAGCCGGGAATGTAGACATCCACCGGGATAATCTGGTCAATGCTTTGAACGACTGCATAGTTGTCGTAAATGCCTCCACTTACGGCACATGTCCCAACGGCAACGACCCACTTGGGCTCGGTCATCTGCTCATAGACGGTCCTGAGTACGGGAGCCAGTTTCTGTGTGATCGTGCCGACCACAAGGAGCATGTCGGATTGGCGGGGGGAAAAACGCGTCCAGCCGGCTCCAAAGCGGTCCAAATCGAAATGAGCGCAGGCCACCGACATGTATTCCATTCCACAACAGGCTGTGATGTAGGGATATTGAAAGAGAGAAAATTTCCGGGCCCAGCCGAGCATTTCATTGAATTTCGTTGTGATAAAATGGCCGTTCATCATCCTCTAGTCCCACTCAAAAGCACCCTTTTTCCAGGCATAGACAAACCCGATGACGAGCACGAACATGTAGACGAGCATCACCAGGAAAGCACTCTCCTTCATGCTCCTGAAAACAAGGGCCCATGGGAAGAAGAACACAACCTCGATGTCGAAGAGGAGAAAGAGAAAAGCCACCAGATAAAACTTGATCGGGAAGGGCTGGATGCTTTTCTGAAGATAAGGGCTTCCGCACTCAAAGGGCTGTTCTTTGGTCGGGTTTGACCTTTTCGGCCCGAGAAGCCAATTCATGGAGATTAATACACCGCCGAGCAGGCCGAAAATCAAGAAGACCAGAAAAAGTTCGATCATTGGACGGCTGATTAAGGTGAATGATTTTATAAAAGTCAAAAGAAATTTGCAAACATTTTGACAATTTTTTTTTGTTTTTTCATAATAAATTCTTCTGGCCTCTATTCCTCAACTGGAATTATACTTCCTTAAAGGATAAAGAATATGAGCGAAACTTTTTTCCATAGGTCAAAATCCAGGCTGCCGATCCCCCTCTTTACCATTCTCTGTGCCTTCCTGTTAATCATTTCCTCCAATGGCTGCCGGAAAAAGCCCTCTCCCCGGAACTTCATTCTCATCACTCTGGATACACAGAGGGCCGACTTCGTGAGTTATGACTCCCCGGAGAATGCCCGAACGCCCCATCTCGACTTACTCGCCCAACAAGGGACCGTCTTTAAAAATTGCTACAGCCTCATTCCGATCACGCTCCCCTCCCATGCCTCAATATTCTACTCCGTTCCTCCTCATATCATCAAAAATTACACCAACGGCCAAGTCATCCGGAACAAAAGAAGCCTTCCGTCTTTTGTCAATGTGTTCAAGAAAAACGGATTTACCACAGCCGCCTTCGTCTCCCTCGGAGTGCTCAAGTCCCAGTTCGGTCTGGAAAAAGGATTTGACCTCTATGTCGACAAATTCCCCGAAGGCCGCTGGTATCTTTATGCAGAGGAGGTCAACAGGAAGGTTTTTCCCTGGCTGGAAAAAAACCACAACAACCGATTCTTTCTATGGATTCATTATTCCGATCCCCATGATCCCTACGCTCCACCGGACACACCCGACGACTGTCAGCTCTTTTTCAACGGCAAGCGCGTCGCCGATTTTTGTTTGAACAAATACCTCATCAATGAAGTCGAGCTGATCCTGGAAAAAGGCCGGAATAAAATCATGCTGGAAGTGAATAATCCTTTCGACGAAAATCCCGATCATTACCAGGCCCGACTCGATAAGCTGGAGTTCAATCCGTCTCCTGGAGAAGACAACCTTCAGATTGAATTTGGCCGCGGATGGTTTATCCGCAGGGAAGAGCGAGACATCTACTTTTTCAAGAAGCAGGGATTCATTGAAATCCTTAATCCTGGAGCTCCTCGGCCGGTCAAAATTTCGTTCCGCGGTAAGCTCGTCATTCCCATTGAGGCCGCCAGAGACGCCTATAAGAGAGAGGTCGAATATATGGACAGTGAAATCGGCCGGCTCTGGAAGAAATTGGAAGAGTTCCGCCTTTTTGAAAACACGGCCATCCTCGTTGTGGGCGATCACGGCGAAGGTCTCGGAGACTTCTGGACGGACGTCGGGGATCCGCATATCGGACATATCCATTACCTTTACGGCGTTTACATGAAAGTCCCTTTCATTCTCTACAATCCTTTCTCGTCTCAAAGAGGTTCTATCCGGGAGGAACCCGTTACGCTTCTCGATGTGGCTCCCACGACCATGAACCTCATGGATTTTAAAAAATTATCCAGCTTTCAGGGGAGGGACCTCCTGAGGTTGAGAAAGGGAAAGCGCCTTGAGATTTTTGAGGAAACCTACAAACCGGAAGCATTCATGGATAAATTCGGTCTCCTCTCGTCTCCCTGGCATATCATCCTGACGCCCGAAGAAAAGAAATTCGAAATCTTCAACCTGCACACGGACCCGAAAGAAAGGACGGATGTTTTTCAGGACACACAGAAATCCCCTGAGGTGGAATCCCTCAAGCGCCGTCTGGAGGAATTCGTCCGGCAAGTTCTGAAAGAAAAGGAAGAAGTGAAGATCGACAGGAAAACGGAAGAAATGCTCAGAGCCTTGGGCTATGTGAAGTAATTCTCTCTGTTAAAGAAGGTCTCCTTTCTTTTCTTTAGTAATCCCACTTTTTCTCTTTGACAATATGCCAAATTTTCCCCGGGATTTTAAGAAAGAGCCTGTTGAGAAAGCGAAACACAACGGGCTTTTTCGGCGGAGAAATGGAGCCGGATGAATGGCGTTTTTTTCTCGTCAAATATCTCTGAACAATCGGACAGCCCAGGCTTTCCAGGCAATATGCCGGAAGTTTTCCCCGCTTGAGCTGGCGCCGAATTCTCCGGAGATCTGGAGAATTCCAGGCTTCTTTCCAGTCTGTCATTGGAGCAATAATCGGATTCCCATAGCTGCAGGGTAGAATTCCTCGCCGAAGGATAAAATAGCTCTCCCAGGGCTCCCGGCAAAGAGGAAGCTGGGAAAATCCCAGTTCTTCTTCCCAGAGGGCGCTGGGCGCTTCCTTTTTTTCTTTCATCCTGGTTTTTGCACCTTTCCGAAATCAAACTGGCTGGAGACCTTGACCGCATACTTCAGCGACAATTCTTCACTTTTCTGAATAATGGCGTTGATCTCCGGACGGCTCAGAAGTTCCTTCTCATAGTCAAAAATGTACCCCCCTCTCTCGACTTTAATCTGAGGCTTCCAGATAAAAAGTAAAGGTCGAAGGACCAGGGTATCCGCCTCGATTTTCCGGCAGAGACGAAAATACTCCTCCAGATCTCCTCTGTTGACCTTCATCGGCATAAAAACCATATAGAGCTTTGGAAGGTTACCCTGTTTTTTTCTCTCGGCATTGAGACGGATCAGGCTGGGGATAATTCCATCCCATGAATCGTTCCGAATCTTGGCATATGTCTCCTTTGTCGCCGCATCCAGAGAGACGTACAAATAGACTTGTTTGCCAGCTAGCGCTTGGATCGTCCGGGACGTAAAAGCCTGGCCGTTTGTGGAAATTTCCAGATATTTTCTATTTCTCTGGCAGAGCGCCAGGATTTCCGGAAACCGCGGATGAAGAAGAGGCTCGCCGAAGGAACAATTGATAATCGTCCGGGCAGAGTGAAAAAAAGGGCCGTAGCCTTCGAGGGTCCTTTCATCCACGACCTGATTCACATACGGGCCCTCCAGTTTCTTCATCCGCTCCCAGAGACAATAGACACACGGAGGATAAATATTGCATTTGGGATATAAATCCACTCCCAGATTAAGTGGATAAGATTTCAGAACGGTCCTTCCTTCTTTCATTTCTCGGAAATTCAAGAGGGCATTCCGGTGAAAAAAATGGGCATTCCGGTGGAGTTCGCTGTCACTGTGGAATTCCAGCGCTCCCATCCGGATGCCCAGATTCCGCGGATCATCTGGATGAAACCTTTCGGGGAAAAGCCTGTCGAGGGAAAAATGAAGTATGGGAATCGGTCCATGGCCCGATGCCTCAGAGAAAGAAAAACTGTAGTAATTCCATTTATTGAGAAGAGGAATTTCACCGAGATTGGACTCCCCCAGAGACAGACGCAGCACTTGGCGCCCGCTCATAAACTCGGAATAGGCAAAAAAAGAAAAATACGCGCTGTCCCTCAGCCGAATCGAGGGGAAAATAATTTCCGCCTCCTGGGCCATCCAGTGGTAAGGAATCAGATCTCCCGGCTCCCAGTCGTACCAGCCCTCTCCATACAGGGGTTCGGTGTCTCCGGAAAGAGAATGGATTTTGATGTTCCGGACCATCATTCCCAGTTCTCTGGAGTCTGTGGGGATCTGGAAAGTCCGATTGAGACGGAGTTCGAAAATCCGCTCTCCTTCTGCGATGAAAGGGAAAATATAAGTGAAAAAAAAGGGGTGGATTTTTTTCTCTCCGATTTTCCGCCCGTTTACAAGGACTTCAAGAACAGGAAAGTGTTCGTCCTTGAGTGTGTGGGCGGCCGTGATCTGAAGAACTGTTGGGCCTGCCGCCATCCGATTTTTCAAAGCCAGGACGGCCTTTTTCCCCATCCAGCGGAAGGCCTGACATCTATCGCTCTCTTCAGGGTACCATCCTTTGCGGTAGGCAAAACCGAACTCTTCCATTTTTTTATTTTAATCTCAGCTTTTCAGATATGTCAATGCAATCTTCGCCCAGGACATCCTTGACATCTTTTTGAATCGCGATCTATAATTCCCGAGATAAAAAAGCTCCTCGGTAGATGATGACTACACTTTTCCGATACATCTCCGACATCTTTTTTCTCTTCCGCCATTCTTATCTCAGCCGTCAGAGGATCCTGGAATATCAAGACCAGAAGCTGCGTCAGGTCATTGACCACGCCTACAGGAAGGTGCCCTATTACAGAAACCTTTTTCAGAGAGCGGGGATTTTGCCACTGGATATTCGGACGGCTGCCGACCTCAAAAAAATTCCTTTAACGACAAAAAAAGAATTCAAAAACACGCCTCCGGATCAGTTGCTGTCCAGGCGAGCGAAAGAAGCAAGGCTGGGCGTTTTCAAGACTTCGGGATCGACGGGCTTTCCGCTCGTGATCCGTCGTTCACGCCTTGAAGAAATCATATTTCATCTCTTCAGGCTGCGCGTATTAAACTCCTACGGCCTGAAAAGCCTGGATAAAATGGCGAGAATTAGAAGCGGAATTTTGGAAAAGCTCCCTCTCCCCTGGCGGGTGATGCAGGCGTTTGGCCTCTATCGGCAAATCCATCAGGCCTTCCCGTCGCATCTCTATGATACTTACGAAAGCCAGGAAGTCGGCCTCATCGCCTGGGAGTGCAAAAAGTCGGGAAAATATCATGTCTGTGAAGACAATGTCATCTTGGAAGCGCTCAAGGACGGCTCTCCTGCAAGGAATGACGAACCAGGCGAGGTAGTGGTCACAAGCCTTCATTGCTATTCCATGCCTTTTATCCGTTTCTGCCTGGATGATGTCATCACTCTGGGTTCACAGATATGCTCCTGCGGTTTCCCGTATTCCACTCTTGAGCGCATTGAAGGGAAAAAGCAGGATTATTTTTATTTTTCTGGAGGAAAGGAGGTCTATCCCTGGCAGTTAGCGCTTCTTTATTATGAAAGCGCTCCCTGGATTCAGCAGTTTGAGATCGTCCAGGAAAGGGAAAACAGAGTGGTCCTCCGGGCCGTCGCTTCTCGTCCGCCTTTCTCACGGGAACTGGATTCTCTGAAAGAACAAATGCACTCTCTCCTGGGCGATGGAGTTGAGTTTTTGATCGACCTTGTTTCTGAGATCATTCCTGGCCCTAACAGAAAATACTGGATTCGGCGCTCGTTGGTCCGAACTCTTTATGAGGATGAAGCGATATGGCGGCGATCAATGGAAAATCCATGAATTCACTCTACCCCTCCAGCCTCAAGAGCAAAACCAGTGCGGCCCTGGACCTCATGAAAGAATTTGGCCTTCTTATATTCATCAGGAGAATAATCCCCTGGCTTTTCCATCGCCGTTATATTTTTTTCTCGGATTCTCGAGAATCCTTCTTCTCCATCTATTCCTCTTTCTATTCCGTTCCGCCTCCATCTCGCCACAGCGGATGACCTGCCGTATTTACTGGAATTGAGGCCCGGATATTACCGCCTTCCCCTGCTCCAGAAGCGGCTTAAAGAAGGACATCTTTGCTTTTTGGGTTGGACCGGAAATCGGCTGATTCATGTCCGTTGGATGTTCACTCACTCCCTGTATGTCCCTTACCTCCGCCGGACCTTCATCCTTTCTTCGAAAGAAGTTTATTCGGATGAAGCCTATACGAAACCGGAGTTCCGGTCTCTGGGGATTTACATCTATGCCGGATATCTTCTCCGTCAAAAACTCTATGAGATGGGATATCGGCGTTTTTCCTGCGTCTTTGCCTCCTGGAACTTAGGACCTTTGAAATGGAGTGAAAAAATCGGGTTGAAGCCGGTTGGAAAAGGAGGCTATTTGAACTTTTTACTGTTCAAAAAGTTTTTCTGGAAAGGAACTATCAAGGACCTGAAGGATGGGAAAATATCCGTCGGACTTCCCGATTCGCCAGATTCTTCTCATCACGGTGAAGCTTCACCTGACCCACGCGCGTGAGCGATCATCTGGCAAAAAACTCGGATTGACAACCTTTATTGAAATGCATTTAATAGTTATTTGTATTTGAAGGAAACAGAATGGGACTTGTCCGGCTCTCTTCTTCATCCATCGACAGGCTGACGACCGGAACAAAGAAAAAAATTTTCGTCTGTGTCTCGATTTTTATCATTCTTCTACTTTCCGTTCTTCTCATCCGTCAATTCTTGCTGCCCCGGGGCCTGACCGGAAAATTTTACAGCAGCGACTCCTGGGAAGGCTTCCCCGCCCTGATTAAAGTGAATTCAAAAATCCATTTTCAAAAGCTCGCCATATCCAGACTTGTGGCCTATTCTGAGAAATTCAGCGTCATCTGGGAAGGATTCATCTACTGTCCACGAGATTCTGAATATTTCTTTTCGACCGTCTCTGACGACGGCTCGTGGGTTTATGTGGATGATGTTCTCATTGTCGATAACGGAGGACGACACGGAGCCGTCAAAAAAGAAAACCACGTCTTTCTGTCCCGGGGGAATCACAGAATCAAAATAAAATATTTTGATGCGGGCGGTCTGGGAGTTATCGAATTCAGATGGAGGGGGACGCATTTCCTGGCCGAATACCTGCCGCGCCTGCCTCTCTTCCCAGGTCCTGTGGCCGAGAGCCGCTACCGGCTGGACAGGTTCCTGACTTATGCTCAAATTCTCTTTCTCGCTTCTCTTTTTCTGATCGGACTCTGGCTTCTGATTATCATTCTGAGAATGCTCTTTACCAAGACAGATGTACTTTCGGCTCTGGCCGCCTGTCTTTTTTTCGTTCTTTTATTTATCAACGGCTCCGAAATCTATAAAAACCGATCAACGGCAGTCAACGGATGCGACACGTATGCCTATCTTCAGGGCGCTTCCCTCATGTCCCAAAAGGGAATATTTCGCACCTGGATCGAAGACCCTCTCATTCCCCTCATCTACCACGGCTATAAGAC
>JBAVVD010000096.1:0-13392 GCA_049697115.1 Candidatus Aminicenantales bacterium
CCATTTGTAAGGATGACCCATTTGGTGCCACTTCTCATTGCATAATTTTCCGCTTGTTCAATATGCTTATCCACCAACCTTAATCCTGGTTGTTTTACTTCTATTAAGAGCTCCACTTGTCCCCGAAGTTTAATAGCTATATCACAGTATTTTTCTTTTATCTGATATTCCTTGCTAATTTCTGTAAACACATCATAACCTAAAACATCCTTTAGGAATTCGATGATATACATGATAACATCGGCTTCCTTTTTTTCTTTTTCTTGGGCCTCTTTAAAAATATTAGAGTAAAGTAACAACTTCTTTTTTAATTCTTTTTCCATCAGCCCCTCCTACTTTGAATTATTTTTTCTTAATAAGCCTCTTATTTAATCTATTTAAAACTCAAATTAATCTTTTCCATACTGCAGATATTTCTTTCCTGTTCTTTGAGATCTAATATCATTAGAAGATCTTTAAGGCCATCCTTTTTTTCTTCTATATTTAATTCCCATCATTGATAAAAGAGAATGGCGAGGGACGGAATCGAACCGCCGACGCAGGGATTTTCAGTCCCTCGCTCTACCGACTGAGCTACCTCGCCTCAATTGTTGCTTTTTGAGGGCTGTTCCTCAAAATCGGTTAATAAGTATATTTATCCATTCCGCCAATGTCAAATATTTTGGCCGTTATGTGAGCCTCTTCAATACTATAATAAATATAAGGTCATTCAGCCAGGGGAATGCGGTGAAGAAGGCTTTTTTCTATTCTTCATTTCCAGGTGCATTTCTGATAGAATACGGCCGAAATTTTGCACAGGCGAGGGATTCAGCCAAGAACAAAATCAGATACTCTGAAGGGCTTAAATCAGGGATAAAAAAACAATGAAAATAGCGGCCCTCCTTCCTCATGTGGAAGTCTTCGGCGGAGTCCGGCGCTATATTGAAGTCGGCAATGAGCTGGTCAAACGCGGACACTCTTTTGTCCTCTTTCATCCTCAGGGAGACAGGCCGGTGTGGCTGGATTTTTACGGCCACGTCCGGCCTTTTTCTGCCCTGGAAGAAAACGATTTTGATGTGGGCCTCTGCAGCGAGTATTCCCTCTTGCCTTTCTTTGAGAAGCTGAGAGCCAGAAACAAATTTTTCTATTTCATCCTCAAAGGCCACAAGAAAGAGAAGGAAGTCGTCAGAAAGAATTATTTCTTCCTCGGGAATTCCGAGGGAATCTGCCGCCGGCTGGAGCGAAAATACAGAGTCATGTGTTTGCGCGCGCCGGGCGGAATTAATCCGGACGTCTTCCACCCCCTTGAAAAAGAGGCCGGGGAGACCGAAAAAGAGGGCTTTCATATCCTCTGCTACGGCCGCGTCTATAGAAAAAGGAAAGGCGTTCGTCGGGTCATTCAAGCGGTGGACCGCCTGGCCGGAGAGTTCCCTCAGCTCAGGCTGATTTTCTTTGACACCCTCGTCGGTGAAGACAGGAAGGACCCCCGGCCGATGATAAAAACCCGGGTGCCCCATGAGTTTCATCTTAACCTTCCCCAGAGCCGGATGGCCTGGCTCTACTCCAGGGCCGATCTCTTTATCAGCGCTGAGAGGCGGGCCGGCTGGTCGAACACCACAGCCGAGGCCATGGCCTGCCGGATACCTGTTGTCTGCACGAACAGCGGAACCAGGGATTTTGCCTTTCACAATCGGACAGCCCTTGTCGTCCCGGTTCCTCTTCCTTGTCTCCTCAGGCGGCAGATCAAAAGACTGATCCGTGATGAAGAGCTCCGCAGGCGTCTGGCAGAGGCGGGCTTCAGGAAAATCCAGGAATTTTCCTGGACCGCCCTGGCATCCCGCCTGGAGAAGATATTCCAGTCTGTCCAAAAATTGAAATAGGATATCCATTATGATATTCTTTCCCCTGGAGGAAAGTGTGAATGGATGAGAATGAATTAAAAGAGCGCATGATCAGGGATAATGCGGAATTCCGAAAGCTCTATGAAGAGCATCAACGGCATGAGCAGAGGCTGGACGAGCTCAAGGGAAAAAGCTTCCTGACGGAAGAAGAAAAACTTGAAGAAAAAGAGCTCAAGAAAATAAAGCTGACACTCAAAGACCAGATGTACAAGCTGATGAGAGACTTTCAGAAGTCTCTCTGAAATTTTTCTATTTTTCCATGAAAGCCGAAAAAAAATTCAAACTGGCTCTGGTGGGATCGGATTCTATGCGCGGCCGAGAAATTAAGAATCTTCTCAACCTGAAGAAGTTTCCTGCGGCCAGCATGGAATTTTTCGACAGAGACATCGAAGAGGAATACAGCAAACTGACTCAGTTCCGTGACGAACCCAAGGTCATTCATGCCCTGAAAGAAGATGCCCTCCAGGATCTGGACCTTGTCTTCCTGGCGGCCGACAAAAAAACAAACCGGGAGGTCGGCGGGCTGGCCGAAAAGCTCAATTTTCAGGCGATTGATTTGAGCGAGACATTCGACGCAGAGGAGGATATTCCGACTCTTGTGGCCGGAATAAATGATGGGATTCTCATGCAGAGAAGATATCCCGTTATGGCCAATCCCCACCCTGTGGCCATCATTCTTTCCCATTTTTTCCACCTGCTCATTCCTTCCTTCGGCCTGGCCAAAGCCATCAGTTTTGTCCTCCAGCCGGCCTCGGCTTACGATAATCCCGGCATTCAGGAGCTGGCCAGCCAGAGCGTGGCCCTGCTCAACAGCGCATCCTTTTCCAAGAAAGTCTTCAAGGAGCAGGTGGCTTTCAATATCCTCTCCCACACAGAGACACCGGATAAAAACGGCTTTGGCTCAAGCGAGAAACGGATTGTTCATGAAATCCGAAAGGTTCTCGACCGCCCTGACCTTCCGCTCTCCCTCTCTATTATCCAGGCCCCTGTCTTTCATACCTATTCCTTGATGATCTATCTGGAGCTGGTCCGAGAGGCCGAGATTGAAGACCTGGAGAATCTTTATAAAAAGAGCCAATTTTTCCGCGTCGCACCCTTCCGTGAATCTTGCTCGGCTTCGGCCGTTTCCGTATCCGGTAAGGATGAGATATTTATCGGGCCGATCAAGAAGGAAGAAGCGTTTCCCTGCGGTTTCTGGGTCTGGCTTGTTGCCGACAATCTGACCAGGGGTTCGGCTTTAAACACCTTTGAAATTGCCCGGAAGCTTCTCCTGGGACACACGCCTTGAGGAAAGTCAGGAACAAGATATGCTTCGTCTTTTTAAACTGACATTGAGAGAGAGGAAATGGCTGGTTCTGGCCCTTCTCTCCACGGTCTTTGTGGCCCTTTTCACTTATCTTTTTGTCAACATCGTCCAGCCTGTCATGGATGAGATGTTTCAGCTCGCCCCTCAGAAAATTCCGGAAAAGATGCGGGTCATGGACCTCGTTTTTAAATATCTCCATGTGTCGAAAGACGAGCTGCACCGAGTTCTTCCCTTTCTCGTCGTGATCGTCATTTTCGGCAAAGGGATCTTCACTTTCTTTTCCACATTTTTCATGAAAATCATTGGAAATAAAAGCGTCAAGCGGTTGAGGGATGAGCTTTACAGCAACATGCTCTACCAATCTACGAATTTCTTTGACCACACGATGACCGGAGATTTAATGTCCCGCCTGACCAATGACGTGGATAAAATTCA
The DNA here is from genome assembly GCA_049697115.1 of Candidatus Aminicenantales bacterium. Taxonomy (GTDB): domain Bacteria; phylum Acidobacteriota; class Aminicenantia; order Aminicenantales; family UBA4085; genus JBAVVD01. Next base: position 3,622 of record JBAVVD010000096.1, read on the forward strand.
GCAGGCCGTATCAGGCTCCATGGGCGACTTGATCGAAGAGATTTTCATCCTCTGTGCCCTTGTGGTGAGCGTCTTTATCATCGACTGGCACCTGGCCCTTGTTTCTTTTGTCATCGCCCCCCTGGCCGTTATCCCCCTGGCTGCTTTCAGCCGCCAGTTGAAGAGAAAGGGACTTATGAGCCAGGTCAAGATGGCCCAGATCTACAATCTCATCTTTGAGACGATCACGGGAAACAAGATTGTCAAGGCCTTCACCATGGAGCAATTTGAGCTCAAGAAGTTCTTTCAGGCGACCTGGAGTTATTTCCGCATCAACATTAAGCTCGCCTGGATTGCAAGCCTTTCATCCCCGTTCATGGAATTCATGGGAGGCGTGGCCAGCGCTTTTATTCTTTTTGTCGGTTCTTCACGGATTTCTCAGGGACATATCAGCCCGGGAGATTTCGGCTCTTTCGTCATAGCCATTTTCATGATGTACACTCCCATCAAGAGGCTCAGCCGGGCCAACATTGTCATCCAGCAGGCCATCGGCTGCCATGAGAGAATCCAGGAGGTGATGAAAAGCGCTCCCCAGATACGGGACCATCCCCAGGCTTATCCCATGCCTTCTGTCAAAGGAAAAATTAAGTTCGATGACGTCTGCTTTTCCTATAATGAGACCCGGCCGGTCCTTTTTGATATCAATTTTGAGGTCATGCCCAATGAGATGATCGCCATCGTCGGGCTGAGCGGAGCTGGAAAGACGACCATCATCAACCTTCTGGCCCGTTTTTATGACCCGACTTCGGGAAGAATCAGCATAGACGGGATTGACATCCGGGAAGTGACCCTGGCCTCTCTCCGCGCCCAGATCGGACTGGTGACCCAGGACATCATTCTTTTTAATGATACCGTGCGCAACAATATTGCCTACGGCCTGGACAAAGTTCCTTTCGGGAAAGTGATTGCCGCAGCCAAGGCTTCTGAATGTCACGGCTTCATTCAAGAGCTTCCCCAGGGATATGACACCTTCATCGGAGAAAAAGGCGGACTTCTTTCAAGCGGACAGAGGCAGAGGCTTGCGATCGCCAGGGCCCTGCTCAAGGATCCGCCCATCCTGATTCTGGATGAAGCCACGTCGTCATTGGATTCTGAATCCGAACGATTGATCCAGACGGCTCTCTCCCACATCATGAAAGGCCGGACAACGTTTGTCATCGCTCACCGCCTGTCGACGATCAGGAATGCGGATGAGATCCTGGTCATCGATAAAGGGATGGTCGTCGAAACCGGCACGCATGACAAATTGATCCGGAAGGACGGCATTTATAGAAAACTTCATGACCTTCAGTTTCCGGAAGTCAAGGAGGTTAACGACTGATGCAGAGCATGACGGGATTTGCCGAGAGGAGCTTTAGCTCGCGGACTATTCAGGCAAAGATGAGCCTCAAGAGCCTTAACCATAGATTTTTCGATTGGAGTTACAAGGGCATTGCCATTGGGGAAATCGAAAACAGGCTCAGAGCCCTCTGTCAGAAGAGGCTTCGCCGCGGGCGAGTGGATTTTTCCCTGGAGCTGAGCTTTCCGGACTCTTCGAGCTGGGAAGTTCTTATCAATGAAGGAATGCTCGAACGGGTGCTGAGTTCGCTGGCCCGAATTTCATCCCGGCTGGGCAAAGAATTCTCCTTTTCGGCGGAACATATCTTCCGGCTCCCCCAGGCCGTGGAGATTAAAAGAAAAAATTTCACCCGGCAGGAGGTGACCTTTCTGGAACGGAGTTTTCTCAAGACTCTGGAAGAGGTCGTAAAAGCGCGAAGGGAAGAGGGGAATAAAACCGGCCTCCAGATCAAACGGCACATTCATAATATTCAGCGGGCCGTGAGCCGGATCGAAAAACGGACCGGGAAGCAGCCGGCACTTCTGCGGCAGAAGCTGAGGCAAAGAATGAAAGAATTGGAGCCGCGGACTTCTCTGTCCAAGGAAAAGCTGGCCGAGGAAGCGGCTTATCTCATTCAGAAGTATGATTTTTCAGAAGAACTCACACGGCTTAAGAGCCATCTCAGCGCTTTCCTCAAGATGCTCGCTGCGAAAAAAGAAGTGCCGGTGGGGAAGGCATTTGATTTCGTGACCCAGGAACTCTTCCGGGAAGTCAATACCATGAATGCCAAAACTCAGGATTTTCAAATCACCAAAGAAGGGCTAATGATCAAGACGGAAATTGAAAGCATCCGGCAGCATGTCCAAAATTTGGAGTGAGAGGGAGGAACGCTTGATTTTTGTTGTCACCGGGCCATCGGGATGCGGGAAATCCACCCTTGTCCGCCGCGTCCTTCAGGACCTCGAGGGTATCCGGTTTTCCGTTTCCCACACAACTCGTCCCAAGAGAGATTCGGAAATCGAGGGGAAGGATTATTATTTTGTGTCCGAGGTAAAATTCAAGCGCATGGCGGCCGGAAAAAAATTTGTGGAATGGGCTGTGGTTCACGGGAATCTGTATGGCACATCCCGGAAAGAAATCGAAGAGAAGGGGAAGAAGAGAGACGTCCTCCTCGATATTGATGTCCAGGGGGCCCAACAGATCCAGGCCAGGTTCAAGAAAGGCGTATTTATATTCATGCTCCCGCCCCGTTATGCCGTATTGAAAAAGAGACTTCAGGGGAGGGGAGAGGACAGGCCCGAGGTTGTCCGGCAGAGGCTCAAAATGGCCAGAAAGGAGATCCGCTGCTATTCCTGCTTCGATTTTATTGTGGTCAATGACCGCCTGGAACAGGCGGTCCGGGAGCTGGAATCCATTATTCTCAGCGCACGGTGCCGTCGGGATGTGCGGAGAGCCGAAATTAGATCCATCCTCAAGAGTTTTAAATCCAAATAAAGAGAGGGGGCGCTTCTGGAATCGCCCCGTGAAGATTTAAGGTGAGTGAAGATGGTTGAACAAAAGAAAAAGATCGTGTTGGGAGTGTGTTCATCGATCAGCATTTACAAAGCGTGTGAAGTCGTACGGGGATTTCAGAAAGGCGGTTTCGAGGTCCAGGTCATCATGACACGGAAGGCGACACAGCTTGTCTCCCCGCTCCTCTTCAGTTCTCTTTCAGGCCTTCCCACAATCGTCGAGTTGTTTGCAGAGGATTCTCTGCGGACGATTGCCCACGTGTCCCTGGCCAGAGAGACGGCCCTCCTCGCCGTCGCTCCGGCCACGGCCAATATCATCGGAAAATTCGCTTCCGGCGTGGCCGATGACTTTCTCTCCACTTTTTTCATGGCTGTGGAATCGCCGGTGCTTATGGCGCCGGCGATGAATGAGTCTATGTATCTCCATTCCCAGACCCAGGAAAATATCCAGAAACTCAAGTCCAGAGGGATTGTGTTTATTGACCCGGAATCTGGGTACCTGGCCTGCCAGGAAGAGGGATGGGGGAGACTGGCCTCTCCGGAACAGATTGTCCGCCGCGGTTTGGAACTCGTCCAGAAGAGTGAAAGCCTTAAGGGAAAGACCGTTCTGGTCACGGCGGGTCCAACCCGCGAATTTCTGGATCCGGTGCGCTTTCTTTCCAATCGCTCTTCGGGAAAAATGGGCTTTGAGCTGGCGCGGGAAGCTCGCCGGCGGGGAGCCCGTGTGATACTGGTCTCCGGCCCGACTTCTCTTTTTCCCCCTTCACAGATTGAGTTTGTCAAAATCCAGACCGCCCGAGACATGGAAGAAGCAGTTTTAAAAAAGTATCCCGAAGTGGACATTGTCGTGATGGCCGCCGCTGTCTCGGATTTTCAATTTGCCTCTCCGTCTTCTCAGAAGGTCAAAAAGCGGGCGGCTCCCCGGAATGTCCGGCTCCTCCAGACGCCCGACATCCTGGGCCAGCTCGGCCGCCGCAAAAAGGGAAAATTCCTCGTCGGATTTGCGGCGGAAACAGAAAACTTGGTGGCCAACGCCAGAAAAAAGATGAAAGAAAAGAATCTGAATCTCATTATCGCCAATAACATCAGTCAGGATGGAATTGGCTTTGACTCAGACTATAACCGGGTGAGCCTGGTGGATGCCACCGGCCGGGTCGTCGATTTAGAGCGGATGACCAAAGGGGAGGTCAGCCGAATCATCTGGGATAAAATCGAGGATTTAATTGGAAGAAAGAGCTGAAAAGATTCTTTTCGATCTAAAGGAAAGATGGAGCTTTTTTTCTGACCTGGACGCAGAGTTTGTTTTTACTCCCGAGGAATCTTCCCACGCATCGGCGGCGGAGAAAGTCCGTGCCCTTGAAGAAGAAATTCGTCACTGTCAGAAATGCCCGCTGTCCCAGGGCCGAACGCATGCTGTGCCCGGTGAAGGAAACATTCGGGCGGAGCTCATGTTTGTCGGCGAGGGCCCGGGTTTTGATGAGGATGTTCAGGGCCGGCCGTTTGTCGGAAGTGCGGGGAAGCTGTTGACCAAAATCATTGAAGTCATGGAATACGACCGTCAGGAAGTCTATATCACGAATGTGGTGAAATGCCGGCCGCCCAACAACCGAACTCCCTACCGCAGTGAGATTGAACGCTGCACACCGTACCTGATTGAGCAACTTCAAGTCATCCAGCCCAAAGTCGTGGTGGCGCTGGGAAAAGCGGCGGCGGATTTTTTCATTCCCGGATCTGTGAGCATAACGGAGCTGAGAGGTCAATTCCATGACTTTGGCCGGATCCGCATCATGCCCACGTTTCATCCGTCTTATTTGAACAGGAACGAGGGCGACAAGAATATCCGAAGAATGGTCTGGAACGACATGAAAAGAGTCATGGCCTTCCTCGGCAAGAAATGACGCTCTACGCTGAAGTCGTCTTTCCTCTTCCCCTGACCCGGAGTTTTCTTTACACCATTCCTCCCTCTCTTCAGGGACGGGCGCAGACCGGCACTCGAGTTTTCGCTCCTCTGGGAAATAAAACACTCATGGGATTTATCGTCCGCATCCATAGGAGAAAGACGGACAAGATAGTTGCATTCAAGGATATCCGGAATGTCATTGATGAAAGCCCGGTGTTTACAGCGCCGTTTCTCTCCTTCACTCAGAAATTGAGTGGGCACTATTTTGCTTCATGGGGAGAATTTCTTGAGGCCGCGCTTCCTCCCTCATTGGCGTTGAAAACCAAACACAGGATTTCCCTTTCTGAGAAGGGAAAGGAGGCTCTTCGAGCGGGCCGGCTTTCGGGCGAAGAGAAGAAACTGGCGGAAATTCTGGGCGGCAAATCTTACAGTGTCTTTTTTCTGAGAAGAAAATATCACCTGAAAAGCCTCTCTTCTCTACTTTCCCGGATGGAGAAAAAAGAGTTCGTCTCCTTCACCGGAGAGGTGACGAAGGCCAGACCGCAAAGAGAAATCCGCCTTCCCAGACCGGAAGTCCAGTTGGAATTTGAATTTGCTCCAGACGCAGAGACTCAGCGGTCCATTGAAATCGTTCAGGAAAAAATCAGAGCCAGCGGTTTCGCCCCTTTTTATCTCTTCGGCCCTCAAAACGATCGGCTGGCTTTCTATTTTTTTCTCATTCCAAAAGTGTTCAGCCTGTCCAAGAGAGTTCTTTTTCTCGTGCCCGAAATTTCTTTCACCCGGACCCTGCAGGAGCAAATCGAAAAAAAGCTGGGCAAAAGAGCGGCGTTCATCCACAGCCGGCTTTCGGAGGCGGCAAGGGAAACGGAATGGCGGAGGATTATGAACCGGCAGGTGGATGTCGTCGTCGGACCCCGCTCTGCGCTCTTTTCTCCGGTGGAAAACCTGGGTCTGGTGGTTCTGGAGGAGGAACAGGAGGAGTCCTATTTCCAGCCGGAGAGTCCTTCCTATGACGCCCGCCAGGGGGCCTGGCTCAGGGCGGTGGAACAGGAGGCTGTTTTGGTCTATGGCTCGGGAACGCCGACAGTGGAAGCCTTATACCGTGCGCAAAAGGACGGATATCTCCTGACCCTCAATAAAGGCGAGAGCCGAAAAGAAAAAAAGAGAGTCTCCATTGTCGATGTGCGAATGGAAGACGGGGGACTCAGCCGGAGATTGAACGAGGAAATACGAAAAAGACTGCTGGCCCGAAAGCGCATTATCATTTTCCTCAACCGGCGCGGGTATGCGTCTTTTCTTTATTGTCCGAAGTGCGGTTCGATTCCCAAATGCCAGCGTTGCGATATTTCTCTGGCCTACCACAAAAGGGAAGGGAAACTGATCTGCCATTACTGCCGTTTTTCGATTCCCAGATTAACTTCCTGTCCGAAATGTGGAAACCGGGTTGTGGAACCGCGGGGAGCGGGAGTGGAAGCTGTGGAAGAGGAGTTGAAAAGGACTTTTCCCAAGGCCAGGGTGGCTTGTTTTGACAGTGATATCACCGGCGGGAAGAAGGCCAGAGAACAGATTCTTCAGGACTTTGAGAAAAGAAAAATCCATATCCTGATAGGGACAGAGCTCTTAGCCCATCGGGCCGGGCTGCCGCGCGCGTCTTTCATCGGAATATTGAACCCGGAAACGAGGCTGGCCTTTCCTGATTTTCGGTCCGGCCAGAAGACCTTTCAGACGATCAACCGAATGATGGGCTTCTTGGAGGATGATCCTCAGGCTGAAACACTCATCCAAACAGCGCTGCCCGATCATTTTATCATCCGCGCCGCTTCCAGACAGGATTACCCGGCCTTTTTTGAACAGGAGATCCAGTTTCGCAGACTCATGGATTATCCGCCTTTCTCCCTTATGGCAGAAGTTATCTTCCAGGGACAGAATTTAAGAAATCTGGCCCAAAGGGTGAGGACGGTTCTGGAAGACCTCAGAAAGCGCTGTCCGGAGGTGGAGATTATGGGACCGGCCCTGGCCTCGATCTCGAAGTTGCGGGGAGAGCACAGGATTCAGGTGATTTTAAGGTCTCACAGGAAAAAGAAACTGGATGAATTTCTCGCCGGTCTGTTGGGAGCCGTTAATGTGAAGAAATCCGTTATCCGGTATGACTAGTCGGCCACTAAGATATGGATGAAAAGTTCTTTGTGCATGTACTCCGGAGTGGATGTTTCCAGCTGAGCCCTGAGACACACGTCCTGGTCATACCCGATTTCATATTTTGTGGGGCTGTAATACGTAATGGAGGCGACGCCGACTTCGTTGGTCAGGACGGCTATCCTGGTGCTGTAGTCAGAAAAAAATCCAGGGCCGTAGAGAATGGAAAAGTAGACCGTGGCGTCTTTCACAGGGCTTCCTCCCCGTTTGACAGTGGCCCGGATTTCCGATGTCGCCCTCTCCGAAGTCGCATACAGCACGTTTGGCCTGGCCTCAAAAGTGAAAGTCAGATAGGAGGAGGCGGGGCCGAAAGGAGACGGCTCTTCTGTGGCCTGTCTTATGCAGGACGTCAGGACAAAGATAGCTCCCATTCCTATGATCAATAAGATACGTTTAGCTTTCATCGTCTTCATCCTTATTCGTCGGCGTAATTGGCAAAGAAGATGGTCAAGTAGCCGGTGGCTTTGACCACATGATTCGTCATGTCCTTGCCGTAGAAATCAATCTGGGCTGTGACCTGGAGGACATCGCCCGGGTAGGCATTGATCAGATTAACGAGAGGAGCCTCCTGTTTGGCCGCTTCCCTGACAATGATGAAGGAAACATCTTGAGCGGTTCCTCCGGCTTCCAGGAGGACAGAGAGCGAGCCTTCGAATGAATAAGGCACATCCGTGCCGGGCGCGTTTTTTCCGTCTGAGCGTGTGAAGGTCACCACATAGCGATTGATAATGAGATCATTGTACTGGGAAGCCAAGGCGGTCGGAGTGGGATCAATGAGCTTGGCCGAGAGCGTGGCTTTTGCGGAATCCGCCTGGACAGAGTATGTTTGCGTCGCCACGTCATAGATCGCGACATCGGACTGCAGATAGTTGACACTGTTTCCCTGGGAATCTTTTCCCATGATCTTTTCCACGATGAGCAGCGTGTTGGAGCGGGATGTGTTTTCCAGGGGATTGCAGGCGGCAAGGAACAGGGAGACCGCCAGAACGGCTGTTATCATGAACGCATGTTTGATTGTGTTTCTTTTCACCATTTGTTCTCTCCTCTACTTGATGATTCTGGGAGTGATGAAAATGATCAGTTCCCGATTTCGCTTGGAGACCGCCAGAGACCGAAAGAGACTTCCCAGAATCGGAATTTTATGGAGAAAAGGCACTCTGGACCGAGTGACCGAGTCTTCCACTCTATAAATTCCTCCGATGACAGTCGTCCCTCCATCAGGAACCAGAACGGTTGTTCTGGCGCTCTGAGTGGTGATGACGGGGATTTCTTGGACGAGATATTCAAAATCCGCGGCGTTATTTTGAATTTCAATGGTCATGATGATGGTTCCCTCGGCCGTGATTTGGGGCGTGGCTCTCAATTCCAGGGCGGCATTCCTGTACTGTGTGGTCACGGTGAAATTGGCCGTGGTCTGAACGGGAATCTGCCTCCCCTGGATGATTTCTGCTTCCATATTGTTCTGAGTGGTGACCTTGGGGCAGGAGATGATTTTTCCTTCTCCTGAGGATTCAAGGGCAGTCAGCGCCATGTCCAGCCGGAATGTATCCAGGACATTGGCAAAGGAGAGTCCCACAGCCATGCTGTAGGACGGCGCTGGGAGGTTCACGGCATAGCCGCCCAAAGGCCCCCCCAGCCCCTTGGTGGTAATTCCCTGAGGAATCATGGCTCCGTCGACCAGCATCTTGTTCGGAAATTTGAACGCCGTCTGGTTTCCGTAGAAGGGATCGGATATTCCCTGGAATCCCCACTGGACACCCAGATTGCGGACAAATTGAGAAGAGGCTTCCACGATCCTGGCTTCGATAGACACCTGGGGAGTTTGCGTGTCAATAACGGAAATGAGCTTTTCCAGGAGGTCGATTTTCTCCTTGACGTCGGAGATAATCAGGGTATTGGTTCTTTCATCAAGGAGGATTTCTCCCCGGGGCGATTTTTTGGATTTAATCAAGTCCAGTACTTCCTTGGCCTTTGCATAGGAAAGCGTCACTGTTTTATAAACGAGAGGGCCTGCCTGTTCCTGGGTGTCCCTGAGCATTCTCTGAGATTCTTCCTCTTCCATAAGAACTTTCACGGGTGCGATGCGCAGGACATTTCCCACGAGCGTTTTTCCCAATTTGTTATTTTTGAGAAGGAGATCCAGAGCCTGGTCCCAGGGAACATCTTCCAGGTTGCAGGTCACCGGAGCGCCCTTCACGTCGGGGTCAAAAATGACGTTTAATCCGGCCCGCTCTCCCAGATAAAGAATGACATCTTTCAGGTCGGCATCCCTGAATTTCATGGAAAGGATTTCCCCTGTGTATTTTTCCGCGGCGTCATGGATGGTTTTGGGTTTGAATTTGTCCTCCTGAGCGGGTTCTTCAACGGCTTTGACTTCGGTCTTTTCCGGCTCCGTTGCGGTTGCTTTTTCTTCCTTCATGACTTCGGTTTTCTGCGGTTCCGGAGTTTTAACCGGCGGAGGATTCACAGAAGCGTATTTGACCAGCACAGCTGTCTCTTCGATGCTCTTTGGAGGAGGGGAGGCGGGAGACTTCGGGACTATCGGGGCCGGTCTAATATCTTTATCCGGACCGGTTTTGGGCGACTCCTGTGCCTTTTGTCCTTCCGGCACGGTCGTTTCGCTCTGGAAGGGCGTTCGAGTGGCCGGAGGAGAGACTTCTGTTTGCGCGGTTTGTCCACCCTCGAAAGAAGGCGCGGATTGACCTTTGAAGAAAGAGATGACCAGGTTTTCTGTGCCGGAGGAAAGGGCGTAGTATTTCGGCTCATTGAGATCGAAGACGAGCCGCGTAATGGAATAGGGATTAGAC
>JBAVVD010000097.1:0-45942 GCA_049697115.1 Candidatus Aminicenantales bacterium
GATTATGTCCTTTCGCATTCAGGCGCTCCTTCCAGCTCTCGCTATGAAAGAAGTACCTTACTCCTTTTCCTATTAACCGGACATTTTCATTTTGCCCAAATAGGACATTATCACTTTGCCGTGACACATTATTTTGATTTTATTGATTTTGACTTCTTGTGAAGACCGTGGAATTTTTTGATATCGTGATTTGCGATTTTCCACAATGGTTGGATGGAAAATCGAGAGGACGACTCAGAATCGCACATAGTTCGCGAAAACGGATTTTTGATCCCTGGAATCAGCCGAGGATAATGCGGGCGTCGACGATCGCGCAGCCTTTTCCCTTCTCGTAGACAATGAGAGGATTGAGGTCCATCTCTTTGATCTCCTCGAAGTCGATGACGAGCTGGGAGAGGCGCTTCAGACAGTCTGAGATGGCGCGGATGTCATAGACCGGGCCGCCCCGGAAGCCCTCTAGAATTTTGTGGGTCTTTGTTTTTGTGATCATATGTTCGGCCGAAAGCTCACGGATGGGAGCCAGCCGGAAACTGACATCCTCCAGGGCTTCCACGTAGATTCCGCCCAGGCCGAACATCAGGATCGGACCGAACTGCGGATCCCGGTTAATGCCCAGAATGACCTCTTTTCCCTGGACGGCCATTTCTTCGATAAGGATACCGGTGATTCTGGCCCTCGGCTTTTTGGACAGGACATTGCGCAGGATTTCCCTGTAGGCTTTGCGGACTTCGTTTCCATTCTTCAGGTTGAGTTTGACTCCGCCGTAGTCGAATTTGTGAAGGACGTCCGGAGAGGAAATCTTCAGGACGACCGGATATCCGATTTTGGACGCCGCGCGAACGGCCTGATTTTCAGTGCCGGTCAACAGGGATTCAATCACCGGAAAGCCGTAGGCCCGGAGGACTTCATAGGCTTCATGTTCGAGAAGGCAAGAACGTTGTTCCTCTCTCACTCGGGCGATGATTTCGCGGGCTTTTGGCTTGTTCACCCTGAATTTTTTAACTCTGGTTTTGGATCGTCTGCGCCACTCGGTGAAGTGGGTCATTTCCGAAAGCACGCGTGCGGCAGACTCGGGAAATCGATAGGCGGGGATTCTATTTTCTTCGAGAATATCGACCCCCTTGGACACATCATACACTCCCATAAAGCAGCAGAGCACAGGCTTGGTGAATTCCCTGACTTTTTTGACGACGGCCGCGGCGATCTTTTCGACATGTGTGAAGGCCGTGGGAGTCAGAATGACGATGGCCGAATGGATATTCCGGTCTTTTAAGAGCGCTTCCAGCGAAATCTCATATTGTTTTTCCTGGGCCTCGGCGATCAAATCAATAGGATTGTTGATACTGGCGGTGGATGGAAGAATTTTCCTCAGTGTTTGGATGGTGGACTGGCCGAGAGGAGCGATGTTCAGGCCATACCGGATGCAGGAGTCCGTGGCCAAAATTCCCGGTCCTCCGGAGTTCGTCAAAATGGCCACATTGTTCCCTTTGGGCAGAGGCTGGCTGGAAAAAGCCTTGACATAGTCAAAAAGCTCTTCGAGCGTGTCCACCCGCAGAACTCCGGACTGTTCGAATACGGCATCATAGACTTTATCCGACCCGGCCAGCGATCCCGTATGGGAAGAAGCGGCTTTGGCCCCGAGCCGTGTGCGCCCCGCCTTCAAGGCGATGATGGGTTTGGCTCTGGTCGGCACACTGGTAATCTCCCGGGCGATGGACATGAAATCTCTTCCGTTGACCAGGTCTTCTAGGTACATCAAGATGACATCTGTCTTGGGGTCATTTTTCAAATAGAAGAGAAGGTCGTTTTCCGTAAGCCCGGCCTTATTGCCCATGCTGATGAATTTTGAGAAGCCGATGTTGGCTTCCCTGGCATAGTTAAGGACCGCCACGCAGAGAGCACCGCTCTGGGAAATGAAAGCAATGTTCCCTTCCTTGGGCATGCGCGTGCCGAACGTGGCGTTCATGGAGGATTGAGGATCGGTATTGATGACTCCCAAGCAGTTGGGGCCGACAAGCACGATATTATATTTTTTTATAATCTGCCGGACCTGCCGCTCGAGCTCTAGGCCTTCGCCTCCAATTTCTTTAAAACCCGCGGAAATGACGATGGCCCCTTTGACCTTTTTCATACCGCATTCTTCAAGCACAGGCGCAACAGCACGGCTGGGGACGACGATGACCGCCAGATCCACTGCGTCGGGAATGTCAATCACTCTGGGATAGGCTTTGATCCCCAGAATTCCATCGGCTTTTGGATTGACAGGATAGATGATGCCCTGAAAACGGCTGCCGATGATATTGGCCAGGAGCGATTGGCCAACGCTTCCTTCCTGCCGGGAAGCGCCGATCACGGCGATGGATTTTGGATAAAAGACTGAGCTCAAATCATGGTTGTTTTCTCTCATGTTCATCTCTCGTTGAACCTGGATGACTCATAACTCATGCATTAGGTTTTTGGCGGAGGAATGACGGCTTTCAGCACTTCATTAAGAAAAGCGTCTTCCGGAATTGCCCCTTCAATAAAGAACGTATTGTTAATAACCGTTTTAGGCACGCCAAGGACATTGAATTTATTGGCGAGATGAGGAAATTCCGTGGATTCAATCATATCGCCTGTGATAAAAGCAGATTCAAAGGCGAATTGATGCGCCAGGCGGACGGCGGCCGTGCAGTAAGAGCAGGTGGGAGTGACAAAGACCTGGATGTGTATGTTTTGATGGACGGCCTTGAGGGCCTCTTTTATTTTCTGAGAAAGGTTCGTCATTCCTTTTGAGACATCGGTGATAGCCTCAATCAGGCTGGTGTATTCATATCCGGATGGAATTCCGAAGAATCTGAGGCCATAGTCTTTTTCATCCTTGACGACAGTGGCCGGAATTTTATCAATGCCGTATTCTTCGGCCGTCTCTTTGTCAGCGGAGAAGTCATAGATGAGAAGCTCGATTTTATCCGAAAGAGCCGTCACTTCCTCCAGGAGATTTCGTGTCTCCTTGCAGAAAAAACAGTCCTGGCCTTTGAGGTGATCGGGAAGGACAAGGCGGCGGGGTTCCTGGGTGAAATGGACAAGAGTCACTGTGTTCTGCAAGTCCTGTACGAATTTTTTCTTGGTCGCTTCTCTGACTTCTTTGCTGAGTAAATCCATGAGACATTTCCTTTCAAATGAATAGTGTCATTTTAACTTTATCTGCATTGAAAATCAAGGAGTTATGGCCGGTATGTCCAGGATATATCCCCGAATTTCCCGCGTCGGCGAATCATCTATCGGGGAAATGAATGAAGTGTGTTAAAAGCAGTCCAATCGGCTCTTTATTGGGCCAGGGCCAGAAAGTAATCGGAGATCTGGAAATTGTATTTATCCGGATCCACCGACTTGACGATCGTTTTTTTGAATTTTTTGGTTTGTGGATCCACTTCTGTGAGGTTAACGATCGGCCCGTCTATTCTGTTTCCCATTTCGTCCGTGATCAACTTGACTTTAGGCCTGAGCTTGAAGGCCTCCTGGGGATTGGCTTCAAAGACAATTCCCATTTCACCGCTATTGAGGACAACCAGGGAGCCGATGGGATAGGCTCCGATCATGCTGACGAACACTTTGAGGATCAGCGGATCGAATTCCTCTCCGCTTTTTTCCAGCATCAGACTCATGGCTTCTTCTTTGGTGAACACTTTCGTGCGGAAGACTCTTTTTGTGGTGAGAGCGTCGAAACAGTCCACAATTTTGACAATCTTGCTGTAGAAATGGATGGATTTTTTCTTGAAATATTTTGGATAGCCTGTTCCGTCGGCCTTGATGTGATGTTCCATCGCCACCGAAATGACATTCAATGGAATGTTTTTCACCCGTCTGAGCTGGAGAAGCTTCTCCGCACCCAGTTGGGGATGCTGTTCGATGAGGGCCCTCTCTTCCTCGCTCAATTTGGAAGGCTTGAGCCAGATTTCTTCGGGAATTTCATTCTTTCCCACATCGTGAAAGAAGGCGCTGATTCCTAGCTCCACGATCTCCTGCCGGCTCAGGCCCAGCCTCCGGCCGAGTGCGATGGATAGGACGCAGACATTGATGGAGTGGTTCAAAGTGTACTCCTCGGTATTTTTGATGTTGGTCAAGCCGTAGATAAAGGATTCTTCTTCAATGATGTGCTGATACATCGACTGCATCCACCGTTTGGCGACGTTGAGGTCGAATTTCTCCCGGCGCTTTTCTTTCTCGTAGATATCTTTGAGAAGCGGTATGCCGAGGAAGTAAATTTCGGCAGCGCTTCTCCTCTGGCTCTGGACGCGGTCTGTGCGGAGAATCCGCTCCAGGGAAACATGGTGAATCTGGTTTTGTTGAATGTCCTGGAGCAGTGGCTCGAAAGGATTATCTTTCTTGGCTTCTTTTTTGGCCAGAAGAAACAGGAATTGGCTGAGTTCTTCTTCTGTAAGGCCCGGCAGAAATTCCAGCACTCCGATTTCTCTGGAAGTGAATTCTTCTGTGATGAATTGATATACGTGGTAACTGGAAAAATCGAATTTCAAGCTCTGTCCATTGAAGGAGAGAACGTTCTGGCTGGAACACAACACAGCTTCCCCGTCTTTTTTAAGAGCATTCTGGACCAGGGCCAGGAGGACCTTGGCCTGTTCCTGAAAGATGAGATTGTTGGGTTCATAGACTTTGGCGATTTTCAAAACCACATGAAGGCGGATCAGAATGTCGAGGGCGTCTTTCTGCTTTATTTTTTTTTCTTCCTGAAGGGCCATAACCGGTTTCCTTTATGACGAATGAGTTCCTGTGTCGGAGGAAATTCTCTGAAGGGCCTCCTGGCAGGCATGGCTAATTTTTTTATTCTCGTCTTTTGTCCCTTTGAGAAGGATCTCTCTGGCTTTGGAAGTGGCCATGGCTTCCAAAGCCTGGACCGCGTAGAGCCGGGTTTCTTCCTGTTTCCCTTTGGGAATGGGACCTGTTTTTTCCAGAAGGCTCTGAAGAAAAGAAAGAGCTTCCTCTGTCCGGCTCTGTCCCAGAATATTCATGAGGGCGATTTTTTCTCTCGGGCTTCTCTCGTAAAAAGTTTTTTCTGCAGCGATCTGGATGAGATCACTCACGAGCGATTTATCCGTGGAGGAATGGAGGTTTTCCGCCGCCGAGATGCGCACCTCTGCATCTTCCTCATGAAGGAAGCCGATGAGGACTTTATTAGCCATATCCTCTTTGATCCTGCCGAGCGCCTGGATCGCCTCCAGTTGAATAGCGCGATTTTGAAACTTATGAAAGACGGCAAACAGGGAGATGGATTTTTTATCTTTGAACGTGCTCAAGAGGGCAATGATGGCTCTGGTTAATAACGGCTTTTGATCGCTGGCGAGAGGGAGGAGGAGATCTAAGTTCTTCTGGCTCATCTCTTGCAGAAAAGCAAAGGCATCTGAGCGGAATTCCGGTTCTTTAACGTCCTCGAAGAGGTCGGCCGCAAGGGGAATCATTTTTGGCCCCAGGAGCTTTAAATATTCAAAGAAATAGAAAGGATCTGTCACCTGTCCGTTCAAAGCGATTTCTTTGAGAAGGTTCTCCGAGTTTTGCTCTTTGAGTTTGAGCATAAATTTTTCAAGCTCCGTGGCTTTCCAACTTCCTGTGTAGGAAAGAACGCCTTTGAGTTCTTTGATTTGATTGGAGAGGTACAGGGCATGGAAGAAATCTCCCTTCTGGATGAGATCCAGATGGTGCTTTTCCAGGAATTCGAGAATGGGCTGAAAGCGTTCAGATTTTTCCTCCAGGTGAAGAAGCTCAAAGAGGACGTCAGAGAATTCCTTTTGGGAGGAAACTTTTCGTTCTTGCTCAAGCATTTTGTCCAGAATCTGCTTTTCTTTTTTGTCCAGAGTGGCCGTGAGGTCAGTCATATCCAGAAATTCGGCCTGCTTCTTGAGTTGAAAAGCAAGGCTCCGTTTATAAACATCCTCCATATCTGCTGCATCCAGCTTAATTTTTCCTGTGGCGAATTGCGTTCGGTCCACGGAGAAATCCACGGGTTTCTTCTGTCGTGTTTCAATGCGGGCTTCCAGATAGGTATCCGGGGCCGTAAAGCCGATATTCTCAAATTCTTTTTCCCACAGGTCCATAACGGCATCGTTTTCTTCCGGAGAAGTGAGTGTATCCTTCTTGACCACTTCTAAAAAAACTTCGAGTTCTTGAGGAGTCAGCCCTCTTCGGAAGAAAAGCCTGCGCATGCCGTCTTTATAGAAAAAATAGGGGAGACTTTTCACCAAGTTGTCTTCTTTATGGACAATTTCTCCCTGGTAGAGAAAGCTTTTTTCCTGGACCTCGACTTCAAGTTTCCAGTGTTCATCGAGATACGCGCTGAGTTTTTCGGTCAGCTCATAGCGGAATTTTTTGACCGTCGAATGGTCAGAAGGAAAAAGCTTCATGGCGGAGACGGCCCGGGCCAGGATATTTAAGATTTCTTTAAGCGCATCCAGAGTATATTGGTCCGGTTTGGCCTCGGCTTTGCCGAGAGAAGTGTTCTGGCGGTTATTCCTCAACTTTTCTTCTCTGAACCCGTTCCTATTTTACTATGAATAAAAAAAATATGAAATATTTTCAATCAGCCCCAATTTTTAATTTAAATGGTTCTCTTCCATTATGTGGGAGTGAGAAAGGAGATATCCGGAATGGCTGCGCTCCCCTTCAGGTTTTTCACGCCGTTCCCTCTCCGCTCCTGGAGGCGGCTGCGGAACTCGCTTCCAGAGAAGCTCAGACATCCTCGCCACCCGGCAGAGCCGGGTTCCCTCCAGGAGCGCCTCGGGAAGGCTAAACCTTCAATGGTCGCTTGAACCATTCCGGATATCTTCCTTATGAATCCACCCAAAATGGAAGAGAACCATTTAATTTACATCGATTTTGTGATCAGAGTATTTTTTCAACGCTTCTGAAGGTCATCAACCGGCTTTACGAACGGAGAAAATTATTTTATCATTAACCAGGATTGTTCAAGAATCGCCGATGCGTGAGATAATAAAAAGGAAATTGAGAGGAGAATTATAATGAAAGTCATCAGTGATTCCCTCAGCTTTTCGACCAAAGGCTTCAATGATATGAAAGACCTTACGGGTCCGATTTCCCAGAGGCTGGTCGCCAATCGTCTGAAAGACGGAATCGTCAATATCTTCGTTCCTGGCTCGACGGCAGGAGTAACGACCATCGAATTCGAGCCGGGGTTGGTGGAAGATTTCAACCGGCTCATGGAGAAAGTTGTGCCGAGCAATATCTCTTATCACCACGACAAAAGATGGGGAGACGGCAATGGTTTTTCTCATGTTCGGGCCAGCCTTATTGGTCCTTCCCTGAATATTCCATTTTCCGAAGGCCGGCTGAGCATTGGGACCTGGCAGCAAATTGTGTTTGTGGATTTTGACAACCGGCCAAGGTCGAGAACACTACTGCTTCAATTTATGGGCATATGAAGGAAAAATAGACGGGGAGCGGCCTCGGTGGACATCGAAGAAAAACTCAAGCGCCTGAAGAAAGAAAGAGAGCTCCGCACGCGCTCCAGGTCTCAAAAAATTGAAGAAACTTGGGGAAAAATCAGCAGGGACGAAGCTCTGTCCGTCAAAGAGAAGCTCCAAAAACTCATTCACTTGACCGATGGAAAAAAAGAGAAGAGAAAGGAAAAGGATTCTCCGGAGGCGATCCTGAAGGAGCGGAGAGAGCCGTTTCTCTTTTTCGAAAATCCCTATCCTCTCCAGACAAAATATGGAAAAAACCGGCTCTCTGACGGACTTGACATAAGAGGCGAAATCCTTTCCACTTTGAGCAAAGATATAACCTTCAAGGGCCTCGATCTATCGACTGCCCTCTTTATTGACCTTGAAACGACCGGCCTCTCCGGAGGCACGGGAACAGTCCCTTTCCTCGTGGGGATGGGGTACTACCAGAATGAGAGATTCCATGTGGCCCAATATTTCCTGGGCGAGCTGGCCGAGGAAGAGCGGATCATTCAGGAGTTGGTCCAATTTTTTGCGCAGATGAATTTTCAGTCCGTCGTCACGTATAACGGCAAAAGCTTTGACATCCCGCTCCTGGAGACCCGGTTCATCCTCAACCGGCAGCCTTTTTCCCTTTCCAAGCTTCCTCACTTGGACTTTCTGTTCACGGCCCGGAACCTCTGGAAGCACAAGCATGAAAGCTGCCGGCTTTTCCACCTGGCCCAGCAAATCGTCGAGGCCGACCGCGCCGAGGACATTCCATCGGCGGAAATCCCCCACCGGTACTTCGAATATCTCCAATCGGGCGATTTTGGCTTGATCGAGCCTATCCTTTATCACAACCAAGAAGACATTCTCTCCCTGCTGGGTCTGATCATTACGGCGTCCAAGCTCTTTTCCGAAGAGTATGCAGCGGCAGTGGAGGGGGAAGTCGACGCCCTGGATTTGTTCGGAGTCGGGAAAGTCCTTGAAAGCGCCGGTGATGCGAATAAGTCCACGCTCTTTTTCCAGCGCGCTCTCGAGGGCCAGCTGCCGGATGAACTGGCTTTGCATATCAAGAAAAAACTCTCCTATCATTACAAGAAAAATGCGGACTGGGAGAAGGCCGTCTCTCTCTGGCAGCAGCTTACCTCTGTGGATCAGCTTTTTTGTTTCCGGGAACTGGCCATGTATTTTGAGCATATGGAGAAAAAATACGAAGAAGCAAGAAGGTTTACCGAACAAGGATTAGCATTATCTATGAATTTATCTCTGAGTTACCAGAAGGATTTTTCGCGTCGGCTGGAAAGGCTCAATAAGAAAATCCGGAAATGTAAAGAAGGGGCGGTCAAAAAGTGACGCAAGAGCTGAAGACATTTCAGGACTTCCTCCATTCCCACACTTTTAAAGTGACCCAAACGCGGAAGCTGATCTTTAAGGAGGTTTTTGCCACGCAGGAAGTCCATCCCAACGCTTATGAAATTTACCGCCGGCTGAAAAAAAAGAAAAAAACAGTGTCCCTGGCCACGATCTACCGCACATTAAGCCTTCTGGTTAAAAGCGGGCTGGTCAGCCAGATTGACCTGGGTGAAAGCCACAGCCACTACGAACCCGATATTCCTAAGTCGGGCCACGGCCATCTCATCTGCCTCTCCTGCGGAGTGGTCAAGGAGTTTTCCAATCTGCAAATCCAGCGGACGATCGGGAGGGTGGGGAAGGAGAACGAATTCCAGCTGGATAAATTCTCCATCCAGGTCTTCGGCTACTGCCGGAAATGCAAAAAGCGGCGAGGAGCTTGAAAGAGATCTGCCGATGAAGGCCATGGTCCTCAGAACGTTCCGGCCGATCGAGAAGAATCCTCTGGAGCTTACGGATCTTCCAATTTCTTTGCCCGGACCGGAAGAAATTCTTGTCCGGATTAAGGTCTGTGGGGTGTGCCACACAGACCTCCATACCGTGGAAGGCGAACTTCGCGGTGTGAAATTACCGGCCATTCCCGGCCACCAGATTGTCGGGTTTGTGGAGAGAGCCGGGGAGAAATGCGTACGGTTTCAGAAGGGAGACAGAGTGGGGATCGCCTGGCTCCATTCGGCCTGCGGCGTGTGTTCTTTTTGCCGGGATGGGAAGGAGAATCTTTGTCTGAACGCCCACTTCACCGGATATCATGCCGACGGGGGGTACGCCCAGTACATGGTGGTTCCGGAAAAATTTGCGTATTCGATTCCAGAAATATTTTCCGACGAAGCAGCGGCGCCGCTTCTCTGTGCAGGGATCATCGGTTATAGAGCGCTGCGGTTGAGTGGAGTCAAACCCGGCCAGAATCTCGGCCTTTATGGATTCGGGGCTTCCGCCCATGTGGCCATCCAGGTGGCCGTGAACAGGGGATGCCGTGTCTGTGTCTTCAGCCGGAGCCGTGAACATCAGGAGCTGGCCAAGAAACTGGGAGCCTTGTGGACGGGAACCGCCAAAGATGAGCCTCCGGTACAAATGAACGGCTCCATTATTTTTGCGCCGGCCGGAGAACTGGTCCTAGATGCTCTGAAAAACACGGAAAGAGGAGGAACAGTGGCTTTGGCCGGAATCTATATGAGTCCTATTCCGGAGATGGAGTATCAGAAACATATCTACCATGAGCGCGTTTTACGGAGCGTGGCCAACGCCACACGGCAGGACGGCGAGGAACTGCTCAATGCTGCCGCGGCCATTCCGATCCGGACAATCACACAGGTATTTCCTCTGGAGGAGGCCAATCAAGTTTTGCGGCGTCTCAAAGAAGGCGGGATCAGCGGGGCCGCTATCCTGAGGATTCCGGATTGAGTTTTAAGATGTCGCATTTCGCAAGCCCTGATCTCAGCATAAAATGCCGATTTGGCGCTTAACGCCTGAAGGGGACTTAAAAAAAAATACAATTTCTGGCATAATAGGGCTGCTCTCAGGAATTTTTCAGTGCGCCCGTAGCTCAGTTGGATAGAGCGCCTGACTACGAATCAGAAGGTCGCAAGTTCGAGTCTTGCCGGGCGCGCTTCTCCATTCTACTTCTCCATTCTATCACTCGAAATATCAATAACCCGAGATTGCCGATAGAATGTTGAAAACCACCGAACTTTATTCATGCCTGTCAATTTCGGGAATAAGTTGGTCATTGACAGTCGTTAGAGACAGAGGTATATTACAAACAGGAAGCGGAGACTCATATTAAAAAGATCCACAGGTGGCTCAATGTGGACTGGTTGAGGAGAGGCCTGTCAAGTTCACAAGTTAAGCTCAAAGGGACAGCCTCATTCGGGAAGCGATTTGTTCTGAGGCCAGAGAATCGCCGTTTCTGTTGTCTGCGGAAGTGCGATTGAATCTCAAAGAGGTAGATTTCTGAAGGGCAGAAACATTGCGGATGGAGTTCTTCCATGGCGAAAGCCATATGGCTTTTCCATTTATTTAATGGAAAGCCAGAGCTTCCAGAACAGGAAAGGATATCAGGCCTATGGACAAAATAAGAATTTTAATTGTCGAGGATGAAGTCCTTGTCGCCAGGGATATCCGGAATGTGGTGAAAATCCTGGGATATGAAGTCGTGGGAACCGTTTCAAATGGAGAGGAAGCCCTCAAAAAAATGAGCGCGGATATTCCTGATTTGGTACTGATCGACATCGGTCTCAGGGGAAGAATGGACGGCGTGGAGCTGGCCGAAAGAGTCCGCAGGACTTTTAGCCGGCCTGTCATTTATCTGACGGCGCTTTCCGATGAAGACACAATGCAGCGCGCTAAAGTCACAGAGCCTTTTGGTTTTATTTTCAAGCCCTTTGAGCAGAAAGAACTGCATACCGCTATTGAAATGGCGCTCTACAAACATAAGATGGAGATTAAAATCCGGGAAAGCGAAGAAAGATATCGGAACCTTTTCGAGAATGCCGTGGAAGGCATTTTCCAAAAATCTCCCGAGGGGCGGTTTATTGTAGCGAATCCGGCAATGACGCGTATTCTGGGATACAGCTCTCCCGAAGAGCTGATCTCCGGCCTTGGGGATATCAAATCACAGATCTATGTTCATGAGGAAATAAGGTTGGAATTCGGCAAACTGATTGAAAAACAAGGAGAAGTTCGGAATTTTGAGTATCAAGGCTACCGTAAAGACGGGAGTATCGTTTGGATTTCGGAAAATGTGCGGACTGTCAAGGATTCCGAAGGAAACCTCCTTTATTATGAGGGGACTGCGCAGGATATCACTGAGCGCAAGAAAGCAGAGGAGTTAATCCAGGCCCAGCGGGATTTAGCTTTTGCGACCAGTGACACTGACAGTCTGAAGAAAGCTCTGTTTCTCTGTCTTGAAACAGCCATACGCATCTCGGAAATGGACTGCGGAGGCATTTACTTAATGGACGAATCCACCGGAGCTCTGGAATTAGTGGCTCATCAAAGATTGTCTCCGGAATTCATAGAAAGCGTTTCTCTCTATGATAAGAATTCTCCCAGTACGCAACTTATTGCAGCCGGAAATCCCATCTATGTCCAATATCCCAACCCGGAAATCTCGCTGGACGAAACCCACCAGCAGGAAGGTCTGCGTGCGATTGCGGTTGTTCCTATCCTTCATGAAAAGCAAGTCATTGGCTGTATAAACATCGCCTCTCATACGGTTTCTGAAGTTTCCGTATTTTCCCGAGATGCCCTGGAAGCGATTGCCGCCCAGATTGGCAGCTCCATTGCTCATCTCCATGCTAAAGAATTGTTGAAAGAGAGCGAAAAACGGTTCCGGGAACTCTGGGACAACGCCCCTGTCGCTTACCACACACTCGATACAGAAGGACATATCACCCAGGTCAACCAGACAGAAGCGAAAATGCTGGGATATCAACCCCATGAGATGGTGGGCCGGTCGATCTTTGATTTTATTCTACCGGAACAGCGAGAAGAGGCCAGGAAAAGGTTTCAACAGAAAATTTCTGAGAAATTCGTGGCCAAGGCGGAGAACAGAATCTATCTGAAAAAGGATGGATCACAGGTTCATGTGAGTATAGACGATATTCTGGAGAGGGATAACAGCGGGCAAATCACAGGGATCCGATCGACGATGGTCGATATCACTGAGCGTCGAAAGGCGGAGAATGCCCTGCGGGAATCCGAAGCCAAATATGCCTCAGTTGTTGAACAGGCTATAGACGGTATCGTCATCGTCCAGGATGGCCTTATCCAATTTGCCAATGCCGCTCTGGGAAAGCTGATCGGCTATGACACGAAAGAGATCATGGGAAGGCCGGTAGTCGATTATATTCATCCCAAAGACAGGGAAATGGCGATCCAGCGCATTCAAGATCGCATTGCAGGCAAAAAATTTCAGGGACTCAGTGAACTCAGAATTTTAAGCAAAGACGGATCGGAGAAATATATTCAGGCGAG
The DNA here is from genome assembly GCA_049697115.1 of Candidatus Aminicenantales bacterium. Lineage (GTDB taxonomy): Bacteria > Acidobacteriota > Aminicenantia > Aminicenantales > UBA4085 > JBAVVD01. The sequence goes on from JBAVVD010000097.1 coordinate 12,822, forward strand.
CGGAACGCTCATCCAATACGCCGGCAAGCCCGCGGATCTCATTTTCCTCAGGGATGTGACAGAATACAAGCAGGCGGAAGAGGAGATTCACAGACGTGAACAGGAAGTCCGCACGATCGCGGACAATGTTCCTGCCCTTGTGTCCTATGTGGATGCAGAGGGCCGCTATCGTTTTGTCAACCGCAGGTACGAGGAATGGTTTGGAATGCCGAAGGAAGAGATTCTTGGAAAAAAATTAAGCCGGGTCCTCGGGAAGAACGCTTCCCGATTGATCAAAGATCATGTGGAGTCGGCTCTGAGCGGACAAAGAGTGCATTTCGAGGAAGCGGTTAAGTATTTGCATGGGCAGGAACGCTGGGTGGTCGCCGATTATGTCCCGGATAAAGAGGATAATGGAAAGGTCAAAGGTTTCTTTGCCCTGATTTCTGACATCAGCGATCACAAGCGGGCCGAACAGGCTCTTCAGGAAAGCGAAGCGCGATATAAAGAGCTTGCCGACAGCATCGGCGATCTCTTTTTTGCCATGGACAAGGACCTCAGATACATCTTCTGGAATAAAGCCTCTGAAAAGTTTACCGGAATCTCGAGAGAAGAGGCCATCGGCAAATCCCTTTATGATATTTTCCCTGCGATCAAAGGCGCAAAAGTTGACAGAATCTACAGAGAAGTCCTGCGGACACAGAAGCCGCAGAGTTTCATTAATCGCTTTCAATTTCAAGGCCGACAGATATTTTTTGAAATCAGTGCGTATCCCTCCAAATACGGCCTCTCCGTATACGCCAAGGATATTACTGAGCGCCAGCGCGTGGAGAGAGAACGGAAATTGAGCGAGGAAAAGTTTAGAAATATTTTTAACAGTGTCGGAGAAGGAATCGTCTATGCCAACAGAAGAGGCGTTGTCCTTGAGGTCAATCCGGCGTTCATAGAAATCACGGGGATTCCTCAAGACGAACTCATTGGTCAACCCGGCCATAAACTGGCCAAGAAATTTCTCAAAGGAAAAGATTTGGCACGGACATTAAAAAATATTCGATCTATTGTATCCGACAAACCCGTCAAGCCGTTTGAAATCAGATTCCGAAACCGGAGGCTTGAAATGAGCGGGGCCAAGGCGGGGGAACATCAGGGGATTACGGCCTTTGTGCAGGATGTCACTGAACGCAAACAGGCCGAAGAAGCCCTCATCAGTTATGCCCATGAGCTGCGGCAGTTATCCAACAAGCTCATCCGAGCCCAGGAAGCGGAGAGGGCAAGAATATCACGTGAGCTTCATGATGAAATGGGGCAGTCTCTGACCATGTTCCGTATCAATCTGGCTTCCATAAAAAAATCTTTAGATTCAGAACAATTGAAAAAAGTCAAGGATAAGCTGAATGATGTGGATGGCTTTGCAGAAGAGATGATGGAGCAGATCCACGAACTCACTCTGGATCTCAGGCCTCATATGCTCGATGACCTGGGCCTTTTGCCGACCGTGAAGTGGTATGCCGATAGGTTGGCTCGGAGACTGAACATAAAGCTCCAGTTCACACAGAAAAACTGGAAAGGTCGCATAGATCCCGATCGGACGACGGCCCTTTTTCGGATCGTCCAGGAAGCCTTGACCAATGTCGTCAAGCATGCCCAGGCCAAGAAAGTCAAAATCCATATGGTCCAGAATAGAGCAAATTTTGAAACGGTGATTGAAGATGACGGCCGGGGATTTAGCCAGAATCGGCGGCGAAGTCGCCGGTCGAGAAAATACGGGACGGGCATTACCGGCATGAAAGAGAGGGCCGCTCTTGTGGGCGGCACATGCACAGTCATCTCCCGTCCAGGAAAAGGAACTCGAGTCCGCATTGTCATCCCGAAGAGAGACAAGTATGAAAAAGATCAAATTGCTTCTGGCTGAAGATCACACGATTGTCCGGCAGGGACTTCATTCTCTCCTGCGCCAGTCTGAGGAGATTGAAGTCGTTGGGGAAGCCCAGGACGGGAAAGAGGCTGTCCGAAAAACAAAAGAGCTGCGGCCGGATGTGATCCTTATGGATATTCGCATGCCGGTCTTGAACGGCATTGAAGCCACCCGTCAGATCAAAAAGAAATTTCCAAAAGTGAAAGTTCTTATTTTAAGCATGCATCCCGATGAGGAGTATGTTTTTGAGGCTCTCCATGCCGGAGCTTCGGGATACATTCTTAAACAGGTGGCTCACATCGAGCTGCTTTCAGCCATCCGGGCCGTTCATAGAAATGAGGTGTTCTTGAGCTCGCCGGTCTCGAAGAGGGTCGTGGACGATTATCTCCAGAAGACGAGAGAGTTGGTCGACCAGAATAGCCTGATAAAACTCAGTCCCCGTGAACATGAAGTCCTCCAGTTGATAGCGGAGGGGAGGTCCAGCCGCGAAATATCCCGAATGCTTTTCATCAGCACCAAGACAGTGGAATCCCATAAGGCCAATCTGAAAGAAAAGCTGGGAATCCGGACAACGGCGGACCTCATTAAATTTGCCATCCGCAAGGGAGTTGTCGGCCTCGAATAGACGCTTCCTTTCTCCGGAAGATAGAACAGCGATAGAAATCAGGGTTTTTTTCGAAAAAATCAGGGATTTCCCTATTTCCTTCACAGATCAATTATTTTATAGTATCAACACTCTCGGCCTTGCCTGGTCTAAGATAAAAAGGAAGCGGTAATGAATCCACGGAGAGTTATCATCGTTGATGATGACCTCAATTTTTGCCGTTGTGTCAAAGAATATCTGGCGGACAAGCCGGATTTTACAGTCGTTGGAGAAATCCGGGACGGAAGGCAAGCTTTAGAACAAGTCGAAACGCTCCGGCCGGACCTTGTTCTCATGGATGCTCGTATGCCGGGAATGGATGGATTTACAGCATCGCGTTTGCTCCTCAAGAAAAGACCTGACCTTCGGATCATCATCCTGACGGTTTTTAACAATCTGGAATACAGGAAATCCGCCCAAAAAAGTGGAGTGAGCGGCTATCTCGTGAAGTCCGACATTGTGAAAGATTTGATGCCGACCATCCGGAGAGCTTTTAAACGTCGGGCAATAAAGGTGCGGCGGCATGAGCATAAGAAATAAAAAAAACATGTCGTCAAAGATTCTGAAACAGCTGCAGGAGACGCCTATAAAGGACCAGGAGAAAGGCAGATATGTCCACAAGCTTTGTCAAAATGACGACGCCTCCAGGCATCTTTATAATGAGTTGATGGGGACCGGAAGTGCCGACGGCAAGCCCAGGGGAAATATCCGATACTGGATGGACATCGATGCGTGCACCCAGGCGAAAGAAGAATGGAAAGAGCCCCATGGCCGTCATGAAGAAACGGGAGAAGAGTGCCCGCCGGCAGAGAAAGCCCTGCGGGAGTCAGAAGAGCGCTTCAAGCTGCTTTTTGATTTTGCGCCGGACGCCTATTATCTGAACGATTTAAAAGGAAATTTTATTGACGGCAATAGAGCGGCTGAAGAGCTGCTGGGTTGTAAAAAGAAAGATCTCATAGGCCAGAGTTTTTTAACTCTGAGGATTCTTTCCGAGTCTCAGGTTCCAAAGGCGGCCGAGCTTCTGGCAAAGAATGCGTTGCAGCAGCCGACAGGGCCGGACGAATTTATCCTGAACCACAGGGACGGTTCCCAAGTGGCCGTCGAAATAAGGACATATCCGGTTCATTTTAAAGGCCAGTCGTTTGTCTTAGGGATTGCGCGCGACATTACAAAGCGCCAGCAGGCTGAAAAAAAGCTCAGGGAGTCGCTTCTGGAGAAGGAGGCCCTGCTCAAAGAAATTCAGCACCGTGTCAAAAATAACATGCAGGTCATCCTGAGCATTCTCAATCTTCAGGCCAGACAGTGCAAAGATCCTGTGGTCAACGAGGTTTTTAGAAAAACACAGAACCGCATTCGGTCCATAGCTCTCGTCCATGAGAATCTCTATCGGTTCAAAGACATGTCAAGAATCGATATCTCTGAATATATACATGGCCTTGCCATCCATTTGTTCCATTCTTATCATGTGGATACTGACCTGGTCCGGTTCAAACCGGAAATAGCCAGGATCTACATGGATATCAATACTGCCATTCCCTGCGGTCTCATTGTCAATGAGCTGGTTTCCAATGCGTTGAAGCATGCGTTCCTGGGAAAAAGAAGAGGAGAAGTGTGTGTCCATCTTTCACCCTTTAATCATCATCAGTTCGAGCTGGTCATCCGAGATAATGGGATCGGCTTCCCGAATATTATCGACTTTAAAAAAACCGAGACATTAGGCTTGCAGATCGTGATGACACTTGTGGATCAGCTCGATGGGACGATTGAACTGGCCAGAAAGAAAGGAACAGAATTCACGCTGATTTTTAATGAGCTTAAATATCGACAGAGATTTTAATCATGTGGATCGCAAGAGCCTGGCCGGCAGAGTGATGAGGGCCTTGAACAGATCGAAGACGGTGTTCACCGTTATGCCAACCAGCCGAAAAGGGAGCAGGATCAGCCAGACAATAGGGTAGAGAATCAGTCCCAGCAAGGCCAGCGGCCAGCAAAGGACAAGCAGGATGAGCCAGAGAAGAAATTTGATCATGAGATATCCTCCAGTCACATAAGACAGATCATTCACTTCTTCAGAGAGTTCTTATATCTAACTACGCAGGGAAGAAGAATAAAGTTCACGCATCGCCGAGATTTACTCTCTTTCTTTTTTATCTGAGTTTTAAGTCGATACTGCCGATTCCGGCCTTTATCTTCAGGTCAATGGAAACGTCGGTTGTTCCAAAGGCTTTATTTGTATAGGTTTCGCCGCTTTTCATGAATCCGGAAGCATTGACCGAGCCGATCCCTCCATCCACCGTGACCCTGACTCCGATATTCTGGGGCAAATAGATGGTGGCATGGCCGATCCCGCCCTTGATCGCCCCATTCATGCTGAATTTCCTTTCTCCAGCGAGGTTCAGAGTCAGGTCGCCCACTCCCATATGGACGTCCAGATGCCTGAGATGCAGCTCTTGGAAATCGAGCCTGGCTTCACCTGCGCCGAAATCAATTTCAAGGTCCAGAGGGAGATGTGGGTTGAACGAAATTTCCCAGCGGTTCCTTGTCTTGCCCAAGGGAATACCTGAAGATTTTCTCTGCTGGATGGTCAGAATTCCCTTGGAATCGGCAATTTTGTGCTCAATCTTTGGCTTCCAGCGTCTGATATTATATTGAAAATAGCCGTCCATGAGTTCGGATGTCCCCCCCTGGATTCTCATCTCTCCGGCGTTCATCCTCAGATGGATATCCAGGGATTCGGCATCCCCGAGAGGGATTTTCTGGGATTCTTCTTCCATTTCGCCGACCCTGACGCAGGCCACCAGACATCCCAGAATTAATGATAGGATTAAAATGAGGGGAATTAACCTCATGACTTTCTCCTTTGTAGTAGTATACGAAAATTCGCTCCCTTAAGTTCCTATTTCAGTGAGAATTTAGAATTAGTAAAAATGGTTCTCTTCCATTTTAGGTGGATTCATTGAAGGAAGATATCCGGAACGGCCGCGCTCCCCTTCAGGTTTTTCACGCCGTTCCCTCTCCGCTCCTGGAGGCGGCTGCGGAACTCGCATAATTGATTTTTTCATTAAAAGGAAGATCAAAAAATGGGAGAAAGCCCCCATTTTTTCCATTGCATTTCCCTTTTCCGGGAGAAGCTCAGACATCCTCGCCGCCCGGCCAGGCCGGGTGCCCTCCAGAAGCGCCTCGGGAAGGCTAAATCTTCAATGGTCGCTTTCGCCATTCCGGATATCTCCTTATTTCGATGAGAAGCCAGGTTCCGATATTTTTTTCTCCCGGAAGTTTCCGAATTTAGCCAACTGCTGGCGGATATCTTCAGCCCGGCCGACCAAAACAAGGACATAATCCTGGGCCGGCAGGAATTGCCGGGCCGCGGCATCCACTTTTGCCTTGGCCATTTGTTCGATTTGCTCCAGCAGTTCTTCATAGTAGTCAAAGCCAAGGTCGTAAAAAGAGAGGGTCGTGAAGGCATCGACTTTGGCCAGGAGGCTTTCCAGGGTCGGAGGGAACTGGCCGCAAATATAATTTTTTGAACTTTCGATTTCATCCATCTGAAATCCTTCTGTTCTTGCTTTGGCCAACAGGTCAAAAGTGATGTCGAGCATTTCGCCAATCTTATCGTTTCTGGTATAGGAGGAAATGGTGAAGATTCCCCCTTCGCGCCAGGATTGAAAGCGGCTGCTTGCGCCATAGGTCAGTCCTCTCTTAATGCGAAGCTCTGTATTGAGCCAGGAAGTGAACCGTCCGCCGAACAAGGTGTTCAAGACCTCGGCCGCAGGAGTCCTATCGTCGCCCATCCGATATCCAGGAACTCCCAGAACAAAATAGGCCTGGCTGGCATCCGGCATGTCGATCAGCACACAGGTTTTCCCCTGGAGCACAGGAAAGTCCGGCAGCTTTGGCGGGGAAACGGGGCTTCCTGTCCGGCTCCATCCGGACAGTGTGGAATTGAGCAATCTTTTGAGCGCATCAGAGGTGATGTTGCCGACAACAGCCATGATGGCCTGCTCCGGCCGGATATAGTGGCTGTAGAAATCCCGAACATTTTGAACATTCATGTTCTCCAGAGAAGTCTGTGTTCCAATGTCCAAGTGGCCCATGGGATGGGAGGCGAAATAAACCTTGCGGAAGTAGTAGCGGACGGCCCAGCCCGGATTATCCTTGATGGATTTGATCGTTTCTATGCGGCGCTGCCGTTCTTTTTCGAATTCCTTGCTGTTCAGGGCCGGTCTGAGCAGACAGTCCGAGACAATGGTCATGAAGGCAGTGAAATTTTCAGCCAGAGAACTTCCCGACATCTCCATGAGTTCGGACTGAGCTTCGCTTGAGAATGAAGCGCCCAAAAATTCAATTTCTTCGGCGATGACTTCTGCGGATTTTTCTGTTGTGCCTTTGAGTAGAAGTTGAGCGGTCAGATCCGCCAGCCCTTCGACGGGTTCGTAGGCGGTTCCGGCGCCTTTGAGAATAAGGCGGAAAGCGACCAGGGGCAGTTCACTCTGTTCGAGGAAAAAAACGGTCAATCCGTTCTTAAGTTGAATGGTTTCCGGTTCGGGAATCGTTTGGGCCCCTTTTAAGGGCGAAAGAAGAATGAAAAACGCAAAGGCATAGAGAGCAATTTTTCTCATCGGGAACCTCCTTCAGGAATCAAGACGCCGACAGTTTTGTTGCGGGCCGTAAAGTATTTGCGGCAGAGGTCCTGGATGTGTTGCGGCGTAATCGGATTGAATTTTTCCATGAGTGTAAACAGGTTCTCATAGCCGCCGAGCAGAATCTCGCTGCGGCCGAGCATATTCGCTTTACCGGCAATCGTCTGCAGAGGCATGTAAAAATTTGTGCGGATGGTATTTTTGGCCTTTTGAATTTCATTTGGCGAAACCCCTTCATTGATGATTTTCGCCAGCTCCTCTTCGATCATCTTCTCGATTTGGCCGAGATCGGCATCCGAGGTGGGTTTTACGGTAATATAGAACAAAGAAGGATCGATGGTCTGGGATATTCCGCCGGAGACCTCGATGGCCAGCTGACTCTGGTCCACCAGGCGGCGGTAAAGGCGGCTGCTTTCTCCCTGGAGAAGGATGATGTCCAGCATCTGAAGGCCGGGAAAATCAGAGTGAGTCAATTCAGGGACATGATAGACCATCAGGAATGAAGGGGTCTGGGCGTCTTTTTGGAGGGAGATTCTCTTGGGCCCCATTTGAGGCGGCTCAACTGTGATCACGGCCGGAGGCTCAGGGCCGCGAGGAATGGGGCTGTAGTATGTGGTTATCCATTCCAGAATTTTGGGCGTGGAGAAATCCCCGACGACCACGACCACGGCGTTATTTAGGGAATAATAAGTCCTGTAATAATTCATGATTTCATCCCGTTTCCAGTTGAGGATATCGCTCATCCAGCCCATTACGCTCCAGTGGTAGGGATGGGCCATAATGGCGGTGGCGCGGACCGTTTCTTCTAGAAGATTCTCGTTGTTGTTTTCCACAGACAGGCGTCGTTCAGAGGCAATAACTCCCCGTTCTGATTCCAAAACCTGAGGATCAAAAATCAAGCTCTGAATGCGATCGGCCTCAAGCGCAATCATTTTTTCCAGGGCCGCAGCGGGGTACCAGTTTGTGTAGACAGTCATGTCGTCCCCGGTATAGGCATTGTTTGATCCCCCGAGAAATTCCATGATGCGGTCAAATTCGCCGGGGCCGAATTTTTCCGTTCCGTTAAACATCATGTGCTCGATAAAGTGGGAGACACCGGTCAGCCCGGGCCGTTCGTTCCTGGAGCCGACCCTGAAGAAAGTGTAATAGGCGATGTTGGGGATATCATGGTCTTCCAGGAGCAGAATTTTCAGACCGTTTGCCAGCTGGTGGACGGTGATGTTCTCCTTGCGCAATTCCGCCTGAAGAAATACGGAAAATCCAAGAACAAGGATATAAATAAGTCCAATTCTCAATCGATGCATTGAACCTCCTTCTCAGACATGTCAGATTTTGCGCGAAGCATTATCGCGGACTTTGGCTGTATTCTTGAATTCAACAGCCCAGAATCCGTCATTCCTATATCGGTGTCAGTCCAGCGTCACAGAGGTCAGACTTCCGCAGAAGATTCCGTTGAAAAGGAATTTAAACGTCCCGTGGGGCTGGCCGCGGAAGGTGATTTCCGGCCCGAAAAGGAAGAGCTTTCCCCGGCCGACATCGGCCGCCACCACTTCCACTCCCCATCGGAGGTATTGCTCGCCCCATGCCCAACCGCTGCGCAGCAGCTTCTTGTCCTCGAACCAGGCTATGGGTGTCACTCCTTGAAGCGAGGCTTCCGGCAGCAGGGCAAAGACAGGGCTTCGGTTGAAAAAGACATCCACGTTTTCAGGCAGCCCGTCGGCCAGAGGATGGGTGGTATCGACTTTCACCTGAAGGATGGAGCCGGGGACATAGAGCTTTTCCAGAGAGAGGGGAATTTCTTTGCCATCCGGAGTCTTTTCGACAAGAAAGTCGGCAATTGGGAGATGGAGATGATAGGCCAGGCTGGTGGAGCGTCCGATGGCCAGGATGGTTCCTCCATCGTCCAGGAACCGGCGGAGCTGAGGAACAGTTTTATGAACCGAGATTTTTCCCAGCCGTTTTCTGTATTCCTCTGGAATGCTCTCCGGCTTGGGTTGAGGAGGCTCGCGGAAAAGTCTTTCGCTCTGCCCGTCTTCCTCAGGTGTAAGAGGAGGGATAGCCCCGCTGACAAAGATGAGAACGTCAAATTTATCTATAATGCGGCCGGCATCCAGTTCAGACGCGTAGACAACCTCAAAGGGGAATTCGAAACGCTCAAGGAGCCAGCGGATCCATCCGGAAGCCATCGAGCCGCCGTAGACATCCCATAACCCGATACGAACCGGACGCAGGCGGAACGCTTCGCCGGATGGCCGGGAAGCCGTGGCTTCAAAATTCAATCCGATTTGGACGGCCGCTTTCTCCAGCAGAGGAATGATATCGGGATCGGCCGGAATGTATATTGTCCCCGGAGGATAAGTTTTTTCATTGGCTGTAAATGGTTCTCTCAGCCAGAAAACTTCATCCCCTCCGGCGAGGAGACGGTTGATGACGACAAAGGCATCGTTCACCTGATGGCTTAAGAGAAAGCCGGCTGGATCCGCATTGATGGGACTGATCGTTCCGGACGGAGGTTTGATGATGTCTGAGACTTCCATAAACGGCCCGTCAAACGGCTCGAGGATTCGGTCGAAGGCGATTCCGGTCTGGAAAGCCAGCGTCCATCCGGCACTGTCGTAGGGGGGAATGGGAGATCCACCCGGATAAGCAAAGTCATGGGGATGGTCTTGAGGCTCGAACATGGAAAGAATGTGGGGACGGAATGCCTGGGCGGTTTTGACGATGTAAGATCCCTGGGGATATGTTTTGCCGTTGACCTCGAAAGATTGTGCGGCCTGATGCACGGTCACGCCGTTTTTGATGAGGGTGTTTAAAAATTTGACGGCCGTCAAAAAATCCGGTTGGTCAGAGGGTATGATATATCCCCGCGGATCGCGCTTTGAGGATTCGAAGAGCATCTCGTAGTATTTCAAAGGATAACTCTGTGAAAACCAGGAGCCTGTCGGCTTGACCTTGTCTTTTTTGATTTGCGCTTCAACAGCGGCAATCTGACTGGGCTGGATTGTCCAATGATCCCGGAGGCCCCGTTCTATGGCATTTTTGCCCATTAGGTACCTGCGCCAGAGGAAGTCCTCACGGTGTTTGGAGGCCACATCGAGGATGGCTTTGTCGGAGGAGATCGAATATTCGATGGATTGACGAAAGTGCCATTTCTGGGGAGCGATGGGGAAGGGGAGGTCCCCTTTGGGCAGAATTTTCGCGGGCAAAAATGGGATTTCTATCGGCGTCGGATTGCCGATGGTCTCAGTGAGAATGCCGATGATATTGTGAAAATAGCCCGTGCTGCGCAGTCCTCCGTTCCACCATGTCGAGTATCTGGCTCCGGACCTCATAGTGGCGCCCGGCTTTCCCTCAGCGACGAACCGGCTGTGAATGGAAGCACCGACGAGGTCGATTCCGACAGGAATGAGAGGGTCAAAGAAATAGTTGAAGGGATCGCGGAAGGGCGAGGCAAAGAGCACGGTTCCCGCCGGTCCTGTCTGATGGTGGTTGTAAAGAATCTGCGGATACCATTCCCTGTAGAGAAGGCGATTGATAGCCTCGGTCTCCGGCTGAGTGACCATGTAGAAGTCCCGGTTGTTGTCATGGCCGATGTATTTATGATACAGAGAGGGGAGACCGTTCATGGAGCGTTTTGTCGGATCGTTTACGCGCATGTACCAGTTGGCCACAAGCTCCAGTCCGTCCGGATTGGAAGGGACAGCGAGGAGAATCACATCATTGAGAATACGGAGTGTTTCGGGGTCATTGGAGCTCGCCATTTGATAGACAAGCTCTATGAGCTGCTGGGAACCCAGAATTTCTGTGGCGTGAAGACCGCCGTCGATCCAAACGACGGTCCGTCCTTCTGCAGCCAGGCGTCGGGCCTCTGTTTCCTCAAGATCGCGGGCCAGGGCCAGGCGCCTGGAAATTTCTTTGTGCCGCCCAAGCCGCGCTTGATTTCTCGGCGCAGTGATAATGGCCATAACCATCGGCCGCCCTTCGGCTGTCATCCCAATCTCGACCAGTTGCATGCGGTTCGACTCTCTATCCAATTTTTTCCAGTAAGTCAGAAGCTGGGTGTAATTCACCAGCTGATAGTCATCACCGATGTTGAATCCGAACTGTTCTTTCGGGCTTGTGATCTTTGCCTCGGCGGAAATCCGGAGGAAGGCCAGGGTCAGGAGGATCAAGATAATCTTTATCTTAGGGAGACGCATATCCACCTCTCTATTCTATTTGCAAAAAAACAGGTGAACTTAATGAATTATTGAAAGACCTGCTTCATGAGATCCACCAGGCCGAGGGCATACTCAATCTGGGAGAGAGGAATTTTATTTTTTTCAGCGATCTTGGTAAAACGCTCGTCCTTATTGCTGTCTTTGGTGACCATGATGTAATCGGCAAAAGGAGCAACAGCGTCGATCATCTTCTCATTGTCGCTACCAGGGGCTCCTCTTTTGGATTCGCCTCCCACATGAACGGCAATGATAAAAACTTTCTTTTTCTTGAGGGAATCGATGATTTTTTTCAATCGGGCCTCTTCCGTATCCACCGTGAGGCCGGAGGCCCCCATCCCTTTGAGGCTGGCGCCGATGGCAAAAATGGCGGTCTTGTAGGGAGTGCCCTTTGGAAATTGGCTCAAGTCTGTGTGGATTTCGACATGGAATCCCTCGCTCGACTCCTTACCAGCTAATCCCACGCCTGCGGCAATCAATTCCGCTGAGGGGGCATCACAGTAATCATAGGGGATTCCGGCTTCCTCAAGGACGATATTGAGGGTCGTGACATCAGGGCTCTGGCCGGCTGAGGTCGTCAGCAGGGGCAGTTGAGCTTTAGGAACTTGAGGCTGAGTCTCGGTGGTTGAATACAGGCAGAGGGATAGCATGAGTATCAAAACCGCAAATCCGCAAAAATTAACAATCCTTTTCATTGTCGCCTCCTTTAACTTGTATGAATTTCTTCCATTATATATGGATTCATTCAAGGATGTCTCCTTTTTCATGCACTCAAAATGGACGAGAGCCATTTCTATTTAAAGATTAACACCTGTTTCATTTTATTTGAAGCGGGGATGATTCTCTGCGGCAACCGGCGGTTATCGAAGGAAATAACTCCTATCCGGATCAACGTTTTTCCTCCGGCTCTACGAAGATATCGACCATTTTGACCGCCTTTTTCCAGTCGTCAGAGAAGGCCGGGCGGTTCCGGTCTCGGGTCCTCTTCTCCGTGTTATAGAATAGCAGGTGATTGTACTGGACAACTAATCGGTCTCCAAGATCCCCCCAGGCCGCGATGACCTTGTCGGCATGGTCCAGGCAGAAATCCGTGAGAAATTTCCTGGCTTTCGCCTTGTTTCCGGCATATATTTTTTGGGCTTTTTGATCAATTTCAGGAATCTGGGCAATAACTCCGGCTTCCCATTCAAGGATGGCTTTCTGGACGTCTTCGATGGCGGAAGAATAGACGACCTGTGTGTGGAAATCCACATAGTCAAAAGCCCAACGGGCTGAAGCCCGATTGAATTCCCAATGGTCACCGATTGTGAATGACTTTGGCATTTCGGTGATTCCCGCATAAAGGGGCATATAGCAGGAAGTGTCTTGAGCGCCGAAGGCCAGCCAGACGATGCCGCCGATGGGATCAGGAAGCCATCCCCGGCACTGGACCAGGCTTGTGTATTCCGCTCTGTTGCTGGAGATTGTCCGGGTGTTTCTAAAGTAGTTCGGATTGGCAAAGGGGCCCCCGCGGATTCCTTTAACCGGATCAAATCGCGTGCCATAGCATTTATCGCGGGTAAGGTTCATGACATCCTGGACGGAAAGCTTTGTGTCCGGCTTCACGGAAAATGGGAAGTCCATGTTGGGCGTGTCCGGTTTGAATTTTTGGGAGGGAGCAACGAGGTCGAGAAACCGCCAGAGCCTGGCTCGCCGGCCGTCTGTGCTGACAGCGCTTCCTTCCGCCGGAGAATAAGTCCTCTTCCAGTTGAAAGGCGTTCCACTTTTCGGATCATAGAGTCCCTGCTCCACCGCGAAGGTGATGACATTCGGCGAGGCCATAAAGTAATCTGGGTCATTGAGGTCGATCTCGCCGATGCGGGACTCATTGGGACAGACGCTGACATGGTCGTCCGGCACGCGTTGCGCACACCAGACAGCTCCGGGCTTTCCGCTCTGGGGCGTCCAGAGGACTCCCACAGGCATGATTTCAAAAACCCAAACTTCATTCGGATCGGACACAGCCAGCATCTCTCCGTCGTCATGGAATCCGTAGCCGAACTTTTCTACCATTTCACCCATGATTTGCACCGCTTCCCTGGCCGTGCGTGCTCTTTCCATGGCCAGGAGGGTGAGCATGGTTAAATCCAGCACGGCCGAAGGCGTGGAGTTGACAAGTTTGCGAAGGGTTCCGATGGTGGACTCGGAAATGGCCACCTGGTTTTCATTCATGTAGCCGAACATCCCGTGGTGATAGGCGAAAGCATGAGACACTTCCGGGATTTCGACGCCGTTAAAATCTTTCTTATAGAGCTGCCATTTCAGGCCCTCGCTGGGCGGCCAGGTTTTATACTGACTGATATGATAGAGTTTGCGTGTTTCCCCCGGTTTATGATCTGCGGCCGGTATGTGTCCCCAGGTCCAGTCACAGAAGCCGCAGTCGGCCGTATGCGTGGTCATGGTTGAGCCATCCACAGAAGCTTCTTTTCCAACCATAATAACCGTGCAGTTTTCATTCCGTTCGTCGGGATAGATCGGCCTTTCGCTTTCCTCACGCGTCCCCATAAAGGCAAAAAATCCGATGAGCAGGAGTGTGACAAACGCCAGGATCTGCGGCCTGAAAAGACGTTTTCGATTCATCCTGTGCCTCCTCTGAAATTAATATTTTTCTCACTACGGAAAAATATTTTTTATGAACAGAATTTATCCAGATATTTTTGACATGGATCCATTTGCGAGACTAAAAATGAAGGGATCAGTTGTCATAGATGTTCTTTTTATCGGCTTTGGTCGGGTCATGGAAATAGTGCCCGACGCCGTTCCGGATCACCTCTGCATTCCGGGGGATGCCGCGGACCTTCATTTCTCTTTCAGGGAATTTTTTGGAGTACTGGCGGATGACTTCCAGGGTGACTGAGCAGTGCTGTCCGACCCGCTTTTCCATCGACCAGCCGTTCTCGTCATAAGGCACGAATAATTTCTTTTTCTTGGACAGGCTGAGCAGAAACGCGTCCTTTCCGTCGAGCAGCAGTTTTTCTGTTTTCGGCCCGGTCGGTTGGTCCAGGAAGGGAATGGGGGCTTCGAGAAGGAAAGGCAGCGTATCGGAATAGTCGCCAATCTCCCTGTGAGACAGTCCCCGGAAACCCGAAGGCGAAGGTTCGACATGATTTTCAAAGCCTTCTCCCGCTTTAACGAACAGCGAGGCCATTGTGGCAATTCGGTTGGATTTATCCGGAGCCACGATGCAGTTCGTCACCGGGAACATTGTCTCGGCGCCGTGGAGGTCGATGGCGATGTCCACGCCCTCCTTCCGCAGGATCTGCATAGCGGCATAGGTGACACGTTCCATAAGGGGACCGTTGGGCCTGCCAGGCCATGTCCTGTTGGTGTTCCGGATGTCAATAAAGGAAAGGAGCTGTTTGTCGGGATAATGGATATAGACGTCAGGGTCCGGCCATTGGTCGAGCGGCGAGGCGTCGCGGTTTCCCATGCGGAACTTCTTTTTCCCCCAGTCGGTGGGAATCTCATAATAAAGTGGATATCCGTCTCCCGGCCGGGTGTTGCGGCTGGCGCTGTTGTTGAATTCGGGGATGATGATCAGCGTTCCTCTTTCGACAGAGGCATTCTCGATGAAAATGAAGGCAGCCAGAAGGCTGGACGGCTCGTTGGCATGAGTGTTGGCCATGAGGAGGGCTTTGCCGCCTTTTTCCTTGCCCTCCAGAAAATAAACATACGTATCTGCCATCGTTCTTTTGAGGCTGGGGCAGTAGTCGCTCAGCCGGCGGATTTCGGTCACTCCAGGTCCGGCGACAACAGGAATGTTGAAGTGCCTGTGCGTGCGGAGGGGGATTCCGCCGAGAACCATGACCGCCATGATGAAAAGAATCAATGCTGATTTAATGGTCCATTGGCGTGCCATGCGGTATTCTTCCTTTATTTATTTTATGCGCAAAATTCTCAAAAGAAGAGGAATCAGGACGAGGAGGTAGAGGAGCATATCGTTGGTGTTTTTTTTCTCTTGGATAAAATTCCAGATGAGTAGGGCCGCCAGGTAGGCGGTGATCAGATAATAGATCATCATGATGATCGGCATGTGTGTTTCTCCTCGTCATAAAGAGATCGTATCATTGATGGATCACATGCTCCATCGGACCAGGAATTCCAGATCGGCCGAAAATACGATCATGAGAATTCCGGCGATTGTAATCACCAGCCAGGGAATCCATGTGTTCTTCAAAAAGGACCAGTAGGTGTCCTTATATTCAGAGACCATGATACTCAGCCTTCCGATGAGCGCAGTCGGCGGAAGACCATCCCCCAGCGGCCAGAGAAGGGACAGGCCGGCGATGGCCACGGTGGCGTGCAGGCCGATGGAGTCCAGGAACCAGATTAAAGGAATCCCGATGATGGCTGCCGCCCCGTAAGTGAGGACGCCTTCGGAGACAGGAATGATGAGAGCCAATAGGATGTAGAGAAGGAGAAGCGGCGTGCTGATAACGGCAAAGGAAATCAGTCCCCGCACCCCGGTGACTGTCATGACCTGCTGCAGCATGCCGACAACGACGATTGTGGCCAGGAGCGGAAGGAGCCTTTTCATCGTGTCGCGGGACAGCCCAAGGATGTTGATCCTTTTGGGGCTGACCAGCCAGGCGACAAGCGCGGCGACGGTAAACTCAAGGGGAAGTCCGAGAACCGGCGTTGAAAAAGGCCAGGCCTTATAGGCCACTACCAGCCCAAAAAAGACCAGGAAGGGTAAAAGCACCCTCCACCAGCTCATTCCCCGTGAGGGCTCTGGCAGGCTCTTCAGGGCGGTCTCCAGGTCCATGATGCCTTCTTTTTTCATGCCGAGGGAAAGGACGGTGAACGTCCCTAGAATGAGGACTGGAATGCCGAGAGTGAGTTCAAAGCCGACATACGGGATGGCGGTTCCGGCGCAGAGAATCATGGCCCAGATGTTGACCGGAGGTGCCGCGGCGCTAAGTCCGGCAACGATAAACAGGATGGCCGCGACTTTTTTCTTGGGTATGCCCAGGCCGGTTAGAGCGAGAGCCACTGGAGCGCCGACCACAAGGAGAGACACGCTGCCGGCTCCTGTGAGGGCGCCTGGAATGAGGATGATGACCATTAGGACCATCAGAGCCATAAGGCGCGTCCTGTAAAAGATCTTGAGCGCCCCCCGGACCACATAATTCACGCCTCCGGATTCGCTGACAATGGCCATGAATATGGTGGCCGTGGAAAAAACGAGTATGACATCGAGATAGGTGAAACTTCCTTCGACAAGATGACGTGCCAGCTGGCCGATGGAAGGCGTATGAACAAAAGCGCCGGCGATTCCGCCGGCAACCGCCGCGGCGAAGATACTGAGTTCAACAGAAAGCTTTTTCCATTTGGCCGCGGTATAGGCGGCGATCATGATGAAGAAAATGATCCCGATCTGTAGGGTCATGAGCCTTACCTTCCCGCCATTTTATAATTCCCCATTTGGATTAGTCAATAGAATTCAACGCTCTTCCCGATAGGACGCTGGAATAGGGACCGTCCGGACCTCATGTTCATGTTCTATCAAATTTGGGACTCTTCTTGTTTGACAGGAATTTTTAACAAGTGCTAAAATAGTGCTCGTTCATAATTTAAAAAATTCCTGACAGCAGACAGGAATGACAGCCGATCAGGGAAAATGAATTTCTTTGAGGGCCGGATTCCTTTTTAAGTTTTTTCAAATTCCTTAATGGAGTCAATTTTAAACAGGAGTCTTGTCTTCTCGAAGAGATGAAAACGCGTGACCAAAAAAGCAATGAAATGAAGGGGGAGCTCCCGGATGAATTCCAGGCCATGCGCCGCCAACTGGCGGATCTCAAGCGCCTGAAACGGATTTATCAGTTGGCCGCAAAGCATGGAAAAGAATATGAAGAAAGGTATAAAGCTCTTTTTGACAGGTCGGTCTACTGCGTCTATCTTCATGACTTTAAGGGAAACTTTATCGATGCGAACAGGGCCGCTTTAAATTTGCTGGGGTATACAAAAAGAGAAATGGTCCATCTCAACATCGCTTCCATCCTCGATGCGGAAGATTTGCCCCTCGCTTATAGGGAAATTGAAGAGATCAAAAAGAACGGTTACCAGAAAAAGCCGAATGAATTCAAGCTGAAAAAAAGAGATGGAGGACAGGTCTGGGTGATCGCCGAAGCATCGCTCATTTATCGTGAGGGGAAGCCCTTTGCCATCCAGGGGATTGCCCGGGATATCACACTCCGGAAGAAAGTGGAAGAGGCACTCAAGAAATCGCTCAAAGACAAAGAGGTGCTTTTGAGAGAAGTCCATCACCGCGTCAACAACAACCTCCAGGTCATCTCCAGCTTGCTGGATTTGAGGTCGTTGCGGATGAATCATCCGCAGATGATCGCACTGTGTAAAGACGCTCAGGCCAAGATCCACACCATGGCCCTTGTGTATTCGCATCTGTATCAAGGGAACACATTTGCCGAGATTGATATAGGGAACTATATCTATGAACTTGTGGAATATCTGGCCCGGATGTATGCCGATAAAAAGAAATGCATTGTTCCCATGATCCGCCCTTCACATGTGGTTCTTTCGGTCGCTCAGGCGGTGCCCTGCGCCATCGTCCTGAATGAAGCGATTGCCAATGCCTTCAAACACGCCTTCCCAAAAGTCCGGAAAGGGACGATCTCCATTTCCATGAAAATGCTGAAGAAGGATTCGGTCGTAATGACCGTCAAAGATAATGGAATTGGATTTTCCGGAAAGGCGAACCGCCGACAGAGGAATTCCTTGGGCGTGAAACTCATGAGGAACCTCGTTCAGGACCAGTTGAAGGGGACGTTTCAGATCCGGAAAAATCTCGGCACAGAAGTTCTGGTCAAATTTCCTATTTCCAAAGAGGAGCCGACCGATGAAAAAAATATTAATTGTCGATGACGAGGCGACGATAGCCACTCATTTAGAGGAAAAACTGTCTCTTTTTGGATATCACGTGATCGGGAGAGCGGCATCGGGAGAGCTGGCCATTGACATGGCCAAGCGGTTTCATCCCGATCTCATTCTGATGGATATCGTCATGCCGGGGAGAATGGACGGCATCGAAGCTTCTCTTTTAATAAAAAAAGAACTGGGCATCCCCGTTGTCTTTTTGACCGCTTACGGAGATGACCAATTCATTAAAAGAGCCAAGGAGGTCGAGCCTTTCGGTTATATCATTAAGCCCTTTCGGGATGAAGAGCTTAAAGCGGCTGTGGAGATTGCGCTTTACAATCAAGCGATTAAACAAAAACTGAAGGAGTCTGAAGAGCAGTGGCGTTCGCTGGCGGAGAATATTCAGGACGGCATCATTTTGGGCGATCACAAAGGGAAAATATTAATCTGGAACAAAGGAGCGGAAAAAATATTCAAATATGCGGCCGCCGAGGCCATTGGCCAGCCGATCACTTTCTTGCTTCCCGAAGGAATCCGCGAAAGCTATGAACATGAAATCAAACGTTTGTTCTTATCAGAAAAATCCGGCCACAAGGGAAAAAGAGCGGAATGCGTGGGGCTCCGGAAAGACTGGAGCAAATTTCCCCTGGAGTTATCTCTGACTCCATGGAAATGGAAAGACCAGGTCTTCCTTATCGGTATCCTGAGAGATGTGAGTGAACAGAAAAAAGAGCGGGATGGAATTCAGGCATCGCTGAAAGAAAAAGAAGCCCTTCTCCTTGAAATCCAAAATCACGTCCAGAATAATCTGGAAATTATTTACAAGATGATCAAGCTTCAGTTTGAATATCTTAAGGAAAGAAAGTCTTTAAAAGAATTCGGGAGGAGAAAAGACTCCTCGGCAACAATCTCAAAGATCCATAAGGAGCTTTACAGCTCAAGAGGTTTGGGATCCATTGACTTTGGTGTGTATCTCCGGAATCTGGCCGACAAGCTATTTGCGGCTTTTGGAGCGGATCCCGAAAGAGTCCGTTTGAAAATTAACGCGGCCGATATACTTTTGAAGATGAAGACGGCCATTCCATTAGGAATGATCGCCAGCGAGCTGATTTCCAATTCCTTAAAATATGCGTTTCCCGGCGAGAGAAAAGGAGAAATCTCAATCGGCTTTCAAGAAATTGAGGATAAGAAATATCGACTGGTCGTCCGGGACAACGGAGTCGGCTTTCCGAAAAATCTTGACCTTCAGAGTCCCGATCGACTCGGATTGCGAATGGTCAGAGACCTGGCCTCAAACCTTGGGGGGACTCTCCGGTATGATCGAAAGGAAGGGGCGCGCGCGACGGTTTCTTTCGAAAATCATTAATGGCCGTTGGATCGAGAACGCCATTATGAATTCCGAAGTCTGAGGCGTTATAAAAACGGACCATTGACTATTTTTTAACGATTTTCTTCTCCGCCGTTCTCTCTTCCAGAATATTCTCAAGCCTTTCTTTGATGACCATATCAATGATTTCTTCGAGAGCGATATGAGATGGAGAGTTTCGTTTTTCTGTGAGCGAAAAAAAATCAGAGATATCACAATCGAGTGCGTGCGCGATTTTTGAAAGTATGTTCCATGTGGGATTCCTGTACTTTCCGTTTTCAATGTTACTCAGACAGGGAGCAGGGATCCTTGCCAGTCGAGATAGCTCAGCCTGACTCATAGGCTTTCCAGGTTTCAGCCGGCTTTCTTTTGACTTCCGTTTGGTTTTTATCGCCTGGCCGAGATCCTTAAGGTCAAAAGACATCGTTTTTCTGGAATTCTAGAGATTTAGTAAAAATTAATACCACAAATAATATTTTATTTCAATTAAATTTAATTCATCCTACTCTTCAGGTTATAAGGGGAGCGAGGTCCTTCCGGATATCTTCCTCCAATGAATACACAGAAAATAGAATAGAACCAAAAAAGTATAAAATAAAAAAATTACTTGACATATTAAATTAAAGCCATATATTAATACATCATATTAATAATTAATACAGTCAGCAATAATTTTAAATCTATTTACGTCCAAATTTTTAATAATTAAAGGAGGTCAAATGCCCAAATTAAGCATTGAGGATTTAAAAAAAATTCGCGAAAAGGCTAAAACAACGGCCATTTTAAGAGAAGGAGGCCCATACAGGATTAAGGTCACAGTCCATATGGGGACCTGTGGAATTGCTGCCGGAGCAAGAGACATCATGGCCGCCTTGATGAAGGAAGCAGAGGAAAGGAGAATCCAGGATGTTCTGCTGACGAGCTCCGGTTGTGCAGGGATGTGCAGCAATGAGCCGATGGCGACCGTGGAATTTGCCGGAAAAACTCCGATCAAGTACATCTGCCTGACGCCGGAAAAAACCAGAGAAATCTTTGAAAAGCACATCCTGGGAGGAGAGCCTGTCCTGGCCTATGCCCTGGCCGCAGGAAGTGAGAGGGCCATCTAGCCAGAGGAGCTGAACAATGGAAGAAAAACTTTACCGGATGAATTTGATGATTTGCGGGGGGACTTCCTGTGTTTCTCATAACTCCTTTGAGATTAAGGAAACGCTGGAAGCAGAAATAAAAAAGCATAAACTGGAAAATGAAATCACGATTGTGACTACCGGTTGTTTTGGGTTTTGTGAGGAATGTCCCATCCTTGTCGTAAAACCGGATGATATTTTTTACCACCGCATTCAACTCAAAGATGTCTCCTATCTGGTTGAAGAGCACCTTCTAAAGGGACGGCCCGTTCAGAGGCTCATGTTCACTCCTCCGGCAGAGACGTCTCCTGTTCCCCGGTTGAGCGAAATTGGATTTTTCAAGAAACAAATTCTCATTGCTTTACGCAATCGGGGCCTGATTGATGCCGAAAAAATTGACGATTACATTGCCCGCGACGGCTACAAAGCCCTGACCAAAGCTCTGACGGAAATGTCCCCGGAAGAAATCATCAGAGAGGTGAAAAATGCAGGACTGAGGGGGAGAGGAGGCGCTGGATTTCCCACCGGCATGAAGTGGGAATACACGCGGAACTCTGAGGGTGTGCCGAAGTACATTGTGTGCAACGGTGATGAGGGAGACCCCGGAGCCTATATGGACCGCAGCATTGTTGAGGGGGATCCCCATTCGGTCCTCGAAGGTATGATCATCGGTGCGCGTGCCATTGGCGCCGAAAAGGGCTTCATTTACATTCGCAATGAATATCCGTTGGCCATCCAGAGAATCCATACAGCCATCCAACAGGCCGGAGAATACGGACTCCTGGGCAGCGCTATTCTCGGAACAGAATTTGGATTTGATTTGAAAGTCATCCGGGGAGGAGGCGCGTTCGTCTGCGGAGAGGAGACGGCTCTGATGGCTTCCATAGAAGGATTTCTGGGAGAGCCAAGGCCACGCCCGCCTTATCCCACGCAGTGTGGACTCTGGGGAAAGCCGACATGCATCAACAATGTCGAAACCTGGGCCAACATTCCGGTCATCATCGACCGCGGGGCCAGATGGTTCTCTTCTTTTGGGACAAAATTGAGCAAGGGGACAAAAGTTTTTTCCGTTGTCGGCAAAGTCAAAAATACGGGATTGGTTGAGGTTCCGATGGGAATCAGCCTGGGAGAGATCATTTTTGACATCTGTGGGGGAATTCTCAAGGACCGAAAATTCAAGGCCGTCCAGGTCGGAGGGCCTTCCGGAGGTTGTGTGCCCAGGGAATTACTCAATTTGCCCGTAGATTATGAACGTCTCACAGAAGCCGGTTCGATGATGGGCTCGGGAGGAATGGTTGTGACAGATGAAAATACCTGCATGGTGGACATGGCCCATTTTTTTCTCGGTTTTGTCAAGGATGAATCATGCGGAAAGTGCACGCCGTGCCGCGAAGGGATTCCTCAAATGCTTCACATCATGACCCGGATTAAAGAGGGAAAAGCCGACATGGACGACCTGAGTCTCCTGGAGGATTTGGCCGTAAACACCAGAGATACTTCTCTGTGCGGGCTGGGGAAGACAGCTCCCAATTCCGTGCTGACCACGCTCCGCTATTTCCGGGATGAATACGAGGATCATATCAGGAGGAAGAGATGTTCAGCCGGAGTCTGCACGCATCTCGTTTCTTCGCCATGTCACCACACCTGCCCTCTGGGAACAGAAGCCAGCTCCTATGTGGCGTTGATCGCTCACGGCAAATTTAAAGAAGCGATGGAGGTCAACCGGCTGGTGAACCCGCTGCCCAGTGTCTGCGGCCGCGTCTGTCATCATCCCTGCGAAGTGAGATGCAAGGCCGGGGAAGTGGATAAGCCTGTGGCCATAAGAGCGCTCAAGAGATTTGTGGCAGACTACGAGAGGACGAACGGGGGGACGCCCGTGGCAAAACCTCAGGCCAAGAAGTCCGAAAAAGTGGCTATCATCGGGTCCGGTCCTGCGGGACTGACAGCGGCCTGGAAATTGAGAAAGCTTGGGTACGACGTGACGATTTTCGAAGCGGAGTCAATTCCCGGCGGGATGTTGGCCTGGGCCATTCCTGAATACAGACTTCCCAAGGATATTCTGAAAGCCGAAATTGATGCCATCAAGGAAACAGGAGTCAAAATCAAGACCAATACGCCCGTGGGTAAAGACCTTACCATTGACGCTCTTATCCATCAGGGCTTCAAGGCCATCTTTGTGGCCACAGGCGCTCCCAAAAACGTGAGGCTCGGCATTCCCGGAGAAAAAACGGAAGGGGTCATCGACCCCATTGAGTTTTTAAAAGAAATCAACCGGAATGGAAGGGCGACCGTGGGAAAGAAGATTGCTGTCGTGGGCGGCGGAAATACAGCGGTTGATGCGGCCCGAGCCGCCTGGCGGCTGGGCGCTGATGTGACCATCCTCTATAGAAGGACTCGCAATGAAATGCCGGCGATTCAAGAGGAAATCGATGAGGCCCTAAAGGAAGGGATCAAGATTGAATTTTTAACTCTGCCTCTGGAAGCGTATTCGGAGAATGGACGGCTCACCAGAATCAAGTGCACGCGCATGGCGCTGGATGATTTTGACAGCCGGGGCCGGCGGAAACCGGTGCCGCTCAAGGGCAGCGAGTTTGAAATGGATGTGGACACCCTCATCCCTGCCATTGGCCAAGAACCGGACTTTGCCTTTCTGAGCGGGAACACGAACCTGAAAATTTCCCAACAAAAAACTCTTGAAGTGGACCCTGAAACAATGGCGACCAATATCCCAGGGATATTTGCCGGCGGCGATGTCGTTTCCGGTCCCGCCACCGTGCTTGAGGCCATGCAATCCGGAAAGACGGCGGCGGAATCCATTCACAGATATTTGAGAGGCGAGAGCCTCAAAAGAGAATATCAGCCGACGGAGACAAAATATGAAGTACCGCCCGTTCAGTTGGATGTTGAGGAGGCCGTGGGATTGACAAGGCCTGATATGCCGACCCTGCCTGTTCAAGAGAGAATCGGAACATTCAAAGAAGTGGAGCTCGGATTCACACCAGAGATGGCTGTGTGTGAAGCCAAACGCTGCTTGAGATGTGATTTGGAAAGCACAAGAATGAAAGGAGGGTAAAATGGAGGGGAATATTATATATGTGGGAAATCTTTACCTGCGGGCAACGAAAGAGCAGTTGAAGCTGTTATGTTCAAAATACGGAGAAGTCAAGAATATTGATTTCATCCCTGGCAGCGGGTATGCCTTTGTGAAAATGTCGAATCCGGAAGAGGCCGAAAGAGCTGTGAGCGCTCTGGACGGATCGGAGTTCTTGGAGCGGGTTTTGAAAGTAAAGACCAGACCTGTCTGATTTTATTGTTTATCTCTAAAAAAGAATATCTAAATTCATCTTTCTTCTTCTCAGGCTTTCGACCAGTCTATGTTTCTGTTCCTGGAAGAAAGCGGGACTGGCCGCATGGGCCAGGCCTTGTTTGAAATAAAACTTTTGGATCGTGTCCATGTAATTCATTCGGTCAATAAGCACCTTGTCGGCCCGTCCCTCCAGTTCGGCGGCCAGTCTCTCCGGATTACCCGGAAGAAGGGGACCGACAAAGGCAAAGGTTTTTATACCGGCGCAGCGGATTTTTTCCAGAGCCAGAATTCTCTCTTTGACCGGAGAGGCATGGGGTTCGAATAGCTGGGCGATTCGCTCATCATCCGTCGCGATCGTGAAACCGACCTCGATGTCTTCAAATTGAAGGAACACATCCAGGTCGCGCAGAACAAGCACAGATTTTGTCTGAATATTCACGGGAAACTGTTTTCGGACAAGTTCCTGGAGGCACTGCCGGGTCAATCTGTATCTGGATTCCAGAGGCTGATAGGGATCGCAGACCGAGGAAATCCAGACCGTTCCCTTTCGGGCCCTTTCCAACTGCTTTTTCAGGACTTCCGGAGCATTGACTTTCACATCCACAAACTCGCCCCAGGCCTCACTGTGTCCGGAATAGCGCCTCATGAACAGCCGTGCATAGCAGTATCGGCAGTTGACCTGGCATCCTGTGTAACAGTTGACACAGTAATCAAAGATTTTAGATTTATTGAGGATGCTCTTGGCCTGAATCTCAGTGACTTTTAACATGGAGTATTTCCTATTGTATCGATTTTCAGTTGTCAAAACCACCCTGGACATATCCTGAGACTGCCGATTGGGAATAGGGTCCTGTCACGGCTCCTTCCCGTCCGTCCTCACTCCACCACGCTTTTCCCATGGGTTCGGGATGATGTGATGAGAAGTCCGTATGAACGACGAGCGGGCGGGGAGCCCCTCCGCCGTGCCACCCTCCCCCCGACGTTCGCCCCCATCATAGAAGTAGAGATGCTACCGTAATACTTTGGGAAATCGACAAGAAAAGAGGATTATGTTATTTTGGTGATACTTTATTTATCGGATAAAGGTCATGATAAAAAGAAACACAGAAAGAATATCGGCTCTCAAGAAAATATTTTTAGCCGGGCGGCTTCTTATCCCATTCTTTCTTCTTTTGAATTCGGCCCAGGCAGAGACGAAAAATTACTATTTTCCGAAAGTCCGGATTGATGTGTCCATTGAGCGCAACGGCGCATTCTTTGTTGATGAATACCGGACCTATGAGTTTGAAGGAAGATTCTCCTGGGCGAACTACACTCTTCCTCTTCAGGTTTCGCGGCAGGGATATGTGTACAATGGGGCGGTCTCGGATTTTCAAGTGCTGGACGAGCGCGGTCAGATCTTAAAGACGGACATCTCAAGAAGCCGCGGCCACTTTGAGGCGAAATGGTATTACTCGGCCCGTAACGAGAGGCGCACTTTTCACATTCGCTACAGGGTCCGGGGAGTAATTGTCAGTTACCCGGAAGTATCCGAGCTCTACTGGCAGGTCATCGGAACCGGCTGGGACAAACCGGCACGGTCGGTCTCCGTCAATGTCTATCTTCCCGAGCCGGTTTCCGATAGAAGCGAGATTCTTGTCTACGGGCACGGACCGCTCTACGGAGTGAGCGAAATCGTTGACCTGAGGACGGTCCGGTTTACGGCTGAAAATCTCCGTTCCCACCAATCCATGGAAATCCGAATGGTCTGGCCGGCAGGGATTGTCGCCGGCATCCCTTCATCCCGTCACACCAGGGAATCCATCCGGCAGGAAGAGGCCCGATTTGTCCGTGAAACCATCGAGCAGGCCAGGAAGGCGCAGGCCTCCAGAGAACGACAACAGAGAATATTCCTGCGTCTTCTTATCGCCTGGCTCGCCTGGATGATGATCGCTCCTCTGGTCTGGTTGATTTTTTACCTGCGCTTCTGGAAAAAAGTCGGCAAGGATTACCATTTTGAAAATATCCCTGAGTATTATCGGGAACTTCCCTCTGCCCTTGCTCCGGCGCTTGTGGAGACCCTATTGAGGGAAGGGGTGGGCGTTACGCCCAAATCTTTTACGGCGTCGATTTTCGATATGGCCCGCCGCGGCTACATCGAGATGAATGACAGGCCTGTGGAAAAAATAGGATTATTTGGCCCCAAACAGGGCTATGAAACACTCATCACCCTGTGGAAGGAAGTTGACCAGGATTCGGGATTGCTGTCCTACGAAAAAGCCCTTCTCAAATTTTTGTTTTCGAATGTGGGCGGACAGAGGCCGCAGAAAGGAGCCAGAATTTCTCTGGATGAGCTCAAAAAGTATCTCAAAAAAAGGTCTCAGAAATTCCAG
This sequence comes from Candidatus Aminicenantales bacterium, assembly GCA_049697115.1. Taxonomy (GTDB): domain Bacteria; phylum Acidobacteriota; class Aminicenantia; order Aminicenantales; family UBA4085; genus JBAVVD01. The sequence continues at coordinate 39,300 of JBAVVD010000097.1, forward strand.
AAGTGGTACCTGAACTGGATGAAATCGATCAAGGCAGAAGCCAAGAAGAATCAGTTTATCGAGCCGGAGAGCCTGAGAATGCGCAATATTTTTATGGCCGTCACCATTCCTCTGGCTGCTTTGACCGTTAATCCGGTGCTGGGTGTCCTGGGAGGAATATTGATTCCGAAAATTAAGCGCCGGGCCAAACCCTGGGCCAAGGAGAATGAGCTCTGGAGAGCTCTGGATCGTTTTCTGGATGATTTCTCGAATTTCAAGGAGGTTCCGCCTGAGGCGTATAAACTCTGGGAGCATTATCTGGTCTTTGGAATCCTCTTTGGAAACGCCAAAAAGATCATCAAAATGCTTCCTGTCATTCTCGGGGATGAGAGGGCTGTCGTACCAGTCTGGTATTACGGATTCAACCGCGCCGCGTTCATGAGCTCTGGAAGGCTGGAAAGCATGATTGCCAGCATCCATTCCATGTCCACCTCCATCCTCCAGGCCAGCACTTCAGCCGCCCATTATTCTTCCGGAGGGGGCGGCGGTTTCAGCGGAGGAGGCGGCGGGGGCGGAGGCGGAAGCGGAGGAGGCGCCGGTTGATTAGTGTCCAGTTTCTTTATAGTGAAACACTGTGATTCTCGTAAAAATTCGTTGAATGTCCAGAATTTTCCCCGAATCCAATAAAGTGATCGACAGTCAGCCTTCTTTTGGCGGCTCTATGACTTGACATTGCCATCCCTTTGAGGGATTCTGTATATAAAAAAAAAGGGAAAAATCGAATTTTGGGCAAGTGGAGAGTTTGAATTCTTTATTTGAGGAGGGAAGACATGGAAGTCAAAATCACTAGCTCAGCCTTCCTGGATGGAGAGATGATCCCCTCGAAATTCACCTGCGATGGAGAGGATGTCTCTCCGCCTCTGGCCTGGACTTCAACTCCGGATGGGACTGAGAGCAGTGCGCTCATTTTTGACGACCCGGATGCGCCGATGGGCACATGGGTCCACTGGGTCATTTTCAATATTCCCGCAAATGTCCATGAGCTTCCTGAAGGGGTGTCGAAGCAAAAAGAACTCAAGAATGGCGCCCTGCAAGGCCGGAATGATTTCGGCAATATCGGGTACGGCGGCCCCTGTCCTCCGCGCGGAACCCACCGATATTATTTCAAATTCTACGCCATTGATACGGTCCTGAATCTTTCTCCGGGCGCAACTAAAGCCCAACTTCTCATTGCCATGGAAGGTCATGTCCTGGCTCAGGGGCAGCTCATGGGACGGTACCAGAGATAAAGTTTTTCAAAGGGCATAGAATTTCTCTGAGGAATCCAAAATCAATCAAGGAGGAAATATGCCGGAGAAGAAAAAATCAAAAAAAACCTGCACAGAAGAGTTCAAACTGAGCGGCGGTGAAATCATTGATAAAATTAAAAAGCTAATCCATGAAGGAAATATCCGCCGCATCATACTCAAGAATGAAGAGGGGAAGACGTTCATAGAAATTCCGCTCACCGTCGGGATCGTCGGCGCGGCCTTTGCGCCCGTTCTGGCCGCCGTTGGAACAATCGCAGCGCTTGTCTCGAAGCTGACAATTGTTGTGGAAAAAGTCGAAGAATAAGGCCTGAAAAGCATCCGCTTTCCACCGGACTTCTTCACTCCAATAATCTATCCAATACCGTATATTTTTTGGGATTTGGTTTGCGATGTGAAGATTTGACTTTCCTTTCCAGGAATATTAATTTAGAGACATAAAAAAAGGAGGAAAGACTATCATGAAGAAAATCATTTTACCTGTCTTGATTGCCTGTCTTCTGATGGCCGGCATCAACTGTGCCTCCATGAACAGGGCCCAAAAAGGTGCCGTAATCGGAGGAACCTCTGGTGCCGTCATTGGAGGTCTCATCGGCCATGCGGCGGGGAACACGATTGTGGGAGCCATAATCGGTGCCGCCGTGGGTGGAGCCGCCGGCGCCTGGATCGGAAGTTATATGGATAAACAGGCGGCGGAAATCCAGAGGGACATCCAGGGCGCGAAAGTCGAGCGCATCGGGGAAGGCATCCGGATTACCTTTGACTCGGGCATTTTATTTGACGTGGACAAATCCGAACTCCGGCCGGCGAGTCAAGAAAATCTGACCGAGATGGCCAGAATTCTGAACAAATATGCGGATACAAATGTGCTGATTGAAGGCCATACGGATTCCACCGGCTCAGAAGAGCACAATCTGGCCCTGTCCAGAATGAGGGCTCAGTCTGTGGGGAATTATCTGGCTATTCTTGAAGTCAATGCCTCCCGTTTCTCAACGATGGGCTACGGCGAGTCCCAACCCGTGGCGACCAACGATACTCCGGATGGCCGGCAGCTCAACCGCCGAGTAGACATTGCCGTCATGGCCAATGAGAAGCTGAAGAAAATCGCCCAGGAAAAAGCAAAAGGCGAGTCGCTTTATTAAGCGCAGCAGACTTTAGGAAGATGGTTTGATACGGTGGGCTGCCCCACGTTTTCCGTTAAGGTCATCAAAATCGGAGGCATAAGTAAGAGAAAGTAATGCAAAAAATTTGGTGGAATAAAGAGGAGAACATTCTATGACGAAAAACAAAGTCCGCAAGTTGAAAAATAGCATGTTGATTCTGGCCTTAGCCTTTGGGCTTTTCTCACTCTCTTCAGTTGTTTTCACCCGGGCCAATACTGAGGATCAGGCCGTAGACGAGGAATACACGCGCTTGATCAAAGAGGCGACCACCAAGCCGGAATTTCTATCCCCGCTCGTCAATTATCTTCCGAGGGCAGAGGGCGTTCCCACTCCCAAAGATATTCTGGGATATATCGCGGGCGCCCCTGGAAAACTGACCTATTATGAAGATATTCTCAAATACCTTAATGTCCTGGCTCAGATGAGTCCAAATGTCAATGTTTTTCCCATCGGAAAAACTTCGGAAGGACGGGAGATGGTCATCGCCGTGGTGGCGGACAGCGAAACCCTCAATAACCTGGACAGGTACAAGAGATATCTGGCCGGGTTGGCGGATCCCTGCGTGGTGAAAACCGAAGAGGAAGCCGACACTCTGATTGCCCAGGCAAAACCCATCTTCTGGCTGACGGGGAATCTTCATTCCGGGGAATCAGGGGCGGCCGAAGCGTCCATGGAGCTTGTCTACCGTCTGGCTGTCGATAATAGCCCGATGATAAAAAAAATCCGGGAAAACATGATTGTTCTCATCACGCCTTCTGTCGAGCCGGACGGGCATGACAAACATACGGATTGGTTTTATAAATACAATAAGGAATTAACAGAGCCGGACAAAATCAGTCGGGTTCCTTTTTGGGGAAAATATACATTTCACGACAACAACCGCGACATGATTTCCATTTCTCAGCCCGAAACGCAGAATGAGGCCCAGATTTATTTTGAATGGCACCCCGTGGTCGTCCAGGATAACCACGAATCCATTCCTTTTCTGTATGTGATGTCCGGCACCGGACCGTACAATGCCACCTATGACCCGAGCTTGACCTCGGAGTGGAATTTGCTGGCCTGGTGGGAGGTGACGCGGCTGACTTCCTACGGAATGCCGGGCGTCTGGACGCACGGCTTCTGGGACGGATGGGCGCCCAATTATCTCTTCTCTGTGGCCAACAATCACAATGCTCTGGGCCGGTTCTATGAAACCTATGGAAATTCCATCGGCACCACAATGAAAAGGGAACTCGCAGGAGATCGGTTCGGGAGAACGAGCCGGACCTGGTATATGCCGATGCCGCCCTATAAGGAAGTGGTCTGGTCGATGCGGAACAATTTGAACTATCAGATCAGTGCGGACATTTCCGCCTTTTACTTTGTGGCCTCAAACAAAGAATATTTTTTGAAAAACTTCTGGAAGAGGAGCTTTAAATCCTATGAGGCTGGAAAGAACGAGCCGCCGTATGCCTACGTTATTCCCTCCGAACAAAAGGACATGCTGGATGCGGCCTATCTGATCAACGTGCTTCTGAGACAGAAGATTGAAGTCCATCAGGCCGAGGAGTCGATTAAAACAGAAGAAGGGACCTTCCCAAAGGGCTCGTATGTGGTGAGGATGGACCAGCCTTACCGCAGCCTGGTCCTTAACCTCATGGGAATTCAGGCGTATCCGAAAGATGCCCCTGTTTCCTATGACGATACCGGCTGGACCCTTGGGCTGCACATGGATGTGAAGACAGTGGAAATAAAGGACAAGTCCATTCTGGATGTCCCCCTGACTCCTGTTGTTTCTCCGGTTAAGGTTAAAGGAGAACTTGTCGGCGGAAAGGCCGCAGGCGCTTATATCATCAACAATGGGACGATTAACAACCTTCTTTGCGCGCGGTTGAAACTTAGGGATTTTCAAGCTCTGGCCGCCGAAGAGCCGTTTAAAGTTGGGGATAGAGAATTCGGCGCCGGCTCGATGGTCATCCCTGTGACCAGAGCGCCGGCACGTATCCATCAGGCTGTTAAGGCCGCGGCCGAGGAAATGGGCCTCACTATTTTTGCGTCTCCGAAAGTGCCTGAAGTCAAAACCCATGACCTGGATCTTCCGCGCATTGCCATCTATCATACCTGGATGAGCACCCAGGATGACGGCTGGGTCAGGTTTGCGTTTGACCAGTTGGGCATTCCTTATGCGATGATCCATAAAGACCACATCCGGAAGGGGAATCTCAAAGCCAGGTATGATGTTATTATCTTCAGCAATTGCCGGGGGAGGAACGGCGCAGATATTGTTAACGAAATTGATCCGGGCGAACGCGGTCCACTGGCCTTTGTCAAGAGTCAAGAGTTCAAACATCTCGGAACTCCAGACTCAAGTCCGGATATCACCGGGGGAATGGGGATAGAAGGAGTCGCCAGCCTCCAGAAATTCGTCGAACAGGGCGGCCGGCTTCTCATGCTCCATAATCCTGTTCGAGTGGCTGTGGACTACGGGATGGTCAGAGGCGTTTCCATTTATAATCAGAGCTCAAATTTCTACAATCCGGGTTCCCTACTTAAAGCCGAAGTGGCCAATCCCAAACATCCACTGGTCTATGGGTATGACAAGGAAATCGCCGTTTTCCGGAACGGTTCGGGTCCGCTCCTCAATCTGTCCAAAGACAAAGAGAAATATGTGGTCCTCCGCTACGCCAAGACGGGTCGGGTTTGTCTGAGCGGATTAGTCAAGAATGACAGCGAGATACGAGGGAAACCGGCGATTATCGACCTACCTGTGGGCAAAGGCCGTGTGGTCCTCTTTACCTTCAATCCTTTCTGGCGCGACCTGAGCCACGGCGGCTACATGTTTGTCTTCAACGCGATCCTTAATTACAACGATTTCTGAACGCCCGACAGAAATTAAATTGGGCCCTGGAGAGTTCCTGTGTGTTCTTGACCAAAACCCACCCGCCCCCCTAGGTCTTCGAATACACAGGAACTCTCCAGGGCCACCCATTGAGTGATGCTCATGTTCCGCAATTTTACACAACCGAACTCCTGGTTCTCTACGATTGCTCTGGGATTCGTTGTTGCCGCCACAGGAGTCGGCGCCGGAGATTTGATTACAGCCAGCCTGGCCGGATCGAAAGTCGGAGTGGTTTTAATATGGGCGGCCATTCTCGGGGCCCTCTTTAAATGGGTCCTGAATGAGGGGATTGCGCGTTGGCAAATGGCCACCCGGACGACCATCCTTGAAGGCTGGGTGGAGCGTCTCGGCCGATGGATTCAGTGGATTTTTTGATTTACTTCGTCCTCTGGTTGTATTCGGTCGGAGGAGCTCTCATCAATGCCTGCGGAGTGGCCGGAGTGGGCTTGGTGCCTGTCGGCGATCCGCACACATCCAAAATCATCTGGGGCATTTTTCATTCATTGCTCGGCCTGGCGCTGGTCTGGTTTGGAGGATTCCGAATTTTTCAGTCGGCCATGTCGTTTCTGATCGTCCTGATGTTTTTCACCGTGTTGCTGACCGTGTTTCTGATTTCGCCCGATTGGGCAGCCATCGGGAAATCCTTGATGACACCTGATATTCCCAGAGGAGGCACTGGCTGGCTGCTCGGAGTTCTGGGAGGAGTCGGGGGGACCGTGACTCTACTTTCCTACAGCTACTGGATTAGAGAAAAAAGGAGAACAGGAAAACAGGGGATCCAGGAGTGCCGCCTGGACCTGGGAGTGGGATACGGCCTGACCGCCTTCTTCGGCGCGGCCGGTCCCTCAACAGCCAGCCGGAAAGAAATATAGCCAGAACGCCGGAATATCGAGGTTATCTTCTGATCCTGGCGGTCGTCCCTTTGAGTCTCCTCTGGTTCAACGTCCAGGAAGTCCAGCTTGTTTATGCCGTGATGGGGGCGCTGTTCATGCCGCTTCTAGCCGTGACCCTGCTTCTTCTCAATAACCGCAGGGAATGGGTCGGCCGGGAATTCAGGAACAGTGTCCTTGTGAATTTGGTTTTGACCGTCATCCTTGCGTTTTTCACTTTTATCGGATTCAGAGAAATCGTTGAAGCCCTCTCCGGCCTTTAACGATTCCGTCCCATCAACCATTTCTTGTATTATCCCAGGAATGCCGATAGAAAAATCTATTGAAGGATAAAGACTCCTGGTATAAGGTTATTTTTGATGAAAAAACAACATCACCCGTTGGGTGAGACCTTAACCAGGAGGACGCATCTATGATAACGCA
>JBAVVD010000098.1:0-2929 GCA_049697115.1 Candidatus Aminicenantales bacterium
ACGGCGCTGGGGCCTCCCTCAGCCCCCGAACCCCGGGGAACCAGTCCCGTCGGTTCCCCCCATCGGATAAGTCGATGGGGCCCCCCTCCGCTACGGGGGCTTGAAGGCGGCTCCAGCGCCGATCAAACATTGTCATTTTATTTACTGCGTTCGTATTAGTCCAAATTTCCTTCCAAATTGACTCTTTTATTCGAATTTAATATAAATCCTGATGATTGAAAGGCGCGAATACGATACGAGAATGAAACGCACCGAGATGGACCGAGAGAGAGATTCTGTCCGGGCGCTGTTCCTGATTTCTTTATCTGTGCTGCTGGCGTCCTCCGTCTGGTTTTCCGGGACGGCGGCGGCGCCGGTCCTCAAAAAAATCTGGGGATTAAGTGATGTGCAGTCTTCCTGGCTCACTATCTCGGTTCAGCTTGGATTCATCACTGGGACTTTCCTCTATGCCCTGCTGAATCTGGCCGATATTTTCAACTCCAGAAAGGTTTTCTTTTTCTCCGCCCTTTTCGGCGCTGCTTTTAATGCGGCTCTGGCGTTGACGGCGGACGGGCTGAGCACGGCTCTGACTTTCAGGTTTTTTACGGGTATGGCGCTCGCCGGGATTTATCCTGTGGGGATGAAGATTGTGACCCAGTGGTTCCGTTCTGGTTTGGGCTGGCGGCTGGGAGTCATGGTCGGAGCTCTGACGCTCGGGACGGCCGTTCCTTACCTTATTTTCGCTATTGGCGCGGAGATTCCCTGGAGATACCTGATGATAGCGGCTTCGGTTCTGGCGGCTTTCGGCGGCGGGATTGTCTTCCTGGGCGTTCCGGATGGCCCTTATTTGAGAGAGAGTCCCCCCTTTGACATCCGTGCCGCTTTCCGGATTTTTAAATTTCGTCAATTTCGGCTGCAGGCGTTCGGCTACTTCGGACACATGTGGGAGCTCTATTCTTTTTGGGGTTTGATTTCCTTTTATCTTGCGGCAAGTCTTTCCAGGAGAACTGCGCACTTTTCCAATGCGCTTCCACTGATCTCATTCCTGGCCATTGGATTCGGAATATTCGGCTGTGTGGGTGGGGGGTGGATTTCCCGATGGATCGGCGAAAAGACGGTGGCGTTGGCCTCGCTCGCCGCCAGCGGATTTTTTTGCGCCCTATCGGGATTTATATTTGACTTGTCTCCCACACTCCTGGTGATTCTCGCTCTTTTATGGGGCGTCGTTGTGGTCTCGGATTCCCCTCAGTTTTCGGCTCTGGCTGCGCTGTATTGCCCTCCGGAATACACGGGAACGGCTTTCACAATTCAGAACGGCATTGGATTTGGAATTACTGTCATTTCCATTCAGTTCATCGCCTGGGTATCCGGATATGTCGGGTGGAGGTGGGCGTTTGTTTTCCTTGCGGTCGGACCGTTGCTGGGATCCGTTTCTTTGGCCCGGCTTTTTCGTTCTTCAAAAGAAGGTTTGAGTGCGAAGCCGGTTATGTGATGATTTTGATTCACGCGATCAGAATTTTCTTCTCTCGAATATCAATTTTATCAGAGGAACGGCTGGAATTTAAAAAAGAATGAGGAAATGAGTACTGTGTCCCCGGTTGACACCTGTTTTACATTCCGTACGTATCGATAATTTCCTGTTTGGTCTTGCCCAGGATGTTGAATTTCTTGCCGACTTTCACAAATGCCTCCAGCGCTTTATCCAGATGATGGATTTCGTGTCCGGCTGAAATCTGGGTTCGTATTCGGGCCTGACCCTGGGGAACGACGGGGAAGAAAAAGCCGATGGCGTAGATTCCCTCCTCATAGAGCGCCTTCGAGAAATCCTGGGAAAGCTTGGCGTTGAAGAGCATGACCGGCACGATGGGAGTGTCGCCTTCCTTCAAGATAAAGCCCGCCCGTGTCAGGCCTTCTCTCCAGTACTTGGCGTTCTTCTCTAGCTTGTCCCGGCGCTCGGTTGTCGCGGAGAGAATTTCAAGAACTTTGAGCACACCCGAGACGACCACTGGGGCAATGGTGTTGGAGAAAAGATAGGGACGCGCTCTCTGCCGGCACATCTCCACCAATTCTCTCCGTCCCGAGACGCATCCGCCGGAGGCTCCGCCGAGGGCCTTCCCGAAAGTGGTCGTGATGATGTCGATTTTCTCCATGACGCCGTATTTTTCGTGGGTTCCGCGGCCGGTCTTTCCAATGAATCCTGTGGCATGGGAGTCATCGACCAGCAGTAGGGCGTCATACTTTTCGCAGAGGGCGGCCATCTCATCCAGCCTGGCCGTATCGCCGTCCATGGAAAATACACCGTCCGTGATGACCACCTTCAGGCGCTTGTCGGCATGGAGCTGGAGCTTGGATTCCAGGTGGGCCATGTCCGAATGCTTGAATGTGTCGTGCATGGCGCTGCAGAGGCGGATTCCGTCAATGAGCGAGGCATGGACCAGACGGTCCGAGATCATCACGTCGTCTTTGGTCAGAACGGCCTCGAAGACACCGGCGTTGGCGTCCATGCAGGACGGGAAAAGGAGCGTGCCCTCTGTCCCCAGGAATTCCGTCATCCGGCGCTCCAGTTCATTGTGAATGTCCTGGGTGCCGCAGATAAACCGGACGGATGACATTCCGTATCCCCGTTTGTCCAGGCCTTCGTGGGCGGCCTGCAGGACATCCGGATGGCTGGAGAGGCCGAGATAATTGTTGGAGCACATATTGATGACTTTTTTGAGCGGGGCTCCGGCCGGAAATTCAACTTCAATATCCGCAGCCTGAGGGGAATGGATGAACCGTTCCTGCTTGAAGAGGCCGGCTTCTTGAATGCCCTTGAGCTGTTCCTTATACAAAGCCCGTATCTGATCGCTGTAAGCCATGTCTCATCCTCCTTTTATCGGATCCGATTATTATTTTTTCAGAAATTCTTCGACCAGGACAGCGATCTTATTGACGGAATCAAAAGTTTCAG
>JBAVVD010000099.1:0-20210 GCA_049697115.1 Candidatus Aminicenantales bacterium
CATGCCCAGGACAATCAATGTGCGCATAATGCCGATTCGCCGTCTCATACTCGATGTGCGCAATCTGTATCGTCAGCCCCCGCTCCTTCTCCTCCGGCGCATTGTCTATCTGCCCAAACTCCACATACTTCACCTTCTTGTTCGCATGGCTCAATACCTTCGTGATCGCCGACGTCAGCGTCGTCTTCCCGTGATCCACATGCCCGATCGTCCCTATGTTTAAATGCGGTTTCGTCCGTTCAAACTTCGCCTTCGCCATTCCCTTTTACCTCCTATTCCTTGGTTTAATGGCACATTATTATATGATTTAAGCCCACGACCAGAATTGAACTGGTGACCCCATCCTTACCAAGGATGTGCTCTACCAACTGAGCTACGTGGGCACCATAATTATTTTGAGTCAAGCGGGAAACGGGACTCGAACCCGCGACCAACGGCTTGGAAGGCCGATGCTCTACCAACTGAGCTATTCCCGCTTATCTGGGCAGGGAAGGATTCGAACCTCCGAAGCGTTTCCGCAGCGGGTTTACAGCCCGCCCCATTTGGCCACTTTGGTACCTGCCCATCTCCAAACTGCATCTCCATTATTTGATGATTGAGCCTCACGCGCTTACCTTCTGGAGCCACCGCGGCGGCTCGCTCATTTACTACCTGCATTGAGCCAGCGAAGGGACTCGAACCCCCGACCCGCTGATTACAAATCAGCCGCTCTACCAACTGAGCTACGCTGGCATAATTTCCAGCTCTTGTGAATACGGCTAAAATCAGGAGTATAAATTGAAGAGAAAAATCTATTTTTTAGTATAGTTTTTCTCTAGTTCCTTTAAGAAAGTAGTTGTAACAGCTCACAGCCAGAAAAAAATGAAAATATACAGCCGCCATCCTATACGAATTTCAGGATTTTGTCAAGAGCCTTGTTTTCTTCCGGGACCTCTATTTTATAGGCTGTCTGCGCATTCCTCTTGCCCGGTCCACTTTTTCCCCTAATCCCCGGAAAAAATCGATAGAAAACAATAAATACTTTGCTTTCTGGATCGTGCTTAAATTTTCTTCAAAATTCTTCTCCAGTTCTTCATCTTTCTGCTTTAATAGAATTCTCAGGTTTTTCAAGCTTTCCAGTTTCCCATTGATCTCCGCCTCATTAGGAGTCCGCTCCTTGAGCATCAGCCGGAGGCTCCTAACCTCGCCGCTCCACTGCTTCTGGATTTCCAATTTTTCCTTCTCAATCCGGTTGACAATCGGAAATATCTTGGCCGTCTGCTCTTCGGTCAAATCCAATAATTGTGTCATCCGGAGCAGCCTTAAAGTCATAATGTTTTTCCGGAGTCTCTGTCGGTTCTGCAGATTTTCGTCCTGAACCGCTGCGAAAAAAGGAGCACTCAAAAAGGACAAAATCCCTAAAAACAATAAAATCTTTTTGGCTGTCATCAGACTCCTCCTAGGATCCAATCTCTTTTCTGATCTCCGACTCAATAAATTTAAGTTCCTCTTCTGTCAGTCCTTCCCAGAAGAGAGGACTGTTATAATCCATCGGGCTGATTCTTTCATAGACTCCTTCCACACTCTCATTGATGGAAGCGGCAATCACTGAGTTCAATTGATTTTCAAGCTCAGGATTATTCCCAATTTCTCCGTAGACCCGTTCCACAGTTTCTTCAAAAGACAATGCATACATCTCTTGAGGGGACCGTTCACGGGAAAGCATGAGGAACAAGCCGAGCATAGCGATAAAAAGAGCACCGGCTCCGGCCCATGCCCATTTCCATCCAGTAGACAAAAGGGAAGGCCGAATTGTTTTATGCCGGAAGCCGTCCGCTTCGGCGGCATCGATCTTCGCCTTTAACCGCGTGAGGGACTCCTGCCAGTATTCCGGAGCGATGTCAGGAGTGGAGAAAGTCTTCGCCCTTTCCTGGATTGTCTCCAGGCGCTGTTTATAGGACCGGCAAAAGGGACATTTCTGGAGATGCGCTTCGACATTTTTTTGTTTTTTCCGGCTCAATTCTCCGTCCAGATAGTCGGAGAGCCATCTCTCGATTCTTTTACAGTCCATGGTGCTCTTCCTCCAAATAGGGTCTGAGCCTGGCCTGAAGAATTTTTCGCGCCTTGTGCATCCTCCAGGAAACAGTATTTTCCGAGCAGCCCAGAGCTTCAGCCGCCTGGCCGTGAGACAGGCCCTGAAATACCACCAGATTAAAAGAGGCCTTGTAGGCCAAGGGTAAAGAATCAAGCGCCTCGTTTATTTTCTCGCTGAGTTCTTTTTTCAGAGAACCGCCTTCCGGAGAGAAAGCCGCATATTCGGATTTATGAAAGGGAGAAAGATGATCGGCAAACTCTTCTCTGCCTTTCTCCCGGGACTTCCGTTTCAGGAAATTCAAGGTCAAGTTCACCGCAATCCTGTAAATCCAGGTGTAGAAACTCGATTTTTGCTTAAAACTCCTCAGGGCTTTATAGGCATAGAGGAAGGTCTCCTGGGTCAAATCGTCCGCATCCTGATGGTTTCGCGTCATCCCGAACACCGTATAATAAATCTTCTCCTGAAAACGGCGCGCCAGCTCTGTAAACGCTTCCACATCGCCTTTTTTGGCCCGGCCGACCAGAGCATCATCCGTCCGTTCTTCCATATTTTCATTCACTTTTTTAGACAACAATTATACCGAATCCTTTGGCCGGATCCCAGATGAAAAAGAAGCCGCCTCGATCCCTCCTCTTTCAATTGACATCCATCAGGCTTGTTGATATGATTTGACCTCAATTTCCATGAAAATTTTTCAGGGACCTCTTCCATGATTGAACGTTACACAAATCCCGAGATGGGGGTTGTTTGGAGCGAGGAAAACAAATACCGCAAATGGCTGGATGTGGAGATTGCCGTCTGTGAGGCCTGGACCAAACTGGGAAAAATCCCTCCGTCTGCACTCAAGCGGATCAGGGCCAAAGCCGGCTTCTCCATGGAGCGCATCGAGGAAATCGAAAAAGTCGTCAAGCATGATGTCGTTGCTTTTCTCTCTTCCGTGGCCGAGAAGGTCGGCGAAGACGCCCGGTACATCCATCTGGGGCTGACTTCTTATGATGTCGTCGACACCGCCCTCTCGCTCCTCATGAAAGAATCCCTGGAGAAAGTCCTCCGGCGTTTGAAGGAACTGAAGGGTATCCTCAGGAAAGAGGCCCTCCGCCATAAAAACACCGTCTGTATCGGGCGGACGCACGGCATCCACGCCGAACCGATCACTTTTGGGTTCAAGCTCCTCGTTTGGTATGAAGAGGTCAAGCGGCATCTGACCAGAGTGGAAAAAGCCCTGGAAGTCATCAGCGTCGGCCGTATCTCCGGCTCTGTCGGCACCTATATTCATCTGGATCCCAGGATTGAGGTCATGGCTCTTAAAAAGCTCGGCCTTCGGCCGGCCCGGGTTTCCACACAGGTTCTCCAGCGCGACCGTCATGCAGAGGTCATGGCGGTTCTGGCCCTTATCGGTTCCTCTCTCGAAAAGTTCGCCGTGGAAATCCGCCACCTTCAGAGGAGTGAAGTGCTCGAGCTGGAAGAACCCTTCACCAAAGGCCAGAAAGGCTCTTCCTCCATGCCGCATAAAAAGAATCCGGTGCGCTGCGAAAGGATTTCCGGATTGGCCCGTCTCATCCGGGCAAATCTTCACGTCGCCCTGGAGAATATTCCGCTCTGGCACGAGCGGGACATCTCTCATTCTTCGGCGGAAAGGGTCATCTTTCCCGACTCTTTCATCCTTGCTGACTTCATGCTGACCGAGACCATTGACATCCTCAACAACTGGATCGTCCACCCGGACAGAATGGAAAAAAATATCCAGGCCACCCGCGGATTGATCTTCTCCCAGAGCGTGCTTCTCGCCCTGACGGGAAAAGGCCTCTCGCGGGAAGACGCTTACCAGCTTGTCCAGAGAAACAGCCTGCGCGCCTGGAAAGAAAATCTCGACTTCCAACAGCTTGTTCGGACCGATCCGGATATCCGGAAAACTCTCTCTTCCGGAGAAATTGGACAGTGCTTCTCCCTCAAGCCCTACTTGGGTAAAATGGATACTATTTTTAAAAAGGTTCTCAGCGATGAAAGTTAGGATTCTGGTCTCATTCAAAGAGAGTGTCCTCGATCCCCAGGGATTGACGGTTAAGAACGCCCTTCATACTCTGGGCTATCATTTTGTCAAAGACGTGCGGCAGGGAAAAATGTTTGAGGTTTCCCTGGACGGGCTTTCGGAGGAGGAAATACAAAAAGTCATCCCGGAAATCTCGGATAAGGTCCTGGCCAATCCCATCATCGAGAAATTCTCCTGGGAAATACTCAAAGATTGAGCGAAGAGGTAAATTGAAGTTCGGAGTCATCATTTTCCCCGGATCGAATTGCGACTATGACACCTATCATGTTCTGAATGACGTTTTCCGACAGCCAACCGTTTTCCTGTGGCACAAAGATCATGACCTGCACAACGTTGACTGCGTGGTCCTTCCGGGTGGGTTTTCCTACGGGGATTATCTCCGGTCGGGTGCCATCGCCAAATTCTCGCCTCTGATGCAGGAAGTCGGGGAATTCGCCGAAAAAGGGGGTCTGGTGCTCGGCATCTGCAACGGGTTCCAGGTTCTTCTGGAACTGCGGCTTCTTCCCGGCGCCATGCTCAGAAATAAGAACCTGAAATTCCTCTGCCAGTTTGTCCATCTGCGCATCGAAAACGTCCGCACCCGCTTCTCCTCAAAAGGAAAGAAGGAGCAGATTCTGAAAATCCCGATCGCCCATTTTGACGGAAATTACTATGCGCCTCCCGATATCCTTCAGGAAATTGAAGAAAACGGACAGGTCGTTTTCCGGTATGCGGACGCGGACGGCCGGCTCACGGAGGAAGGCAATGTCAACGGCTCTCTTGACGGCATTGCCGGACTCATCAACCGGAAAGGAAACGTCCTGGGCATGATGCCCCATCCGGAGCGGGCCTCAGAGGTACTGCTGGGAAGCACGGACGGCCGGGTGATATTTGAATCGATCATAGGAAAATAATAAAGGCAATAGAATTCAATGATCGAACAAAAAACTCTTAAAGACCACAACCTGACCCAGGCGGAATACGACCGCATCGTGGAGCTTGTGGGCCGAGAGCCGAACATCACCGAGCTCGGGATTTTCTCCCTCATGTGGTCTGAACACTGCAGCTACAAAAGCTCCAGATTCCATCTCAAGAAACTTCCCACCAAGGGAACGCACGTCATCCAGGGGCCTGGAGAGAATGCGGGAATCGTGGACATCGGGGACGGGCTGGCCCTTGTCTTTAAAATCGAATCCCACAACCACCCTTCCTTCATTGAGCCCTTTCAGGGGGCCGCCACCGGAGTTGGAGGCATTCTCCGCGATATTTTCACCATGGGAGCCAGGCCTATTGCCCTGCTCGATTCTCTCCGCTTCGGACCGCTGACCTCGCCGAAGAACAAGGCCATTATGGAAGGCGTCGTTTCGGGCATTTCCGCCTATGGAAATTCCATGGGTGTTCCCACTGTCGGCGGCGAAGTCTATTTCAATAATTGTTATTCTCTGAATCCTCTGGTGAATGTCTTCTGCCTGGGAATAGTGGAAAAAGACAAAATTTTTTATGCCAAGGCCGAAGGGAAAGGAAATTCCGTTCTCTACGTCGGGTCCATGACCGGGCGAGACGGCATCCACGGCGCGACCATGGCTTCTGCGGAATTCGGGAAGGAGACAGAGCACAAGCGGCCGAATGTTCAGGTGGGAGATCCTTTTAAGGAAAAGCTCCTTCTGGAAGCCTGTCTGGAAGTAATGGCCAAAGGTCTGATTGTCGGCATCCAGGACATGGGCGCGGCCGGGCTGACCTGCTCGACTACGGAAATGGCGGCCAAATCCGGAACAGGAATTGCCATCAACCTTGACTTTGTTCCCCAGCGGGAAGCCGGCATGACCCCCTATGAAATCATGCTCTCCGAGTCCCAGGAGAGAATGCTCATTGTGGCCAAGAGAGAAAAAGTCAAAGAAGTTCAGGAAATTTTTGCCAAGTGGGACTTGGATGCCGTCGTCATCGGAGAGGTCACTGAAGGAGGAAAACTCCAGGTCCGGAGCGGAGGTCAAGTCGTGGTCGATATTCCGGTCTCGGCTGTTATTGACCTCTGCCCCATCTACCACAGGGAAATGAAAGCGCCGGCGGGCAAAGAGGATGCGCTCGATTTAACTACAATCCCTCTCCCTCAAGACTGCAACCAGGCGCTCCGAAGCCTGCTTTCTTCACCGACCATCGCCGACAAAGAGTGGGTGTTTCGGCAGTACGACCATATGGTTCAGACCAACACCATGGTCCTCCCCGGAGCCGATGCATCTGTCCTGAGAATTAAAGGTTCCCGAAAGGGCATTGCCGTCACCCTCGACGGGAATGCGCTCTATGCCCACTTGGAACCCCGAACAGGAGGGATGATCGCCGTGGCCGAGGCCTGCCGCAACCTGGCCTGCGTGGGCGCGCGTCCGGTGGGAGTAACCAACTGTCTGAATTTCGGCAACCCGGAGAAGCCGGAAATCATGTGGCAGTTCAAAGAGGTCATCGAAGGAATGGCCGAAGCCTGCACGGCCTTTGCCATCCCTGTCACCGGCGGCAACGTGAGCTTCTATAACGAGACGGAGGGCATCTCGATCTTCCCGACTCCTGTGCTCGGTATCGTGGGCGTCGTGGAGGATACGGCTGCAGTGATTGCTCCGGGATTTGAAGAAGAAGGGAACAGCATCGTTCTTCTCGGAGAGAATAAAGAAGAGCTCGGCGGCTCGGAATATATCCGAGTGCTCTTCCATAAGGAAAAGGGACCGCCGCCCTCTCTCAACCTTAAAGAAGAAAAGCGTGTCCATGACCTCTGCATCGAGTCCATCGAAAAGAACCTCCTTTGTTCGGCCCATGACGTATCCGAAGGAGGGCTGGCGACCTGCCTGTCCGAATGCTGTTTTTTCAGCCGGAAAAAAATGGGCGGCTGTGTCGAGCTCAAAGATCAAATCCGGCCCGACGCTCTTCTATTCGGAGAAACGCAGTCCAGGATTATTGTCACGGTTGAGGATTCCAAGCTCAAAAAGCTGTTGGAGCTGGCCGGAAAGAGAAAAGTTAAGGCAGCCGTCATCGGAAAAACCGGCGGGGAAAAAATTATCATCCGTCATAACGGCCGGGAGATGATTGCGCTCTCAGTCAAGGAAGCTTTCAGGACCTGGAAAGCATCTCTTCCGGGCTTTTTCAAGATTTAAACGGAGAACAAAATGTTTTCCTTATTTATTATACAAAAGGAAACCCAAATGGCCGAAGAAATATTTGTCAGCCCGAAAAAGCACGGCCGGCTCATGGTCATGATTTCGGGCCGGGGGTCCAATTTCATGGCCATCCACGACGCCATCCTCGAAGGAAGAATAAACGCCGAAATTGTCCTCGTCTTCAGCGACAAAGAGGACGCGCAGGGATTGAAAGTGGCCCGGGAGCGAGGCCTGGAAACCCTCTTCTACAACCCCAAGTTGTATGCGGCGCGCGAGGACTACGATAAAGACATCATCCAGGAAGCCAAAAAAAGAGAAGTGGACCTGATTTGCCTGGCCGGCTACATGCGGGTACTCCCGCCGCTGTTCTGCCGGGAGTTCAAAAATCGGATTATGAACATCCACCCCGCCCTGCTTCCCGCTTTTCCCGGCCTTCACGTCCAGCAGAAGGCCATCGACTGGGGTGTAAGGTTCTCCGGCGTCACCGTCCATTTTGTCGCTGAGGAAGTGGACATGGGCCCGATCATCCTCCAGGCTGTAGTCCCCGTTCATCCGAACGATACCGAAGAAACGCTAAGCGTCCGGATCCTCAAGGAAGAGCATAAAATCTATCCGGAATCCGTGAGGCTTTTTTTTGAGGGACGGCTCGAAGTGCGCGGCCGCCGTGTCTTCATCCAGCCCGAATAATAAAGCGGATCTGTTTCTTGATGAAAACCTCACAAAGAGGCTCAGTCGGCCACCATAGCCGAAAACCAATTTCTTATTCTCACTCGCACATCACTTATCATCAAGCCTGAGGAAGCGCACCGCGTTGTTGTAGAAGATGTCCCGCTTCTCCTCTTCTGTCAGGAAAGCGGCTGATTCGATCCCTTCCACCGCCATTCCGATGGCCTCAGGCCACACCATCTGGTCTGACCCAAAGAGCAGCCGCTTTCCGAAGCCGGCGCGGACGAGTTCCCGCAGGTAGCTGTGGAATTCCTCCCGAGGCAGGATCCAATTGATCGTTGCGAGATCGACGTAGACCTGCGGGTACACCGACAAGATTGCCTTCGTTTCCTGAAGGTACGGCGCCCCGCCGTGCATCAGGTAAAGGCGCAGCCGCGGGTGGCGAACAAGCACTTCCTCGATGAGGATCGGGTTTCCGAGCGTCACACGGAAGTGCGGGCAGCACGGGTCGTACGGCGTTCCCGGGGGGCCAATCCCCGTGTGGATCCCGACCGGGATGTCCATCTCTTCGGCGAGGGCGTAGTACGGCTCCAGGCGAGGGTCGTCTGGCGCCAAGCCTATGTGTTGCAGGACTAACTCGCCCAGAACATGCACGCGACCCGCTTGTATCTCGGCGCGAAGTCTTGCTAAGTCAGGTAGCGGATTCGCCTCGTCCACGTACACGCCGATCATGATCATGTCCGGAGCCGCCTCGCACCACTGGTGAACCGTTTCTGGCGGACCGCTGGTGACGGCCTTCACGATGTTGTAGCGCTTGAGCGCCGCCAAGGATGCGTCGCGAAGTTCGGCGCTCGTTCTCGCGGCGGACGGTTGCCCGGTGACCGGATTCACCTCGGGTGGCTTTCCGTCGTCCAGCCGGTAGGCATGGAGGTGCATGTCGATGATGGGTGGCCTGCGGTCGTCGATGCCCGTCTGGGCCGCTGCGGGGTCCAAGCAAAGCGCAACCGCCACAAGAAGGAATACCAGTGTGGTCAACCTTTGCATGAGATCCTCCTTCGAGTGAATGTCTCAGCGACCGGCTTCACCCGAGGCTGAACCAGCCGCCTAACGCTCAGGCTAAGCTGCGGGGCCTCCGGTATTTCGCCTGGGCAGCCGTCAGCTTCAGCCTGTTGTTATTCGCCTTGATAAATATTGCCTTGAATCTGCCCCTCCCATTTCACGTTCACATCGGATAAGCGCATGCGAAAATACTCAACGTGTCTATCCTGAGGTACGAGAAAAAACACGACATGAGTTGTTTTGTATGCATGAATCTCATCCGAACCAAGGTATTCTATCAATTCTCGGGTTCGTTGCTCGATAAATTGAAACCTTCTAACGCGGGGGAAATGCTGGTAAATCAGCAGTGAGTGCCCTGCGTTGAATGCCTCTTTCAGTTCGTTCCAGTAGACGTATTTGGATGAACCCATCCTGCCCAGTGGAGTCGAACGAACTTCAATCCCGTTATCTGGATCGAAAAAAATCAGATCAAGCCCCATGAATTGATGCATCGCTGTCGAAAAATATCGTCGACGTTCATTGCGATTATCGGAAATCGTTGGCAAGTGAAATATCATTCCCTTGAGAATAGATGGCGAATCCGCCCGCGCCACATCTCGGCACCGGTCAACCTGGACGATCCGAACCAGGGCGTCGTATAAATCATGATCGTGTCGCCGCCACATTATACGATTTTCAAAATTCAAATAGCTGATACGCCCGCCATCATTTCGACCGTCCGACTCGGTGAGCATCCAGCATATTCCGGTGCCGAGCGAGCTGCGGTCCGTTAGAACGCGCAACAGCCCGTACTTTCTATAATCGTTTTCATCGCCGAAATATTGGTTCTTCATTTCTCAAGTGCGTATAACTATTAATATACAGAGTGCTGTATTTGATGCAAATCTCCTTTTATTGACGTCGTATATTATATGATTCCATCAAATATCCCCGCAAAATTGCAGTCTTATATTAAAATTATCCATATTAAATTGCAAGTCGCATATTTGACGACTCAAATATCCATCAGAGGAGAGACTATTATATTCCAGACAAAGGCCAAGTCATGGTCCGTTCCTTCGGCCTGTACGCCAATGCCCATCGGGGTAAAGTCGGCAAGTCAGAGGAAGGGAGCCATAAGTTTCTATTCATCGAGGAGGAATGCCCGAGAATCCCCCGCCGCCTCAGGCTGCTTCGAAGGAACTCTTGATGGCCGCCGTGTCTTCATCCAGCCCGAACAATAAAGAAGAAAGCGTTCTTTCCAGGGAATCGTCTTTTGATCCCCCAAAGAACATGTATGCTGCATTTTTCGTCATAGAGCTCGCTTATTATCATTGCAACATCCGATCAGATTAATTATGATAATGAAGATCGGCCATGAAGAAATCGGTAGAAGAACAATTCAATACCATCCGAAAAGGGTGCGCGGAAATCATCCGAGAGGACGAGCTCAGGGAGAAGCTCGCGCGATCGCTGAAGGAAAAAAGGCCGCTCAAGGTCAAGGTCGGTTTTGACCCGACCGCACCGGACATCCATCTCGGACACACGGTTATCCTCAGGAAAATGAAGCACTTCCAGGATTTGGGGCATGATGTGGTTTTTCTCATCGGCGACTTCACCGGCCTCATCGGAGATCCTTCGGGCCGATCCTCCACCCGGCCGCCGATGACTCCGGAAGAAATCGCCGTCAACGCCGAGACCTACAAGAAACAGATCTTTAAAATACTCGACCGCCAGAAAACCATCATCGATTTCAACTCCCGCTGGCTGGGAAAATTGACGAGCTTCGAGATCATTAATCTCAGCGCCAAATACACCGTGGCCCGCATCCTGGAGCGGGACGACTTCACCAATCGCTTAAAGGCCGGCCTGCCGATCTCTGTCCATGAGATCCTCTACCCTCTCTACCAGGCCTATGACTCCGTAGCCTTGAGAGCGGATGTGGAGATGGGCGGTACCGACCAAAAATTCAACCTCCTCGTCGGCCGCGATATCCAGCGGGAGTTCCAGCAGGAATCCCAGGTTATTATCACCCTGCCGCTGCTCGAAGGCACCAACGGCGTGGAGAAAATGAGCAAGACGCTCGGTAACTATGTAGGCATCACCGATCCGCCGAAGGAAATCTTCGGGAAAATCATGTCCATTTCCGACCCCCTGATGTTCCGCTACTACGAGCTGCTCACGGACGAGCCCCAGACGCAGATTGAGAAATGGAAGAAAGAAATAAAGGAAGGAACGCTCAATCCAAAAGATTTAAAGGTAAAGCTGGCCAAATCCATCGTCGCCGATTTCTGGACAAAAGAGGATGCGGAAAAGGCCGCCGAAGAATTCGAGAAGGTCCACAAACACAAGGACGTCCCTTCGGAGATGGAAGAAAAAATTGTTCACTTGAGCGGCCAGAAAACACAAGCCGTTCCTTTTGTCGACCTGCTTGTCCAGCTCGACATCTTCCCCTCACGGGGCGAAGCCAAACGGATGATTCGCCAGGGCGGCGTCTATCTCGACGGAGCGAGAATCGATGATATCGGCTTCCAGGTCCATTTCACACAGAAAAAAGAACTGATCCTCAAGGTCGGCAAAAGGCAGTTCTTCAGGCTCAAATCGAAATAGAAAGCCTTTTCGTTTTTTCCTGAAACTCATCCTACGAGTGAGCCTCGCATCTCCAAAACCATGAAAAACATAAGGTTATTTACCTTCCTCTGGCGAGATGTCTTTGACATTATTCCGGCCTTTCGCTAATCTATTGACAAAGTCTCTGAGAGGGAAAATTGATGTCCTGGATCCGCCGATCGATACCACATCTTCTGGATTTTTGAATAATCCAGGATAGAGTTCAGGAAATTCAGATATGGAACAGAACCTGAGATTTTTGCCCCTCCTGCTAATTTTAATGCTGGCTTTTATGGTTCCCCTCATACTTTCACGGATGCGGCGGCTGCCGGTGGTCGTCGGCGAAATCCTGGCAGGGATTCTGATCGGCAAGTCCGGCCTTCGACTAATCCGGGAAGATTTCACGCTGGCCTTCCTGGCCGGCGTTGTCTTCTCTTTCCTGACGCCGGCAGAGGATGAACAAATCCGCCATAAACTCGATGCCATCGGATTCGGCTTCTTTGTCCCTATCTTTTTTATCACCGTGGGCATGCGCTTTGATTTTCCCGCCCTGTTGAGGAACAAAGCCACCTGGATACTCACGCCCCTTCTTCTGGCGGCTGCATTCGTCATCAAGATATTCCCGGCTCTTCTGTTCCGGATTTTCTTTCCCTGGCGTAAAACCCTGGGCGGAGGCCTCATTCTTTCCGCCCGCCTCTCCCTGATCATTGCCGCTTCCGGTATCGGACTGCGTTTGGGAGTTATCGGTGAAGCCACAAATGCCGCTTTCATTCTTGTGGCTGCTGTCACATCCACCCTGGCTCCAATCCTGTTCAACTGGATTATTCCTCTGAAAGAACAAAAACAGACGCTGCCCATCCTGATCTACGGCCTGAATGACCTCGCCCGCCAGGTTGCCAGAGAACTGGAAAGGCGGGGCGAGAAAGTGAACTTCATTCAGCTGCCTGCCTTTCCCGACAGTTCGAAAGACGGAACAGGTCTCCCGGCCGCAGAAGATGAGAAAAAGGTAACATCCTTTGAAAAGCAGATTCTCCAGAATGCCAGAGCTCTGCTGGCCCTGGACACAGACGACGGAAATAACCTCTGGGTCTGCAGGAAAGCCATAAAATCAGGCCTTGCCCATGTGATCGCCATGGTCCATAATCCCACACAGCTTCCCGCCTTCAATGAACTGGGAGGGAGTGCAGACATTTACGCCGGCCATGTACAGGGCCACTCTGCTCGCCCTGATGGCCTGCAATCCTGACCTTTTCCAGCTCCTGACTTCAACCAGAGAAGACCATCAGACGCGCGAAATTGAGCTCAACAACTGGTCGGTGGCCGGCCGGCTGGAAAGATGACTCAATCCTGTTTACGGCCGACGACAATCTCCACGGGCAGATGGAAAAAGGAGATCGTCACTGTTTCCTTCACAAGGAAGCCGGCTCTCTCCACTTCTTCCCTGGCCAGGATCGGACGGCAATCCACATAGCGGGGAAATTTTTCCCCGGCCCATTTATACAATTTCATCATGAGGGTGGATCTTCCTTTTCCGGACATGGCCACAATTCCCAGACGGCCGCACTCCCTGAGAACGCGGCGGCATTCGGCCAGAACATCAGGGATCTCGGCCTGAGAAAAAAGTTCAAGGCTAAAACTCATGAAAATTCCGTCAAAAAAGTTTGCCTGATAGGGAAGCTGCCGGGCATCGCCGATCGTGAAGAGAACATGATCTGTGAAATCCGCCTTTTTAATCCTCTTTCTGGCCATCCGGAGCATTCCATCGGAAATATCCAGGCCGAAAACCCGGCCGTTCCATCCCACGATTTGAGCCAGGGTCCGGAGGGCATGTCCGGTGCCGAAGCCGATCTCAAGGATTCTCTCCCCTCTCTGAGCTCTCAATCTCTTGAGACCCGCAATCCTGATTTTCTTTTCCCATCGGCCGGCCGTCAGGTCATACCACCGGCTCATCCGGTTATAGGCCGCCGCTCTTTCATCCAGCGAATTCCAGGAATCATCCCGGGGAGAATATCCCTTTTTAAACATTTCTCGACTCTCCGATTCTTTATTTTATTGGTTTTCTTCTATTCTGTGGGAGTGAGAAAGGAGATATCCGGAATGGAAGAGAACCATTTTGTTGAATTCAACTCTTCATCAATAAAAACCACGAACTCATCGCCATTCTCAAGATGAATATATCGACCTTCTCAGCAATGAGGAGCGTTAAGGAGAATTTCAGCTACTACCAATTTTTGTAGCCATTTTAACAGAACGAGGACATCTCTCGCAAACTCAAAATCCTCGGGCTGAATATTCAATCAATCAATGGAAACATGATATCGCTTGGTTGCATCTCATATTTTTAAAAGATAGAATTTCCATAAGAGAATGAAAGCTGTGCGAGACGGAATGGGACGGCCTGAGAATCTGGCTCAGGCAAAGAAACTCCAGGAAAGTCTCGCAACAAAAGTCCGGATTTGCAGGCTCCGCAAAAAGCCGGAACTGGTCGCCGGCGTGGATGCATCTTTTTCTCAGACGAAAATCTTTGCAGCTGCAGCCCTCTATAAACTTCCCGAGCTCATTCTCCTCGAAGAGACGGGCGCCGAAGCCGCCTTAACCTTTCCCTATATACCCGGCTATTTATCCTTCAGGGAAGGGGCGGCTGTCATACGGGCGATTCAAAAATTAAGCCAAAAGCCCGACGTTATTCTCTTTGACGGCCAGGGGATCGCCCACCCGAAAGGCCTGGGCATCGCCTCCCACATCGGGGTACTTCTTAATATTCCGGCCATCGGATGCGCCAAGTCCCGGCTGATCGGCGAATTCAAGGAACCGCGAAATAAAAAGGGCTGCCGGTCTCCCCTGCTCCATAAAGGCAGAATCATCGGCAGTGTTCTGAGAACCAGAGATAATGTCCGGCCGCTCTTTGTCTCGCCCGGCCACAGAATCGACCTGGAAGATTCTATACAGATTGTGCTCGCCTGCACTCCAGCCTTCCGGATTCCCGAGCCCCTCCGGCACGCAGATGCACTCTCAAGGAAACTCAAAAAAGCCTCCTAAACAAACTTTATTCCCTGAAATCAGGGGGAAGGAATTTTGGCTTCCGGCCGAAGACGCTTTCATAAAGGCCGGGAAATGTATCTTTGCCGCCGAGGAGGAGGCAGGAGAGGGGCAGGACTTTCCGGGCCAGGCGCGACATCTTGCCCGAAAGCTCACGGATATCCCACTGGGCCGTGGCATCTTCCCTGAGTCGCGAAATATGGTAAAGCTCGCGGGCATTGACCTTGAGCAGGGCCCTTCTCTGGTGCGCATTGGTGAGGATATACTCCGCGGCCTGCCCGACGGTTTTTTTTAACTCACCATAGACGTCGTTGGTCCGGCCGACCATTTCCATAAATTCTCCCGCTGCGCCGATGTCCTCGATGGAGGGCGGGACAGTCACCCCCAGTTCGGGATTATATCTCTGGCAGGTCAGCGTGGCCATGCGGTGGCGCTTGAGCTGGGCAAAACAGGAGGCGGAAAGAGTGATGTCGAATGTCAAATCGACATATTCGAACTCGCGAAGCGGGAAATCGTAGAACTCCATGTGCTGGAAGGCCCGCTGAATAAGTCCTTTCTTTGCTCTGAAGCTCAACTCTTTCACTTGCGCCAGGCATTTCTGATAAGGCAGAGAGGATGTCGTGTGAAGGATCGAGGCCAGAAGCTTCTCATCGCCATTCCGGGTAAAATCCACAAGGTGAACCGCATTCCTCGGGCCGATATCCCCGCTGTTCTCTTTTCGGATTTTGTTTTTCTTTCCAAAAACGCGTTCCGCTTCTTCTTCAAATTCAGCATAGGTCCGGACATCTAAATCGCTGGCCTCTGTAAAAAGAAGGATCGAGGGGGCGACTTCCTTGGCCAGGTCGTACATCCTCCGGTTGAGCTCCCTGACCTCGGCCAATTTTTTGGAGGCCAAGCGGCGGATGAGAAGCTCCAGGTTGCGGGCATTGATGGTCATTCCAAGCTGTCCTTCTGTGGCCAGGCTGACCACATAGCGGGCGTCTTCCTTGGCCCAGCCGTCGAGGATCGAGTGTTTCTTGGAATCCCCCGCCATCTCCGGATTCCGGTCAAAGAAATAGGGTTGGAGTCTGCTGTAAAGGCTGTGGTAGAGGGCGTTCTGGGCACGGATGGTCTCAACGTAAAGCTTTTCCCTGCCAGCGTTTTTGATTTCCTCGGGAAGGACAAAGTCGTCGCCCAGAGTAATGTAGCGCTGGGATTTTTCCGTGTAGGAACAGAGGCGGAATTTTTCAACCTCTTCAATGGCCAGGCGGCTGACGCCGATAAGGTCAAAATTGAAAACAGCGTGCTCGGCCACCGAATGATGGCCCATCTTAAAGATGATGTTCTGATTGGAGCGTCGGGCCCGCTCGACTTCCTGGCGGGCCGCGCGCCGCAGCTCGTCGGCAGGGCGCGGGTCTCTGGAGATGCGTGCATAGGAGGCGGAGAGCGTCTCGGGCGTCACATCCAGGCGAGACGGGGAGTTGCGCTTGAGCTCATCGATGACTTCCCTGTCCACATTGTATCCGGCCAGAATGACTTTCATGGCTTTTAAAATAAGAATAGTCGCTGGAAATGTCAATGTGTTAACGTAAGTATCTCTAAAACCGTGAAAAAAAATAAGGTCATTTGGCCTTTCAGATATCATGGTTTTGGAGATGCTTCCTGTGTTAATAAGGAGTCAGACCAGTGTTGTTTCCTGTGGAAAAAAGCATTATCATATTTTGAAAGAGGCAAAAACTCCATGAAGAATAAGGAAATCGCCGCCATTTTTTCCCGCATGGCTGATGCGCTGGAAATCCAAGGGGAGGTGGCCTTCAAAGCCATCGCCTACCGGAAAGCCTCACGGATTCTCGAGGACCTGACCGAAGACATCGAGACCATTGCCCGGGAAAAAAGGCTGCGTGAAATCCCTGGTATCGGAAGCGGCATCGCCGATAAGATTGAGGAATATCTCAAGACCGGCCGGATGAAAAAATATGAGGAAGTCCTGGCCGGAATTCCGGAGGGCCTGCTTGAGCTGCTGGAGGTCCAGAATTTGGGTGCTAAGACAGTTAAGCTCGCCCATGAAGAACTCGGCGTCAAGAACCTGCCCGACCTGAAAAAAGTCATTGCGGACGGGTCGCTGGCCAGGCTCTTCGGAATGGGCGCAAAAAAAGTCGAAAACATCAAGAAAGGAATCGAAAACTACGAACGGGCCAGGGAGCGGATCTCTATCTATGAAGCGACAGCCATTGCCGAAGAGGTTGTCACGTATCTGAAAAATTCGCCGCTCGTCCGCCGCCTTTCCCCGGCCGGATCCCTGCGCCGTATGAAAGAAACCATCGGCGACATCGACATTCTGGCCAGCGGCACAAACGGGCCGGACATTATCCGCACCTTCACCGAATTCCCAGGAACCGCCCGCATCCTCTCCGCCGGGGAAACCAAGGGCTCGATCATGATCTCCACGGAATCCGGGGAACGCCAGGTGGACCTGAGGGTCATCGAAGAATCCGCATACGGCGCCGCCCTCCAGTACTTTACAGGCTCCAAGGCGCATAACATCAAACTGCGCGGGATGGCCAAGGACATGGGGCTGAAGATATCCGAATACGGCGTCTTCAAGGGGAACAAAAAAATCGCCGGACGCGACGAGGATCAGGTCTATCAGGCCCTCGGCCTTCCGCTCATCCCTCCCGAGCTGCGGGAAGACCGGGGAGAGGTCGAGCGCGCCCTTAAAAACAAGCTCCCCCGGCTTGTGGACCCTTCCGATATCCAGGGCGACCTCCATGTCCATTCCAGCTACAGCGACGGGAATCTCTCCATCGAGGATCTGGCCAAGTTGGCCCGCCGCATGGGCTATAAGTACATCGCCATCTGCGACCACTCCCAATCCGTAAGGTACGCCGGCGGGCTCACGCCGGAGCGCCTTAAACAACAGGGCGCGGAAATCGAAAAACTGAACAGCACGCTTAAGGGAATCCGAATCCTGAAGGGAACCGAAGTGGATATCCTTTCGGACGGCCGGCTTGATTTTCCGGATAACGTCTTGAAAGAGCTGGACCTTGTGATCGCCGCGATCCACAGCGGCTTCAAGAAGAATGTGACCGAAAGAATCCTTCGGGCGCTGGAAAATCCCTGCGTGCATATCCTGGCCCATCCGTCCGGACGGCTCATCTCCGGAAGGGAGGGATACGACGTGGACCTGGAAAAGGTGCTCGAGGCCGCCCGAAAAATGGGAAAATCCCTTGAACTCAATGCCCACTACGACCGCCTCGATCTGAATGAACTTTACCTGAGGAAAGCCAAGGATATGGGAATTACAATCGCCATCGGCACGGATACGCACTATGCCCAAGGCCTGGCCATGATGCGTTTCGGGGTGGGGATTGCGCGGCGGGGCTGGCTTGAAAAGAAAGACATCCTCAACTGCCTGAGCTGGACGGAATTGATGAAAAAGACCAAGGCGAAATAAGAGAAAGGTCAACTCTCCCAGCGGCCGAAAATCTCTGGTATAATAAGTTCATACCGATCAGAGAGGAGGACAGAACCATGAATATCTCCCGAACTTCCGTCAAAAGCCTGCTGGGAATGGCCATCAAAGCAGAGATTGAGGCCGATAAAATTTATGTCCGGTTGGCGAGTCGAGTGAAAAATCCCTTTTTGAAAGAAAAATTCAAGACCCTGGCTTTCGAGGAGAAAAAGCATAAAAAAATTCTGGAGAATCTCTTTGCGTCAATGTTTAAAGGTGAAAAGCCGTCAATCCCCAGGTCCGTCGACGCGACGCTCCTGCCTTCTGTCCGGATGAAGCCCTCTTCTTCCCTGGCTGAGATTCTCTACCAGGCCATGGCCTCGGAGCAGGCGGCTCAGAACTTTTATGCCGCGATCGCCGGAAGGCTCAAATCGGAAAAAAAGCGGATTCTGGAATATCTGAGCAAAGTCGAAAAGAGCCACTACCTCATGCTCAGAAGCGAGTACATCCTCGCCCTCGAATATGAAGACTACGCGGAAAAGGACATTGACAAAGTCATCAGCTAGTCTGGATTATTCATGATTATTGTATGATTATCGGAAAGCTTCTATTTTTATCTCGTCGATGGTCAAAAGATTTTCGCAAAACTGACTCTTGAGGAAAATAAGCTGAACGGGTATTGGGAAACTGAAGACATGATCGCCGTAACAAAGCAAGGTATCATCAAGATTTAATCCAAGATCCCTTAACGAACGGTCACTGACAGAACTTTCGGCAAGATTGTATTTTATTCTGTCATAACCAAATTGTTCAGGCGATTCCTCTTCAATGGGCATTCGAACATATTTCATTGTTACCTCCGATCATAAGATTTCTTTTAAGGCTTCACTTATGCGTTGTAGACCGGTCCACAAGTAATCTTTCTCCGAGCCGATACCGATGCGTACTCTATGATCCATCCCAAAGCAATCACCAGCAACAATAAATGTACTCTTTTCTTTTCTGAGTTTTGTAACCAGTTCAGTGGAATTGATATCCATGTTATAACGCAGGAAAACCATTCCACCGGCTTGTGGAGGTATAAACATAAAAAGACCCTGATGGCTATCCGCCCATTTTTTCAGAATAATGATATTTTCATTGAGCATTTTGCGATTGCGTCGAAGGATTTTTGCTCTTAACTCGGGCTGTAATGCTAAAGCAGCAATACGATTGCTGAGCACACATGTAGCGATAGTCGTATAATCGCGGCGCGCCCAGGTATCGGCAATTTCTTTATGCGGCCCTACCAGCCAGCCGATCCGCAATCCAGGCAGTGCATAAGCTTTAGAGAGACCCCCGGCAATTATGACCTTATCATACCGCCCATGAAATGAAGCTGTATTTTTGCATGATAATTCCGCGCCTCTATAAATTTCATCTGCATAAAGCCAGGCATTAGCTTCTTTCGCCAGTCCGACAATTACACTCATTGCCTTCTCACTCAGTACTGCGCCGGTCGGATTGTTAGGATTGCAGACAGCAATCATTTTGGTTTTGGGCGACACCAGTTTTTTAAGCTCGTTGAGATCCGGTTGCCACTGCAATTCCTCTTTTAAATAGAAAGGTTTAACTTTGATGTCAAAAGCATGTGCGATCCCCCAGATTTGCATATAATTAGGAAGCATAAGAACCAGTTCATCGCCATGCTCTAAGAGACTCCAGATTGTAACAAAATTCGCCTCTACAGAACCGCTGGTTACCATCACATTATCCCGGTCAGTACCGGGATACATGGCGCTGATCGCATCTCGCAACTCTATAGAACCGTTTGTCTGGCCGTAACCGAGTCGGATAGTATGTAATTTTTTGATTTCCTCTTCGTCCAGTAATTCCTCAAGAGTAAAAGGATGGATGCCTGTTTCGGTTAAGTTGTATTCCACGGTATTTTCCCATAATGATTGGGTTCTTTCTAACTGAAAAATTTCAATTTTCATTACAATTCTCCTGATTTTTTATATAAAAACTTAGTCATTGGTAAGAACATCTGTTCGAAACCGCAGTGGTTTAATTTGTTAACTGAAGTGGTCTAATTGTCAAGACCAAAGATGAATCTTTTTTTAGGTGTAGTTCCTTCAACATGCCACAGCCATCCTCATCTGCCGGTAAGCCTCAAAAGGCGTGTCGTATTCTTTTAGGGATTGA